>JBBQWL010000025.1:0-99559 GCA_038210625.1 Chitinophagales bacterium | reverse complement strand
GATTGCAAACCATCGTCAACATCAAAGTTTTTATATTTTTTTGTGGAAGTGTTAAAACAGGAAATTCCTTTATTGGTACTAATCCAAAAGTTACCTTTGCTATCTTCTGCCAGGCCAAAGATTACGTTGTTGGGCAGCCCGTCTGCCGTGGTGTAGCTGGTGAAAAAATGTCTTTTTACATCATAATAATTTAAGCCAGCCATTGTGCCAATCCACCAGTTTCCCAATTTGTCAACATGAGTAAAAGTAATCCGGTTATCAGTGATGCTGTTTTTGGTATCATCATGTATAAAACTGGTAAAAACTTTTGTTTGTTTGTTGAATAATTGCAAGCCTCCTCCATCTGTACCTATCAGCAAATTACCGCTTGCATCTTCTGTGATGGTTTGTATTTTGTTAGCACTGTTGTTAGTGCTGCCGGTATCAAAACGTGTAAAGGAATTAGTGACTGGGTTATATAAATTAAGCCCCCCGTTATAAGTACCTATCCACACATTGCTGTCCCGGTCTTCAAAAATTTTCCAGGCATTATTACAGCTTAAACTGAATTTGTCAGACGGGTTATTTTTAAAATGCCGGTAAGTATTTTTTTGAGGATTATACACCGTAATACCATCACCCCAGGTGCCAACCCATACATTGCCTTTAGTATCCCCGCAAACACTCAATACATAATTACCGCAAATACTGTTCTGGTTTCCCTGTTGGTGTGTGTAGTGAACAAATTTTTTGCTAACCGGATCAAAAAGATTGAGCCCGCCGCCATCTGTGCCAACCCAAATTTTTCCGTCTGTACTTTCCTGCATGCACAGCACATTATTATTACTAAGACTGCTGTTGTCTGAAGTGTGCTTAAAATGGGCAAAACGTTTGCTGTTTCTTGTGGATAAATTTACGCCTCCTGCGAAAGTGCCCACCCACATATTGTCGTCAGTATCTTTATAAATTGAATACACAGAATTATGGCTGATGCTGCTGTTATCTATCTCATCATGCTGATACCATTCAAATTCTTTGCTGGAAGAATTATACACGCCAAGACCACCATTTTCTGTACCAATCCATAGATTGCCGGCGGCATCATTGGCCAGCGAAAAAACCGTGTTGGAGGACTGCGTGCCCACACCGTTTGCGGCATGCTGAAAATCACGAAAAGTTTTGCTGGTTCTGTCAAAAAGATTGAATCCACCACCTACCGTGCCAACCCAGAGCCGCTTTTTATTGTCTTCATAAATGACAGAAATATTGTTGTTGCTTATTGAACCCGTATCATTTTGCAGGTGACTGAAAAAGGTAAAAGTTTTTTCTTTTTTATTCAGTAAGCCAAGTCCATCCTGGTAGGTACCTGCCCAAAGCCGGTGATCACTGTCCTCTAACACGCATCTCGCATTTATTTTATACTTCACAAAGACATTGTGTACCGGATCAAAAAAATTTAGATTGTCCTCTGTGCAGATCCACAAGTTTCCTGCAGCGTCTTTGCTGATGTTGTTTACGATGTTGCCTGATATGCTGTTAGGGTTTTCCGCGTCATGTTTAAAACGTGTAAACTGGTCTTTTTCTTTATCATAACGATTTAAACCGCCGCCTCTTGTGGCTATCCAAATAAAACCGTTGGCATCTTCCACGATGCCGGAAACGAAATTGTTGCTGATGCTATTACTGTCTTTTGCATCATTTTTATAAACGGTAAACTTGTAGCCGTCATATTTATTCAAACCGTCCCTTGTTCCGAACCACATAAATCCACGGCTATCCTGTAAAATACACATAATGTGGTTTTGTGATAAGCCGGCATTGATATCAAAATGTTCAAATTTCAGGTGCTGCCTTTGGCCAATGGCGCAATAGCACAAAAGTTGAATAAAAAGTAAAAGTAAGAATCGTATGGCTTTCATTTGTTTGTTGTGTTTGACACGGCGGGATTGGTACCCTGACCTGTGGCGACTAATGCGTTAATTTAGCAGCGTCCATTTTAAGCCCTGATTCAATTTGGCTAAAAAGGTCAACTGCCGTATCAACCAGTTGGTTAAGTTCATTGCCATCCGGCGCCTTTTTACCGACTGCTTCAATATTTTCCAGCAACAACGCTAATTTGTTTGCCTGGATGATTGCTGCGCTGCTTTTCAGTTTATGCGCCTTTGTACAAATAACGTCGGCTCTTCCGGCCATCGCCGCATCTTTCATTTCTTTAATGTCTTTTGGAACTTCAGTTAATAAAATCTGCAACATTTCCAGCAGGTAATCATCACCATCCAACTCTTCCAGCAGGCTCAGGTCATATAAGGCTCCGGTTGAAAAAATTGAGGTAGGAATGGTATTGGGTTGTAAGTTTTCCATTGTGGTAATTTTTATTTGTAGTAGGTGATCAAGCTATTTTTTTACGTACAATTTTTTCTTTGGCGATAACAGACCATTTAGCAATCATATTTACTATGTCTTCTAACCTCACCGGCTTGCCTAAGAAATCGTCCATTCCCGTGCGCAGGCATTCGTCTTTATCTTCCGTCATTGCATTGGCTGTCATTGCTATTATCACAGGTTGTACTTCCATTGTTTGCCTGATGATCCTTGTTGCCTCCAATCCGTCCATGCCGGGCATTTGAACATCCATCAGTATTATATCAAATTTTTGCCGGGCGGCTATTTCTATAGTTTGCAAGCCGTTTTCTGCAAGCACAGCATCGTAGCCCAGCTTAGTTAAAATTTTAAGCGTTAATTTTTGGTTCACCGGGTTGTCTTCAGCTACCAGTATATTAAGTGGATTTTGCTTCGCAAAATCAATAGAAAGTTTTTGCATAACAGGCGCTCTTTCATTTGCCATGTTTTTTGATTTACCCCTTAGTTCATTGATCATAAGCTGGCAAAGCATTTCCTGCTTAATAGGCTTTGTCAATATTGATTTAAACAACCCAGGGTAATTTTTATTGCGGTCATCACCCACTGAACTTAAGAGAATAATCGGCAGCCCGGGGTAAAGTTGCTGAACCCTTTGTGCCAGTTCGCAACCATCCATATCAGGCATCTGCATGTCAGTAAGCAGCAAGTCAAACAACCCATCTTTTTGCAATATCTCCATCGCTGCCTCACCGCCGGGCGCAAGTATGGGAACCATTTTCCAACTTTCCAGTTGCTTTTTAAGTATGCGGCGATTTGTTGAATTGTCATCAACAATCAGTACCCGCTTACCTTCCATACCAGCAACATGATTGGTAACATAGGCCCTCAGCGACTGCGAACTGGCAACTGCTTTCATGGTAAAAGTAAAAGTGGAACCCTCATGCTCTACGCTCTTCACAGCAATATGTCCGCCCATCAGGTTTATTATTTTTTCACAAATAACAAGTCCCAGCCCTGTTCCTCCATGTCTGCGGGTTGTAGAAGAATCTACCTGTGAAAAAGCTTTAAACACTCTCTCCATTTTATCTGCCGGTATTCCTATACCGGTATCCCTTATATCAAACCTTATTTCAATTTGGCCGGTAGCATATGTTTTTTCCAGGCGAACACCCACAAATATTTCACCCGCTTCAGTAAACTTTATGGCATTGTTTACCAGGTTTACCAACACCTGTCGAAGCCTCAGGCTGTCACCAATAATTTGCGCCGGTACACCGTGGTCTATTTCATACACCAGGTCCAGGCCTGCTTTACCTGCTTTTTCGGCAAATACATCCAGCACTTCTTCAATGCAATTGCGCAAATCAAAATCATGGGCTTCCAGCTCCATATTGCCTGATTCTATTTTAGAAAAATCAAGAATATTATTGATTACCCCAAGCAATACTTCGCCGCAACTGCTGATTGTTTTTGCATAGTCCCGTTGTTCATCATTTAACTCTGTTTCGGATAATAAGGATGCCATACCAATCACGCCGTTCATAGGAGTTCTTATTTCATGGCTCATGGTAGCCAGGAAAATACTTTTTGCTTTATTGGCCTCATCCGCTTCTTTTCGGGCCTGCTGTTCTTTTAACCAGGCAGCCTGTAACACTTCTTCATTTAACACCCTCACTTTGTGAAGCTGAGCTTCCCTTTCCATCTCGCCCAATTGCTGTACCTGGTCCCATTGTATTTTACTGTACTTTTTTAACTGGTATGCCCATAACCCGCAGATGAAAAAAATCACAGCAGCCAGTAGTATATGGATGATAAAAGTTTGCAGTTCCAACGAGTTTAGCTGGGTAAAATAAATGCCTTCAACGCCGGAGTTTTGCAGGTAGCCTAATCCTGCATGATGAATGAGAACAAATACCATTAACGGTATTTGTAATTTCCAGTTTTGATAAGTGATTAGTATTGCACTGCCAATAAATGCAAAAAAATGCATCTCGAATAAGCCATGCATTTGAAAAATATATTGGGCCATGAAAACCCCTAATACCACACTTAAAACATACTGGTACAAATCGGAGGTTGGAAGTAGCGCTTTTGTAAAGTAGTAAGCAATAAGGCATGCGCCTCCAGAGCCAATGGCTATAAACCATGTATCGTAAAAAGGAGCCAACAATAAACCTGCAATAAAAAAACAGAACAGAAAATAGTTGATCAATCTGTTTGATCTGTTATTGAGTTCCGGTAAATAAACAGCAGTGTATTCCGTTTGTTGTACTGGTATATTTTCTTTTGACTGCATTAAGCCCTTTTTGAATAATGATATGATAGTTACTTTTTACAGGTTGGTAAAGTACAGCCGTAAGCCGTAAGGGCCTGCCGGGTAAACTCCGGATGGGCATGAAAAGCCAGTAAGGAGTCAATTGCCATTTGTGCATAATTACTTTTACTGTTGGTACAATAACGACTTTTGTTATAGTTGCCCCGATAATATAATGCATGCTGGTTATCTAATAACACGGCCTGTGGGGTAGAGTATACGCCACAAGCCCTGGCCAAACCAGTATCCAGTAATACAGGTACCGTAAGCCCGTACTTTTTTTTAACCTGGTCTGCAGTGCAGCGTTTATCTCTTGTCATTACAATCACAGCAAAGTTTATTTTATCTGCATAAGCAGTTACAAGCGATTTAAAATGAGGAACATTAAATTTAGAGCAGGGACAATCTGGATTGAAAAAATGCAGGAATACCGGTTTGTTTGATGGAAATGAAAATGCTGCATCTGTTAAATCAACATAAGTGCCTGTATTAATTGTATGATATGTTGCAGGTACGGGCGTAGGCAGGCTATATCTCCATTCACTGTACCAGAACAGTGCGGAAATAAAAATAAACACCAGGGCAAGCACGCTTATTGCCAACCATTTTTTCATTTCTCTTTTTATATGTTGTTTAATCTGCAATAAAGCAAGGGTTATACGCTGGTATAACGTTGGCATTTGATTTTATCTTGTTAGTCAGGTAGCCATAGTTTTATAGAAGCCTTTCTACAAGTGTTGATTTTATACAGACCTGTTTTACGAAATAAAGTGTCCTCGAATCTTTCATATCACTGAATCAGTGTAGTATTATTTCTATATTTCTGAGCCGGCTCAATATTTAATAAACTAAAGAGTTATGTCAGGATGGTAAAGGATATTAAGTTATAAAGCAACTGCGGCTATGTCCCCAAACTTCAAAACATGGATCCGGTTGCCCGGGCTTATTTATACTTCACTTATTAAACGACTAATAGTTTTCCAGTATAAAAGCAGGAAAGATTAAAAATCAATTACACATACTATGAGCAAGCCGCTTGCAAAAAGTATCAGCATTTTTTTAACCTCCGACAGGTTGGTTGCAAACAATTATTTTAATGTGCACGATCCTGCACCTATTTACATGCGGCAGCTGAACCATCAGTTCGAAGCTTACATTATGGAGTCTGTTAAAGCGGCGAAGAGATACTCTGTAGTTTTTTATAAATTAAAATGTACCGGTGCAAATGATAAAGAATATGCCGAACCACTGATGTATGCCATCCGCAGGCATTTTTTGACCAAGAAAGAAGACAGGGAAAAAGAGTTTTCAAAATTTAAGCGGCGTAACTGGGTTTTGCTGGCCCTCAGTACCGTTGTGGTAATATTGTTTCAGGGCTTGTTGCCCGTGATTCTGGATGCCCAGCATGGCCTTAATGTGGGAATCATCAACAGCCTGGACATTTTTGCCTGGGTATTGTTATGGCATCCTATTGATGAATTGGTTTTTGGCTGGAACAAGTTTCTGAAAGAAATATGCCTGTTGAATAAATTAGCTACTGCCGAATACATACTTATTGAAAATGAAAAAAATTACGTGGCTGTTGATGACAGCCTTCGTGTTGTGGCATGATGCAACAGCACAGGTTAAAGCTGGTCTTGAACAATATTATTTTATGAAAAATAAAACAATTGCCATCAATCCTAAAGCCTGGTATCAATCCGAAACAGGATGGTATGTTGAAGGTCGTTATAATTATGAGGCAGCGCAAACGGTTTCAGTAATAACCGGTAAAACATTTGATTACGAATCTGATTTTTCCTTCTCAGTAACGCCTATGGCTGGCGTTGTTGCTGGAAAATTTAATGGAGGCGTTATTGGTGGCAACGCATCAGCGGATTATAAAAAATGCCAGTTTTCTCTCCAAACCCAGTACGCCTTTTCAGGCGACAGCAGGAGTTGTAATTTCATGTATAGCTGGGCTGATCTGAGTTATGCAGTTTCAGGTAGTTTATCTGCGGGCATATCTATGCAGAAAACCCGCATGTATAGGGTTAGAGGACAATCTGAAGCTGGCTTCTTTTTGAAGGGAGCATTTGGCAACTGGGAATTGCCGCTGTATATTTTTAATCCTTGCGGTAATGACAGGTATGCAGTACTTGGTTTAAGTATTAGCCTGGAATAGCCGGCGGTAAATACAGTATATGCGATTAAACAACACACCAAAAAAAATTAGTTAAAAGGCAACAAGCCTGCACTTAATCTGTCACTAATATGAATATACCATACAACTTTTTTATGTCAATTGTAATTGTATTGTCTGCAATATTCTGGGTTAGCTGGTGGTTTAAATTACTGCTGTCGCTGGTATTGCTCGCTGCCGCGTTTATATATCATTTCATAAAAATAAATGCACTAAAAAATCTTCGGCTGGACCTGGAAAGACAGGTGTTGGAAAAAAATGAATTGCTGGTATATGCGGCGAAAAATGAACAGAAAGCTACGGATAAAGCCCAGTTTGCAGAACGGAATAAAGGCCTGTTGCTTTCAAGAATCAACCATGAATTGCGTACGCCGATGAATGGGGTACTGGGGATGGCAACACTCCTCAACGACACCGACCTTTCAGGTGAACAACAGGAATATGTAAATACAATTATTCATTCAGGTGGTAAACTGATGCATGTCATCAATGAAATAATGGTGAATGATATTCTGGAATATTCCAAAACAGAATCGGGAAGAGACCTGGAGGCAAACGATATTGATTTAAGCAATTGTATAGAAGAAGTGCTGGATGTATTTGCAGCAAAGGCAGCAACAGTAGGAATTGATTTATTGTACGAGATAAAAAACAACGTGCCCAGGCAGGTAATTGTGGATGTAAAGCGGTTACGCCAGATACTCATGAACCTGATAGAAAATTCACTGGCAGCTACAGACAAAGGTGAAATTTTTATCGAGGTGCAATTGTTGGCTTGTGAAGATGATAACCGGATAAAACTGGAGTTTAAAGTACGGGATACCGGCAGGGGCATGCCGGCAGAGCAAACAAAATTATTACTGCAGGATTTCAGCAGCATGGCTGCGTTAGGCAATAGCCAGGCCGCTTCAGGAGTTGGGCTGATTATTTGCAAAAAACTGGTAGCACTTATGGGTGGTACCATGCACCTTGACAGCACAGAAAAAAAAGGAACGACCGTTACCTTTTCTATCTACAGCAAAGCAGGGATGCAGCCTTCCCGTTCCGGTGTTCATGCAGAAATGAATGAGCTCGCCGGTAAGAAAATACTGATTACCGATGATAATGCCGAAGCAAGAGAACTGATGTGCAGGCAACTGGAAAGCTGCAAAATGGAAACCACTTCGGTTGCCAGCGGAAAAGATGCATTGGAAATTTTAACACAGGTTTCCTTTGACCTGGTTGTTATAGATTTGAACATGCCGGAAATGAATGGCCTTGAACTGGCACAATGTACCCATACAAAATATCCGCAATTACCTGTGATATTGCTTAATCCGGTAAACGATGAACAATTTAAAGAACATACTGGAATTGTAGGGGCTGTCGTCAGCAAACCTGTTAGGCCCCGGCTACTGTTGGAAGCTATTTTCAACCAGTTGCGGAATAAAGATAAAACGCTGGATAATAAGCACAATAATGTTCATAAATTATCCAGTAATTTTTCGAAACAGTATCCATTAAACATCCTTATAGCAGAAGATAATCCGGTGAATCAAAAATGGACAACCAAGATACTTTCAAAACTGGGATACCACACAGAATTAGCCAATAATGGAAAAGAAGTATTGGAAGTGGTTAGTACCAGCGAGTATGATTTGATATTGATGGATGTGCAAATGCCGGAAATGGATGGTCTGGAAGCTACACGAATGATTAGGCTCTGTCTTGAGTCGCAGCCGGTTATAATTGCGATGACAGCAAATGTAATGCAGGGCGACAGGCAGGATTGCCTGCAATCAGGTATGGATGATTATATAAGCAAACCGGTAGAGTTAAATGAGCTAATGGGGATGCTTGAAAAATGGGCCATGTTCATAAATGAAAAAAAGCACGCTGCATCTGTTGTAAAAAAATAAATTAGAACAAGCGCTTCAAATCCTGCGAATATCTTCTACTCTCTTATAGAAAAAGCTCGGTCGAATACAGAAGTTTTATTAGCAATACTGCCGTTCTTATACCGTTTTTAAAAGAACCAGGCCACAACTGAAAAGGGATAAAACCTCAACTGCAAAAAAGCGGCCGATATTTTTATGCGCTACCCATTTCACAATTGTACAACTATTAAAAAAATGTACCGGTTAAGCTGGCTTATGTTAATTGGGGGTATTGCAAATGCACAAGAAGTAAAAATGTATTCCGGAGTTAACATGGTATTGAACGGAAATATTTACGTAGTGGTTAATAATACCGCTTTTAAAAACAATGGCATTTTTTCAGCAGGCGGCAGTACTTTTTCTTTTAGTGGCGATGCTGATACATCCATTAGTTATTTATCAGGCACCAGTAAAACTGCCTTTAATAATCTTACCATTAGCAAATCGGCTTATGGCACAGCCTTAAAATCTGTAGCTATAGTAAGTAATGTGCTATCAGTAAACGGAGGTAACTTATACGCAGATAGTAACCTTATATTAAAATCAGATGTAAATCTTACCGCAAGAGTAGCACCTGTTGCAGCAACAAGTCAAATCATAGGCAAAGCAACTGTAGAAAGATATTTTCCTGCCAAAAGAGCGTGGAGGCTATCAACAGCTCCCGTAACCAATAGCAATACCATTTACAATACCTGGCAAGATCGGGGCGCTGATAACCCCGGTATAGGATTGCTGGTAACGGGACCGAACCCAACCGGAGCTTCAGGCAATGGTTTGGATGTCAGTGCCCAAAATTCTGTTACTATGAAAACCTGGAATTACAGTACACAGGCATTGGTAAATGTCTTAAATACTAAAGTGCCCATTTCAGCAGGCAACACAGGCAGTGCAGACAATACGGGATATTTTATATTCGTAAGAGGCGATCGGAATCCCGCCAACACCTGTACCTGTACTGTTACAAACACCACCGTAAGCAGTATAGGTGTACTACAAACCGGAACACAAACTTTTCCTGCATCCTCTGTATCTGGTAAGTATACGCTCATAGGTAATCCATATGCTTCTCCTGTCAATTTTGGAAACCTTTCGTTAAGTAATCTCGTGAACCGGTTTTATGTATGGGATCCTGCATTAAACATTACAGGCGGTTATGTAATGATGGACGATCTGCTCTCTACAGGAACATGGAGTCAGTCAGTGCCAAGTGCCCAAACTGCAGACATGCAATCCGGTCAGGCTTTTTTTGTAGAAACAAAAAACAACAATCCGGCAGCGCTCACTTTTAACGAATCAAGTAAATCTTCGAATAGAAGTAATGTGGGATTCAGACCTTATGGCATTCCTTCAGGAATTATAAAAGTGAAACTGAACCTGTTAAATGCAGACAATACAGCGACGATTGCCGACGGTACTTTTGCAGAATTCAATGACGCGTTCAGTAGTGGAATAGATCGGGATGACGCTGTGAAATTTGGCAACACAAACGAAAACCTTAGCATTGTAAGAAACACTATTTCGCTCGCTGCAGAAAGACGGCCAGCACTCAATTCGAACGATACGGTTTATCTTAAACTTGCCACCACAACGCAAAGAAACTACCAGTTTATTTTTGATGCAATCAATCTGCAACAGTCAAACATGATGGGTTATCTCGTGGACAGCTATCTCGGTACCAGTAAAATTATCGGGCTTGACGGCACAACTATTGTCAATTTTTCTATCAATGCCGCTGCGGCTTCTGCAGTACAAACCCGATTTAAAATTGTATTTAAACCGGCTGTAGTATTACCTGTAACATTTACAACCGTAAAAGCATATCAGCAAAATAGCGATATCGTAGTGGATTGGAAAGTGGAAAATGAGATCAATATTGTGAAATATGATGTTGAAAAATCAACCGACGGCAGGACGTTTAGTTCTGTCAATACCACAATTGTAACAGCTAATAGCAATGCTGCAAACTCCTACGAGTGGATCGATACAAAAGCAATGTCGGGAAATAATTATTATAGAATTAAATGGTACGATTTGAACGGTATGGTAAAATACAGCCAGTTGGTAGAGGTAGCCATGGAGAAGAAAATTATTCCTTTTAGTATATATCCGAATCCTGTAAAGGGTAATAACATTCATATTGAGTTTGCCAACCAACCTTCCGGTAAATACAAATTCCTTTTAATCAACAGCAATGGTCAGTTAATCTGGAGCACAGAATTATTTCTCGCCCCCGGAAGTACAACACAGGAATTGAAAACAGGTATTTATTTGCCGGCTGGACAGTATACTTTACAGATTGGCGGAGCTACAAAGACAATTGAAACAAAAGCCTTAATAATAGAACAATAAGCAGTTTAAAATATTCTTACCAATTTTCAAAGCATTCCAATATCCAAACTTAAATACATGAAAAATTTTACCTTTTGCCTGCTGCTGATAAGTTCCTGTATTATTCATTCAGTGCAGGCACAGAACATGGCAATAAACACAGATGGTTCAACACCAGATGCAAGCGCTATGGTGGATATTGCAAGTACTACCAAGGGTTTTTTGTTACCAAGGATGACAACCACACAGCAAAATGCCATCCCGTTACCGGCAACGGGCTTGCTGGTATACAATACAACTGATAATGGATTTAAAGTAAATACGGGTACACCGGCAGCACCGGTATGGACGCCTTTATTATACAGTGGAAATGCTATTACTTCTATTAATGGTTTAACAGGTACCATTCAAACATTTACAACCGGCACCACGGGAACAGATTTTACCATCAGTAGCTCGGGCAGTACTCATACGTTCTATATACCCACCGCCTCTGCAACCAACAGGGGTGCATTGTCTGCCGCGGACTGGAGCATCTTTAACGGCAAGCAGACTGCGTTGGGGTTTACCCCTTACAACGCCACTAATCCATCAGGCTATATTTCCTCGTCCAGTTTAGCGGGTGCAACAGATGCGACTATCAGTTCCCCGGCCAATGGCCAGATATTACAATATAATATCGTTACCGGCAAATGGGTAAATACAACCCCCGGCTTCCTGAGTTCTTATACAGAAACAGACCCAATAGTAAGAGCAATTAATGGTCTCGTTAAGAGTAACGGAACAACAATAAGTGCCGCAGTTGCAGGTACAGATTATGTAACGCCATCCGGAAATATAACAGGAAGTGCAGGGTCTTTTACAGGCAACCTCGCCGGAGATGTTACAGGAACGCAAAGTGCGACCGTTGTAGGAAAAATAAACGGAACTTCTTTGGCGGGACTTGGAACGGGTATTATTAAAAATACAACTGCAACCGGTGTTCCATCTATAGCAGTAGCCGCTGATTTTCCAACGTTGAATCAAAACACAACAGGAACAGCTGCAGGATTATCAGTGAACATTGATGAAAGTCAGGTCAATAATTTGATAACGGATTTGGCAGCCAAGGCTCCGCTTGCTTCACCCGCGCTAACAGGTGTGCCAGTAGCGCCGACAGCGGCCACTGGTAACAATACAACTCAAATTGCTACTACTGCTTTTGTAAAAGCAGCAATTAGTGCAGGCACTTCAGCATCTTTTTCCGGCAGCCTGGCAGGAGAAGTTACCGGTACACAAGGCGCAACCGTTGTAGGTAACGCAGCCGTTATTGGAAAGGTATTGACGGGTTATACATCCGGATCAGGAACGGTTGTTGCGACAGATAATATATTACAAGCTATCCAAAAAATAAATGGAAATGACGCTTTAAAAGCACCACTTGCTTCACCAACGCTAACTGGTACTCCGGCAGCGCCGACGGCGATCGCAGGTACCAATACTACGCAAATTGCCACAACGGCTTTTGTTAATACCGCGGTTAACGGTGGCGCAGCTTTTGCCTGGGGTTTAACAGGAAACTCCGTTACCGCTGGTTCACAATTTGTTGGCTCCACAAATAATGTATCCCTGAGAATGAGAACGAATAATCTTGAAAGAATGATGATTGATAGCGTAGGAAATGTTGGTATTGGTGGTTCAGGTTTTAACAGTACCTATCCTGAAAAATTACTTGTTGATGCAGGTACCACTTCTTCTGTAAATGCTATAGTAGGTAAGGGTTCTGTCAATAATTATCTTCAACTAAATATTCAAAATAATTCTTCAGGTACCAATGCTTCCTCTGATGTGGTGGCTACAGCCGACAATGGAGATGAAACTACCAACTATGTTGATATGGGAATCAATGGCAGTGGCAATACCAGCAGCGTAATGGGAGGCGCTAACGATGGTTATCTATACACAAAGGGTAATAATTTCTTATTGGGTACAGCTAATGCTTCGAAGTCGTTAGTGTTTATGACGGGAGGCCAGATACAGTCAACCTATGAAAGGATGCGCATAGATGGTAACGGAAACGTAGGTATTGGTGTCACCAGCCCTTCATACAAATTACAGGTAAGTGCTGCTTCTAATCCATTGCAGCTTACAGGACTTCAAACGGGTGCCAATACCGATAGTGTTTTAACGGTTTCTAATGGTGTAGTTAAAAGATTAAGTCCGGCTTCATTAACTACTTCGTCCTCTAATGCGTGGGCTTTGGTTGGTAATACAGGGAGTGCCACTACAAAACTCGGTACCACTGGAAATTATGACCTTCCTCTTATAACAAATAATACCACCCAAATGACAGTTACAGCGGGTGGAAATGTTGGCATCGGCAGCACCAGTTTTGATTCTGCTCAACCGGAAAAATTACTGGTAGATGCTGGTACTTCGGCAACAAATAACCTGATTGGTGCATACGGCGATTTGAATGGATATGTTCAGATTGGTGTTCAAAACAGAAACAGTGGTAACTCGGCCAGCTCTGATATTGTTGCTACCGCAGATAATGGAACTAACACAACCAACTATATTGATATGGGTATCAATAGTTCATCTTATGCCAATAATAATTCCAATCTTTTAAACAGGATTAACATCGGTTATTTATATTCCAACGCCACAGCAGATTTCTTTATTGGTAACGGTGCCACCAATCAGGACATGGTATTTTTTACCAACAACGGTTCTGCAGGTACTGTTACTGCCAACGGAAATGAAGCAATGAGAATTGACGCAAATGGTAATGTGGGTATTGGCGGCACCTTCCGAAATGTCAGCGGTATAGCTACTACCAATCCGGAAAAATTAGTAGTATCAGGTAACATCGTCCCAAGAACTTCGGGCAGCGGCACCTTGGGTACATCTACTTACAAATGGAATGCGGTATATGCCACCAATGGAACCATACAAACATCCGACAGAAGAATGAAAACAAATATCTCGGATTTAAAGTATGGATTAAAAGAAGTGTTGGCTATGCGGCCTGTAAGCTTTAACTGGAAAACAACGCCTGGCAGTAATAACAAAGTTGGCCTGATAGCGCAGGAGGTAAAGGCCATCGTACCTGAAGTGGTAAGCGGTGATGAAACAAAAGAAACGCTGGGATTAAACTATGCAGAACTGGTACCTGTATTGATCAATGCAGTTAAAGAACAACAAAAGGAAATAGAAGCGTTGAAGAAAATGATTGAAAAATCTGCGGAAAAAAAGTGACGGGTTTTCCGCAGATGAGTTGAAATTTAAAACGGTATTGATAAAAAAAATAAAAAGACGGTCCCGACTGATTAAATCAAAAAGAAAGAAAATGTACAAAACATAAAACACAAATCCTTACATCCAAACATTCAATAGTACCATGAAACAATTTCTTACCACCGTTATTTTTGTGTTTGCATTTGCAACCCTTTCACACACTGCAGGCGCCCAGAATATGGCAATTAACACGGATGGTTCAACACCGGATGCCAGTGCCATGGTAGATATCGCAAGTACTACCAAAGGTTTTTTGTTACCAAGGATGACAACCACACAGCAAAACGCTATCCCGTCACCAGCAACGGGCTTGCTGATATTCAATACAACTGATAATGGATTTAAAGTAAATACAGGTACACCGGCAGCACCGGTATGGACGCCTTTATTATTCAGTGGCAATGCCATTACTTCTGTTAATGGCTTAACAGGTGCTACTCAAACATTTACAACCGGTACAAGTGGAAGTGATTTTGGAATCAGCAGCTCGGGTAGTGCGCATACGTTCAATATACCTACTGCCTCTGCAACCAACAGGGGTGCATTGTCTGCCGCGGACTGGAGCATTTTTAACGGCAAGCAAACCGCGTTGGGGTTTACCCCTTACAACGCCACTAATCCATCAGGCTATATTTCCTCGTCCAGTTTTGCGGGTGCAACAGATGCGACTATCAGTTCACCTGCCAATGGCCAAATATTACAATATAATATCGTTACCGGCAAATGGGTAAATACAACCCCCGGCTTTTTGAGTTCTTATACTGAAACTGATCCGATAGTCAGAGCAATTAATGGTATCGTAAAGAGTAATGGAACTACAATAAGTGCCGCAGTTGCAGGTACAGATTATGTAACACCATCCGGAAATATAGCAGGAAGCGCAGGTTCTTTTACAGGAAACCTGGCGGGCGAAGTTACCGGAACACAAAGTGCTACCGTTGTAGGCAATGCAGCCGTGATTGGTAAAGTACTCACTGGCTATACATCTGGATCAGGAACCGTTGCGGCCACAGATAATATTTTACAGGCTATTCAAAAAATAAATGGCAACGTTGTTTTGAAAGCGCCACTTGCTTCGCCAACGTTTACAGGTGTACCGGCTACCCCAACTGCAACAGCGGGTACCAATACTACACAAATTGCAACTACTGCTTTTGTTACATCTGCAGTTAGTGCAGGTACGTCCACATCTTTTTCTGGCAGTCTTGCCGGGGAAGTAACCGGCACGCAAAGTGCAACCGTGGTGGGTAATGGAGCGGTCATTGGAAAAGTTTTGACAGGTTATACTTCGGGAGCAGGAACGGTTGCAGCAACTGATAATATTTTACAGGCTATACAAAAAATTAACGGCAATGATGTTTTGAAAGCACCACTTGCCTCACCCACGCTAACGGGTACGCCGGCAGCCCCAACAGCTACCGCTGGTACCAACACTACACAAATTGCCACAACTGCTTTTGTTACATCTGCAGTTAGTGGAGGTACGTCCACATCTTTTTCTGGAAGTCTTGCGGGAGAAGTAAGCGGCACGCAAAGTGCAACCGTTGTGGGTAATGGAGCAGTCATTGGAAAATTTTTGACAGGTTATACTTCGGGAGCAGGAACGGTTGCAGCAACTGATAATATTTTACAGGCTATACAAAAAATTAACGGCAATGATGTTTTGAAAGCACCACTTGCATCACCCACGCTAACAGGGGTGCCGGCTGCACCAACTGCAACAGCGGGTACCAATACAACACAAATTGCAACAACTGCTTTTGTTACATCTGCAGTTAGTGGAGGTACGTCCACATCTTTTTCTGGAAGTCTTGCCGGAGAAGTAAGCGGCACGCAAAGTGCAACCGTTGTGGGTAATGGAGCAGTCATTGGAAAATTTTTGACAGGTTACAATTCGGGAGCAGGAACGGTTGCAGCCACAGATAATATTTTACAGGCTATACAAAAAATTAACGGCAATGATGTTTTGAAAGCACCACTTGCATCACCCACGCTAACAGGTGTGCCGGCTGCCCCAACAGCAACCGCTGGTACCAACACCACACAAATCGCTACTACAGCTTTCGTCACTGGTGCGGTTAACAGTAGTTCCGCGGCAGCATGGGCTTTAGGAGGCAACGCCGCAACAGCTGGCTCAAATTTTTTAGGCACAACCAATAATGTTTCGCTAAGAATGAGAAGCAATAACACCGAAAGAATGGTGATAGACAGCATTGGTAATGTTGGACTGGGTGTGACCGATCCCGGTGCCAGGTTTGTGCTTAAAGACAGTATGGAAATAAGAAGGATAGGTACTGTGGCACAATTACTTTTTACCAATACCGCCGGCTCCGGTGATTTTAGAATTGGTGGCGACGGAAATGATATTTTCTGGCAGGGCGGTGGTGGAAGGTCTTTGCAAATGGGTTCTTACTGGGCAACCATCATTGGTGGCGACAGACAATTATCAACGCTTCCGGCATTCGTCAACGGAATCTCAGGAACAAGTGTAATAGCTCAGTCATCCCGTGATGCAAGCGTTCCATTAGCCGTGCAGGGTAATAGCGCTACCCAGTCTGCCAACCTGATGGAATGGAGAAACTCCGCCAGTACTGTACTTGATTTTGTCGATAAAAATGGCAATGCAAGTATCGGTGGGACTGCGTTAAATAGCACCAATCCTGAACAATTGCTGGTAGATGCAGCAACTACTACTTCTGTAAATGCCATCGTAGGCAAAGGTTCTATCAACAATTATTTGCAATTAAATATTCAGAATGGATCATCAGGCAACGCCGCATCTTCCGATGTAGTGGCTACAGCCAACAATGGCAGCGAAACTACCAACTACGTGGATATGGGAATTAATGGCGGCGGCAATACAAGTGGTGTTATGGGAGGTGCAAATGATGGGTATCTGTATACCATGGGAAATAATTTTTTAATTGGCACAGGAAACGCTTCAAAATCTTTGATATTTATGACGGGGGGTACTAGCCAGTCAACCAACGAAAGGGTGCGTATTGACGGTAGTGGTAATGTTGGAATCGGCAACACCAGTCCAAACTCTACCTTATCCGTTACCGGCTCACAGAGTGTTAGCTACAGGAGTGGTACAGGTGCTTATACCGTTTTGAATACAGATTATGTAATTATCAATACTGGCGGCGGAACACCCACCTGGACCTTACCTGTAGCCAGCAGTTACGCTGGCAGAGTATACAGGTTAGTCAACCATGGTACTACCAGCGTTACCCTTTCGCAAGCTGTTACAACAGCCAGTGGAACAACCTCTACAACACTTGCAAACACTGCCGGAAGCAATACATTGGAAATAATATCCGACGGTTCTGTATGGAGAAAGATGGACTAACAGGAAACACTGGAATGGGGAATTTATTTGATCAATAAAAGCAAGGTCGTTTAATGTTTTAATAGTTTGCAGTTGAGGATAGCGGGAAAGGTATTGGCTAAAAGTCAGAATGAAGTTTATTCTTTAGAAGCAAAAGGGTAGTGAAAGTATGTGTGGATACTATTATCTAAAGGCATAAAAAAAGGGCCAACTGTTGAAACAGTGCCCCGATTTAATCCGTACCCTATGAAAACTGTTTGCAAAGTAAGGAATATGTTTTACTTATGTGTTACTAGTGAAATATTTTTTTTAGAGGGGTACATTTTTTTACTATCCGCGAAGATTTGATTTAACCTGGATGGACAAGAAGGATTTGGGTAAATTTTGTATAAGAGAATGTATTTGATTCATTTAACATTCAAGCCAGAACTGTAAAACTGCAGGATGATGAATGAATGAAATGCCAACATCAAATACATCCGTTAAAATGGCCCGGTTTAATTTATTCCAGGTGTTTGGTTTCTTCATTCAATTCCGCTGCCAGCATTTGCTTTGTAAGATGAAAAAATAGTCTCACTGTTTGGGTGGGTTTGTCCACCAGTTCGCTCAGCGCAATCAGGTTTTGTGCTAAAAGAAAATTTTTACAGCCAGTTACCTCCTCTTCAAAATCGCCATACGCCATTGACCAGTTGCGGAAAATGCGTTGCTTCGCTTCTTCTTCCGACATCAGTATTACGCTAAAGTGCCGGGCATCCTGTTCAATTTTGTCATATAATTTTTTAACAATCAATTTTTTGCCTTCCAGTATTTGAATAAATTCATCGTTATAATAAAGCAGGCAGCCGGTTATATTATTGGCAGCATTAAAGTTGCGGGATGTATTTAAAATGGCCTTTATATCGGCGTGATTAAGTCCTGGCCGGGCGATAGAGCAGTACGTAAGCTGGTACATAATTTATTCAGGTATTTGATTGTTATTGTTTTCGCCGGTTCTTAGTGCATCCTATTCCTACAAACCCCGGCGATTGGTATTAAAAATAGTAGTATGAAGTGTCTTTTTTCATGACGAAGGTTAACCCTTTATTTGACAGCTGTCATTGGCCTGCTGCCATTTTAGAAATCACCCACTTTTTTTACCGCACGTTTTGGTGGTAGATTTACAATAACCGACAGCCCGGTTTTACTTATTTTTACCCATACAAAATTTTTATACATTTAGATTGTCACTGACTCAAAAAAACTTTTATACTGGTGTGTTACTGGCGGTGCTTACTACCATTATCTGGTCGGGCAATTATGTTATTGCACGGGGTATTTCAACCGAAGTGCCACCGGTAAGCCTGGCCTTTTACCGCTGGGGATTGGCCTCTTTGTGTATTGCACCCATAGCCTTTAAAAAATTTAAGCAGGAAAAGCAGATTATTTTTCAGCACAAACAATACCTGTTGTGGACGGCACTAACCGGTGTAAGCATTTTCAATACTTTTATTTACCTGGCCGGTCATTATACTTCGGCCATTAACCTGGCATTAATCGGTACCACTTCGTCCCCTGTTTTTATTACTTTGATGGCGGCCATCATTTTAAAGGAAAAAGTAAGCACACTGCGATTGATTGGAATGATCATATGTATCATCGGCATTTTATTTTTGATTAGTAGTGGAAGCCTGCAAACGCTGGCCCATTTTAAGTTTGGTAAGGGCGATATCCTGATTCTTATCAGTGCATTTACATTTGCCATCTACAATATCCTGGTAAGAAAAAAGCCTGCAGGCATTTCGCCAATGGTGTTTCTTTTTACCATTTTTACCGTGGGTACGTTGTGTCTTTTACCATTTTATATTTTTGAAATAGTGCATCAGCCACCTGTAAAATGGAATACACATATCCTCCTGATCATTTTGTATCTCGGCATCGGCAACTCCATCATCGCCTTTTTTTGCTGGAACGCATCTATACAAAAACTCGGCGCTTCCGGAACAGCTTTGTTTGGTAACCTGATTCCCATATTTAGTACCATTGAGGCCGTGCTCTTTTTGGGTGAAGCATTTTCTACCATTCATTTAATAAGCGGGGTAATGGTAATTGGCGGTTTGGTAATTGGCAATATTACGCCAGCCATGTTCAGAAGATAATTTTATGCAGCAGCTTTATCAATGCAAATAAAATCAACCGCCTTTTCACCAGCAATTCTTACATTCAGTTATAAATAAAATATGCATGCCTTCTAACAACTTATTGCCCGGCAAAAAACGACTTAAATCTTACCTCGTTATTTTCACCTGTTTTATAATTACACTTGCGCAGGCCCAACACAAAAAATCACCGGACGCCACTATTTTTACAAGTCCGGAAGTTGCTTTCTTGCACCCGCCGGCTGCAGCAAAGCCAGGCGTACTGTGGATGTGGATGGGTACCAATATGAGCAAAGCCAATATCACCAAAGATTTGGAAGCGTTGAAGGAAGAGGGCTTTAGCAGAACCACTATGTTTAGTTTAGCGGATGTGGTAAATCCATGGAGCGCCATCATTGGTAAAACTCCTACGCCTCAATACATTTCGTGGACGGAGCCCTGGTGGAAACTCGTACGTTTTGCGGCGCAGGAATCCAGGCGGCTGGGGATGGATTTTGGCATGTTCAATGGCTCCGGTTACGAAAGTAGCGGCGGCCCATGGATTACACCCGAACTTTCTATGCAGGAAATTTGCTGGAGCAGCAAACAAATAAGCGGTGGCACTAATTCGTTGATTCAACTGGAAAGGCCGGCCGTTGATCCAAGAGCCAATATGCCTTTTCCTGTTTTTAATCTGGAAAATGGTTTGACTGAAAAACCGGTTATTCCCGGCAGAAAAAATTATTACAGAGACATTGCCGTGCTGGCATTGCCGGCAAGCGGTATAGTCCATCTCAACGAAATACATGATCTCACCGACAAGATGCAACCCGATGGAAAGCTAGACTGGACTGCCCCCGCGGGAGACTGGATCATTTATCGATTTGGACATACCACTATGGGCGCACTCATTCAACCAGCGCATCCAAAAGCTGTGGGGTTGGAGTGTGATAAAATGAGTGAAACGGCGGTAAGTTTTCACATTGACCATATTGTGAACGAAATAAAGAAGCACGTAGGTGATTTGATTGGTACCGGCTTTACACATGTACATTTCGACAGTTACGAAGCGGGCGACCCAACATGGACACCCAAAATGAAAGAAGAATTTTTAAAGAGACGAGGGTACGATTTAACGCCCTACCTGGCCTCTTTTGCAGGCCGTATCATCAACAGCCGCCAGGATTCAATTCGTTTTAAAAATGATTTTGAAGCCACCATTAAAGACTTGTACAGGGATATTTATTATACCACGATTTCAAAAAAATTAAAAGCAGCGCACCTTACTTTTTTAAGTGAACCGTATGGCGGTCCCTGGCGCCAGGAAGATGTGATGCCACTGGTGCATCATGTGATGACGGAATTTTGGACTGGAAACGGAGTATACACGCCTTATGAACTGGACCCAACGGTAGCCGCTTTAAGAAAATCGGATCACAACCTGATTGAGTCGGAAGCATTTACCGGTCAGCCGGCAGACAGCAAATGGAGCGAAAACCCGGCCTGGCTGAAACCCATTGGAGATGCCGCTTTTTGTGCCGGCGTTAACCGGATGGTGTTGCACCGTTTTGTACACCAACCGTGGGATGAGCGTTATAAACCCGGTAATTCAATGGGGCAATGGGGTACGCATTTTGACCGCACCCAAACCTGGTGGAAACCAGCCAAAGCCATGGTGGCTTATTGGCAACGTTGCCAGGCATTGCTGCAATGGGGCCAGTTTGCTACTGCGGAAAATGATTTTGCGGTTACTACCAATGATAGCATTAAAGTAAAATCCATTCATCGCCATGAGAACAATACCGATATTTATTTTGTAGCCAATACGGCCAGGGAAGCAGGAACTGCCCAATGCAGTTTTAAGGTCGCAGGCATGCAGCCGGAGTTATGGGATCCGGTGACATCCACCATGCATCCGTTGCTGCAATTTGAAATAGCCAATGGTATCACTACTATCAATTTACCTTTTGACAAAGCGCAAAGTTTTTTTGTAGTATTCCGTAAAAAGCTGGTGAATACGGCTGTGGCAAAAACACCCGATTTTACTGCCGTAAAAGAGCTGGCAACTATCGATGGCCCCTGGCAGGTAAAGTTTGATGCTGCCTGGGGAGGACCGGCCAAACCTGTTGAATTTACTGTCTTGCAGGACTGGACAATCGATGCCGATGAAGGCATCAAATACTATAGTGGCACTGCTGTATATACCAAAATTTTTGATTCACCTTCTACACAAACCATGGGCAAAAAGTCAGCGTTATATCTTGACCTGGGGCTTGTAAATCATATTGCCCGTGTGTTGTTAAATGGCAAAGAACTGGGTGTTGTTTGGACAGCTCCCTGGCGCATAGCACTGCCCGCTGCCTTATTAAAAAAACAGAACAATCAACTTGTGATTGAAGTAACCAATGTTTGGGCTAACCGGTTAATTGGTGATGAACAGCAGCCCCCTGATTGTGAATGGTTGCCCAACCAGTATTTTTATAATAGCGGCTACCAGTTAAAAGAGTTTCCGGACTGGTTTTTAAAGAAACAACCAAGGCCATCAAAAAAAAGATACTGCTTTACTACCTGGAATTATTTTGATAAAGATGCTCCGCTGGTACCGTCTGGATTGGTAGGCCCGGTGCGGATTGTAGCGGAACAGTGAAGTGTATTGTCAACCTTCCATCACCGGTACATGTGGTTGCCGAAAATAAAGTGAGGTTGGATATCGTCATAACTGCCAATTTTTTAGCAAGTGGTGTTCCTAAGTATCCGGTTAGCGCCATAGCAATAAATTTAAATTGAAATCCGTAACGGAGAAGTTGCTATTCCCTGTTTGCAGGGTAGATAGCATACTCACCCTTTTGGCTAATCAATTTAACTTAATTTTTACCAGCTGCAAATTGGGCGACATCACGCTAAAAATAACCTGGGAATATGTATTTTCGCCGGTTGTACTTCAAACGCTCATGGTATAAAAATGCCTTTTAAGAACACAACAGGTTGTAAAACAGGAAAGAAATAATTTTTTGTATACAAATCAGCATTCGGCCATTTTCAATTAACTGAGGACGATCAAGATTTCGAATGATGACTGTCAATGTTTTCAGGCAATACAGGTATTATTTTAGTTGCCTAAAACAGTATGAAAATGAAAACGCACGTAATGCCGGAAATACAGCCTGTACTCAACGCAGTACATTATCGCCCTGCAGTTTCAATTATACTGCCGTTTGAACCTAAAATGGGGCTGAAAAACGAAATAACACATTCCTTAAAGATTGCGGCCGACCAGGTAGAAGATGAACTGCAAAAAAACTACCCGGAGGAAATCAAAGAAATGGTAATGGAAAAATTGAGGTCCATCATCAAATCCTTAAATTTTAATACGCATAAAAAAAGCATCGCTATTTATGTATCGCCACTTTTTGAAAAAGTATTGTACCTGGATATAGCTGTGCAGGAAAGAGTAATGGTAGATGACTCATTTGAAATACGCGACCTGGTGTATAGCAAAAAGCAAATTCACAAATACCTGGTATTGCTGCTGAGCAGTAAAGAGAGCAGTATTTATATTGGTAACTCTACCACGTTCGTCCGCATACTGGTCAACTCCAGCGAATCATCCAAATCGCTTGAAAATGATTTGCCTGAGCGGGTGGCCAATTTTTCTGATATGGAAGAACGAAAGGAAATCCAGATGCATAAGTTTTTGCACCAGGTAGATAAAACCCTGGAGATAATATTGAATGCGCACCAGTTACCATTATTTGTGGTAGCAACGGAGCGGATTGCCGGTCATTTTAAAAAATTAACCAAACATGCAGATGCGGTTATTGAATATGTGCATGGCAATTACGAAGATGCGACGCTGCCGCAATTGAAAGTATTGCTGGAGCCGCATGTAGCAGACTGGAAGCAAGTGATACAAAAGGACATTCTTAACCAGCTTCAGAATGCTGCAGGTAAAAAAAGGCTCGCCATTGGCATGCGCAATGTGTGGCGGGAAGCCACCAACCGCAAGGGTAGCTTGTTGGTGGTAGAAAAAAATTATATGTACGCAGCAGAGCATGGAAGCAAGGAAGATGAAATTCGCAGAGCAGGAAAAACACTGAATTCATTTTCTTACCTCAAAGACGCTGTGGATGATGCGATTGAAAAAGTGTTGGAGAATGGTGGCGACGTTGAATTTACAGATGAAGGATTGCTGGAAGAATACGATCACATTGCCTTGATACAATATTATTGATTACTTAAAATATATTTATGAAAACGATCATTGTTGCCACCGACTTTTCAGCAGCTGCTTCCAACGCAGCTAATTATGCTGCTGACATGGCATTGGCTATTAAGGCCGATTTACTTTTATTACATACCTGGCAGGTACCCGTAATTTTTTCTGAAGTACCGGTAACAGCTGATATAAATAAATGGTTAAAGGAAGCGGAAGCAAATATGAGTAATTTAAAAACAGCCTTGTTTAAACGCACCAATGGCAATATAAAAATTGCAGCTGAAATTATAGAAGGCGATTTTTTTAGGGAGTTGAAAAATTTGTGCGAAAGCATAAGGCCTTACGCGGTGGTAATGGGAAGCCAGGGTACTACCAATACAGAGCGTTTTTTACTCGGCAACCATATCGTACATGCTACTAAAAATCTTGCCTGGCCGTTGATTGCTGTTCCGCCGGGAGCCACATTTTATACCATTAAAAAAATTGCACTTGCCTGCGATTGTGATAACGTGACCGACACTGTTCCGGTAGATGAAATCAGGAAAATGATCAATGAATTTCATTGCGAACTGCATGTTTTAAATACCGGTAAAAAAGAGGTGTATAATTCAGACACTGTCTTTGAGTCGGGTATGCTGAAGGAAATGTTGAAGGGGTTACATCCCATTTTTCATTTTATAACCCATGAAAATACCGACCAGGGTATTTTAGATTTTGCAGATCAAAACAACATTGATTTACTGATGGTACTACCCAAACGCCATTCGCTGATTGACAAAATTATTCACCGAAGTCATACCAAACAATGGGTGTTGCACAGCCATGTTCCGGTAATGGCCTTACATCATTCCTAAACTAAAAAAATATCCAATGAAATCTTATATCAAACAATTTAAAGAAACCGGCATCGGCGACGTAAACATTGTTGGCGGAAAAAATGCTTCGCTTGGAGAAATGTTTTCTAAACTTTCCGCAGAGGGCATTGCAGTTCCGGATGGGTTTGCCACCACTGCCGATGCTTTTAACGCATTTCTTACACAGAACGGTTTGCATTCTCCACTTCAAAGCCTGATGCAGCAACTGGATAAAACCACATATAACAATTTGCAAAGCACGGGCGCAAAGGCCAGGCAATTAATGATGAATGCGGTACTGCCCGAAGAAGTAAAACAGGCCGTGCTGCAGGCTTATAAAGCCTTGTGCGGTGAAAAGGAAATTGAAGTCGCAGTTCGAAGCAGTGCTACCGCGGAGGATTTGCCTGAAGCAAGTTTTGCCGGTCAGCACGAATCCTTTCTTAACATTACCGGTGAAGCTGCTTTATTGGTTGCTGTAAAAAAATGCTTTGCATCATTGTATACAGATAGGGCAATTAAGTACAGGGAAGACAACGGTTTTTCGCATGAAAAAGTGGCGCTTTCCGTGGGCGTGCAAAAAATGGTGCGCAGCGATAAAGCATGCTCCGGCGTTTGCTTTACCCTGGAGCCGGAATCCGGGTTCAGGGATATTGTACACATTAGCGGTGTGTGGGGCCTGGGCGAAAATATTGTGCAGGGCACTGTAACACCCGATGAATTTTTTGTTTTTAAACCAACCTTGTTGCAGGATAAAAATGCGATTGTACAAAAACGCCTGGGTGAAAAGGCAAAGACGATGATTTATGGAGATGAAATAAATCCCGTTGTAAATATTGCCACACCAAAACAACAGCAGGAAAAATTTGTACTAACAGATGAAGAAATTACAAGGCTCGCCAATTGGGCTGTGATCATCGAATCTCACTACAAGAAACCGATGGATATTGAATGGGCGAAGGATGGCAATACCGGCGAAATATTCATTATCCAGGCAAGGCCTGAAACCGTGCATTCACAAAAAAATCCTTTGCTTGTAAAAGAATACAAACTGATCAATAAAGGAGAAGCGTTAACATCGGGCGAAGCCGTCGGCTCTAAAATAACAACCGGTATAGCAAGAATTTTGCAATCGCCGGAAGACGCCAATAAATTGCAGCCAGGAGAAATTGTAGTAACTGATTTAACCAGTCCGGACTGGGATCCCATCTTGAAAAATGCCACCGCTATCATTACCAATAAAGGCGGCCGAACAAGCCATGCATCTATCGTTGCACGGGAGCTGGGTGTACCTGCTATTGTGGGTTGCGGTAACGCAACTACTGCCATTACTGATGGAGAACTGATAACGGTTTCCTGCTGTGAAGGCAAGACGGGGTTTGTGTACCCGGGAAAACTTGACTATAAAGAAACCGCCCTGGATTTTTCACATATTCATAAGCCAGAAACTACCGAGGTGATGCTGATTGTAGGTGATCCGGATAAGGCATTTAAATTATCTTTTTATCCAAACGATGGAGTTGGGTTAATGCGCATGGAATTTATTATTACGCATGCAGTGCAGGTACATCCGATGGCATTGGTAAAATTCAGCGAATTAAAAGACCCTGCTGTAAAAGCGAAAATAGAAGTACTTACCCATGGGTATCAAAACAAAGAAAAATATTTTGTTGATAAACTGGCAGAAGGCGTAGCCACTATTGCTGCGGCTTTTTATCCCAAGGATGTAATTGTGCGGATGAGCGATTTTAAAACCAATGAATACGCCAACCTGGTAGGAGGAAAAGACTTTGAACCGCTGGAAGAAAATCCGATGTTGGGTTTCCGTGGTGCATCACGTTATTACAATGATTTGTACAGGGATGGTTTCCGGCTGGAATGTGAGGCCATCAGCAAAGTGCGGGATGAAATGGGTTTAACCAATGTGAAGGTAATGATCCCCTTCTGCCGTACCATCGCCGAAGGAAATAAAGTAATCGCTGTGATGAAAAACTACGGGTTGGAACAGGGTGTGAACAACCTGGAAATATATGTGATGGCAGAGATACCAAGCAACGTAATACTGGCAGCAAAATTTGCGCAAATATTTGACGGCTTTTCCATTGGTTCCAATGATTTAACTCAGCTTACGTTGGGTATCGACAGGGATTCTTCCATCATTAGTGAGCTGTTTAGCGAACAAAATGAAGCAGCAAAAGAAATGGTTGCGTTAATGATACGCAGGGCACGAACTGCCGGCGTGAAAATTGGCTTGTGTGGCCAGGCTCCCAGCGACTTTCCTGAGTTTGCAGCCTTCCTGGTAGAACAGGGAATTGATAGTATATCTTTTAACCCGGACGCATTGCTGAAAGGTATTGAAAACATTGTGGTGGCAGAACAGAATGATAGTATGCAACTGCACCATGCCGCTATGCTTTGATAACAACCGGTTTTCAGCCGCAAAGCAATATATACAGGTATAAAAGCTGCTTCAGGTTTATACAAAAAATTATAATAGTTCAAACTCATACATGATACATGCCCATAGCAAAAGGCTTTTTATAAGCCATGAAGTTTCTACAATAAAATACACAAAAAGCCGTATTTTGTTTTGATGGAACCTGAAGAAACGCAAATCGATTTCAAGGCACTGTTTGAATCTGCGCCGGGACTATTCCTGCTGTTGTTACCAGATTTAACCATTGTAGCGGTGAGTGATGCTTATGAGGCTGCTACAAGAACAAAAAGAGAAGAGATAACCGGCAGGCATTTGTTTGAAGTATTTCCTCTAAATCCAGACCCCGCACATGAAGATGCTGTTTTGGCCATCACTGAGGCTATGCGTTTTGTGGTTGACAACAAAGCCGCTCAAGCCATGCCCGTACAGCGGTACGATTTACGCAGATCAGACGGTACTTTTGAAGAAAAATACTGGAGTACTGTTAACAAGCCTATACTAAATGCCAACAACAAGGTAGCTTATATCATCCACCGGATTGAGGATGTAACAACACTTGTAAAATTACAAAAAGATCATTTTAAAAAAGGTAACGCTAACAACGAGCTGCAGAATCAATTGCTGGAAATGGCTTCGGCGTTGGTGATTGCGAACAAAGAACTCGCATTTCAGAATCAGCAAAAAGAAAAGCGGGCATCCGAACTAACGCAGGCAAATGAAGCACTGTTGTTTCAAAATCTTGAAAAGGAAAAACTGGCGTCCGAATTGGTAACTGCCAATACAGCACTTGTTAAATCTGATGAGATCATTAAACAATTTAACCAGGAATTGGAACAAACAGTGGAAGAAAAAACCTCCACGCTGGAGAATTTAAACAGGGATATTGCAGACTATAAATATGCGCTGGACGCGGCGGATATTGTTGCCGTAACAGATCAAAAAGGCATCATACAATATGCCAATGATAATTTTTGTAAAATTTCGAAGTATACGAAAGAAGAATTGATTGGCCAGGATCACCGCATTGTAAATTCCGGCTATCATTCAAAAGATTTTATTCGTGAGCTCTGGGCAACCATTGCCAATGGAAAAATCTGGAAAGGAGAGATAAAAAACAAGGCAAAAGATGGAACAGCCTACTGGGTATATACTACAATTGTACCCTTTTTAAATGAAGGGGGAAAGCCTTATAAATACCTGGCCATCCGCTCGGATATTACAGAGCAAAAACGTGCCACTTTAGAACTGCAGCTAAACGAAATAAAATACCGCAATCTTTTTGAAAATTCACTGGCTGCAATCTGTACGCTCGACATGTCAACACAAAGACCCGTTGATGTAAACCAAACCGGCGCCCGGCTTTTCGGTTATCCCTCCAAAACAGCGTTTTTAAAACATTTTGATTTGCCAACTCATTTCGCAGACCCGGAAGATATTGACATTATTTCGCAGGCAATTATCGGGAAAGGGGAAATTGTAAACAAGGAAACGAGGCTAAGAAAGCTTGATGGTACTATCTTTTGGGGCATCGCTTCTGCCAAGATGAATTTTGAAAACAGCATTGCCCAATCAGTAATGATAGATATTACAGATCATAAACTATCCACAGAACAATTAAAAGTAAGTGAAGAAAAATACAGAAGTTTTTTTGATAACTCAATGGTTGCCATGTTTACAATGGATATGCATCTGATGCAGGTAATTGATGTAAATAATATCGGCGTACAGATTTTTGGATACCGTTCAAAGCAGGATTTTTTAGATAACTATAATCCCAATCTTCATTTCGGCCAGATCGGCGACAGGGATATCAATATACAAACGCTGAAACAAAAAGGCGAGATCAATAACCTTGAAGAGGGATTTAAAAAACTGGATGGTACAATTTTTTGGGCAAAGCTGTTTGTGAAAGTAAATGCGGATAAAAGTTTGGCGCATGCGGTGATGATAGATACATCACACCAAAGGAGTTCTATTGAACAACTGGCCACCAGCGAGGAGAGATACAGGGATTTATTTCAAAATTCACTTGTATCAATGCATGTAATAGATATGTTAACCTTTAAGGCGGCAGACGTAAATGATATGGCTGTTGAGGTTTTCGGCTACAAATCAAAAAATGATTTTTTGGAAAACTACAATGTGTTGGTTCATTTTGTGAAGCAGACGGACAGAGAAAAAATCATAAGGATACTACTGGCAAAAGGCAAAGTGAAAACTACCGTACTTGAGATGAAAAAGGTAAACGGAGAACACTTTTGGGCAGGTATTTTTGTAACGCTGAATTCAGAAAAAACCTATGCACAAACCGTAGTGATTGATATTACCCGGCAAATACATTTTCAAGAAGAACTGGAAGCCAAGGTGATAGAACGTACGCAGGAATTGACTGAATCGCTCAGTCGGGAAAAGGAATTGAACGAAATGAAATCGCATTTTGTTTCTATGGCGTCACATGAATTTCGTACGCCGTTATCTACCATTCTTTCCAGTTCATCGCTGGTGGAGATGTATACGGAATCTGATCAGCAGGAAAAAAGAATGGTGCACATCAACCGCATTAATGCAGCGGTAAAAAACCTCACCAATTTGTTAACTAATTTTCTTACGCTGGAAAGATTGGCAAAGGGATTTGTAGAAACGGACAACACAGTGTTTAATTTGCCGGAATTCTTAGCTACAGTAGTGGACGATTTGGAGGGAATGGTAACTAAAAAAAATCAACGGATCAGTCGTAAACATACGGGCGAAAATATGGTGGAGCAGTCGAAGGCTATATTGAAAAATATTCTGCTAAACCTGTTGTCCAATGCCAGCAAATATTCTGATGAGGGAAAGGAAATACAGCTTAACTCAACTGTAATCAATCACCGGGTTATATTAACCGTAAAAGATGAGGGTATTGGTATTCCGGAGAAAGATCAAAAAAAAATGTTCACGGAATTTTTCAGGGCAGGCAATGTCGAAGATATACAAGGTACCGGCCTGGGGCTTAGCATCGTAAAAAAATACATTGAATTACTCAACGGAAAAATTAGTTTTTTAAGCATTCCCGGTACAGGCACTGAATTTACAATTGAACTTTCGGCAGAAAAGTAATTTAGCTGCTCTCAATCAGCCATTTTGTTGACCATGGTTATTTTCTTTCATTGTCATTGCGCCTATTTTTGGTATACGGTTTTCATAGGATATTAGATTAATAACGAGGCTGGATTTTTATCCTGGCCTTTTTTTTTACATTTTGAACCGCCGAATCCTCAATTGAACAACCGGTAGTTCATTGTTATATTGTTTAACTCTGCGCACGTATTTATCTTTTAAACTTACCGATAGGTGTTTTTCCGCCAATGCAAGTTTTACCGCAGGGGTTACTTTAACTGTAATTGGACTGGCGGCCATAAAAAAAGTGCAGCATCCCCGGCAGTTGTTGTTTGCCAGTATTCCCTTTCTTTTCGGGATACAACAAATTACAGAAGGCTTTTTGTGGTTAACATTGCCGGTGCCTGGCAGTACTTTGATTAACTCGGTACTCACGTATTTATTTTTATTCTTCGCACAGGTGGTATGGCCGGTAATGGTGCCTGTTTCGGTATTGTTGCTGGAAAGGAGAGATGCAAACAGAAGTGGTATACTGAAAGCACTGGTTGCAATAGGTGTCAGTGTATCTGCTGTTCTTGCATAGATTTTGTTGTTTAATGATGCAGCCGCCCAAATTGAAGGTGCCCATATTTCATATCAACAAAATTATCCCGACGCACTAAAAAAAATTAGTGGAATATTGTATGTTACTGCAACAGTAGCTCCTCCTTTCTTTTCGCATCAAAAAAAATGTGGCTGCTGGCTTTTTCTATATTGGTATCCTACATTATTTCTCAAATATTGTATGCGCATTATATCATTTCTGTATGGTGCTTTTTTGCAGCCGTTATCAGCATGTCCATTTACCTGGTTGTAGCACAAATTAAAAAAACAGCAATAGCAGGGGCAATCAACAACTCCATTTTGATCACTCCATCCTAACATCTGTTAATTCTATAAAGCGTAGGAGGATGTATAAGCATTCGACCGATAATCATGACCATAATCACGGTTATTGTTGATTTCGGGCATTGTAAAAAAATGTAGAAATCATTTTTTTTATGACTAAGTTTTCCTGGGTATATAAAACTTATTAATAATTAGTTTATGAAACGCTTGCTTTTTTTACTCGTACAATGCAGCAGCTTTTTTACTGCCACCGCATTTAGAATTGAATACGGAAATAATACAACCATTAGCCAGCCGGTACATGACGACTTGTACATAGCGGGTGGTACAGTCACCATCAACGCGCCAATATACGGCGATTTAATTATTGCCGGTGGTACCATTATCATCAACGATACGGTTACCAATGATATTTTACTGGCAGGTGGCAATGTAACATTCAATGGCTTTGCGGGCGATGATATCCGTTGTGCTGGTGGCAATATACGCATCAGCAAAAATGTAACCGGAGATGTTGTGGTTGCCGGTGGAAGCGTAATGATTGACAGGGGCATCACCATAGGAGGGTTACTCGCTGCAGGAGGAAATAGCACGATCGATGGCAACGTAAACGGCGAAGTTAGAGGCGCCTTTGGGGAACTGATTATTAACGGAAGCATTGCAAAAGGAGCTAATTGCACTGGGGGTAAACTAACGGTGAATGGCAATGTGGGTGGCGATGCAGTACTCTCTGCCCGTGACATTGTAATTGGTTCAGCGGCATCTTTTAATGGCGGGGTTCGCTACTGGAATAAAGCTGGTTCGCTTGATTTTAAACAATCACTAAAGAATGGTAAGGCAACCTATGATCCCTCACTGCGCATCCGCAATGACGAATGGTATTACCTCGGTGCGGCTTCCATACTTGGGTTGCTATGGTATCTTGGTATGGCGTTTTTAATGATATTGATTGTGCAATACCTATTTTCTTCCACTATGAAAAAAGCTGCGGATACAGTTTTTACCAGCAGTATAAAATCACTGGGCTATGGTTTTTTATTTTTTATCGCGGTACCTGTCGCCGCTGTTATTGCTTTTTTTACCATCGTTGGCGTACCGTTGGGGCTGCTGTTGGTTGTCGGCTATATCACCATGCTGCTGCTCGCTACGGTCATTGTTTCGGTGGTTGCTGCCAATTGGTTTAACAATCGCAACAACCATCGCTGGCAGTACTGGCAGTTGGTGTTTGCAGCCTTCGGACTTTTCATTGTTTTAAAAGTGTTACAGGCAGCGCCTTTTGTTGGATGGCTGTTAATTTTTATAATGGCTTGCGTAAGCTTTGGTGGAATATTATTGAATGTAAACTGGAATGGAAAACAACGGGCTATTGCGGCCAACTGAGTATCCTTATCCTGCTGCCGCAATTGGGTTCGATAACTTTCAAACATTGGGGAGTTTGTGGCATTCAACAGATTTGTATTAACTGGCTTGTTTATCGGGCAAAGAATTTTCTGTTGCATTAGTTAGCGCATCCGTTATTTGCTGATCAATTATCTAACTGATTCGTAAACCCCGTTGACTCCATTTTTCGACATCACCATTTGCCAGAGTCGCATTTTCCCCGCCCTGAAGCCGGCCGCACTTGAAAGCAGGTAATACTCCCACATACGGAAAAATGGTGGAGGATAATTTTTTGCAATCTGTTGCCAGTTATCTTTAAAATTATGGTACCAGGCCATTAATGTATTATCATAATATTTCCCAAAATTGTGCAGGTCTTCTACAATAAAAAGTCCTTCTGCGGCAGCAGAAAGTTGCGCAAGAGAAGGCAGCATTGCGTTTGGGAAAATATATTTATTTGTCCAGCCATTGATTGATCTTACAGATTGATTGCTGCCAATGGTGTGTAGCAAAAACAGGCCATCATCCGTTAAACATTTATGGCAGGTTTCAAAAAAGTGCCGGTAGTTTTTGTATCCTACATGTTCTAACATTCCAACACTTACCAGCCGGTCAAACTGGCCGGTTATATTCCGGTAGTCCATCATCCTAAATTCAACATCATTGCCTTCACATAATTTTTGCGCCAGTTTAAATTGCTCTTTCGATACGGTGATGCCAACTACTTTCACTCCATATTTTTCAGCGACAAATTTTGCAAATGCACCCCATCCGCAACCGATGTCCAGTACCCGCATACCCGGCTTCAGGAGCAACTTGCGGCAAATTAAATCCAGCTTATTTTCCTGTGCCTGGCAAAGACAGCTGGCATTCTTCCAATAGCCGCAACTATAGTTCATCCTGCTATCAAGCATCGCCTGGAAGAGATCATTCCCCAGGTCGTAATGTTTTTGGCCATTGACAAAAGCCATTTTTTTTGTTTGCGGGTTAAGCAGCCTTACTTGTAATACCCGCCATAATTCCGGCCAATGCAGGGTTACTTTTTTGTCCAGGTCTGCCTGCAATATTTTACAAACCAATTCATCCACATTGGTGGCATCCCACCAGCCTTCCATGTAAGATTCACCCATGCCGGTTTCGCCGTCAACAAGCACTCTTTTGTAAAACGCATCGTTGTGCACCTGTATGTCCCACGGGTTATAGCCACCTATTGTAATGCCCGCTGTATTCAGTAACCGGATCACCGGTGTTTGATATTTTGCATGCACTGATGACGATCGGCTGTTCATGGTATTAAATAACTTTAGCAGAGATAAATACGGCCAACACCTTTTTTAAGCATCCTTTTAAAAGATGTTGGCAGGAGCTTTTCCAGGCGTTCATTTTTTTATTGCAACAACTGCCTTCATTTGCAAAAGGCAGTCGTATGATTGTGTTTTTTGAAGCCAGTTGATGAACCAAGAATTATATTTCGCTGTAAGCTGGCTCGGGCGCTTGTATTTTCAACTCGCTATCCACCATTGATACGCCAGGTGCCAGCCATGCAGCATTTTCTGCATCTTCCTTTTCGGCGATCGACCGTACCGTTCCAACCAGCGTCACCTTTCTGCCACTTACTTCCGCCTGTATTTTACCGGCATCAATATTGGCACTTCTTTGAAAAGCATTTCTTATTTTTTGCTGAATATCGAAAGGTTGTATTTTAGGATGTACAACAATAACATTGGTAACAGATCGTACCCCTGATAAATGCTGTATGGCGGTTTTTGCATTGTCACGTTCAAACTGCCATTCAACTTCTCCTTCCAACCGTACATTGCCATCCTCTACTTTTATTTTTACCTTTTCTTCTTTCACGGCCGAATGCCACTTTAAGGCGTTCAGCACAGCTTCCGCAATTTCAGCATCTGTTTTTTTACCATCCCTGGAAACGCCTATCTGTATATCTTCAGCAACCGCTTTAACACCCGCCACTTTTTTCGTTGCGCTTTCTGCAGTTAGTTTTTTGAAGTAGGAATCAACCATTCCGGAAAGTGTTACAACGCCATTTTTTACTGCAACACCAATTTCGGCCGCGTTTAAAAATGGCTCCCATTTCAGTTGCTCCATCACATCTTTTTGAATTTGACTATCGCTTTTCATGATCTTACTATTTTTTTAGGTTTAAAAATTTTGTGTATTTGTTCCTCAAAGAAACGGCTGCCAAAGATGGTGGTCAATGAATATCGTCATTGTAAATATTGATTCTCATCATTTGGTTTTAGCAAAGGTGGTTCGTGCTTATTTGTTGATTTGAAGAGTTAAATATCGGGGCGAGTATTGTGCAGTAATTGCTTAAAGAAACGGGGTCAACTTTACTAACCTCAATCAGTATTTCATCTACCCTCCGTCATTTTAAATGGTTGCGACTGTAAATAATTTCACGGTGTTAAATACTACTTCTTAATAAAAAATATTTTTATGAAAAAGATAATCATAGCGTTTGAAGGCACTCATTTTTCTGAAGGTGCTTTTGAATTTGCCCGAAGATTAAATGAGTTACAACCTGTTTTATTGACCGGTGTTTTTTTGCCGCAGACAGAATTGGCCAATGTGTGGAGTTACGGCGATGCTTTTGGTGCGCCATTTACGCCCGTAATGGAAACCAATGAAGCGGAAGTGGTAAACCGGAATATTGCGCACTTTGAAAAACTTTGTATCGGCAATGGTATTGATTTTAGGGTACACAAAGATTTTTACGAACTGGCATTGCCTGAATTAAAAAATGAAAGTCGTTTTGCCGACCTCGTAATTTTAGGAAGTGAAATATTTTACCAGGATACCGGGCTACAGTTTTCCAGGCACTATTTAAAAGAAGCGCTGCAACACATGGAATGTCCAGTGTTACTGGTACCGGAAAGTTTTGAATTTCCGGAAAGTACAATACTGGCCTACGATGGCAGCGAAGAAGCGCTGTTTGCTATTAAGCAATTTGCCTATATTTTTCCTGAACTGGCTGACCTGGAGACAATCCTCGTATATGCCAACACGGATAGTGACGATGATTTTCCGGATAAAATTCAGATAGAAGAATTGGCAGCCAGGCATTTCAGCGATCTTACCTTATATAAATTGAATGTAGATCCCAAAAAGCATTTCACTTTCTGGATGGCAGAAAGAAAGTCGTCTATTTTGGTAAGCGGATCTTATGGTGGCACCGAGTTATTGCAGCTGTTTAAAAAGAGTTTTGTACAGGATATTATTTCAACACACAAAGTGCCTGTTTTTATTGCGCATAAATAGTGTGCAAAACAGGTGAAAAATTCGCGACATCATTGCAGCTTGTACAGTACTTAAAAATTTGATGAAGGCATGTTACCGGAAAGTGTTTATCCCGGTACTTCATTTAGTTATTGGTTATGGGGCTTAATTATAGAAGCGCCAGAAATGATGAGGGAAGAATATGCTGTATGCTGATACCTAAGCACTGCCCGGATGATCAGTTGTAATAAAAAAGCATTGCTAATTTGTAAAATATTGTAGTATGAAAATTGAATTTCAAACTCCATTTAAAGGAGTACCGGAAAACCTGGTAAAAGAAATCAGCGCCGAACTGATGAAGCTTTCACACCTGAACAAGTCTATTTCATTGGCATATGTATTGCTGAAAAGGGACGATAAAATAATAAGTGCTGAAAATAAAATTTGCGAAATAAAGCTGACTGTTTTCGCTGAGGCAATTACTGCCAAGTCCCGTACAGAAAACTTTAGCACATCTGCAAAAGAAACAATGAAAGAATTAAAGCGGATGGTGATGCAACAGGTAAAAAGACAGCAACAACCACAGGAAGACATTGTTAGTTCAGTAAAAGTATAGGGCAAAAAATTACCGGGTCCGGGGTAAAAAAAATGAAAGATAGTTGTCTTTCATTTTTTGTGCATACACCTTTCAACCAGCACTATAACTTACACAGCTTTTTTGAGACCATTTAATTTATCCAGGTAAAGCATTACTTCCTCGTCGGTTACCTGTTCAAAGTTTTTGTAAAATGCGCCAACACCGTAAAACCTGGGCGGCACCAGTAATACCACCACAGCATCTGCCTGCTGCGATAATTTATCAACAGCACTTTGTGATGCTACAGGTAACCCAATCACTATTTTAGCTGGCTTGCTTTTGCGCACCACATGTACGGTAGCCAAAAGGGTATTGCCTGTGGCTGCGCCATCGTCTATTATAATTACTGTTTTGCCCTCCAGGCTTTTCGGGGGTTTGTGGCCCATGAAACTGCCATACATTTCCTTTAATCGTAGCCTGATTTTTTGTACTTCAGCCTCAACATAACCTGGCGGTACATCTTCATGCGGAGTTACAAAATAATCAGTTAAACTCGCAGCGCCGATGGCATATTCCTTGTTTTGCGGATGCCCGATTTTTTTTGTAAGTATCAGCTCAACCGGGAAGCCCAGTTCTTTAGCAACCACGTAAGCTATTGGCACTCCGCCCCGCGGCACAGCGAGCACAATACCGGGGTCATTTTTATATTTTTTCAGCTGTCTTGCCAGTAGCAATCCAGCTTCTATCCTATCCTGGAACATATACTTCATTTAATTTTTACAACAGTTTTTTGGTTAAGTAAAACTCAAACTGGTCCGGTTACCCGGTTTGCTGTTAAATATTTTTCAAACCATTTTCCAGCCAGTTCAGCCACTATTGCCAGCTTGCCTTGTTCTTCGAATAAATGGGACGCACCGCCAATAATTTCAAGGCTCTTTTTACAGTCCAGTTGCAAATAGGCCTGCTTGTTTAACTGGAGTACTTCAGTATCAAGACTGCCGACAATTAATAAGGTAGCAGCAGTTACTTTTGATAGACTGGTATTGGCAAGATCGGGCCGTCCACCTCTTGATACTACTGCGCCAATATAGGGTAACATGGCGGCGGCTTTAAGCGCAACAGCTGCGCCGGTGCTGGCGCCAAAATAGCCGATGCGACATTCTTTTGCAGCGGAAAGTGCCTTCAGCCACTCAGTCGCACCGGCCAATCTTTTGGTCAATAAATCAATGTTAAATCGGTTACGGTAATACATGTCTTCTTCTTCGGTTAATAAATCAAAAAGCAGCGTGCCTAAATTTTTTTCTTGCAACTGCTGCGCTACCTGCTGGTTGCGCTTGCTTAATCTGCTGCTTCCGCTGCCATGCGAAAAAATGATGATGGCATTTGCATGTAAAGGAATTTGCAGGTAGCCCTGCACTTTCAGATCGCCGACAGGTATTGTTATTTCCTTATCAAAAAGCATGTCCATTGTGTCAATTTTTATAATGACAAAATAAGGGCCTTATCCGTCTGGCTTACCAATGAACGCCTTGCGTTGACCCGGTACAAACGTACTATGTTGCACGACGAAATACAATGACCATTGTCAAATAAACCTTTGACCGTCCTCATTAAAACCAGCCTTCTTAACAAAAAATTACACTGACAGCAATCACGCCCGGTATTGATCATCAACATTAAAAATGGCACTTAAATTCAATTGCTTTGTAATTGGATTAAGAGGGTTGGATTCTCTTGATTTGCATCACCCGATATACAACTTCAGCAATACAATTAAATTAAAGATCATGCGCCGCTATTTTACAAAAGAAGTGTCGTTTCATGAAAGAGATGCAACGGCTTATATAAAGAAAACAGCTTACCCGCTGCAGAGCAAAGCAGATTTGCAGCCCCTTTTCGACAGCATTGGTGATGCACGGATTGTGATGCTCGGCGAAGCAAGCCATGGAACACATGAATACTATACCTGGCGCACCCATATAACCAAACGGCTGATAGAAGAAAAGGGATTTAATTTTATTGCGGTGGAAGGCGACTGGCCCGATTGTTACCGGTTGAATCGTTTTGTAAAAGGGTATGACATTGCAGATAAAGGCGCCCTGAAAGTATTGCAGGCCTTTAGACGCTGGCCAACCTGGATGTGGGCCAACTGGGAAATTACGGCACTGGCCGATTGGCTGCAACTGCATAACCAGGGTTTACCTGCCAATAAAAAGGCAGGTTTTTACGGCCTTGATGTATACAGCCTTTGGGAAAGTATGGCGAGTATTATGGACTACCTGAAAAAAACCGACAGGGCTGCTTTAAGAATAGCGGAAAATGCGTATAGATGTTTTGAACCTTACAGTAAAGATGAGGGTAGGTCTTACGCCAGCGCATCTCAGTTTGTGCCTGATTTGTGCCAGGCAGATGTAGTGGCATTATTAAAAGAAATTCGTCAAAAAATGCCATCCTACAATACCGATCATGAAAATGTTTTTAATGCGGAGCAAAATGCGCTGGTTGCTGTGGAGGCGGAAAAATATTACCGTGCAATGATCAAAGGTGGTCCTCACAGCTGGAACATCAGGGACCGGCACATGGCTGATACACTGGACCGGTTGCTGAACTTTCACGGTGAAAATTCCAAAGCCATTGTGTGGGAGCATAATACACATATAGGCGACGCAAGAGCTACTGATATGGCGGAAGAAGGCATGTTTAATATAGGCGAACTGGCAAGGTTGGAGCATCATGAGAAAGGTGTTTTTCTTGTTGGTTTTGGTTCCTATAAAGGATCGGTAATGGCAGGACGGAGCTGGGGTGCGGCAATGCAGTCTATTGAAATGCCGGAGGCTGCAAAGGGCAGTTGGGAATACTTGTTGCATCAGGCTGGCGCAGAAAATAAATTGTTGCTGATGGATGATTTTACAGGCAATGATATGTTTATGGAAAATCACCTGGGGCATCGGGCGGTTGGGGTGGTATACAATCCGCTGTATGAGCAGTACGGAAATTATGTGCCTACTATTTTACCATTGCGTTACAACGCCTTTATTTTCCTGGATGAAACAACAGCATTGCATCCGTTGCACATTGAGCCGGATGGGCACCAGGTACCCGAAACATATCCGTTTGGTGTTTAATACTATGTAAGCTTCTTGCATAGGAGCTACTCTTTAAGGAATAATATTAAGCAGGCTAAACTTTTTTAAACATGGTTGCTAATTATCCGGTAAACAAAAAAGGTAAAGTCTGTACAACTCTTTACATTCTTTTAACCGTCATTTTTATTGCCCCTTTAACACTGGCTTTGGCTGCATTTTTTCAATGGAAATATAGCTAATTATTTTATGCATAGTATAACCAGTGAAGTGAGATTCAGGATTAAGAATAATTTTTCTGTTTGTGTGGAGCCGGGATTGATGACACTGCAAAACCAGTATAAAAATTTTGACGTAGTGAATAAAAACTATCATTATTTAAGGGTTTCGTTAAGGTATGGCTTTACTGTACAATAAAAATTATTTGCCGGGGTATGCATAGACTAAGTTTTGTATCACCCCGTCAGCAAAGTTGATTTTTATCATGTAAATGATTCAATCAAATCATTGAAGATAATGTACCCAATGAATAGCTTTAATGACAATAGAAATTGGGATAATTGAATGTATAAATAACCAGGCACATCACCTTTTAAAATAGCATATTATGGAACAGAAATTGTTTTGCCAAAGTTGCAGCATGCCAATTGATAACCCTGCTTTACAGGGCACTGAAAAGGACGGAGCAAGTAGTCATGAATATTGCACGTATTGCTACCAGCATGGAGCGTTTATAAATCCCCATATGACGCTAAAGGAAATGACTTTGATGGTAATTAAGCAAATGGAACAAAGAAAGATTGATCAGCAAATAATTGACATGGCAGTAAACAGTTTGCCGGATTTAAAAAGATGGAGAACTGCTACAACAACAGTAGTGAATGCGTAAAGCAAATAATACACAAAGCACAAGTGGGCTGCTATATTATATTATTAACGGTATTACATTTTACCGGTTGATATCGGCGCTGGCACTTATTGTACTAATCTGCCTGGGGCAAATGGGTATATTTAAGTGGTTGCTGGCGCTAAGTTTTTTTACCGACGCGGTGGACGGTTATCTTGCCCGTAAATTAAAGGTGACAAGTGTTTTTGGAGCCAGGCTGGATTCCGTCGCCGATGACCTTACCATTGTTGCGGCAATAGTGGGCGTTGTGGTCTTTAAGACTGTATTTGTAAGGGAGCAGGCAATAACATTTATTGTGTTATTTGTGTTGTTTCTTGTTCAAAATTTACTGGCGTTTACCCGGTATGGTAAAATGAGCAGCTTTCATACTTACCTGGCCAAGCTGTCGGCGGTACTGCAGGGTGTATTCTTTATCCTGCTTTTTTTTCTGAGCCAACCTGCATATGGCTTATTTTACACAGCCGCTTTATTAACTGCTGCCGACCTGGTAGAAGAGATTATCCTTATTGTAATTCTGCCGCAATGGAGGGCAAATGTAAAAGGTTTATACTGGTTGCTAAAAAACAGTCAGGTTAAGTAATCATGATTGCATTTCGGCCGGCGTTTTTCCATCGATAAAAAAGGCATTGTTGCGGACGCGTTTGTGCATTTCCGGCGTTTCATTACCATAGCCAAAAATAAGGGCCAGCTTAACTTCATCCGTTGCAGGAGTATTTAGCAGGGAATATGTTTTGGTATGTTCAACATATTTTCCAAATCCTATCGGGCAGCTGTCCAGCCCCAGTGATTTGGCGGCAAGCATCATATTTTGTGCACACATGCCTACATCCAGCGAAGCCCATTCGTTGTCTGCCGGGGCGGTAATAAAAATCACCACCGGAGCGCCGTAAAATACATGGTCTGAACTTTTAAACAAATCTATGGCGCCAGGTAAAAAATGCAGTAAATGAGCAACTGTTTTTAGTATTTGTGCAGGGCCCGCTTTTACAAAATCTTTTACTGCTACCTTTTTAATTTCCTTTGAAAATAACCGGATGGTTTCCTTGCGGGTAAGAATAAAAAATTTCCAGGGTTGCCTGTTGATTGCTGAAGGGGCCATTCTGCCGGCATCCAGAATTTTTTCAACAAGGTCAATACTTACCGGTTTGTCCTTGTATTTTCTTACAGCCCTACGCTGGCAAATGATGTTGAGGGTATCTGTATTTGTTGCAGTTGATTTAAATGTTGCTGTTGTCATGAGCGATATTTTTACAAATAGATTAGTTTGTATCGTTCATTACAATGATTGTCATCAAAGCAATGCTTGATTTCGGTCATTCATTTTATCCGCTACGGAAGTATTTTTTTGGAGATGAGTACGGGGGTGGGCTTGCCATCAGTTATGTAACGAAGTAAATCTTTTAAACGGCATAGTGGCATAGTTTACACTGGTCAAAAACTATTCACACAAAGCTTTAAGCATACCCTTGAAAATAAATCCATGAAAGGGTAGCACTGCCAGCCAGTACAACCTGCCTTTTAAACCCAACGGCCTAAAGGTGGCGGTTTGTTCCAACTCATTGTTTTCATTGATAAAAAATTCAAGCCATGCTTCGCCGGGTAATTTCATTTCGGCATATAACAGCAGGCGTTTATCTTCTTTACTGGCGATTAGTACCCGCCAAAAATCAAGCGCCTGCCCGGGATACAATTGCGTTGGGCTTCTTCTGCCACGGCGCAGTCCCACTCCGCCTACCATCTTATCCATCAAGCCCCTTGTAACCCAAAGCCAGCGCCCATAATACCAGCCGTTGGCGCCACCGATGCGCCATATTTTATCCAGCGTTTTTTCAGCGTCGGTTACCTTCATTTTTCTTTTGTCTTTAAAAGTGCCTTCCTTTGGCACCTGCAGGTGGGCGGTTAAACCTTTGTACAAAATGTTGCTGCTAAGGGCATCTTTCCAGCTGGAAAGTACCTGGTCGTTTTCAATTTTTACAAATGCCAGCTCAATCGCTTTTTCATAAGGCGTGGGGATAATGTGCAGCAATTCGCCCAGGTTGTTCGGTTTGCCAATTACTTCCACTTTCATACTGTCAACTAAATTTTTAGCCAGCTGGTAGCTGGTGGAAGTAACAAAGTATAACCAGTAAGAAGATAGCCGGGGAGTTAGCACCGGGAGCACAATGATTTTTCTTTTAAGGCCTCTCACCGATGCAAATTTTAGCAACAGTTCTTTATAGGTAAATACTTCGCCACTGCTGATATCGAAGCTTGTATTGAATGCCTGCGGCAAACCTATCACGCCTTTTAAATAGGCCACTACATCCCGGATGGCAATGGGCTGTGTTTTGGTATGCAGCCATCTTGGCGTAATCATAACCGGCAATTTTTCTACCAGGTCACGGATGATTTCGAATGAGGCACTGCCGGAACCAACGATGATGCCCGCACGCAGGGCGGTAAAATTATACGGCCCGGTTTTTAAAATTTCTTCTACCTGCTGCCTGGAGTGAAGGTGCTTTGATAAATGTTGCTCATTAACAATCCCGGTAAGATAGATTACTTGCTTTACGCTCGTTTGCGCCATTCTTTTTTTAAAGTTTTCTGCCGAAGCGGCTTCCATTTTTTCAAAGTCTCCGGTGCCCGTACTCATGGAGTGCACCAGGTAATAGGCGATATCAATATCCGAAGGAATGTTTTGTAAAGTAGCTTCCTGTAGCAAATCAACTTCAATCACTTCAATATCAGGGTCATCAAATTTTTGCAAATCAAACCGTCCCTTGTCTCTTACACAGCAATACACGTAATGATCTGCACTTAGCAAATCAGGTAATAATCGTTGCGCAATATATCCGGTAGCGCCTGTAAGCAATATTTTCAAAATGTAGAGCTGTTGTTGATGATGATACAATACACATCCGGCAGCGAAAAGTTTACGATTGATTGAATATAAAAAAGAAAGGCCGTGTTACCACGTAGGGCAGTGTTGCAAACCATAAGCCAATATTCAATTGGCATTTGATAAATCATTGGCTAACTCAGGTAAGAGGTAAATATTAGTATGACGGGGAAGAAAGACGCATGCAGCTAAGGAAAAAATAGTTACTTTCAACAATAAGAATAACCAATATGTATAAACCAGTTTTTCTTGTTTTATTAGCCAGCTGCATCCTGCAATACAGCTCTGCACAACGGCCACGGAAATACACCAGCGACGGGTTTGCCAAAGCACTTGTTGAATTTACTCCTTACAAAAATAACCCTGTGTTTGCGGGAACAGGTGCCAATACCTGGGACAAAAATATCAGGGAGCGGGGTTATATCCTTTATGAAGACAGCAGCTATCATCTTTGGTATACCGGCTATACGGATACCAGTGAAATTAAGTATTTGGGTTATGCCACATCAACAGATGGCCTTAACTGGACAAGGTACAAAGACAATCCTGTGTACAGTGACGGCTGGGTGGAAGATATGTGTGTTGTAAAATCAGCTGGTGTGTATTATATGTTTGCAGAGGGCAGGGGAGATACGGCTCACATGCTTACTTCAGCCGATCGTATCCACTGGAAGGAACAAGGCAATCTTGATATACGTCGCAAGGATGGAACTCCCATTTCGATAGGACCCTTTGGTACGCCGGCTGTATTGAAAGAAAAAGACCTGTGGTATTTGTTTTATGAAAGAGATGACCTTGGCATCTGGCTGGCTACCTCTGCAGACGGCAAATTGTGGACGAATGTTCAGGATGAGCCGGTATTAAAAATGGGGCCCGAAACCTACGACCGGTTTGCAGTTGCCGTGAACCAGGTAATTCAATACGATGGACTTTATTATGCTTATTACCATGCGTCGGCTTTTAAAGACTGGCACGAATGGAGTACCAATGTGGCTGTTTCGAAAGACCTGGTGCACTGGAAAAAATACGCAAAGAATCCCATAGTTGGCAACGATAAATCAAGTGGTATAATGGTAAATAGCGGCAAGGCCTATAGGTTGTATACCATGCATCCTGACGTGAATGTATATTTTCCGGTAGTGAACAATGTGCGGTAATTGTATTTTGTTACAATTAATTATGGAGTGGAGTTGAGATACTCAAAAGACAAATGGTCCATTTATAAAACTATTTATTGCAGACATTTAAAAAATAAAGATGGAAAATAAACGCCGCCAATTTTTGAAACTGGGTAGTCTTGCCTGCCTGGGGATTGCAGGAGGAGGATCGCTGAAAGGATTGTCATTCGCAACAAATAGTGCCGTACAGTCTCCGGATAATTTAAACAGTACAAATAATTTTTTGGCCATGGAAAATAAAAATCCTAATGAAGCTAATCTAAGTATTATCGGTTTATACGGCGAATGGGCGGCTGGATTGCACGAGGATAAACTGCCATCTTTATCGTTCCGTAAAAAGGAATTTGCTAACCTGGATGCCTGGCGCAAAACGGCAACAAAACAAGTGACCGACCGGATGGCCATTCCGGCTGTTGGCAATAAGCCGGTAGTAAATATCACCAGGCAATACGACTATGATGGCTTACATATAGAAGAAATAAACTGGCAACTGCCTTATGGCAGGGCCACGGAAGCCATCTTGTTGAAACCAATAAATGCCAAAGGTAAACTGCCCGCTATACTTGCTTTTCACGATCATGGTGGCAATAAATTTTTCGGCACAAAAAAAATTACCAAAACATCCGATCAGCAACTTGCATTGATGGCCGAACACCAAAAGGAATATTATGAAGGTTTTGCCTGGGCCAACGAAATTGCGAAAAGAGGCTATGTTGTGTTGGTGGCGGATGCATTTACGTTTGCCAGCAGAAGGGTAATGCTGCAGGATGTTCCGGAACAAATGCGGAATGGTTTGACGGATCCTGATCTTCAAAATGCGGATGGCATTCAGGCTTATAATAAATGGGCTGGAGAACATGAACATGTAATGGCCAAATCATTATTTAGCGCAGGTACCACATGGCCAGGCGTTTTTTTTGCAGAAGATAAAATTGCGTTGGATATTTTGTGTGCCCGGGAAGAGGTGGATACCGATCGTATTGGTTGCGGCGGTTTATCGGGCGGTGGATTGAGAACGGTTTTTATGGGCGGCCTTGACCCCAGGATAAAGTGTGCTGTCTGCGTTGGATTTATGACCACCTGGAAAGATTTTGTACTCCATAAATCGTTTACGCATACCTGGATGGTGTACGTACCGCTGTTGCCAAACGAACTGGAGTTTCCGGAAATTCTGGGCTTGCGTGCACCGCTGGCAACACTTGTATTAAATAACGATCAGGATGATTTGTATACGCTGCCGGAAATGAAGACGGCGGATAAAATTTTGCGGGAAGTGTATGTGAAAGCAGCTGCAGCCGATCATTTCAACTGTTCGTATTATCCCGGGCCGCATAAGTTTGATGCAAAAATGCAGGCAGAAGCCTTCGCCTGGTTTGATAAATGGTTAAAAAAATAAACAACATATACTCTGCCAAAAAATAAAATACGATGAAAAGTAACCGTAGAAATTTTTTAAAATATTCAGGCCTTACCGGTATTGGGGTTGCCGGAGCCGCTGTGCTTAAAGCAGGTGCAGAACTACCTGTTTATTTTCCGGAAGTCAATGCCAATCATTTTAACATGAGTGGTTATGCCGCGCCAAAAATAGATACGGTGCGAATAGGTTTTATTGGTTTAGGCAACCGCGGGCCTGCGGCCGTTGAGCGAATGAAGCATATTGAAGGCGCGGAAATAAAAGCCCTCTGCGATATTAGAGCCGCCAAAGTAAACGCGGTAAAAAAATCATTGGATGGCACTATGCATCAGCCGGACATTTATACCGGTAAAGCCGATGAATGGAAAAAAATGTGTGACCGGAAAGACATCGACCTTGTGTATATCGCTACGCCCTGGGCACTGCATACGCCGATGGCTGTGTATGCCATGCAACAAGGAAAGCATGTATGCGTAGAAGTGCCTGCGGCTAAAACAATTGAAGAATGCTGGCAGCTGGTGCATGTGTCCGAACAAACCCGCCGGCACTGCATTATACTCGAAAATTGCTGCTACGATTTTTTTGAACTGCTTACTTTGAACATGGCCCGGCAGGGATTGTTTGGTGAGATTGTTCATGGCGAAGGTGCTTACCTGCATACGTTACTCGAAGGCAATTTTAGCAAAGATAAATACTACGATATGTGGCGGCTGAAAGAGAATTTCAGGAATGGTAATTTATATCCCACACATGGTTTGGGACCTGTAGCGCAGGCCATGAATATTAACCGTGGAGATAAAATGGATTTCCTGGTAGCGGTATCCGGTAAAGATTTTCAAATGTCCGCCGAAGCAAAGGAGCTGGCAGCCAAAGACGATTTTTATACACCGTTCGCCGGTAAAAAATTCAGGGGCAATATGAATACTACTACCATCCGTACCAACAGGGGAAGTACCATTATGTTGCAGCACGATGTAACCTCGCCCAATGTATATTCCCGCATTCATAAAATAAGTGGCACCAAGGGTTCCTGTATCAAATATCCGCTGCCGGGCCGCATTGCTTTTGGCCATGAAGACTGGCTGGATGAAGGGGCGTATAAAAAAGTGGAAGATCAGTACACGCCCAACATTGTAAAAAAAGTAGGCGAAATGGCCAAACAGGTCGGCGGCCATGGAGGGATGGATTTTTTAATGGACTGGCGTACGATTGATTGTTTAAGAAATGGGTTGCCCGTGGATATGGATGTGTACGATGCGGCGCTCTGGAGTTCCATTGCACCCCTAAGTGAATGGTCGGTGGCGCACCGTTCCAATTCAATTGATGTGCCCGATTTTACGGCTGGTTCCTGGAAGACAAATCAGCCCGTTGATATTTCTTTATCGAAAGGTGGTAATACACAGGTGAAGATGTGAGCGTGTGAATGGTCAATGGGGAATTGTGAATGGAGGTGGTTGCGAATTGTGAATTGTCAATAGTTTGTAGTGAATGAGTTCACGTTTACGTGACATTTGAATGCCGATAATTATGGATACAAAAATATTTGACACGGCTGCTGAATTGGGCAAAGCTGCCGGAAGTGCCGCTGCTCAATTGATCCGTGATGCCATTGCTACTAATGATACGGCCAATATTATTATGGCGACGGGTGCTAGCCAGTTTGAAACCATTGACCAGTTAATTACGGAAAAAGATATTGACTGGACGAAGGTTACCATGTTTCACCTGGACGAGTACATTGGTTTGCCGGTAACACATCCTGCCAGCTTTAGAAAGTATTTGCAGGAAAGATTTTTATCAAAACTGCCTCGCTTGCAAGCGGTGTATTTAATCAATGGAGAAGAGGATGCTGCAACCGAATGCGCCCGCCTGAATGATTTAATCGTACAACATCCGGTTGATGTTGCCCTGGTGGGAATTGGAGAAAACGGGCACCTGGCTTTTAATGACCCGCCTGCTGATTTTGAAACCAAAGCCCCTTATATTGTGGTGCAATTAGATGCTGCATGCCGGCAACAACAGTTGGGCGAAGGCTGGTTTAAGTCTTTGGATGAAGTACCGCAACATGCCATCAGTATGTCGGTGAAACAAATTTTAAAATCAAAAAATATTATTTGTTCGGTGCCAGACACTCGGAAAGCGACGGCTGTAAAAAATACTATCGAACAGCCCGTTAGTAATCTTTACCCTGCCAGTATTTTGCAATTGCATGCGGGTTGTAGTATTTATCTTGATCAGCACTCAGCAGCCTTACTTTCAAACAATGATTCCTTAGTCTTAAAAAAATAAAATAAAAAAGATGCGTCTTAAAATACTTTTTTTTATCAGCCTGCTGATGAATGCAGCGGGCCTGGTTGCACAAACAGTAGTTCCTTTATACACTGGCGCCATACCCAATTCGGTGCCCAATAATATGAAAGAAATTACCATCAACTGGGACGGCCATTTTGGTGGGTACAAAAGCATTGCTAACCCAACCCTCGAAGTGTATTTACCAGCAACAGCCAACGCAAATGGCAGTGCGGTTGTCATTTGCCCGGGTGGCGGCTATGGCATGGAAAGTTACCAGGCAGAAGGGATCAATATTGCGAATGCGTTTATAAAGCAGGGCACCGCCGCCTTTATTTTAAAATACCGGCTGCCTTCCGATTCTATAATGAAGGATAAAAGCATTGGCCCGTTACAGGATGCACAGCAGGCTATTAAACGGGTTAGGGAGAATGCAGCGAACTGGCATGTTGACCCAAATAAAATAGGCATCATGGGCTTTTCCGCCGGCGGCCACCTGGCGGCTTCAGCCGCTGTACATTTTGATTCGTCCCTTATTCCCAATCAGGAGCATACCAGTCTACGGCCTGATTTTATGGTGTTGGTTTATCCCGTTATTTCAATGACAGATCAGCTGACGCATACTTCGTCCAGGCAAAATTTATTGGGTGAAAATATACCAGAGGAAAAGATTAATTTCTTCTCCAATGAAAAAAATGTTACAGAAAAAACACCACCTGCCTGGATAACGCACAGTGAAGAAGATAAAGTAGTAGATGTAGATAACAGCATTCAATTTTATGAGGCATTGCGGCATCACCATGTACCGGTTGAAATGCATTTGTATCCTAAAGGAAATCATGGTTTTGTGTTGGGGCAGCCAACCGAACTTTGGATGAGACCATTGTTTGAGTGGATGAAAGCAAGTGGCTGGATGAAATAGCAGCTATAAAAAATCTTCAATAATGAAAGGTAACTTTAAGCCGAATTAAGCGTCGGTAAAAAACATAGATATCCCATTTATACGGCAATTCGAAACGTTGCTTATTTGTTTATTGAATGAATGGTTATATGCAATTGCAGATCGGTGTATCAGCGTCCAAAGTGTTCGTTTTAAAATCAGGATGTCGCCGGAACAGTTACCAAATTATTCCATTTTGTAATATTCACCCCTTTTATTAAAAGCCACAGGCACATCGACAATTCCGCAATAAAAATTGGCGCCATCAATATGGAGAACATGGAATTGGCCAATGAAGGAAAAAGAATAAGAGTAAAACTATTTAACAAATAACACAACCCGGCCACCAGTATAAAGACGCCTAAAAATTTCGGCAAAAAGCCCGACTTAAAAATCAGGTAACCATCAATCAAACATTCAAATCCAAAAAATATAAGGCCAATGGCAAAGCCATGTTCATGTGCTTCTATTGAAATGGATGCCAGCGCCTGTAACTGTTCTGCGCTAAATGCTTTCAGGTATTCTGCGTGACCTAAGAAGAACAGCGGCGTCATCAGATTTAATTTGTTGGCTACCAAAACAGCGGTCTGTATTAAACCAAACAGCACTGAAAGCAGCGCCAGGGTTTTATTTACCCGCTTGAACAAGGTGTAATATACGATGGCCAAAATGAGATCGCACACATGCATTACAAGATCTCCGGCGATACCTATTCTCCAAAGCAAGGGTGAGGCGGCGATATTACGGGCCGTTGTGGCAGCGTCACCCGGTAAAATGATTGCATTGCGGATAAATAACTCTCCAAGCGCACCTGCAACAATGATGATTAAATAAGCAAGGCCGCCTGTGCGTGCGTATAATTTCGGAGAAGTACCAGCATTGCTGTTAGTCATTTCAATTAATTTTAATTGTGATGGTTGTAAATGTCTTTATAATCTTCAACGTTGGTTCGCATACTTTACAAACGGTGGTTACGGATGGTTAATGGTTATCGCAGCCGGTAACTATTTTTGTTTGGGGTCTAATTTAAAGTTTTATATAAAATAGTATTGGTAGGGTTTGCTAAAACGATGAATTTTAGTATCTAAAATTAAATCCATCGTACAATCGGAAGGTATGCATTAGGGTAAATATTTAGGCAAAAAAATGACCCCTTATAACATCCACAGTATTTACTGGAAAAATTTGCATGTTAAATATAACCGGATTGTACTCTTAGTGCATAAAGTATCGCCTTGGCTTAATATCATAACGGTGTTTGACACTCCGGTAATTTATGTAAATTTGGTTATCAAATTGTTTACTATGACAGAGATTGTGATCGATAAAAAGAAATACGTTTTACTGCTTCAAAAGGATTATGAGGTATTGCAAAAAAAAGCAGCACTAAAAGTAAAACCAACAAAGACGTTTACCGTTGAAGAAGCCCGGATTCAAAGTAAAAAGCTTATCAGGAAATGGGCCGCAAAAAAGTAATTGTAAAACAAACTGCTGTTGATAATATAGCCGCTATAGCCTGGTTTATTGAATCTAAAGGTATGATTGGCACAGCCGATAAATTTACTGATGCCGTATATGACTTTATAATTCAACTAGCTGACGAAAGGAAATCCTTTTCCATTTGCAGAGAGCCCGCCCGGGCAGCATTGGGCTATAAATGCATTGCTTATAAAAAAAAGTACACCGTTGTTTTTATTGAGCTGGAAAGCGAATTAATTATTTGTGAATTTCTTTCCTCCAAACTAATTTATTGGTAGGATTTTATACAGCAATTGCGCTTAATAGAATTTTATTACTTCAGGATTATTTTCCACCTCTTTGTTGTGCCAGTTAAAGCTCCGATTCGGTGAGGGTGCTTGTTGCCAGCCATTATATTTTACAAGTATAAGCTCCCATGATTTATTTGAAGTATTAAATTAATTCCTCTCAGGGGTAAAGTCCATTTTGTGTTTAAATATGTCTATAATCTGGAGTAATTAAAGGAATTTTTCCGAATAATGGACAAAACGCCGACTCTTTATTTTGCAAATGATTGGTTTTAAGCATTTTATCAGTTTGGCTTTAATTATGTTTACTTAACTGCAGATAAATGTTTCTAAACCCTAAATTAAATTGTATGAAAACGCTCATCCCATCCTTATTAACAGCAATGACTTTTACCACTTTATTTTCTTGCCAAAAAGAAGTGTCAAGTCCAACAACAACCACTGTAAAAAAACAATGGTTACTACATCCGTCAAAAGTTCAACAAGCAGAGTCGACAACACGTCCGGAGGTAACCTTGGTTATACGGAAGTTGGCTGCCCTGCCGTAACAGTGCCATTACTTGCAGGACAGTTTATGGACGCTGGTACTATTTCAGTAAGCAATGATAATGAATTTATTTATGTAACCTACACAACCGCCAACGGGTACTTACTTACTGAAACTCATTTGTATGTAGGTAACTGCAGCGCTGTACCTGTAAATAAAAAAGGCAACCCGGTGCCGGGTCAGTTTCCCTACAAGGATACACAAAACTATACAACCAGCTTTACCTATAAAGTGCCAATTGCTTCAATGGGATTGGGACAATGTGGCTGTATAGCTGCACACGCTGCACTGGTTAAATTGGATGCTACCGGAAAAGTGATAGAATCACAAACCGGGTGGGGCGCAGGTTCGCTTATCAATGCAACAGGCGGTAACTGGGGAACAAAATTTAGTTATTGCACCTGCGAGGTAGCAGGAGCAGCAGATTAGGATAACAACTGTAAAAAAATATTAAAGAGACTACCCGGTAGGGTGGTCTCTTTTTATGAAATTGTTTTATTGCATGGTCTCGCCTGTTCTTCAATGGAATTGTTCAACCGGTGTTTATTAACCAACGATGTTTTAAAATCCGGTATCAATTTTCTTTCTGTAAAATTGCGCTGAGGTGGGGGATTGATATACTACTGCCAGGTTACAGGCTGATGCTTGTCAGTTACCCATTAAATTGTCGCAGGTGATGGTCGGCATGTTTATAAGCAACATAGCCGATTTGCTCTTGGGTCATCTTTCCGAAAAATGGATGGACAAAATCATGGTTCGGAAAATTGGCCGCTGCTTCAATTAATGCAATCCATTTTTTCTTTTGCTCAGCGATATCACCATTGCCGGTTATTTTAAGTGCAGCAATGGTAGGAGTGTTTTTTGCCAGCGGTTTTTCATCTTTTAATATATTTTTTAAGGCCATTCTGCCAAATAAACGGCCAACGAAAACTTGTTTATAGTTCTTATTTCCAAGTATCATTTCTTCCCAAAGGGTGCAATGTTTCAGCATCTGGTAAAGCGTCATTTTACCCCATTGAGCCGTGCTGTTTTCATGTAACAAATTAATTCTGTTAGTCAGTTCACTTCTTGTAGATTGATCGAATGTTGATTTCATATTGTGCTGATTTTATGCAAGCTGAGCCAATGAGAACCAATTGCCGGAATCGTCTTTAAACAAGGCCTCGGTACCATAAAATTCTTTTGTTGGGGGTTTTACAAATTCAACGCCTTTGGCTTTTAGTTCTTCATACGTTGCATAAATATCTTTACAGGTAAAAACGCCCGGCCCAAAAGTGCCTTTACTGATAAGTTCTTTCATTGCCTGGGCGGTGGCTTCAGTAAACATGCCGCCCGGCGCAACAGGAAATAAGGTGATTTCCAGGTCGGGTTGTTCAGGTGGCGTAACCGTTAGCCAACGGGCATCCTTGCCCATGGGTACATCCATTTTTACTTTAAATCCTAGTTTGTTCGTATAGAAATGATACGCACTTTCCTGGTTGAGTACATACACGCAAACATGCGTCATTTTTATGATCATCGTTGTAGCTTTTGTTGTGTAGCAAATGTCGGTAACGGTTTACAGCTTTACTTCTTCAAAATTGCTATTTTAGGTCCACCCATGCTGAAAAGCAAAACACCCCGGCACGAATGCAAGGGGTGTTAAAGTTATTTGGATTTTCTTTTGTTGGTGAGCTGCTAAATAAGCTGAGGGAGATTGACCAACAATTCGTTTGAAAAGGCCACTGAATGAACTTACACTGTCAAAGCCCACCGCATAACAAACCTCCGATACCTGTTGACCTGATTGTAATAGCTGTACCGCTTTTTCAATTCGCACAACGGTGAGGTATTGGTGTGGTGTTTTGCCATACGCTTTTTTAAACAGGCGAATGAAATGAAACTTCGAAAAACAGGCCTCATCTGAAATGTTGTCAAGATCTATATCGAGGTGATAATTGGTATCAATAAAAATTTTTGCCTGAACAATTCTTTTGTACAGGTAGATTTTTGGATATACTATTGATGCTATTTTTTCTGCTTGTATCATTTGTACCAGGTAAGATAATCATGAGCGTATTGTATAAAGTTAAATATTAAGGGGCGGCTACGTGTTTTTCGTAAACCTTTTTTTAACTGTAAATGGCCACCATCTTGTCAAGGCTTTGTTCCAGGCCAATTTGTGCAAAATTGCTGATCAAACCAAAATCCGCATATTCAATAACAGTCATTTCGGTTGTGCTGTTGTCAATTTTTTTAAACGTTACAATGGTTTGGATGTCTGCCGGAAAATCGGGTGGCATCCCAACTTGTGTGGGATTAATTTTATTGCCTTCTGCATCAGACAAGCTTTGAATGAATTCGATTGTTTGCAACGGAATAATTGTGGTGTACACCCAGGCGGAATAAAATACCTGTCCACCCATTTCTGCGGGCGCCTGCATGCTTACGATGGATTTGCCGCCTTCCTGGAAATCAATTGTAGCCAGGGGTGATGTAAAGTGTTTGGGACCCCACCAGCGCTTTATCAATTCAGGGTCCGTCCATAGTTTCCAAACCATTTCTACAGGAGCATTGAATGTCCTGGTGACTTCAATTTGCTTTGCCATGTTTTTTATTTTTTTTCTTTTCCCGCTTATGCATTTTGCAGAGCCGCAATGTCAAATTTTTTCATTTTCAAAAACGCCTGTACCACCCGTGGCCCTTTTTCAGGGTTTGACATCAGTTCACCTAATATCTCCGGTACAACCTGCCAGGATAATCCAAACTTATCCTTACACCAGCCACACATACTTTCTTTGCCGCCATCCGCAATCAGCTTGTACCAGTAATGATCAATTTCTTCCTGGTCTTTACAAGGGATGACAAAAGAAACAGCCTCGGTAAATGTAAACTGTGGTCCGCCATTTAAACCCATAAACAGTTGCCCATTCAATTCAAAATTCACCACCATTCCTGAATCGTGAATGATTTTTGAACCAGGAAAAATACTGCAATAAAAATCGGCTGCTGCCCGGGCCTTACTATCAAACCATAAGCAGGGATAAAGTTGTTTTTTCATTTATTTACTTTTTTGTTGTGTGCTGATTATTTTTTTGATCTTGTTTTTTTTGTTTGCATTTCATTTAGTAAATCACCCATTGCTGTAAATCGGCCCTCCCACAGTTTCCGGTAAGGCTCAATCCAGTCTGCTACTTCTTTCATTTTTTTTGGGTTGAATTGATAATACATTTCCCTGCCGGATTGAGTTTGCTTTAGCAATTCACATTCGGTTAAAATCTGAATGTGCTTTGAAATCGTTTGCCTTGACGAATCAAAGTTACCGGCAATGGCGCCGGGCGTCATCGCCTGCAAAGCCACCAAAGCCAATATGGCCCTGCGGGTAGGATCGGCTATTGCCTGAAAAACATCTCTACGAATTTCCATTTATGCAGTTATTTGACTGCAAATATAATGCAGTTATTTGGCTGCGCAAATTTTTTAAAACTTTTTTTCAAATTAGTTTTTTGAGGTGAGACTACGGCTTTATCATTGCCCGCAATGAAGGTCCTGTAGCGGCATGGTACCCATGCAAACATTTGCAGGTGCAAATTCAGGGGAAAGAATAAACGGTTCCATAATGCATATCATCCAAAAAACGATCTTTTTTTATCTGGCCAAACAACTTATTTTCAATGCTTAACTAATAGCTTATGAAGAAGACATTTTTTTTAGTGATTATTTTTTTTATGGCATTGCAAGCCACGGCACAGGAGTTAAGTTATTATTTGCCGGACGATGTAACGTACAACCCCGCCATCCCAAAACCCAAAGATGTTATTTATCACGAAGTAGGCGAGTGGCATGTAACACACGACCGGCTGGTGAATTATATGAAAGCCGTCGCAGCGGCGGCACCGGGTAGGATCAAACTTGAGACGATGGGTTTTACTTATGAAGATCGTCCGCAACTGTTATTGATTATCACCTCGCCCAACAATCAACAGCACCTGGAAGAAATACGGCAACAACATTTGTTATTAAGCGATCCATCAAAATCTGCTTCGGTAAATATTGAGCACATGCCCATCGTGGTTTGGATTGGTCATTCTATACATGGCAATGAACCAAGCGGTGCCAATGCTGCGTTGCTGAGTGCCTATTATTTAGCCGCGGCGCAAGGCAAAGCAATCGACGATTTATTGGAAAACACGGTGATACTTTTTGATCCGTCTTTTAACCCGGATGGACTGCAACGTTTTTCTACCTGGGCTAACCAGCATAAAAGTAAAAACCTGGTTACAGATCCCAACAGCAGGGAGTTTAATGAAGTGTGGCCCGGTGGCAGGTTCAATCATTACTGGTTTGATCTTAACCGGGATTGGTTGCCCGCAGTGCATTTGGAAAGTCAAAACCGGTTGCAATGGTTTCATCAATGGCGGCCGAATATATTAACAGATCATCATGAGCAGGGAAGCAATGCTACGTTCTTTTTTCAACCCGGTGTAGCTGCAAGGGTCAATCCTTTAACACCGGAAAAAAACCAGGAGCTTACCAGCAAACTGGCGAAGTTTCATGCAAAGGCGTTGGATAAAATTGGTTCGCTGTATTTTACAAAAGAGAGCTACGATGATTTTTATTACGGCAAAGGATCAACCTATCCCGATATTAATGGCGCCATCGGCATTTTGTTTGAACAGGCCAGCAGCCGTGGCCATGCGCAGGAAACAGTAAATGGTATTTTGCGTTTTCCTGCAACCATCAAAAACCAGTTTGTAACAACGCTCTCTACTTTGGAAGGGGCGCAAAATTTGCGCAAAGAATTTTTAGACTGGCAACGAACTTTTTATACTACTTCGCTGCATGAGGCTGCCAGTTCACCGGTGCAGGGTTATGTTTTTGGCGACAGTGCAGACAGGAATAAAACCAACCTGTTTGTTACCATGTTACTGCGTCACCGCATTGAAATATATACACCCAAAAACGACATCAACATCAACGGAAAGACTTTTAAGGCAGGCGACGCATTCATTGTTCCCATGCAACAACCACAATACAAACTGATAAAAACTTTTTTTGAAAAAACACTCCATTACAAAGACAGTTTGTTTTATGATATTACTGCCTGGACAATGCCGCTGGCTTTCGGCATGCCCTACAGTGAACTAAACGCAACACAGTACAGCAAAAATTTACAGGGCAAACAACTAACAGCGGCCAACCAGTTAACGGGCCCAGTAAACGGCGGTAAGAGTAACTATGGTTATTTAATGGAATGGACCGATTTGCTTGCGCCTGCTGCATTGTACGAGTTGCAAAAAAATAATATCATTACAAAAACAGCCATGGAAAAATTTCAAATGGCTCTTACCGCGGCAACGAAAAATTTTAATGCTGGTACGGTGTTGATACCCGTAAATAACCAGCCGCTGGATGCAGATAAGCTATTTGTTTTGTTGAGTGATATTGCCAAAAAATATGCGCTGCCATTTTATGCATTGCAAACGGGCAACGCCGTAAGCGGTGTTGATATGGGCAGCCGTAAACTGGTAGCCCTTACCAAACCTGTGATTGCAATGATTGTCGGCGCCGGCGTGAACGCTACCGATGCGGGTGAAGTATGGCATTTGCTTGATCAGCGGATGAATATACCGGCTACACATTTGGAACCTGCCATTTTTAACCGTGTTGATTTAAACAAATACAATACCCTTGTAATGGTAGGCGGTAGTTATGCAGACTTAAATAAAGAAAAATTAAAAGCCTGGGTTAGCAATGGCGGCACGTTGATATTGCTGGAGGAAGCAGTGCAATGGGCTTCGCAAAATGGCATCAATTCGGTAACGCTTAAAAAAATTAAAACCGGGGTTGACAGTACTAAAAGAATCGCCTATGGCGACGAGGATGAAATTGATGGCGCACAGCAAATGAGCGGTGCCATTTTTGGTGCAGACGTTGATCTTACCCATCCGCTGGCGTATGGTTACACCGAAAAAACAATCAGTTTATTTAAAAGTAATAAGGTGTTTATGGAAAAAAGCAAGAACCCTTTTGCAACCCCATTTTATTATAAAGAAAGCCCTTTGCAAAGTGGCTGGATAAGCAAGGAGAATAGTGATGCAATAAAGAATGCGGCCGCGGTAATTGTCAATACGGTTGGTTCCGGCAGAATCATTAATATTGATAACAACCCCAACTTCAGGGCGTTTTGGCTGGGCGGTACCAAGCTGATGATGAATGCCATTTTCTTCGGAAAAATTATTGATGCGGCGAGTGGGAGAGGCGGCGATTAAATTACAGATATTTTACCCCGATTGTTAGCACAGGGTCATTCATTTTGGCAAGTCATTATAAGCTGTTTGGGTTATTTATTTTTTGATAACAGCTTTAGTTCTTTGTGGCATCAGTGTTGTGTCACTCACTTGTACGCTATACCTTTTATGAACTTTTATTATGCAATAGGGCAAATATCGTAGTTAATTCAAATCGCTTCCCGGTATTGGCTATCAGGGCCAAACTAATCATTCAAACCTTTTCCGTTGAGTATTTGCGGTATGTATTTTTCAATCCTTGCTTCCCGGGTACTTGCTTGTTTGGGTGCGCTAAAATGTAGCAGGTAGGCTCTTTGCCGGCCTGGTGTCAAAGCATTAAAAGCAGTTTTCAGTTTAGGCAACTTATTTAATTTAGTTTGAAATTCTTCCGGAACAGTATAGGCTGTGGTTGTTTTAAGCTCCACTTTCAATCCGGCTTTTTCTACTGCTACGGCTTGATGAATATAGGCTTGCAGGGTTTTTTCCAGCTTCACAATTTCTTTTACATTCGTGAAGCGTACCTGGCGGGCCGCCTGCACATTTTTAGTTTGTTGAATCAGGATATTTTTGCTGTCTTTCAATAAGGCACCCTTGAAAAACAGCAGGGCACAATATTCCTTAAACACATGTATTAAAACAATGTTACTCCCTTCAAATGAATAGCAGGGGCAACCCCATTTTAATTCTTCTGTAAGCTCACAGTCAAGCACAATCATTCGCAATTGCCTGATGGCTTCCTGCCAGGTGCCTGCCTTATCAAAATAAAAATCAACAGCCGGGTTCATTATCTTCTTTGTCATAGTAGTGATATTTTATTATACTCTTAGTGAGCCACGAAAGCCCCTGGCAGCATAGTAAGATTCTGCTCCGTTGTGATATAAAAAAACGGTGTCGTAACGACGATCACAAAAAAGTGCACCGCCTAATTTTCTGATATCAGCCGGTGTTGCTACCCAACTGGACGTCTTTGTATCAAAGTTGCCCAATAGCTGTAATGCCCTGTATTGTTCTTCTGTTAAAAGCTCAATACCCATGGCTGCAGCAACATCCATTACAGTATTTGCCGGTTTAAATTCCTTCCTGGCTGCATGCGCTTCGCGGTCGTAACAAAGGCTTCTTCTGCCTTTGGGGCTTTCGGCTGCGCAATCATAAAAAATGTATTCACCTGTTTTTTTATCAGTACCAATTACATCCGGTTCACCGCCGGTAATTTCCATTTCATTTAGCGACCACAGTTTTTCGGGCCTGGCTTCCAGCTTTGACTGTATACCAGTCCAGTCGATACTTTTATGCCGGTTACTATTTTTTTCAAAACGGGTTTTTAATATGTTGAGTAGTTCTTCACTTTGTTTTTTCGACAATTTCATTTTCATACTTTTTTGCAATTAATTTACTGAAGTAATTTTTCTGTTTGCCGGTCTGAAAGACCACTACAAAATAATAAAAATTGTTTGTATAAACGGACCTGCAATTCCTTTTATACTATTATCACCACTCACCAAATGCGAAACCAATGCTCCTGTCATCAGGAAAAAGAAACCTGCATAAGCCCATTCTTTAACCAGCTTCAATCCTGGCAGTAGTATAGCTGTTACACCAAGTATTTTCCACACGCCAATGATATACATAAGGTACAACGGGTATCCCAATGGAACAATTAAATCAACCATTTCTTTTGAATGAAATAAGTTGTGCCAGGCCACTGGCCAACATGCCAAAAGATAGCAGTACGGTTGCAATCCAATAGATAATTTTACTGCTCTTTGTCATGGTATGTTATTTTAGCCTGCCTGCCGGCACGCAGGTTTTTGCACAAGGGCAATGGTCTTTATCTCTTACTAAAAAAATTACCGGCCATGTTGGTATAACTTTAGCATACCAGGAGTAAAAAGCAGCATGGGCAAAAAAGAATACGATGTGGTAGTAGTAGGTTCAGGTCCCAATGGCTTAGCTGCTGCTATTACCATGCAATATGCGGGCTTGTCTGTTTTACTGGTAGAAGCAAAGGATACCATTGGCGGTGGTTTGCGTACAAAAGAATTGACACTGCCAGGCTTCAAACACGATGTATGTTCTGCCGTTCATCCGCTGGCTGCAGGCTCTCCATTTTTTCAACAACTGCCATTGCAGTCATATGGACTTGATTATATTTATCCCACGATAGCCGCTGCGCACCCTTTTGACGATGGCAGTGCAGTCGCCCTAAAAAAATCGCTGGAAGAAACAGCAGCGGCTTTGGGTGCAGATGAAAAGAAATATATCCAGCAGGTAAAACCTTTATTGAATGATTGGCCTGGCCTTGCGCCCGATGTGTTGGGTCCACTTCATTTTCCCAATCATCCTGAGGCCCTGGCAAAATTTGGAATGAAGGCGTTGTTGCCGGCTTCGGTTCTATCAAAACGTTTTTATTCTGAACATGCCAAAGGTTTATGGGCCGGCATGAGCGCCCATGGCATGCAACCGTTCACTAATATTGCATCTTCTGCCATTGGACTTGTATTGCTGGTTGCAGGTCATTTAAAGGGATGGCCTGTTGCTGCAGGTGGCTCGCAATCCATCGCCGATGCGCTTGCTGCTTATTTTGTTACCCTGGGTGGTACAATTGAAACCAATTTTGAAGTACAGACTTTAGGGCAGCTGCCAACATCAGATGCAGTGTTGTTCGACCTGGCACCCAAGCAAATATTACAAATTGCAGGGGAACGTTTTTCCTCTTTTTATAAATGGCAATTGAACAGGTACCGTTATGGGATGGGTGTATTTAAAATAGATTGGGCGCTTGATAGCCCCATCCCGTTTACAGCCCCTGACTGCAGGCAGGCGGGAACTGTTCATTTGGGTAATACCTATGCAGAAATTGCTGCAGGCGAGTTACAGACTTCAAAGGGAAAGTTGGTTGAGCAGCCGTTCGTTTTGCTGGCGCAGCCCAGCCTTTTTGATGCAAACCGGGCTCCTGTGGGGAAACATACCGCCTGGGCCTATTGCCATGTGCCCAATGGCTCACAGGCGGATATGACAACTGCCATTGAAAAACAGGTAGAGCGTTTTGCTCCAGGCTTTCGGGATACCATATTGGCAAAACATACAATGAATACGGTACAGATACAATCCTACAACTCTAATTATGTGGGTGGAGATATTAATGGCGGTGCAATTGATATTACCCAATTATTTACACGGCCCGCAGTAAGACTTTCTCCCTACCGTACTGACGCAAAGGGCATTTATATTTGTTCGGCTTCCACACCGCCCGGCGGTGGCGTACACGGCATGTGTGGATATTACGCTGCAAAGAAAGCATTGAAAGCTATTTTTAACCTGGAAGAAAAAATAGGGCTGGCGGGGGCATAAATTGTGCGGTAAAATCAATAGTTAGATGAGTAGTAACAACTGCGATGCCTGTGTTTAGGATTGGTCTTTGTAAAATAAATTCTCAAGGTATTCTGCCAACTGTTTAAACGCATGAATAGAAAATAATGGAAACACCAACTAACCATTTATTCACTTACGTTCCTGGTACAGCCCCCACTTACTGGCTAACCCGCTTTATGATTTTGCGTTTGCTGGGTGCCATCTATGCCATTGCATTTTTGGTAGCCATCAATCAAATTATTCCTTTAATTGGTTCGGATGGATTGCTTCCAGTTAATCTTTATCTGCAACAAATCAGTAAGTCCCTTGGCACAACCGGTGGCTTTTTTCGTTTGCCATCCATCTTTTGGTTTGGCCACTCCGATGCAATGCTGCTGGGCGTTGCGTGGCTGGGATTTATACTTTCCTGTGTTGTATTGTGTGGTTATGCCAATGCCCTGGTAATGGCCTTGCTCTGGATGCTTTATTTGTCAATTGTTCATGTAGGGCAGGAGTGGTATGGATTTGGCTGGGAAATACAACTCACTGAAACCGGTTTTCTTGCTATCTTTCTTTGCCCGTTGCTGGATATGCGACCCTTTCCCAAACGACCACCACCGGTAGTGATTATTCTATTATTCCGCTGGCTTATTTTTCGCCTGATGCTGGGCGCCGGACTAATAAAAATAAGGGGCGATGAAGTGTGGCGTAACAGTACAGCCCTTTATTATCATTTCGAAACACAACCAATACCCGGGCCGCTGAGTCGCTGGTTTCATTTTTTGCCGCATACGTGGCTCAGGCTGGGTGTGTGGTTTAACTGGCTGGCAGAACTGGTGGCACCGCTCTTTGTTTTCGGGCCACGGATACTTCGCCACATCGCAGGCGTTGTCATTATCTTATTCCAGTTCAACCTTATTCTTAGTGGCAACCTTTCCTTTCTAAACTGGCTTTCTATTGTTCCGGCATTGGCTTGTTTTGATGATGGCTTTTGGTGCAGGCTGCTTCCACGTTGGCTTGTCAATAAGGCTGCTGTGGCCGCGGACAATGCAGTAACATCAACACCGATGCTGAATACTGCACGGGTGATTGCGGTTATCATTGCATTGCTTAGCATTCAGCCCGTGCTGAATATGGTATCGCCGGGCCAGGTAATGAACAGGTCTTTTGATCCGCTGGATCTTGTAAATACCTACGGTGCATTCGGGAGTGTTGGACAAGAGCGGCTCAATGTGGTATTCGAAGGAACGGCGGATGCAGATTCAACAAACAATGCTAACTGGCAACCTTACCTGTACAAAGGCCTGCCGGTATTGTTGGATAAACAGCCGCCGCAAATAGCGCCTTACCATTTGCGGTTAGATTGGCAAATGTGGTTTGCCGCCATGGCCTCGCCCGATGATTATCCATGGACCCTGCATCTTCAGTGGAAACTGCTGCACAACGATCCTGGTGCTACCGGACTGTTTGCATCCAACCCATTTCCCCATACTCCACCTCATTATATCAGGGCCGTTTTGTACCGATACAACTTTGTAAAATCGGGCGATAAGCCGGGACGTTGGTGGAGCCGCGAAAAAATCAATAACTGGATACCGGCCATGAATGTAAATGATCCGCGGCTGATTGATTTCCTGAAGAGCTATGGATGGGTGCGGTAATTGCACATTTTTATAAGGGCTTAACGCTTATTTCGGCGTCCGATACTACAAGTCATCCCACGCAAAACGCCTTTAATTTACCAATGTGTTCCAATTAAAGCCGCCAACTGTTTACCTCCTTTCGGATTGCTTTCGGTACGGTATTTATCATCCATTAAAAGAAAATTAAAGCGAAATATCAGTAATATTATAAATTATCACATATTGTATAATATTTAGTATTTAGTACTATTGTCTATATAAATATTCAAAAAATACCACCCTTTGCAATTAAAATTCCGGTTTATTAAGTGTATTTGCAATTCTATAACATAATTATTTAAACGTTATGTGACTTTTTTACGAAAATTTTTTTATTTTTACATCGTCAACTTTAAAACGAACAGGTATTGCTTGCTGCCCATCAGGCAAAGAGTAATGCCTGATTTTTAATCTTGACACAGGAACGGTTCGATTTGAAAAAGAAAAATTATTGTTCAAAAATAAAATTCATCAACATGGCATCCTCAAAACTCGAGTACATCTGGCTTGACGGTTATAAACCCATTCAGAGCCTGCGCAGCAAAACAAAAATTGAAAAAGATTTTTCCGGTAAACTGGAAGACTGCCCTGTGTGGTGTTTCGACGGTTCTTCTACAGAACAGGCGCCGGGAGGTTCATCAGATTGTTTGTTAAAACCTGTTTATATAGTACCGGATCCGCAGCGTAAAAACGGTTTCCTGGTAATGTGTGAAGTGCTTTCATCTGATGGTTCAGCACACCCAAGCAACGGAAGAGCGCTAATTGAGGATGATGACAATGATTTTTGGTTTGGGTTTGAACAGGAATACTTTTTATGGAATAATGAAACCAATAAGCCAATCGGTTTTCCTGAGGGAGGATATCCGCGTCCGCAGGGACCTTACTATTGCTCAGTAGGCGCTAAGAATGCTTATGGTCGCGATATGGTGGAAGAACACCTGGATGCATGCCTTGATGCCGGCCTGAATGTAGAAGGCATTAATGCGGAAGTAGCTACCGGCCAATGGGAATTCCAGATTTTTGCCAAGGGTGCAAAAGAAGCTGGCGACCAGGTTTGGATTGCCCGCTATTTATTGGAAAGAATTGGTGAAAAATATGGTATCTCCATCAACTGGGAATGTAAACCATTGGGTGCACTTGACTGGAACGGTAGTGGTATGCATGCTAATTTCTCTAACAATGTGTTGAGAACCTGCGGCAGCCGCGAAGTATTTGAGCAAATCTGCGAATCCTTCAGGCCTGTAATAAAAGAACACATCGCTGTTTATGGCGCCGATAACCATCTTCGCCTTACCGGCAAGCATGAAACTGCCGCTATTGACGAATTTAAATTTGGTGTTTCAGATAGGGGAGCTTCTATCAGAATTCCAATCGCCAGTGTTGAAAAAGGCTGGAAAGGCTGGTTGGAAGACCGCAGACCAAACAGTGCAGCAGATCCATATAAAGTGGCTGCCCGTATTGTAAAAACGGTGAAATCTGCAGGCGCTGTTGAAGTTGAAATGTCAGAAGAAGAAGTGGCTGTGGCTTAGTTTAGTGATTACTTTTTAGATATAGATAAGAAAGCCGTCTCATGTAAATGAGGCGGTTTTTTTATGGAGAAACTGCTGGTCTTTACTTGTAAAGTCCCCGAAATGAAAAAAATCTGCTGACCTTAGAAATCCCCAGGGCATCTGTAACACCAAACAACGAAGACAATATTGTACGGACCAACACAACAACTGCTATATACAAGCTTACTTGCTTTTACGAGGTTCAAAAATATATAGCTGTGCGGGGCTTAGCTAACAGAATACCTCATCGCAATCGTATATGCGCCTAATTGATTAAGGCCGGCAATTACTTTATCCCTTCATCTTTTTATTTCAACCTGTCACACCGCAGCCGGTTTATTTAAATAATGCCTGTGTTAGAATGCAGTAGGAATATAGATGATATTGAACAGGATGGCTCATGACAGCTATTCAGTATTCATCACCTACTTTTACTTTTAAACTTGTCGTAATGAAAAAAATGCTCATCCTTCCCGTGGCATTATTTCACACGGAAGGGGTTTCTGCAAATAAAATTTTTTCGGTACAAAGCATGTATTAACAACCGAATTACGAAATAACAGATATATATATTCTTCAGGTTTGTGATAGGATAGAAGTTGGTAGGGAAGAAATGAATTGGGTGAGGTTATTATGAAAGGAAGTCACGAAGATAATAAGGCATCCTAGTCAAAGCTTTATTTTAATTTTGAAAATACGATTGCTGCAAATGAGTTATTCCGATATAGACGATATTCAATTGATTCGGCTTCTCAAAAATGAGAATGAGGAAGCATTTGCAGAAATATACAACAGGTATTGGAAGCTCCTCTATACCACCGCTTACAACATCATACAGGATCAGTTTTATGCCCAGGAAGCTGTTCAGGAAGTTTTTATTTCCTTGTGGCGGCGAAAACAGGATGCAGACATTACAGAGTTGAAGGCATATATGCAACAAGCTGTCCGTTTTCAAATTTTAAAAACTATCAGAACGCAAAAAAACGATAAAGCGTTTTATAAACGCTTGTCTTCTGTTACCGCGGATATTGTTTATGAAAACCCTTTGCTGTTTAAAGAACAGGAGGCTTTACTCGCTGAAATTTTTAACAGCCTGCCCGGGGACTGTGGTGTTATATTTAAACTAAGCCGTGAAGAAAATTTGACCTATGCGCAAATTGCAGGTCAATTAAATATTTCTGTAAAAACTGTGGAAAAGAAAATGACGATTTGCTTAAAGCTAATCAGGAAAACATTGGAACTAAATAAAATTTTAACGGCTGCAATATTATTCGCCTTAAATTTTCGCAATCATTAATTATTAATAAGAAAGATTTTTCAAAATAATATTTTTTTTCGTAGGGTATGTTTTCAGTTTTGGTACTTAATAAATGTACACATGGTAAATGAAAGGTTTATAGAGTTGATCGACAGGTATTTGCTGGGAACTGCCACTGACGGGGAACAGCAGTTAGTAAACGAATATTTGACGAAACTGGAGGCTAATCAGAACGCATCGCTAAGTGAGGAACAGCATAACGTGATTAAAGAAGCGATGTGGCTGAAGATTCAATCCCAGTGTACTGCTGTGCAAAGTGCAAAGGTTGTTCAAATAAGCTGGTACAGAAGAAAATTGGTTCGGCTAATTGCAGTAGCGGCATCAGTTATTATAGCAGTTGGGGCATTATTTTTTTTCAATAATAGCCAGCCCGATAAGCAAGCAGCAGTAGTTAAAACGGCAGCGGTAACCGATGGTAATTTATCTGTTCTTCATCATGAAATAAATGTAACCGGCAAGGATAAAAAGATACTGCTACCTGATGGGTCTTTGATTGTATTGGCAGACAAAAGCGAAATAAGTTATAGTACTCCTTTTACCAATAACCGGGCAATTTCTTTAGAAGGAAAAGCTTATTTCAAAGTGGTAAGAGATACAATAAAGCCCTTCCTAGTGACAAGCGGCGAAATATCAACCGTTGATTTGGGAACTGAGTTTACAGTTACTTCTTATAAAAACACTAACCAGATTTTAGTGCGCCTGTTTGAAGGAAAAGTGATGGTTAAAGCGGCTAAAAAAGGGATTGGGAATTTAAAAAAGGATATTTATTTATTGCCGGGTCAGGAGTTTATTTATAGCAGTAATAAACCTTTTAGGGTATGGTGGTTTAATAGAGCAAATAAGGATAAGAGAGAGTCAGATAAAGAAATATCAAAAGATAATCTTTCAATGCCACAAAATTTTAAAGGATCCTGGTACATGTTCAATAACCAGTCATTACAACAGGTATTTGATCAATTGGCTGACTTGTACAAAGTAAAAATTGTGTATCAAAAGAAAGATATTGACCATATTTATTTCACAGGTAAATACAGTCAGTCAGGGCCTTTAGAAAATATTTTAAACGATATCGCTACAATACATCACTTAACGATTGCCAAAAAGGACAACATGTTCCTAATAAGCAGGTAAAATCAACATACATAAATTATTGCATCTACTTCAAATAGATGACTACCCGAATATAGGGAGCAAGACTTTTATTTTTTTTATCAAAACCAAACAACATGCTGTATGAAATGTAAGCTATCAAAAATCAGGGCGTCCGTCCTGTCCGTTGTGTTCATTACACAATTCTTTATTCCTTTATTTTTAAGCGCACAGGCACCCGCCAGTGTAGTTACGGGCATAGTAAAAAATGCCAAAAACGAACCTTTGAATGGTGTGTCCGTAATCATCCGGAACGCAAAAACCAATTTTACCGTAGGTACCAATACCGATTCCGCCGGTGTTTTTACTTTCCGGAATGTGGCTTCGGGTGGACCCTATAATTTTTCTTTTTCCATGGTTGGATATGAGCCACAAACCTTATCGGGCTATGCTATTAAACCAGGCGCCACCTTCTCTTTGGCAGTTGAAATGAAATTGACCGCTACTTCTTTAAACGAAGTGGTAGTAATCGGGTACGGTTCTCAAAGAAAGAAGGATATAACTTCGGCAATTACCACCGTTAGTGTAAAAGATATTGCCACCAGGCCAATGATTAATGCCGTTGAGGCAATAACAGGAAAAGCCTCCGGCGTGCAGGTTTCCGTTCCTTCGGGAACACCTGGCGCAGCCCTGTCTGTTAGAGTTAGGGGAATAGGGTCTCCAAATGGCGGTGAACCTTTGTACGTGGTAGACGGAGTACTTGCCAATGATCTGAGCGCTATTGATCCCAACAGCATTGAATCTATCAGTATCTTAAAAGACGCTTCTGCGGCGGGCATCTATGGTGCAGCCGGCTCAACAAATGGCGTGGTGATCATCACCACAAAACGGGGTACAAAAGGCAAAGCAAAAACAGATGCGAATGTTTATACAGGGTCTCAGCAGATAGTTAAGAAACTGCCGGTATTAAACAACACACAATGGCTGGCGCTGCAAACAGAAATTAATGGAGCCGCCCCGGTGATTGCGCCTTATTATGATCTTGCCAACACGAACAACAACTGGCAGGACCTGATATACCATACAGCAATGCAAACAGGCGTTAACGTGGGCACTTCCGGCGGCTCTGAAAAAGGTACTTATTATTTAGGGCTGGGTTATTTAAACCAGGATGGAATTATTGTTGGATCGAATTTTAAAAGATACTCAGCTAAACTAAGCATAGAACAGAATGCAAACAGCTGGCTTAAGATTGGTGGAAATTTTAATTACAACAGAACAGATCAAAGAACTGTAACTGACAATGCCTCTGCAAATTTTGGAGGTGTGGTGATCAGTGCACTCGTAACACCGGAGTACATCCCTTTAAAGATGCCTGCCGGAGCGCCTGTTCCCGGAGTTTATGGCGTTAGTAATTTTTATTCTGGTGAAAATCCATTGTCCAACATTTATAACAACACCAACAAAACAATTGGTAACAACCTGTTGGGAAATATCTTTACCGAAATTAAACTTCCATTAGATATAAAATACCGGAGCCAATTCAATGCTTCCGTTGGAAATTCTAAATACGACTGGTTTCAGGATCCATACAGCAGCCTTACCGGGATATCTGGAGGAGGAGCTGCCCGAAGCAATTATTCTGAGGTTTTCAGATGGGCATGGGATAATACATTGAGTTATTCAAAAGTTATCGGATTGCATACGATAGATGTTGTGGCCGGTACTTCTGCATTAAATGAACAAATAGCCACCTCCGGCCAATACGGTACTGGTTTTGCCACCAACGCGGTGCAAACCCTCAATGGGGCGAGTGGTAATTTCCAGGTGGGTACGGCGAGGTACCAGTGGTCAACAAATTCTTATTTCGGCAGGTTCAGTTATGCTTATAATGACAGGTATTTATTTACTGCTACTGTAAGAAGGGATGGTTCTTCAAGGGTAGGAAATAAAGTTGTCTGGGGTGATTTTCCTGCGTTGTCTGCAGGGTGGAAAGTGTCTAACGAAAAATTCATGACCGGTGTAAATTGGATACAGAATCTTAAGATACGCGGTGGCTGGGGTAAAACAGGTAATCTGCCACCTTATACCATGTTGTATCCTTCATACAGTCTGTTGAATGCGGGATCGGCATATGCGTTTAACGCAGCGGCTGCATCTCCGGGTATTAGTCCAAGTGGCCAGTTTGGCAATGCGGGTTTAAAATGGGAATCAGCCCGGCAGATAAATGTTGGATTTGATGCAAGTTTCTTTCACAACAATGTGACACTTTCTGTTGACTATTATCAAAAGAAAGTGGAGGACATGATCTTCACGCAGCAATTGCCGCTAACAACAGGCGGTGCATTTACAGCACTAAATTTGCCTGGCTCTGATATTAACAAAGGGCTTGAATTTACCATCGAGGCAAATGTAATAAAGCAAAAGGATTTTGACTGGACTACCAATTTCAATATGTCCTTTAATAAAAACCTCATCTCTGGTATAGATCCCAAGATTTCATTTCAAACAGGTGCGGTAAGCATAGGCGGCAGCAGGGCACCTCTTTATACACAGATCATCAAAGATGGTTATTCTTTAGGTACATTTTGGGGATACCAGTCTAAAGGGGTTGACCCAACAACCGGTAACCTGGTATATGGTACAGACGCTGTAAACCTGGGATCAGCCTTGCCTAAGTATACCCTTGGTCTTTCAAATACGTTGCAATACAAACCAGTTACATTGTCATTTTTAATAGATGCCGTGGGTGGAAATAAAGTGTATAATGCTACCAGGATGGAAGCTGAATCCGTTTCAGGTTACGCAAATTCAACTGCGGCTGTATTGGGCAGATGGGAAAATAAAGGAGATAATACAACTATACCAAGAGCCATCGACAACGGTACCACCAATTCTGCTGCAGCGTCACTGTTGCGTACGCAGATATCCTCACACTATTTAGAAGATGGTTCTTTCGTTCGTTTAAGGAGTGTTACGCTTAGCTACCAGTTCGATAATCGTTTTGCAAAAAAGCTGGGTGTAGAAGGTGCAAAATTTTACGTCACAGCGCAAAACCTTGTAACCATTACAAAGTATAAGGGCTATTATCCTGAAGTAAATGGCTACGGGCAGGGAACTAATAACCAGGCTACCAATGCCGGTTCCGGTGCGTCATTGATGTCGCTGGGTATTGACAGGGGTACTTATCCTGCAGCAAAAACATTTACAGCGGGCATTAATATTCAACTTTAAAAAATTAATTGTTATGAGAATCAATAAATCATATTTCATTTATACGATCGTGTTTGCAGCCTTGCTTGCATCATGTAAAAAAGACTTTCTGCAAAAGGCACCGGAATCTAACCTGGCTGCAGGTACCATAAAAACTGCGGCGGATGCTGAAAACCTCTTGACAGGTGCCTATAACAAAATAGTTACCGATGGGGGTTACCAGTACGGCCAGTTCTTTTTATCTGATGGCCGGTCTGACAACAACTATGTGAATGGTGATAATGTGGATGCAGAGCAACCATTTGAAAACTTCACCTACACGTCTTCAAACAGTATGTCGCAGGGTTTATGGCAAGGGTATTATGCACATATTACTGCAGCCAACGCGGTTACGGATAACGTTACTCCTATTGACGATCCATCATGGGCCGGTACAAAACGTAAAGACCAGATATTGGGAGAAGCACGCTACTTAAGGGCTTTAGCCTATTATTGGTTAGTTACACAATGGGGTGACTGCCCTATTATTCTTTCAGTAACCAATGGAGACAATTTTTATCCTTCCCGGAACAGCGCTTCAGAAGTATATGCCCAGATCATTGATGATCTTAAGTTTGCAGAAGGTGTATTGGATGCAACGCCATACAAAGCGCAGGCAGGTCGTGCTACCAAAGGCGCTGCAGAGGCATTGCTGGCAAAGACGTATGCCCAGATGGGCGACTACGCCAATTGTCTTGACTACTGCAATAAAGTTATTGCCGGTCCATATTCACTTGTGCCCGATTATGCTAATATATGGGGCGCAGCACATAAAAACAACACCGAATCTATCTTCGAATTACAGGTGTCATCAGGTGGTACACCCTATAGTTTTTGGGGAGTAGAAATATTTGCCTTTGTTCCTTCTGACGGATGGCCAAAGCGTGATATAGCTTCTTACGATCTTATTAAAACATTTAAAGCTGCAGGGGATACCGGGGCAAGATATACGGCAACCTTTAATTACCAGCTAACCAGCGCTTCATTTAATATGCCAGCTAACGCCTGGAATCCGGCGGCTCCCATTCCATTTATGAATAAACTCCGCAACCCCAATGGATTTGCAAGCCCGGAAAATATTATAATGATCCGCCTGGCAGATGTTATATTGCTGGCTGCTGAAGCCAATAACCAACTGGGTAATGCAGGGCCGGCTGCTACTTTATTGAATCAAATAAGAACAAGAGCTGGATTGTCGAACACGACAGCAACTACAAAAGCTGAATTAGCGTTAGCAATACTCAACGAAAGAAGAATGGAGCTCGTGCATGAATACACCAGGTGGAATGACTTGCTGCGTGCAGACGCCAATGGTACCATCAACCTTGTTACTTTGATGAACAACCAGGTTAATTCAAACAACGTGAATTTAAACTACAATATGAATGCAGATAAACACCAATTCTTATTGCCCGTGCCGCTGCAGGATATTCAGCTAAATAAAAACCTAACACAAAACCCAGGCTATTAATCTTTGTGATTGGTTTGAAAATTATTCATAGGGGGTAAAATTCTTTTGACAAAAGAATTTTAATAAGCAAGCAGTCAATTAATGGCCTCCTGTTTTAACAGGGGGCTATTTTTTTAAGGAACTATTGAATGATTGTAAAAGCAGATCCGTTAGATTTTAAATGCAGTGTTGCGATGGAATTTAGACAGCTGGTAATTTTTTTTTAATGGTTGAATAAAATGCAGGCAGGTTGATCTGTTGCCCGTTTTATCCAATACAAATTGTAGCATACAATGATTTTAAGGAATAAATTATTTTTAGCAATGGCATCAGCAGTACTTTTTGCCACCTGCTTTTTAAACAAAGCTACCGCTCAAAAAAATAGTATGGTGGCCAGAACGAAGGGTACACAAATACTTGATGCCAGTGGTAAGCCTATTACCCTTAAAGGTGTTAACCTGGGCAACTGGCTTGTACCGGAAGGCTATATGTTTAAGACCGACCCGGAAGTAAGTGCACCAAACCAAATCGACCAAATGCTGGGAGAAATAATCGGCCCTGATAGCCTTGCCAATTTTTGGAGCAGGTACCTCGACAATTATATAACACAGGCTGATATTCAATTTCTCAAACGCATTGGTTGCAATCATATCAGGTTGCCCTTTCACTATAAAATGTTTACAAATGATTTGTACATGGGTAAGCGAAATAGTGGTTTTGCGTATGTTGACCGCATCGTTAATTGGTGCCGCCAGGAAAAAATGTATATGCTGCTGGATATGCACTGCGCCCCAGGTGGACAAACAGGATATAACATAGATGACAGCAACGGTTACCCCTGGCTTTTTTTTAGTAAAACAAGCCAGGATTTAATGAGCGAAATATGGGTAAACATTGCAAAGCACTATAAAAACGAACCGGTGGTAATTGGTTATGATTTAATTAATGAACCACTTGCCAGTTATTTTACCAGTAAAATAACTGATTACAACCATCGGCTTTTTTTGCTATACCAGCGCATGGTTGCAGATATAAGGAAAGTTGACAGACAACATACCATCTTTTTAACCGGCTCTCTCTGGGCGATGGATTTCAGGGTGTTTGAAAAGATACTGGACAATAATGTCGTGTATGAATTTCACAAATATTATTTTGATGTAAAGAAAGAGGCTATTCAACCTTACCTCGATTTTAGAGATAAATACAATGTGCCAGTTTATATTGGTGAAACAGGTGAGAATTCAGACGAATGGAACACGAAATGTACGGCGCTGCTTGATAGTAATGCGGTTAACTGGGCCTTTTGGCCCTATAAAAAAATGGATGATTTAAAAGGGACCATGAACTTTAAAATGCCGGAGGATTATACCTTGATTTCCCAATATGCCAGAAGCGACAGAAGCAACTACGAAAAAATGCGGAACCCAATGCCGGACAAAGCCAAAGTGCAAAAAGCATTGGATGAGTTTGTAGAAAATTCGCTGTTTAAAAACAATTATCCAAACAAAGGATATGTCAGGGGACTGGGATTTAAAGTGGAGTAAAGCTGGACGATATTAAACCAACATTTTGTGGTGATAAAGTGACAAATAGTTACAGCTATTAAAAATGAATCAATAAAATTATATGGAAGGCCATTTAAAAATATGATTGAAAAACAGTCACACAATATTGATCAGCATATAGCAGCAATTGAAATGTCTTTTGTTTCCAACCTAGCTATTATTTGACGTATCTACACTTTAAATATCTGCAGCAAGAGTCAACTGTTACTTTAAAAGCCTTTGCATTTTCTTGCTGATAAAACCTGCGGCAGACTTAGGATTGAACCGGTAAAACAAATCCATGAACCTGGCATCTTTACCAACCAAAATACGGTAACGGTTTTGTTCAATGCCGTCAATTATTATTTGCGCCGCCTGCTTTGATGATAACACTTTAATGGACTTGCTTTCTTCAGTAGATTGACGTGGATTATTTAACCCTGAATTTTTTGAAATGTTCGTATTGACAGCTCCCGGAAACACTACACTCACTTTTACATTTGTATTGGCCAGTTCCGAATGTAGCCCCTCTGTTAAAAGTTTTACCGCTGCTTTGGATGCGCCATAAATAGTTTGTCCCGGCACGGGAAGAAAACCACCCATACTGGAGACATTTACAATGTGTGCTTCCGGACGGGAAAGCAGGTGCGGCAATAATGTTTTTACCATATAAAGCGTACCATAAAAATTTACATTCATCACCCGTTCAATGGCTTCGTAAGCTAGGTCATTTACTTTTACAAAAGGCTGAATGATGCCGGCATTGTTAATCAATCCATCTACATGATTATGCAACGTTATCATTTTATCAACGCATTGCTCCACAGCTGCTTTATTAGTTATGTCCAATACATACGTTGCAAGAAAAGCTTTCCTGTCGCCTGCCAATGCAAGTGTTTCCTCAAGGGCAGATTTATTAACGTCTAACGCTACCACGGTAGCTCCTTTTAAAAGCAGGTTGAGCACCAATTCACGACCCACGCCGCTACCACCACCGGTTAATACAATAACTTTGTTTTGAACTTTCATTGTTTCTAAATTTTATTGAACAAAAATTTTATCAGCTCAATGAGTCACCCCTTTCCAAAATGGCAAAAACGAAACGCCGATTTTTATATAAGGCACCATTGACTGTGTATTTTTGATGAATGAATTTTTATTATTATCTCCTAAAACTTTTGATGTAAACGTAGTACTGATGCCACTTCCAATACTGAATACTGTTTTGTTGGTCATCAACCTTTCATAAATTAAACCTGACTTCATTTCAAAAGTTGAATAAACCTGGTTAATGGGTAAGTTCACAATATCACGTTTGAACAGGGAAATATTTCCGTTGATATTATTGGAAAGGGATATAGTACTTCTCGCATTCAATTCTTTTTTCAGGGCAATGGCGGAAGGATCTAAAGAAAAAGAAAGACCGTGTTTAAACCTGTGGTAGTAATTGATGAATGGAATGACAGGAGCCGGTGCAGTTGGATCAAGTAATGCAATCACACCAACAGAGATGGTAGTATGCTGTGTTCGTCGTATCGTTAAACTCATAACTCCAGAAGCGGCCAACCGGTACTGACCTGTTACAGGATCTATCAATCCGTTTGTTGTTACCGAATAAACAACAGGGCGATTAAACAATGAATCAACACGGGTAAAGCTAAGGGAGGCGCCTAATAAAGTATTATGCGTTAGCAACGAACCTAGCGGCAGCACCGGATCATAACTTGTCACATTGTATAAATGCATCGTTTGATGACTGACTCCGACTCCTCCGGAAAGGATGTTCTTTTTAACATGCAGGATGGGTACGTTAAAATATGCGTTTGTTCTTACACCCTGGTATTTCCCTTCGAAAAAAGAATTCCCTTTTAGGTTAGATTTTATATTTCCAGGTGCAAAAACTTCTGTTGAAAGGCCTGCCTGTCGTAAGATTGGAATATTCCATGCAAGGCTATCCATGTAATGCGCTTTCATTAAAGCGATCTTTTGCTTTATTGATTTGTCTTCGGCAGATTGTGCAAAAGAAGAAGAAAAGGATACTGTAAAAGCTACGATTGAAAATATTTTTTTCATTTTTTGATTTTAGAAATTGATTGCATGCTTAAGTTATTCTTACAGCAATTTTTCTTATAGCCCGGCATCGTTACTTGTACAGTTCTTTCAGACTGTTGTCATAATTAATTTGCGCTCACTTTTTTTACTTAACCATGATTACTTTACAACCACTCTTACACGAGCAAGACTTTTTATCAATGTATAAGGTGTTTTTTTATCCCCCTCACGTTGTGATGCCACTTTGATCACCGGAAAATAGGTGCCGGGTTTTGAGAAGGTGTAGGTTGTTTTTACGGTTGCATGGGTACCCGTTTTATCAGTTGCAGGCAACGTTACTTTTACAGGGAATGTACCTGCATCTTCAAAGTCCCATACTGCACTTACAATTTTACCAGTGTTTGCAGGCACGTCAATTTCAGCAGTAAAACTTACAGGCTTGCCCACGTGAACGATTGCGCTTTCACTGCCATTCGCTTTTGCTATTACAACCGGTTGAATGCCTTTTCGCTCTGCAGCAGTTGAGGGCAGCACAACCTGTCCTTCAACTATTTTGTAATTAGTGTTGGCTGGTGGAGCGATTCCTTTTTCCACCCATGCACTAAGGTCTCTCAACGCCTCCTGCAATACACCGAGGTGGCTTACCAAATGCGTTGGATCTCCCGGGTTTACATAGTCAGCATGATTTGCATGATCCGTGTACCAAAGCCTGAAATGATCGTCCGTACTGTCACCCAGGTTTTCTTTTACTTTGGTACGATACCAATCCTGCTGCCATGGAAAGGCTTCGCTATCCCATAAAGATCCAAGAAGAATTACTTTGCCTTTGAACTTACCAGATGGCAATACACCTGAAGCCGCCTTGGTAAAGAGCGGACCTAACAACATGCCACGTTGTGGATATACAGGCTTGCCGGTTGCATCCCGAAACTGGTTCCATTCAGGATATTCCTGCGCTGATTTTGGTACCTGGTGGCGATGATAGGTTTGTGCAGCCAAAAAATCTGAGTTATCCAGCACTACTTCATCCCCAACTTTTATTTGTGCCAATATTTTTGCATCGGCACTACCCAATATAATTTTATCACCTGATATATTGGGTATGAATAATTTTTTCCCAGCGGCATCGCCGGTTTTAATAAACAGATCGCCGCCAAGGTAATTGCCTGCAGGCAATGCATCCTGTAATTGAAAAGCGACCGGCATTCCACCTTCTGCACCACCCACACTTTTCCAGGCGGCATCGGCTGTACCCCTTGCCTGACCTGCTGTTTCAGGAGCAGGTATTCCAAATTTTGCAGCAAGTTCAGTAGTAATGATGATCTTTATTGTACTGCTGCTTTGAATGCGCTCTTTTTGAATGGAGTTGGTAGAATCAGCGCCAAGATAACCAGGCACTGTCCAGAAGTCTTTAAAATATTTAGCGTCTGCCATCGCCACACCGGGATATAAAACCGGAAAAGCATGTAAGCCCATGGTTTTATAGGCAAACCACGCTTTGGGTGGAAATCCCATTTTGGTGACTTCAATCAGCGCCTGCTTTTCTTCGTCATTCAGTCCTGCATACATATCCCCTCCACCCGGTTCAAGCGCATCAACAATTTGTGGAAATTTATCATGCAGCACCCGCATGGCATGTATACGAACAGTAAAAACATTTGGAATAGCCATCGGCGAGCCGAGCACATAAGGAACAGCACCATCCCATACGCCTTCTGTATTTTCTATACCACCAATGGTGCGATAGGCACCCCCACTACCGCCAAAGGCGTAACCATACATATGCTTTTGTATGCCATATATTTCTGCGGCAACAACACGGGAAAATTGTGCACAGGCGGCATTGACCCGGTAAGCCCCAATCGTTGGATCAATTCCTGAACCAGGCATACCCATGCCTTTACTTCCACCACCATTTGTTTCTACAAAATAGGCACCACTGGTGATGGAGAACCCAATTTTATCACCTTCTCCTGTTGCGCCCTGCGATAAATTTTCATTATCCGGCACCGGGGTAATGTATTGAAAAAAATGCCCCTGGTATTTTTCTTTGGATGGAAAGTAAAAGGAGAAACGGGTATCCGTTCCTGTGAATCCGCCATGGATGTAATGATGACGTACAGGTTTATCACGCCATTCATCCATATCCACATAAGGCGCTTTGAACATGGTGTCCTTAATGGTAAAGGTCTTTGTAAAGTCCTGGCCTGCCAGCGACTGTTTATTTTGAGCCTGGCTGGTTGAAGCATAAACAAACAGGCAACATAAGATGAGCTGAAATTTTGAAACTGGCATGTGGTAATAATTGATGATGACTATTGTTGTATTTTACGACATTTAAAATTTATAATTGAATCCATTAGAAGGCACTTTATCAGTAAAGACTAAACCATTTTTTTTATTATTGGCCACACTCTTTTCATTATCTTTTCAATTCTGTAATACTTACCTGCGGCACCAATGCTTTATGTACTTTTTCTGTCGTTATATCTTTGGCAAGGTTGAATGTTGCCACTGTCTTAGTATCCAAACTTGAAGCGCCAATTTTTACTGTATATTTTCCTGCTGCTGCAATCCAGGATGAAGTTCGTGTATCAAATGATGCAAGATCATCAGCATGTATAGTAAATGTAATTGTTTGTGATGCTCCCGGCTGTAGCAGGTTAGTCTTGGCAAATGACTTTAATTCACTTTCCGGTTTATCTAATTTGCCGGATGGTGCGCTGATGTACAGTTGCGCAACTTCTTTTCCTGCAACCTTCCCGGTATTGGTAATGGTAACGGTTGTTTTGATTTCTTTTTTAAAATCAGATGAACTAAGCTTAACATCGCTAAAAGAAAAATCAGTATAACTTAACCCGTATCCAAATTCATAAGCAGGCTTAACATGAAAGGTATTGTAATAACGATAGCCGACATAGATACCTTCTTCATACACTACTTTTCGTTTGATAATAGAATCACCTTTCACTTCGTCTCCGGGAAAGTTTTTTGCAGACGGAACATCGGTATAAGCCATAGGAAAGGTAATCGCTAGTTTACCGGAAGGATTGGCTTTACCGGAAATTAAATCTGCAATAGCATTGCCTGCTTCAAGTCCCGGCTGCCAGGCAAGCAAAATGGCATCAGGATTATTTCTCCAGCTTGCCATTTCTATAACTCCGCCAATATTCAATATCATAACTACTTTTTTTCCTTTGGCATGAAAGGCTTCTGAAATTACTTTGATATTATTCTTTTCTGTTTCAGAAAGATTAAAATCATTTTCAATTTTTCTGTCAACACCTTCGCCAGAATTTCTGCTAATGGTAATTAAAGCAATGTCTGATTGTTCGGCCAACTTATTCGCCAGCAAAACATCTACCGGCATTTCAGGCGCCTTTTTCTTACCACCCATAATAGAGGCTAACATATCTGTTTGTTTCGGTTCGTTTGCCTTTGTATAAGTTTGATATGTAATTCTTAAAGATGTATCGGGCAAAAGACCTGCATTTTTAAAGCCATCAGCAATATGCACTTTATAAACAGTGGGTACATAGCCACTTCCCGAACCGCCGAAGTAGGTATCATACGAGGCATTTCCAAACAGCGCAATATTTTTTATATTGCTTGTAATCGGCAGTGTTTCAAAATTATTTTTCAATAAAATCATTCCTTGTGTTGCTGCCTTTCTGGATGCCATTGCATTTGCTGCTGCATCAGGATTATTTGAATAGGCATACTTTTTAAAACGAGGGGTTTTAAGAATGAGATTTAAAATATTTTCGATGTTTCTGTCAAGCAACTTTTTATCTAATTTTCCATCTTTCACTGCCTGCATAATGGTACTTACCTGATAGGGACCCGGCATTAATAAATCATTGCCTGCCTTCATTTGGGCTACATAATTTCTACCTGCATTCCAGTCGCTTATTACAAGTCCTTTATAATGCCACTCCTTTCGCAACACTGTTGTAAGCAAGTCTGTATTTTCGGATGAATAAAATCCGTTTACAAGATTATAGGAAGACATGACCGTCCACGGATTGGATTCTGCAACAGCTATTTGAAACCCTTTTAAATAGATTTCACGAAGTGCTCTTTCGCTTATAATAGTATTCACCGAATCCCGATTGGTTTCCTGGTTGTTGGCAACAAAATGTTTGATAGAAGTACCTACGCCCTGCGACTGTATGCCATTCACCATAGCGGCTGCAATTTTGCCCGATACCAATGGGTCTTCGGAATAGTATTCAAAATTTCTTCCGCATAATGGATTCCGCTGAATATTCATGCCGGGTGCCAGCAATACGTCAATACCGTATTCCAGCACATCGTTGCCATACGCTTTACCGGTTTCAAATATTAAATTGGTATCCCATGTTGAAGCTAATAAAGCACCAACTGGAAAGGCGGTGCATTTGTAAGACGGGCCTCCTCCAAAGCCTCCCATCATACGCAAGCCTACCGGGCCATCATTTACTGTCATAACTGGTATTCCTAGACGTGGAATCTCCACTGTAAAACCCGCCGCCGGTGTCACTGGATTTTTGGTTTTACTTGCCATACTGCCAGGTTGTGCAATCATTCTTCTTGCATTTTCACCTAAAGTTTTTACCATCCCCGGCGGAATGTTCAGCCCACAACCTGTTATAATGCTTGCCTTTTCTTCAAGCGTCATTGCCTTTACTACATCTTTTATTGAAGACTTTCCTAATTGTGGTAAATGCTGCGCCTGTAACAATTGAAGATTAAATACAATAATTAATAGACAAAATGCTTTTCTCATGCTATAATTTTAAAAGTGATTTTTTAAAGCCTTTTTAGTTATTTAATTTAAAATTGCTATCCTCTTTTATTTTTCCAATCTTATTACTACTGGCCCTAACAATCCTGCTGACATAATTTGGTCTTCCTTGTTTTTAAACTGCCTGTATCTTGCATCTCCACTTTTTGCCTTACCGATATAATCATTTAGCTGTGCTGGTGTTACATGAACTTCTATTTCATTAGTTCCCTGTTTAAGAAAAGGACCGATATCAAGCTGATAAGGAGCATAAATTCTTTTACCTGCAAACTTTCCATTTATATACACTTCAGCGGTAAAACAAACTTTGCCTAAGTCAAGAAAATAATGTGGTGATGCATTGTTTTTATTCCATTGAAATGAAGAAGTGTAAGTTGCCTCAGCAGAAGAATATTTAAATTGATCATTGGTTTTCCAATCAAACAGAACAGTGTCTTTTATCGCTACACTATCTGTTTTAATATTCCATTTATTGATGGATAGTATTTCTTTTTGTTCATCAAGAAATATTTGAGAAGTAGTTAAGGTATTATCTCTCGGTGTATTTTTTGTAGATGCATATAAAATAACTGAGCCATAAGGAGGCATTTGATAAGTAATGTTTACTCCATTGTTTTTTGTTATCGTTCCGCCATCAGGATTCATCCAATAACTGCGCTGGTATTTTTTATCCAGCGATAAGGAAAGTGTTTGCCATTGATCGCTTTTGTTCCAGATAAACTGAATACGACTGCCATCATTCATTTCCCTTTGTGCTTGTCTTGTAAAGTTGCATTGGTGTTGAAATAAAACAGCAGGATGTAATTGATTGATCCACTCCTTCAACCCGGTTTCAGTATTAATGTAGCGGCTGTTTTTTGTTTTAAAAGCTGCGGCAATGTATTGAGCCGTCTTTGCATCATTCACTTTCCAGTTTAAATAAGATGGTTGTTTATTTGGCAATGTTCCTGTTGCTAATAAACGCATTCCTTTATCAGCAAGCACCTTTATCTGTTGTGCTGTTTTTATTTGAATGATAGAATCATTGGCCAATATCAGTGCCTGAAAATGATTGCCCCTCACATTTATTTGTCCATCTTTTTCTACTGCTGCTGCCTGTATAGAAGCATCATTTACCCAGGCCCAGGAAATACCGTTTGCTTCCAGTTGGTTGATTAAAGGAAATACTTTTTGTGCCCAGGCTGTTTTGGAGGGATTATGGTTATCAACTTTTTTTGGCAATGCGCCATCCACTTCTTTTATGTACCCGGTGGTGAGTATCTCTTCATCATTGCTGAGCGTGCCTTCGCCAATATCCAGAAAAGGATAATAAAGTAATACATCGGCATGAGGCTTACCAGCACGTAACGCAGCTTGTACCCGGCTTACATATTCATTCACTTCTTTTTGGTCTTTCCAGAAAATATTGCCTTCACCCAGGTTAGAAGAAAAATTTATGCTCCCAAGAAACGCAGATGAAAAAGGATACCAACCTTCCGGTCCTAATTTGTCTGATGTATAATGATAAGGAACGCCGTGATAAATGATTTGGTTTACACCTACCGAAAAAAGTTTGTCAACCGCCAGTTTTATTTTTTGCGGTGTTGTTGTATAAGCTCTGCCGCTGAACACAACTGATTCCGCAGATACAATTGGCCGGTTGTACAACAATGCACCAGATGTCATTACCTTCAGGTTTGCTTCACTACCTAACATACTTTCTGTTTCTGGTATAGAAGCCAATCCTGCCATCGCGATCATGTCCATGTTCAAGCCATAGGCCTGTGTACGAAAAAGAAGATTTCGTTTTTCCGTCCATCCCTTGCTGGTTTTAAAAAACTGGTCACCCAATATTTCGCCAAGCGTAATATCATAGTCATAACGCAGCCGCCAGTCCTGGTCAGAGAAAGAAAAATCAGGTTGTGTATTTGGTCGCATATAGCTTACATAATTGTAACCTTTTTGCATGTTGGCTGGCAGGTAAGGTGTAATATCATAGCCACGTTTTTTCAAGAAATAAGGAATAAAGTTCAGTGCGTAGTGCCGGTTAACTGCAAACTCATAACTATCACTAAAAATAGCCCTCATGGGGTTGCCGAAATACGGTTGTAAACCGGTTCTTTCACCAAACAAATAATTGTATAGTTTAAGCACTTTCAGCGAGTCAAAATGATCCACGACTGTCATTGGTTTTGGAGCGGCACCAATATTGGTTTGCTCACCAGCAGCAACAGCCCAAAATGTTATAACGCTCCATGTTCCTTCGGGAAAAGAATAGCTAAGTGTATTTTTTTTTACAAAAGAAGTGATCACTTTTGAAGAGGCTTCATCTAAATGAATGGTTGCATTTTCTCCTGCCACTTTAGGCAATATACGAGCTATGACTACTGACTGTAAGCGTGGTAATATCTTTGTTCGGTTTTTTGAAGTGCTGAGTTGGGGAAGCACAAAAGACAATGCCTTGCCGCCGGTAATTGTTGTATCGCTAAACTCCAAAGAAAGAAAACCATCTTCTGGTTGTAAGTTAGGAGCAGCCGGAGGCCATCCGCTACCATTCGTCATATCAACAACCAGGTTACGTTTGCGGGCTGCTTCCATCACTGCTTTAAGGTTGTCGTAGTATTCCGGAGTATCCCAGCTGGTTACTTTTTTACGTTCTTCTTCCCTCATCGGGGGCAGGGCCAAATTCATGGGCTGCACTTCCACACCTGCAAAGCCGTTATCTGCAAAAAGATTGATCTCTCTTCTTAGTTCTTCTTTTGTTACATCATTGCCGGGCCACCACCAACGGGCCATTGGGCCATATAATTGTGAAGGATTTTTAAACGATGACAGGTTGAAATTGAAAGTCTGAAGCCATGAAGCCGACGTATTTTTTTTCACTAAAACGGCAGCATCATTTTGTGCAAAAATTTGCGTTGCAAAGAGTAAAAAAATAATCAGTTGTATCGGCTTCATGATGATGGCTTTAATTATTGCTACGCAAATTGTTTTAACTCCAGCCATGGGCGGTGTCCTCACCGCCCACAACGGTTATTTTGATTTAGGTTTACTTTGAACATAGCTCCATTTACCGGTCTTAACATTTATTGTCCAAGACTTAGGTTCAGGCACCCACAGCTTGCCATCTCCAATTTGAACCGGCATCCAGAGATAGCGGGAATCCCATTGTGTTTTAGGTTTCCAGATATCCGCCAGAAAAATAACAGTGGTATCTTTTGTTCCAGACACTTTTATAAACATCGTTGATTGAGAACCGTAGGTTTTTGTCTCGGGCGGTGCAATGTCAGCAAAATCAGTCCATGGGCCAGATAAGGAAGGAGCAGTAGCAAATTTGTTACGATTGGGCGCCCAGCCTGTTAATGCTGAACCTACGGCATAATACAATCCTTTATAATGCACAATAGCGCCGCCTTCCAACGGCGATTGAATAAATGAAATTTCTTTTTCTATGCTTAAATAATCAGCTGATAATTGGGCGATATAAAAACCTTTGGAGGGACGACATTCAAAAATTAAGTAAGCACTGCCATCATCATCAATAAACTGTCCTATGTCCCGACTCTCTTTTCCCAATGGCCTGAAAGACGTCACGAATTTGAATGGCCCGGTAGCTTTATCGCTTACAGCAACACCGACCCTTGCATAATCATACGCAAAAGCAAATTTCGATACACCCTTTATACTACCATCAAGATGCATGTACATTACATACTTTTTTGTTGCCGGATTATAAAAAACTTTCGGTCTTTCCAATACCCAGTTATTGCCCAAAACCGTATCGGGCTTTGACAGTTGTATTGCATCTCCTTTAAACTTCCAGTTAATCAAATTGTTGGATGCATAACAGCTTACATAACGATAGTTGGTATCTAAACCCTGCCTGCGCTCTTCGCCATACCAATAATATGTTTTGCCTATTTTAATAATGCCACCGCCATGTGACTGGATGTGGTTACCATCTGTATCAGGCCAGATTTCTCCGGGGTTGATTGCATGTTGTTTTTGGGCAAGAGCAATTGATAATAATGCTGTGAAGCATAAAGTGAGCACTGGATATTTTATATATCTGCACATGGATAAATTATTTAGTTATAATTACTATTGAACCTTCCGCCAGCCCTGTTGCTTTAGCTTTTAATAGGATGTTTCCCGCATTACTTTTAGGGCGAATGATCACCAATCCTCTGCCATGAAATACTTTTTTTTGCGGTTGCTGAAAACTTGATATATCGGCTGGATTTCCATTGGCAACACCTGCTATCTCACCCTTACCTTCCACATGATATTTAATAAGTAAGTCATCAACGTAAGGAACAATATTCCCTTTTGCATCTACTACTTCTACATTGATATAAGAGAGATCATTGCGGTTTGCTTTGATGGTATTTCTATCCGCCTTTAAACGAATCGCAACAGGTTTTCCAACGGTAGTTAATGTGTCGGCGCCTGTTTGTTTTCCATCAAAATAACTTTTTGCTATGATGGTTCCCGGCTCGTATGGCACATCAAACCGGGCAGTAATATTATTGGGCTGCATGCTTTGTTCGCCAACAATTTTTCCATTCAATTCAAGCGTTACTTTTTGTGCTCTTGAATAAATAAACACCTGCATCTTTTTTCCTTCTTCACCAGGAAAGCTCCAGCTCTTCAACTGGTCAGGAAAGTTGTAGTAGAAGTTAGATTCTTTAAACCCTTGCGGAATGAGCGTATGCACCAATACTTCCAACGGGCTTCTTTTCCACACAACATCCAAATAATAAGCGTTTACTTTTTTATTACCTATCAAATCCAGCTCGCCGGTATATGCATTAAAGATTGGCCAGGAAGGATCCAGGAATGGATTGGCGCCGCCACTTCCAAACAAACCACCGCCAGCGGCTTTAGGTTCTTCTTTAATCAATCGTGGCGCACCAAGTCCTGCTTCACCCAGGTAGTCCATCGCCGTCCAGCTAAAGGAACCAATTACATAAGGCAGCTTCTCTACTTTCAGCCAATTATCAATGCCTTTGTTGGGAAAATATTCTGAAGCATACATTACCCTGCCAGGATATTTTTCATGATCACTTTCATATTTAAGGTAAGCATAGTTATAACCACTTACATCCAGGTTGGCAAAAGATGGCGCCGTATCATCCCATGTTTTACCTTTTTTACCAAGCGTAACAAAAAGCGGTATCGCCATGGTTACAGGCCTTGTAGTATCCAACTGATGTACAGTATTAGAAAGTTGCCGGCCGATAACATACCCTGTTGAATCAATCACTTCCGGTATTTCATTGCCAATGCTCCACATGATGATAGCAGGATGATTGCGGTCACGCAGCACCATTGACTGAATATCTTTTGTATTCCATTCAGTAAAATACAGATGGTAATCCTGTGGGTTTTTACTTTGCTCCCACATATCAAATGCTTCATCAATTACCAGCATGCCCAACCTGTCACATACATCCAATAAATGGGGTGATGGTGGATTATGGCTCAGGCGTATTGCGTTATAACCCTGTGCTTTTAATAGTTCTATTTTACGTTCTTCGGCCCTGTCAATTGCTGCTGCGCCAAGCGGCCCGTTATCATGATGAATGCAGCCGCCATGAAGTTTTATCGTTTTGCCATTTAATGTAAAACCCGTTTGTGCATCAAAATGAATGGTACGAATGCCAAACGTTGTAATTGTTTCATCAATCACTTTTCCTTGTTGTATAATTTTCTGTTTGGCATAATACAATACAGGTTTTTCCAATGACCATAGTTGTGGATTGGAAACTGCAATGGATTGTGAAATATGTATAACGCTGTCTTGCGATGCGCTATTTATTTTCTTGTCTGTCGCAACCAGTTTACCTGCTGTAGTAAATATTTCAGTAAGCAATGTAAAAGGTGCGTCGGGGCTGTTGTTGGCTATGGTTGTTTCAACAGCCACAGCAGCAGCCTCCCCGGAAACCGACGGAGTAGTAATATAGGTTCCCCAGGTATCGATGTGCAAAGCATCAACAGTAGTTAACCACACATGCCTGTAAATACCAGCGCCGGAATACCAACGGCTGTTACGCCCTTCATTCTTTACCCTGACAGCTATTACATTTGATTGACCTGTTTGTAAGAGGTAAGGTGTTAATTCATAAGAAAAGGATGTATATCCATACGGATGATTACCAAGATGGTGGCCGTTGATCCATACATCTGCATTCATATACACACCATCAAATTGAATAAATATTTTTTTGTTGGAAGAAGCTTTGTCAATGATAAAATGCTTACGGTACCAGGCAGTACCGCCAACTAAAAACCCGCCATCGCGTTGTGAAATAGCGGCTTTTGAAAAAGGACCAACAATGCTGTCGGGCATTTGATTTGGTAAGTCTTCAATGCTCCAGTCGTGCGGCAAGTCAATCTTGCGCCATGTCCCATCGTTGTAACGTAGCTGCGTTGCATTAACAGTACTATCTTTTTCAAAAAGCCAGTTGTCATCAAAAGAGCTGGTTCTGGCTGAAGCTGCAAACAGGTTGTTTTTCTTCTGCGCCTGGCTGCAGAACGTAAATATTAAACAGCAAAAAAACAGGCTTTTTTTCATGTTAATTTTTCTTTTTATACGCATGGCAGTTTGTATACCCTACAAGCGGAAGCTTATAACCAGGTGGTGGGTTTGGCAATAACAATCCGGCAATCACAATGGAGCTGCTAACACCCGGTGATATTTTCACCGGGTGTTAGCAGCTTTCAATTAAACTATTTTACAGCTTTTACGCGGTCACCGTCTGCATCAAACATGCCCATCAGGTTGCCTGTTACATGATCATCATTCTTTTTATTCAGCTCCAGGTTTACATCGTACCCCTGTGTGCTGAAATAAACAGTTGCTTTGTCTCCCGCCAATTCTATCTTGTCAATCTTCGTCATTTCCTTTCCCGTAGAATCCTGTACGATGCCTGCCAATGTGGAGTCTTTCTTGTCAAGTACAATAAACATCCTTGCATCTCCATTGGGGGTGCCTTTTACCAGTACACTCCATTTACCTGTAAAATACTCGGCACCGGTTTTTGATTGTGCGTGCAGATTGACAGATAACAGCAGAAATAATCCTGCAAATAATAAACTTACTTTTTTCATGTTTGATGTTTTTTTTATGACAATTAATGATTACTTACTTTTTTAACCTGAAGAAATTCTGACGGCAGTTAGTGAATTGCCTATAGTGCATTTGCAACTTTTTCCCTGCCTTTACCGGCTTTGCCAAAAGGTAGTAAAGTCGGCACATGCGCTTCCAATTCTTCAATACCTTTTGGTGTGCAAAACCCTTTTATGTAAACGAAAATCGTATGCTGCAATATGTCAAACGGCGAAATACGAAAAGGTTTAAACCTTTCTGTTTTGGTAGCAGCATCATAGAGAATAAAAATACTCTCCATCACAATATCCGGGTTGGTATCCTCCCGAAACACCCCTTCCTCAATGCCATTCTGAAGGATTTGTTTAAACTGTTGGATAAATTTTACACTGATAACCCGCTGAATTTTTCTTTCCACTTCAGGGTAGTAATATTTCAGGTCTCTAAAAAAAGAGTTGGTCACTTTGTATTCCCGCTCAAAAGCGGTGTACCATATATTTAATACCAGCGGAACCGTTTTTTGCTGCGCTGAAAGTTCTTCCAACAGTTGAAATTGTTGCAGGTGATAAAAATGCAACGCTTCTTCCAGTAACTGCTCTTTGTTTTTAAAATATTTATACACCGTTTTGGTGGAGATGCCCATTGGTTCAACAAGCTTCTGGATAGACATTTCCCGAATGCCCGATTTTAAAAACTGTTTCAATGCTGTCTGTAAAATTTCGTCTTTCATCCCGTGGCTTTTGTTGGAAAATATTTAGTACTTTATATTTTCCTGTAAAAGAAGTGGAAAATATTTGCAATTCCAAATTTTCCAGTGACTTTTTAATTAAAATTATCTGAATATTTAAAATTGCGGTCTGCTTAAATGAAAAGATTAATGATTTTGGATCATTCAAAACGAGGTTTTATAATTCGGGGTAATACTTTAGAAGGTAGCCCACGAAATAGCATGCTGCGAGATTTTAAACAAAAGCAGAGCTAATACAATCCGGCATGGATGTATATTTAGTTAAAGGAAGGGGAATTATAAAGGAGTAGGGAGGGAGCCAGGAAAACAGCCTGCAACGCCAAAGCAACCGGTTCATGGAGCTATACTTGTAAAAGTATTTATAAGTTGCTGATAACGCAGGTTTCAGTTGCCATTTTGCCTTTAAACTGCATTTCAATTTTTGGCGGTTCTTCGCCGCCGAAAGAACAATCAATGATAATATTGTGGCTTCCATTTGCAACCACCGGTGGCACGGCTGCAAGCTGATGTGTATCTTTTAGCTTCCCTTTTAAATCATATATTTTTAGCAAACTGGTACCATCACAAACCACGCTTTCTCCTGCATTCAGCTCAACCGGCAGTTTAATTTCCGCATAGTTATCCAGCTGTATTTTTACATTGCTTACAGTACCTTGTTTACCCGTAACAGTTAATCGGAATTGTAGCGCTTGTTCCTTCCATTCCTGTTGATAATTCCAGGTGGTGTATGTTGGCTCGCCGGGTTGCCGTATAAATTTTTCTCTTACAAATACCGGCGAAATGGCGTACTGGGTAAGGTTCCATTTGCCCTCCGCTATTCTTTCTAAATGAAATTCATTTTTTGGATCTTTTAACCTTTCCTGCTGCTCTTTTGAAAAAGCCCTGCCATTTCTGGCCGTTTCCCATTCGCGGATGGCATCAAGCAAGTTGAGTGCCAGCGGATTTTTTTTGATGGAAGCTGGTTTTATTACCATTGCAAAGCCAGCTCCATAACCGGCCGATCTGGCAAGCATCCATTCCATTTCAGACATACTGGTATTCTCTGCAAGTAAATACCAGCCTAACATATGGGGCATATAATTTCTGTCAAACAAACCCTGGTTATCGATCCGGTACTGCTGCATGCTTTCATTAAAACCACCATACCATGGTTCGCCCCAGTTGTAATACGAGCACATGTGCCAGAAGAAAGTGCCGCTGCGGCTGGTACCGCAAATAAAATCATGCTGCACATTATCGTATACATCTTTTGCAAACAACTCAGTTCCGTAATCACCCTGGCCGGATGCCAGGCCACCTTCAATGCCATCAAAATCCAAATGGTCAACACCTGTTTCATTCATTAACGTGGCAATGTTTTTTGCAGTTTCTCTTTGCATGTTGATATCCGGAAAAAATACTTCGTACGGATGATCAAATAATTTTCCGGCAATATCACCTGCCTTATGCATGGCTGCTTGGGTGCCGTAAGCACCCCGCTGACAGTCTGATAGTATATAGGGTGCAGTGGCGCTGATTGTATTGTAACGTATCAGTTCTTTGTCAATTTTTATCGTGTGGAGGCTATTGTTTTGCTGCTGGTTAAAATACTCGGGCGATGCCACTTCTATCTTGTTGGCTGCAGCATCAATATCTTTTGTTAATGCAGCAGTACCGGTAACACTTAGCCGATCGTCGGGTACGGGTGTAATGTATGGATCATTGGTATTGATAAAATTAGTCAGCGTATGCATGCCCATCATTAAACCGGCGGCGTGGGCTTTATCTACACATTGTTTTAATCCGGCCTTGCCGTTAGGAAACTGTGTACTATCCAATATAAAATGTCCCCAACTTTTAAATGGCCCTTCGTGGTATAGCGAAATCAAGCCAGCCCTTTTGGTATAGCCAATCATTTCATCAACATTTTTTTCATTGAAAGAAGAGATGATATAAGACCTGCCGAACAGGGAAGATTTTTTAAACCATACCCCTTTTATCGTTGGGTGGGGCAGGTTTTCCGCCAGTTCAATTTGCTCCAACCTGTCCAGTGTTTTTGCTTCATCACAAGTGAAGAAAGCTATTTTACTGCCCACTACCGATTCGCCCTTCATCGCCGCTACCGGCATATTTTTAAACTGGCCGCCCCATGCATCCACCCTTCGGTTGCGGTTGCGGTTAATGGAATACGCCTGTAGTACACTTCCCCATGGTTTGCTAACGGCTGCAATACCCCGTTGATCTGTACTGCCTTCGCTGTTGGGATAATTGCCGCCCAGTGTTTTTATATTCAGCACCTGTATACCGATAGATATATTGCCATCCCGTACCACGCCAATTACTTCACCCACTGTTTTATTAATTATAGTTGGATAGGGCCCCCATATTACAGCATCTATTTTTTCGGCAGGTGCTGCGTTTATAATTTCCATCACAAGATGACCTGCCTTTTGTTGCACTTTAATATCAATACTTACACCGGCTGCTTTATAGGTTAAAGTAATTTTATGTTGGGTTTTATTATAAAGCATGGCAGATGGCAGGTACCGGGTATTGTTACTTACCAATATCATTAAAGGCGCAGTTGTATCCTTCGCCAAATAGTTTTTGCCCACTATAGTATTCGTAATTTCAGTTACACTTCCCTCCTGGTTGATGCCCAGTTTTAACTCGCCTGCCGTAAAGCTTGTTTGCGCTTTTGTGTATAATGACAGTACCAGTAACAGCATCACCATTATTAATACAGGCGCTCCATTATTTTGTGTTGTACACTGCTTCATTTGTTTAGTCTTGCTCATACTATTATTTAGAAAATTAAATTTACACATAGGCGCCAATTATAAAGCCGGTATATCATTATTGGTGATGAAGATAATAACTAAAAGCCAAATAAAATCAGGAGAGGCTTGATATCAGGTGATGATAATGTAGATACAACGTACTGGTATTGCTATAGGTTGGTTATTGCATAATTGTAAGCGGGAACACATATGGCGTGAAGCAATTTTGACCGCAATCAACTCAACACTAAATGAACTTCGTTTCCGCACGACCAAAGTTAGTTCAGTGCTAATTTTGCCGGCAAAACATTTAAAGCCCATGCATTGCCAATTGCCATGCCTGGCACAATTTATCATTCCCTGTCAGGGAAACATAAATATGCAGGGCTTGCTACAGGCTTGCATTGGTAACGCCCGGCACCAGGTCAGCAGATTTCGCCGGAAGGCGGTAAACAAAGCTATAAATTGATTGCCTCATAAATATTCAACGTTTTAGGAATATTTTTTTACATTTAACAAACCATCTTCTTCACCAATTATTCCTTGCTATGTTTGCCCATACTAAAACCTGCATTTTATTGTATTCATGTAACGTACTGTTTGCATGTACTGCCAGCAAAAAGAAGGTACTTTAACCCTTGATCCTGTCAGCAACAGTACCTATATACCGCATAGTAATTACAACAAAGATTTAGCTGAGTGGAAGAGGTATTATGAAGCATGTACAAAAACAACCTTGTTTACCAACGCTTTTTATTTACAACCGCAAGACAAAATTAATATTGGCAGCATCAATAACCAGCATGAAATTAATGTTAATAAAGGCGTTAATATTTTGGACACATCCAAAGGCAAATATCCTTTCAATTTGATGACGGTTGTTAATTCATCCAATTGTAGCGACAGTATGCGCCTGACTGGCAACCTGAGGGCTGCTTTTTACCGGGAAGTGGCTACCGCATTGAGCATGAGCCCTGCAAGCAAAAGTTTATTATCTGCTATAGATACTACACAAATGGTTGTAAAAATCGGGAGTATTTATACGGATGTTTTTATCCAGGACAGTTTAATTAGCAGGCTCAACAGTACCAAAGATTCCGCTTTACTGCATTATAAAGAACAGCTGCTAAACCCTGAGAATGTTTTACTGGCGGAAACTGTAGAAGTATTGGAGTTTATTGCTGAGTTTCCATTAAAAACGAAGCTATCGCCGTTACAGGAAACCCTGCTGACAAAGCCGTTCGCAATAGATAGTTTTCCATCAAAAAATACCGGTACCATTGAACTTCGTGGCAATCAATATTTACGGGTGCAGCTAAATAAACGGTACACGGTGCTGGGTAAGTTTGTGCAGGTAAAAATCCAGGAAGCGCATCAATAACATTCAATGACTTTGCTGTTAAACCGGGGCCTGTTTATAAGTAAGTTTTAAACTAAGCAGCAGATTGCCGGTAATCCCGTAACAAACCCCGGTAATAAGTACATACCTACGGCGTTTGCTTTTTACATTTTTACAATTTACATTGAGCTGGCTTTTGGCAAAGTATTGTAGCCGGGTTCCTTTTTTTCTTTATTCTGTTATTTGTTGCATTTCGCCTTTATGTATCTCGCTTATGTATTGGTCTTTCAAATGGTCATAAAGGGAATGCCTGCTCACTAATGTTGCAATTAAATTGGACAACAATGCTGTCAACATGATATAAAAAATAACGTTGTGGCTGTTGGTCATTTCTAAAACAAGAATGGAAGAAGTAAATGGGCTTCTTGTAATACTTGTTAAAAAACCTGTCATACCGCATAAAATAACCAGGTTGGTTTCCGTGTCAGACAGATGAAACCAGCCTGAAAATACTGCACCAATGCTGGCACCGGCACTTAGTGACGGTGCAAAAATACCACCGGCAGCTCCTGTTGAAAAAGAGGCTATTTGTCCAAAAATTCTTAAAATAGGCAAATACCATTCTACATGTTTTTCGCTGGTGAATAAAGTATTTACCATTATTTCTTTTCCTGAACCGAGGATTTGACCATCCACAAAAACAGCAAGTGTTGCAATAATCAGCCCGCAAACAGCCACATAAATAATTTTTTGGAAATCATTTTTCAAAACTTTTTTCTTTTTGAAAATGAAGAGAATGATGCTACCCATTGCACTGCCGGCAAATCCTGTGATAATAGCTATCGGAATGGTTAAAAGGATTATCCAGGATGGCATATCGCCTAAACTTGGATACCCCAAATAGAGGTAAGGACCTAAAAAGTTCAATGCCGTAAGCCCGGAAATGATAACCCCGGTAAGCAATGCGGATTTAAAAAAACTGAAATGCGTTTTGGTGAGTTCTTCAATGGCAAAAACAATACCGCCCAAGGGCGTATTAAATGCAGCTGCCAGACCTGCGGCTGCACCCGTAACGATCATATTACGTTTAGAAATTTTTGAATACCAGGCAGGCAATAAATCATTTATTTTTTTAAAAATAGAAGCAGAAATTTGAATGGTGGGTCCTTCTCTGCCAATTACGGCGCCGCCAAAAACTACAATCAGGCTGGAAATTATTTTTATAAATATTATCCTGACACTAAGCAGCACATTTACCTTGTAAGCATGTTTGGGATTGGACAATTCAATAGCAGCGCTTACCTGGGGAATACCGCTGCCTCTTGCATAGGGTGCATATTTTGAAACAATCCACCAGGCTAAAACAAAACAGGAGGGTGTGATGATGAAAAATGCCCAACTTGTTTTTTCGTAAATGCGATGCATTCCCATTTCGGCCAAAAAAAACAATTTTGCATACAACACGGCTACTCCGCCGGATAAAAAAGCACCAGCCCAAAACGGCAGCGCATTGAGCAGGTTCTTTTTAAGATTTTCATTTCTTATTAAGTCAAACTTCGATTTTAATATCTGTCTCGTCTTGTCTAAAAAATTCATCGTCAAATTTAAAGAATGTACCCCAAAAGGTGGTTGCTAACGTACAGGCTTTGCGTAGAAATGGAATTCAATGCTTGTACAGCCCGGCACAAATACCCGGTTAAATTATTTTGCTGAAGTTATGAACTAATGCTGGAAATTGAACGCCCGGCCCTAAACGGTACAGCTGCCTGCACATTGTAAAAGTTGCATTGTTAGCCCCGGTTATTACAAATTCTGCATTTCCTTTTTCAAAAAAATATCTATGCTGTCAGATTGACCATATATTCCTTCAGCAAAACACATCCCTAACACAACGCAAACAGCTGTACTTATATTAATGCGAAAGGATATTTTAAAACCATTACTGCCAATGGTAAATATTTGTTTCCGGCAAAAGCACTCAGCAAAGTGTACCGTGCAAAGTACGTCGCCTTGTTAAGGCAAAAAGGCATCACCGATAAAGTGCTGATAGAAACTTTGTTTGCTAAAAACTGGGTAGTGTATGCCAAACTGCCCTTTGGCGGGCCGCAGCAGGTTATTGAATACCTGGGCAGGTACACCCACAAAATCGCCATCAGCAATCATCGTTTGCTACAGGTGGATGAAAGCAGCACCACGTTTAGCTACAAAGATTATAAAAGCAATGGCTGCAAAAAAGGGATGACGCTTAGTAACGCGGAGTTTATCCGGCGTTTTGCCATGCATATTTTACCGCTGCGTTTTTTACGCCCTTTCTCCTCGGTCATCTACAATGCGGGTCTGTGTCCACCCGCAGAATATTGCCTGTGCGTTAGCACAAAGCAGGCTCTTTTGCAAGGTTGGCTTCTGTGTGTCGGCTTTGTGTGCCTTGCAAATGTGCCTGAGTTGGTGCGTTGGCTATTAATGACTTCGCCTATTGTCTTCAAGTCATGGTGCAATTATTGGCTTTATGTATCATACAATTTGTTCTTCCAATAAATCTTTCCAAATAATAAACCCTTTCTTTTTGTCTGAATAGTCATGTAATATTCTTGAAAAGTTTCCAGGATTTGTTTCTAAAAATGTTTGTCTGCCTTTATTGCGTATCATATCCAACTGCTGGTCAATTTCTTTTACTTTGTTTATGAGGGCTTGCTTGTTTTTGTCAGTATGCCACAAATAGGTTGCTTCTTCTGTATCAAGTGTTTCTAAAATGATATGGAAATGTTGTTCGCCTGATAGTAGAAATACGAATGAAAAGGGGCTTAACACAAATCTGATTTTTAAATGCGTTCCCTCATGCCTGTTTGCCAAAAAACGTAATTGCTGCGAATGTTTAAAATCTTTATTTTTTAGAATATCGTCTAAAAGTTGTTGTCCATCTGAATAAAGTTGTTGCTTGCCATTTTGCAGTTCCGTTGCCGTTAAAAGATTTTCTTCAGTTATCTGTTTCTGTCCGAAAAAATTCTTTGTAATAAATTTGAATTTCACCCCTTCAATTACTTCCCGGTTTATTTTTTCAATATCAGTAGAAGTTGCCAACTGAGAAACCAGTTTACTTTTTTCAAACTCGGCATGTATGTCAACTTTTATATTCTTTGATTTAAGTGCTTTTGCAAAATAAGGTTTCAGAACTTCGAACTCAGGTCTTACTGCAAGATTTTCTATTTCAAATTCAAGTTCTGCTTTTGTTTCCTGAATCAGATATTTAAAAGTAACGCTGCCATAACGAAATTCAAGCTTCTCAATCGGAACTTTTATTTCCTTTTCAATTGTGGTAATATTTTTTGAATTAACGATTTCTTCTGTTGGCTCATAAATTAGCGTTGCTTGTTTATCAATCTTTCTGTAATAAGTGTTTCGTTTAAGAAACAATTTATTCAAATAGTCAATTTTAATATCACGATAATCATAAATTGTTGGTGTTACTTCCGACCGTTGAACTCTGCCGATATATTGAATTAGCTTGCCTTCAAATGAAAACGGATAAACCAGAAACAAGCAGTTTGCATTTTGCAAATCAGTTCCTTCACCAAAAAATTGTCCTGTTGTAATTAATACCTGATAATTTCCGTCTTTTAAAATTTTCCATTTTGAATTTTTATTGATTTCAGAATCGTCTCCACTTAGTGTTATCGCCTCATAAGATTGTTTCAGGTATTGATATAGCGAATCTATATGCTCCTTACGCTCAGTAATAATAACTACTTTCTTGCCTTTGTTTATTTCGGTTTTTACATCTTCAAGGATAAGTTTGTTTCTTGCAGAATCATGAACTAATATTTTTGATAATGTTTCAAACTTGTCTGTCTTTGAATTATAAGGAATATCAAGTTCTGTATTTCTGATAATGATTTTCGCTTGTTGTGAATTGCTGATTTCATTAGATTTAATTTCAGCAATTACTTCACCTAAATGAATGAAAATTAGTTTGCCGTCATTGTATTTTCTGAATGGAGTTGCCGTTAAACCATAGAGATAAAATGTGTGGAGTTTTGAAATAGTATTTCTAAATGTTTCGGCTGGTATATGATGACACTCATCAACGATAATTGTTCCGAATGCCGTTAGAATATTTTCTGTATCAGCCTTTCCAAGTTCCTTTGATAAACTTTGAATTGTTGCTATTGTAATTTTCTTTCCAACCTTGCTTTTGCCTTGCCCAATTTTTCCAATTTCATTTTTTGGAATGCACAGAAAAGTTTCAATTCTTTCTGTCCATTGCTCAACTAATTGTTTCCTGTGAACAATGATTAAGGCAGGTTGCTGTTTATCCGAAATTATTTTTAATGCAACAATTGTTTTGCCCGAACCGGGTGGGGCTACAATTACTCCTAATTCCTTCTTAGCAATTGATTCTACAACTGTTTGCTGATGGTCTCTTAGCTGGGCATTGAATAAATAAGGAATTAATTTTTGCTTTTTTCGTTCATCAATGAAATCATGTTCAATTTTATTCTCTCTGCAAAAACGAATTAACTTTCCAATAAAACCCCTTGGAACGACAACTTCATTTTCCGTTTCTGTTACAAATTTGAAATATCGCTCAGTCCCGAAAGTATTCTTACCAATTTTCTTTTTGATGATAAACGCTGTGCTTGCGAAATTTAATTCTTCTTTCAGAAAATTTATTAATGTAGTTGTCATTCCTTCACGACTGATTCTTGCTTCATTGCTTAATGCGATGATTGATTTTCCATTGTTTGCTATTGGCAGAGTGGAGAAAGTGGATGTTGAAACTGATTGATAAAATTTGTCTAATTCTAAAATGGAAATCCTCTTTATATTTTTCAGAAATTCATACTGTTCTTTTATTGGTTCTAAAGTGTCTGCATCAATAAAGCAACTATTCCCTTGTTCAAAAGTTTTTTTGAAAAGTGGTAAGGCAATCAGGTTTCCTAAACCTTTTCCCGAAAGAAAATCCTGATTGGGGAATAATCGGTCGAAACTTGAACTTTTGTCAAACATTGAAAATGCCCCTGATTGTTCAAGTATTGAAATAAAAATTTTCCTGCTCCTGATTGCCGGATAGGGTTGTTCAAAGAATAGCCAAACATGACCACCGTTTCCCGAACGGGAACGTTCCAGATATGCAGGAAATCCTTTTTGCTGACAATATTTAATAAACAATGTTGCTTCGGCTATCCAATTTTCTTTGTCAAAATCAGCAACTAAAAACCACGATGAGTTATCTGAAAGCAAAGGATAAATGCCAATGAGTTGTCCACCGTTCAGGTGCTTTGCAATTTCCTTATCAGTAAGTTTTAGGTAGCTTTTGTCTTTATAATTCTGGAAAGTACCACCCTTTATTTTATGAGCCCGATACATATATGGGTCATAGAAATAGGCAGGCATGTAGCCACTCTTACTTTCTTTCTCCCAACGAACCGCAAATACATCTTCCCTGCCTTTAAAAACAGATTTGAAGAGCTGAATTTGATTAGAGAGATTCTCATTCATACTTTTTAGTTGAATCAATACTAACTACTCACTTCCCATTGAGCCCATTATGAGCCCATCGTGAGCCCATTGAGCCCATTTCACTTCAACATATTCGCCATCGTTTCCCTCAATTGTGCAATGCTTGTGCAATCAATGTGCAATTTGTGCCATGCTATATTTAGTTTTATATCCGCCATTTATCCGCCAAATTCTGATTATATCCGCCATTTATCCGCCAAACTTCAGTTTGTAAGTGGTTCCCTTTTTTTCACCCTCCTTCACAAAAACATTCAATTCAATAAGGTTATCCAAGTCCCTCAATGCTGTCCTGTCAGAAGTTTTATTCATTTCCTGATACTCTTTATTGGTGATTTTTCCTTTCTCTTTAACGAATATTACAGCCTTTACTTGCCGGTCGTTAAGCCCCAATTTTATTAACTGTTCCTGTGTCAAATTATTTTTGAAAAGAGTAATACTAAAACCGCCATCTTGTTCCTGCATTTCTGGTTCAGGCAATTCTGCTTCTTTACAAGTGTCAAAAATTTTAATAGTGCCACGACCCCAGGCATAAATGTATCCACCTTTGAAAGCCACATCTGCAATAATCGGGTTTCTTGGTCTTGAAGAATGGGAACGTTTCAATGCCGCCAATGTCAAACCCGCTGGTAAAGAACCTTCATTCCAAATACTTATTTTGTCGTCATACACACGGATTTGAATGGGTGCTCCCATGTAGTTGCGGTGTACAAGTGCATTCAATAACATTTCACGAATGGCGGCTAAAGGATATTCTCCTTTTTCAATGCGGTGCATTCCTTTAAATCCAATTGATCGTATTAGAAACTTATGGTTGAGTTGATTTAAAACGGCTTGCAGTAACAGTATTAAATTTCCTTCTTCCGTTTCCTGAAATATAATATCTGTATCATCTTTTCCAAATCTGCCAATCTTTACATAAATACCTGGATAAAATTTTCCGGGGTCTTTGCCAAATAAAATAATGGCTGCTCTTTTTAGTTGTCCGTTTTCAGTAAGCCGTAATTTTTCAAATAAATCAGGCAAATCAAGCCCGTCATTTTCCGGAAGGCGACCGGTATTTTTAGAAGCAGCAAGAAATATTTTTACCGTTTTTTCATCAATGTCGTCAAATGTTGCCCTTGCTTCAATTACGTCATCCCATGTTTTGCCTGATTTCTTCAAAAGGAATTCATTGAGTGCCGCTCCTGTTAATTCTTGTTTGGTGCTGCCACTACGGTAATAATATCTGCCCCTTACTGAAATGGGAACAGAATAAGGATGCGTTACAATTTCAATAAAATATTTGCCTTCTTCTTCATGCAGGTTTACTTCTGCCGTAATACCCATTGTATTTCTAATCTTGTTGGGTATATCATCCATCAGTTTCTTATAATCAGCAATGCCAATTACATTCCCATTATCATCTTTACCAATGAATATTACACCGCCTTGTGCATTAGAAAACCCACAAACCCATTTCAGATAATCATCGTGCCAGCTTTGTTTATACTCTATGTTTTGTTGTTCGGGCATTGCTTCTTTCCAATATTTAGCTATTCGTTCCGTTTGTGGTAAAATCTACCTTCATTTGTTTTCCTTGCCTTTTGAAAAGCTCCATGCCGGGAATATCGTCATATCTCTCACTCAATTTTGTTCTAAGTCCAAATAATCTTTTCTCGGCAGTAGCAACAAGTTGGTCAAATGTACATATTGTAATTCTACCTCTTTCACTCACCAACCTGTCTATAAACTTCATTCATTACTTCTACTTTTTGAAAACCTGTCCAGTCTTCAAAAATATATTCGGCTAAGTCATTTGTTCTTACAACAACGGTGTATCGCTTTGCATATTTTGTTCTCCCATCAAGCATAAATTCCTGTCCCAAAATCCATGAGGGCTCACCTACTAAACGACCGCCTTGCCAAAATGCAATTCCTTGATATATTGTTGACCGTGCTGCTTTTTGTGAATCAATGAAATGTGCCTCAATTATTATGTTTTCATTCACTACAATTTTTTCAGAGTTAATCAGCCCCGACATTTGTTCAAGAGGTACACTTTGTTTGTTAATGGAAACAATAAATTTTGGGTCGTGAAGAAATCTTGCCGAAATGATATTTAGAATTCTTTCTTGCTTTGGTAAATTCTTATTTACAATTACTTCTAATCTTGTTCCTCCTTTCGTCGATTTTTCAAACTTGTAATCTTTTATAACAAATGGTTGCGTTTCGCTGTGTGTTGTAATTACGAAAGTTGATTTGTTACCTTTTGAATTTGTTATGACTGTGT
>JBBQWL010000024.1:0-101183 GCA_038210625.1 Chitinophagales bacterium | reverse complement strand
GCATAAGATTAATCCATATGAATGGCTCAAAAATATACTGGAAAGAATGCACCTTTACAACTCATCCAATCTCCATGAATTGCTGCCACAAAATTGGGTGAAACTTAGAAATGATGAGGTGGGTTAGCTGATGGCTTACGTAACAACGATTAATGCAAAATCTGCTTTACAATTAATAATAAAAAAGTGAATAAACAATTCGATCATCCCATAAGCATATTTTCTTATAACGTAACAATCATTGGTAGAGCCAACATATGCGGTAGCGACTACTTTGGAAACAAAGTTTGAAATAAAAGTATCCAACAATACAATTCCATTTATTGATGCAAGAGCAGGCTTTAATATGGGAGACAAACAGGCATTATTTAGGGAATTAAAAGACGTCGATACATTGGTGTTAAAGGGGATTTAGAAATTAAAGCGGGTACAAAAGTTGCTATTAAACTATCTAAATAAATAACCATCATGAAAAAAGTACTACTGTTGTCATCGTTATTCGCAATGCTGGCAACCGTTTCTCAAACCACTGTCGCGCAGGAGAAAACCATGGATGAAAAGCAAAACAAGTTTAGTCCGTTGGATATTGCAACCATTGAACGGGTAACCGGGAAGAAGGGCAAAGAAAATCATGGGGAATATAAAATTACAATTCCACAAAACGATTTGAATGTAGAAGTAGATGGCTTTAAAATTATTCCGTCAATGGGCCTGGGCGCCTGGGCCGCATTTACGCCTTCTGCCGAAGGCGCTATGGTGATGGGAGATATCATTTTAACGGAGAATGATTTAAAGCCTGTTCAGCAGGAAGCCATCCGGCAGGGGCTTACCATCTCTGCTATTCACAATCACTTTGTACGCAACCATCCCAATATTATTTATATGCATTTGGGGGGGGCGGGCACCACGGAACAGATGGCACAAAAAATAAAGGCGGTGTTTGATGCGGTGAAGACTTCCAGGGGACATGACCCTGCTACGGCGCCTGCAGACAGTGTTGTAACAACCATTGATCCAAAAATGCTGGATAGTATAATTGGCTCAAAAGGCGAATGGACTAAAGGTGTTTACAAATACACCATCGGCAGACCGGATGTAAGTCTTAAAGAACACGGTGTAACCATCACCACCTTCTTCGGTTTCAATACCTGGGCTGCCTGGCAAGGCACTCCTGATCATGCAGCAGTAGCAGGCGATTTTACCATGCTGGAAGATGAAGTATCTGCCGTTATTAAAGCCCTGGTTGAAAATGGGATTGAAGTAGTAGCAATACACAATCACATGGTACATGAACAACCAAGAATTTTTTTCCTGCATTATTGGGGGGTGGGAAATGCAGCGCAACTGGCAAAAGGATTGAAAGCCGCATTGGATAAAACGGGCAAAACTAAACCGGCCGGTATGATAATGTAAAGCCATTCATAAAAGACTTCTATCAACAAGGGCAGTATCAAACTAACCAGTGTGCTATTGGTTTTGCTAGCGCTTTGCAACCCTCTTATTAGTTGCAAGGCACAGCCAACTTTTGGAACTGACTACCTGAAATTTGAGAAGGTGATTGTTATGCCTGGTTTAAAAGGGCGCATCGATCATATGGATGTAAATCTAAAAGATAAGACTATTTATATAGCAGCCTTGGGTAATAATACGGTAGAAGTAGTGGATATTGAAAATGGAAAATTAGTACATTCCATTAAAGGGTTGGATAAACCGCAGGGAGTAGGGTATATTCCCCAGACTAATGAGATATTTATCGCCAATGGGGGTAACGGTGATTGTTATTTTTATAACGCAGCAAGTTTTCTACAAACGGCCGTTGTTCATTTAGGTTCGGATGCAGATGATGTAAGATATGATTCCGTTAGTCAAAAAATTTATGTGGGTTATGGTGATGGTGGCATTGCAATGATAGATGCTGCTACCCATCAACAAACAGGCGATGTGAAATTACCTGCACATCCGGAAGGATTTCAGCTAGATAAAAAAGCAAACCTGTTATTGGCTAATTTACCTGATAAGAACATGATTGCAGCAATTGATCTGATGCAATTAAAGTTGATCAGCAAATGGACAAGAAACACGCCTACCGCTAATTTTCCGATGGCCGTCGACACGGTCACTCAGGCTGCATTTATTGGTTATCGCCATCCCGCCAAACTGGTCATACTAAACAGCAAAACAGGAAAAGAAACCGGCAATTGCCTTATGGTAAATGATGTGGATGATTTATATTTTGATGATGCAACAAAAAGAATCTATGTAAGTGGCGGCGGTGGATTTATAAACATATTTCAACAGGACGAAAAGGCATCATATAAACAAATTGCAAACATTGCAACCAGCGATGGTGCAAGAACATCGCTGCTCATTCCGCGGTTAAAACTTTTTGTTGTTGCTGAACGTGCCCGAGCGGGTAAGGTGGCACAACTGATGATTTATACTACATCACAATAAAACATTTGTATGAAATGGATAACAAGAGAACGACCCATGATTGACAGGATTGCATGCGCATAGCTTATCAAAAACTTTGTAGATCAAGAAGCTGAATTTTTATATGTTGCCAACGACCAGGTATTTGATAAATCAAAAGAACTCAATGTTATTCCCTATGATATCGCTGGTGCAAGCGGCGAGGCTTTCGGCTATCTCCGCAGGCTTATCCTGTAAAGAAAAGAACGATCATACAATGCTGGAAACCGGTTTGAAAATATATGATGCTTTGTAAGCTCGAGCAAATATGAACAGGCTGAAAACCACCCGTGGAATCCTGTACTATAGATTAACCCTGGTACAATAATTTAAAATTTTGCAGCTATCCCTACGTAAAAACTTCTCTCTGTTGACGGTATGATACCGGGGCCCGGATATTCATCAGTACGGCGGGTAAAGTAAGCTTTACCAGTAAAATTGTTTAAGCCCGCTTTCAATGAATACCTGCTGAATTTATAGGTCGCACTCAAATCCATTACTGTGTAGGCAGGGATATAACCAGCCACCGGATCGGCACTTTCTTTTATGTTGGATGCATCACCAAATGCATCACCCACATTGTTTACCTGAATTGTACAAGAGAGTTTTTTATTGGAATAGGTTGCTCCAACCCTACTGATGTATTTTGCTGACGCTTCAACACGATTGCCTTTAAACTCACCACTTGTATATTTTGCATTGATAAAAGAAAGCGAGTTAAAAATACTTAGTCCTTTAATGGAATTGGTATTTAAATATTTAAGAAGATTAAACTCAATATAACTTTCCAAACCTTTATGTGTGCTGTTGGCAACATTGGTACGTAAAGTATACTCATTTGCTGTGCCCGGGTTAATCAATACTGTACCTATTCTTTTATTATAGGCCAGGTAAAAAAGGCCAATATCAAAATTCAGGTAGTTCATTACCGTGCCCCTGTATCCGAAGTCTGAATTAAAGCCGTTGGCATCCTTAAGATAAGGATCAATTTTGGAAGTGATGCCGAAACCTGTTAGCTGCGAATAATCAATAGGGCGATAAGCCTGGCTTATATTACCGTAGATATTTGTGTTGCAAAATATCTTGTATTCAGCCCCTATGCCAAACAATGGTATGTTTCTTTGCCTGCTTTCATTGGTAATTATTTTGTTTCCATCTTCTTCTTTGTAACCCTTACCCGTGCTTTTAAGATACTCGAAACGGAAGCCGGGAGTAACAGACAAATGATTGCTTAACCTGAATATATTTTCTATAAACGGGGCAATATTAGTCGTCGTAAAATCAAGATCGTATTCATAAGCACCGTTAACCGACAAATTAAAATCAGTTCCTGTGGTTCCCTCACCACCGCCCAGCCTTTTAAACCAGGCATACGCATATCTCACTCCTCCGGCCAGGGTATTTTCTGTTTTGCCCAGTTTGTAGTTGTGTAGCAGCCTTATTTCTGTTGTGGTGTTGTGCATATCCTCATTTTCTACTTCACGATTTACATATTCACCTGTTGCCGGATTTATTTCATCCAGGGCACCGGCGCCACCATCTTCATTGCGCCAAACCAGCGCACGATTACTAAACAGGAAAGAAGATTTTATACGAAGGTTAGTGTTAGCCGAAATACTATAATTAGCATACGCCGCCACAATATTCCATGGACTTTTTAACCAGTTGCGGGCCCTGAAGGAGGCCCGTGGATTGTTGGCAAACATACTGTCTGTAAGGCCGCCGGGCATTTTTATTCTGTTGCGAAGTAAAGAATATTCTATGCCCGCGTTGAATTTTTCAGAAGCCGTATATTGAACTTTTGCGAATGCCGACAATTGTTTTTGACTACTGTTCGGTCTCCATCCATCCAGTGTTCTATATTGTGCGAAGCCATAGTAACTAAATTTGTTCTTAGTACCGGCAATTGAATTGTATGAATTTAATAAACCAAAACTGCCACCTGTTACAGAACTGTTTAACTCAAAAACTTTGTTCTTTGGCGCTTCATTTACCACATAATTTACCATTCCCCCGAATTGTGAACCAAATTGAAGAGAAGCGGCGCCTCTTACCATTTCAATTCGGCTAACAGCTTCCATGGGTGGTATATAATACGCTTCATTGTATCCAAATACATCCGCACTGATATTATATCCGTTTTGCCTGGTATTCATTTCAATACTTTGAGTTGGGTTTAAACCACGGGTAGCAATACCATTTGCAGTAAAGCCGCCCGTTTCAGTTTCAACTATATTTAACCCCGGAACTCTTCCTAAAATCTGTCTGGTATTATTGATTGCTTTATTTGCATCTAAACTATCTATCAATATCACTTCGTTTTTCTTGCCGGCATAAATAATCCCGTCTTTTATTTCGGGCATATGGCCAGTACCCCGTACCGTTCTTATGCCTGTTACAGTAACTTCTTTTAAAACATTTATTTTAATGGTATCCTTAGGTTGCTGGGCAGCTAACGCAAATGGCGATAATACCAAGGCCAGTAATATTTTTGCTTTCACTTTTTAACTTTAAGCCGCAAAAGTCTGGCATCGAAAAGTTATTTCTTATTTCAATGCGGAAAAAGGTTTACACAATTGGGAAAAGTTAAAATGTTCCAGCACTCGTTGCTCCTTCAACGATCTAAAAAGGTCTTTCTTAACCGGGTTTTATTTGAGGGTGCATATTTAAAAGAGAAATTCCAAAAAAGTTATAACACTACTCACTGCATTTCTAGGATAAAAACAGATGCCGCAATTTCTGTTTCTATGATTGATGGTTGCCATATTATCCCTTTCAGCAAAAACTATAATGATACTATCATAAATGGAATCACATTGTGCCCAAATCTTCATAAAGCTTTTGATAGGGCATTGATTACGATTGATAAAATTATAGCGTTCTTGTATCAAAAAGGTTCAAAGAAGCTCAAACGGTTACAGTATCAGGTTTTTTGAAAATCAACAACTCATTCTGTCAAACCGGGACAAATACTATCCTCTCATTGAGAATTTCCTAAACAACCGCCAAGTACTGCTGACTAATAAATTGCTGGATGGTTTTACAGGAAAACTAAATACTTCCAAATGGGCAGCCATTGCCAAATGCTCCCAGGATACTGCACTAAGGGATATTCAGGATTTGATGCACAAGACAATTTTAGTGAGAGAAGAGGGTGGAGGAAGGAGTACGAGTTATGTGATTAGAGAATTGAATCAAACTATATAATGGTTATTGCATCTTATAAATGATTTGGGTATAAAAGACCAGGATGAATTCGCCACCGTTATATGCTGCGGCATTATAAGCATAAGAACATCCATTTCTGCTGAAGAAAGCAGCATGGAAAAGAAAAAAGCAATAGATTACAATCAAAAGTATTTCCGAAAATGATGTACTGAAAAGCTATAAAATACGCGGTCGATTTTTTGTTTTATGGTGTAACTGCGGAAAGAAATTCAGGGCTAAGCAGCACCCACTTATTGCAACGACACGTCTACACGCTTTTATAGCGCCCTTGTAAAAGTTGGCTCGTCAAGGAATTCTATTTGTGTTGCCCACCATTTCTTTCATTTAATTAGTATGTTTGAGTTATGATTAGCACCATATTTATAAACTTTCGTGGCGGCATTATTGAGCCTGCCAATTTATACAATATTTTACTGGCTGTAAATAAAGTACGCATACGGGACGTGCATTTTGGATTGCGGCAGCAATTGCTGGTAGACATGGAACATTACAGCGTAGAGCCCTTTACCGCTGAGCTGGACAAGCTGGAAGTAACATACGAAAAAGATGAGTGCAAACATCCCAATATCTGCAGCTCTTACCCTGCCGCTAGTGTATTTATCGGCGACAGCTGGTTAAGCGAACCCATTTATAAAAACGTGCTGGCTTCTATTGATTATACGCCCAGGTTAAAGATCAATATTTGCGACAATAATCAAAGCTTTACGCCCATCCTTAACGGTAATATCAACTGGGTGGCCACACCCTCCATAGAAAATTACTGGCACCTGGTTATCCGCTTTCCCAAAACCAACGTAGTGTACGAATGGAATATGCTTAGCCATACCAATGACATTGCATCGGTTACAAAAAAAATTGAAGCCATTATTCTGCAACATCCGGATAAATTCATTGATACAGAACTGGCAAACGGCGATGACTTGTTTGCACTGTTTAACTCCGATGGTTTAAACATACAACCTGCAGCAAGCCCTGTAGTGTTGCCGCCCTTTAATCTTCCCTACTACGAAGGCCTTAACCGTTACAACGACAAATACTGGCTGGGTATTTACCGGCGGGATGAATTATTCAGCGTGCCGTTTTTAATTCAATTGTGCCGGCTTTGTATGCATACAGGTATCACCCAACTTTGCTGTACTTCCTGGAAAACAATTTTGATAAAAGGCATTGAAGAAAAAGACAAGGAAAAATGGAATTTACTGCTTGAAGAATTTCAAATCAATATGCGGCATGCGGCCAATGAACTTAACTTCCAGGTAGAAGACAACTGCGTGGAAGGCCTGAATTTAAAAACTTACCTCGTTAAGAATTTAAGCACAGATGACACCCGCACTTTTGGTATTTGCATCGGTATCAAAACCAGGAAAAAGAGCGAAGTGTTCAGCAGCATTTTAGTACGCCAACGATACATGATTGATTTTTTAGGAATCAAATTGTTCAAGGTATATGATATTTTATGCGCCAAAGATTTCAATCCAAATGAAAGAACCGGTGAAATATTCAGCCAGGACAATCCCAGGTTTGTATTGGCAGAGCAGCTGAGAAGATGCGTATTATACTATTATCAACACAGGGCCAAAGTGGTGAAGGGAAAAACTTTGACTGCTAAATAACCTATTCATAAATCGTCCCGGTTATTATACTTCCCGTTACAAATATGGCTAACTGTATTCCGCTGGCTATTGACTCTAATCAAGGTCTCAAACACTTTGAGATCATTATGCCTGCTCTACATTTGGCTTATAACTTTTAGTGTAAAGCGATTGCTCATTCAACCTGATTCCTGGACCATTTTTTAGCAGATAAATTCTTTCCATTCACTATTGTAGATGGCTGATGTTTGCTTTAAATACTTTATCTTCAACACCCGGTTTGTCCCTATGAAATGCCTGTCATCCCGCTTAATAAACCATCAACATCAATTCATGAAACCTATTCGTTCTGCTGCCTGCATTGTACTATTGCTTTGTACTGTTTTTTCCTGTCAACAACCTTTACCAACAGAAGAGCCTGCCCCGGAAAGGCCTGCTAAAATTATTCCCGATCCGTCGGCTGTTCCGCTTAGCCCTGAAGAAAGTTTAAAGACCATGCAGCTGCCACCCGGCTATCATATGGAGCTGGTAGCAAGCGAGCCCGATATACAGGAACCAGTCGCCATGGTGTGGGATGGAAATGGCGCCATGTATGTGGCCGAAATGCGCAGCTATATGCAGGACATTAACGGCACCGGCGAACGCCTGCCCGTTTGCCGCATTACCAGGTTGGAAGATACCAATGGCGACGGCAAAATGGATAAACATACCGTGTACATCGATAGCCTTATTTTGCCAAGAATGATGCTGATGCTGGATGATCGCCTGGTAGTAAACGAAACTTACACCAACAACATGTACAGTTACCGGGATAAAAACGGCGATGGCATTGCTGATGAAAAAATACAGGTGTACCACAATGATGAACCCGACGAAGCCAACCTGGAACACCAAAAAAGTGGCCTGATCTGGAATATTGATAACTGGATTTATGTTACCCGCAACCCCATTCGCTTTCGGTACAACAATGGTATGCTGGTCGCAGACAGCCTGGTAAGCCCACCCGGTGGGCAATGGGGATTAACCCAGGATAATTATGGCCGGATGTTTTTTTCATCTGCCGGTGGCGAAACCCCTGCTTTAAATTTCCAGGAAAATCCTGTGTATGGAGAACTGGATTTAGATAATCAACGCGACAGTAGTTTTGATGCGGTATGGCCCATCATTGGTACGCCGGATGTACAAGGTGGACAGGAGCGGTTAAGGGGAGATAGTACACTGAATCATTTTACAGCGTCTTGCGGACAAACCGTATTTCGTGGAGACCGCCTGCCGGCCACCATGGTAAATGACCTCTTTATTTGTGAGCCGGTTGGCCGTTTAATTCGCAGGGCAAAATCTACCTATGAAAAAGGCGCCATGATATTGCACAATGCGTATGATAAAAGAGAATTTCTTGCGTCAAGCGATATGAATTTCAGGCCTGTTAATACTGCTACCGGCCCGGATGGTTGTATGTATATAGCCGACATGTACCATGGTATTATACAGGAAAGTGCCTGGACAAAACCCGACAGTTATATCCATCCGCAGATAAAGCGAAAAAAAATGGATGAGAATATTAACCGTGGCCGTATTTACCGTGTGGTGCACGATGGCTATAAACCAGGTCCACAGCCACATTTGCTTAGCGCCTCCAATACTGAACTGGTTGCTTATCTTTCTCACCCTAACGGATGGTGGCGGGATAATGCACAGAAATTACTGGTGATACACAATGACCAATCGGTAGTGCCAGCACTTAAAAAAATTGCTTTAAACGAAAAGAGCTTCGGTGAAAAACTGGCTTTCTGGAAAAAGGGTCCGGATGCAATTACGCGGTTGCATGCATTGTGGACGCTGGAAGGATTGAAAGCAATAGATGAAAAAACCGTATTAACTGCACTGGCGGATGACGATACCGAAATAAGAAAAGCAGCGCTCCGCATGAGCGAACCTTTGCTGAAACAGAACAACGCCGCGATATTGACGAAACTGGAAAGCATGACAGCTGACAAAGACGCAAATGTGCAGGTGCAACTGGCTTTATCACTCCGGTATAGCAACAACCCAACGGCTTCGGCATTGCTGAAAAGCTTGCAAACAAAAGACACTACGAATATTTTATTGGTTAAAGTTGCAGAAAGAAGCCTGCAGGAAAAAGATGAAGCCAACAGTGAACTAAAGGCCATCACCATGGGTATGGATGGAGAAGACCGCGACCTGGTGTACCACGGTGCCAGCTATTTTAAACAATTGTGCATCACTTGTCACGGCCCAGAGGGTAAGGGTATCACTTCCATGATTGCCCCGCCGCTGGCAGGTTCTGCCAGAGTAAATGGCGATAAAAAAGTACTGATTAATATTTTGATGCATGGCTTAAAAGGTCCGATTGATGGCAAAAAATATCCTGACCAAATGTTATCGCAGCAGGCACAAACTGATGAATACATTGCTTCGGTGTTAAGTTATGTACGAAACAGTTTTGGCAATAAATCAAAAGTAGTTTCTGTAGATGAAGTGAAAGATGTAAGGGCAGCCACCAGCGCCCGTACCACACCCTGGACTATGGAGGAATTAATGGCGATGCAGGCAGCAAAGAAGAAATAAGATGGGCGTTAAAACAAATACGGCTTCCGGGATGATTGCGTTAGTAACCATCCCGAAGTTTTTTCAAACACGTTAAGAAATTGTTCGCGGAAACTCAGATGACACACCCTATTTTTTGCATCTTTTTATTTATTATCTTTTTACTTCCTTTCAATGCTACTGGCCAAACTAAAAGCACACTGACAGGCTCTTTTCGACTTGAACATTTGATAAGCCAGAACGACAATACTTTTAAATTTTGGCGTGGTTTGCGTGGTAGTTCAAAAAATAGAATTATAATAGAAAGGATTAGGAATACCGAAGACACTATTATATTTAATGAATTGGCATGGGATGGCATCTATAACATTTACGACGTAAATCACGATGGACTTAAAGATCTAATTCTTAACTATCACGACTACGATGTTGTTTACTTTTTCACAAAAAAGAAAAAGAATTTTAATTATACTCCTGTCTACTTACCTGATATTTCAGGGATTTTGAACCTAGGCAAAAATGTACACTGGGGATATCGCGAGGCTCAATATTCAGAGAAATATGATTATTCAATATTGTATAAGTTTATTGATTGTAATCCATATTTCTACTCTAAAATTGTCTATAAAACTGCCGCAGAATATGAGGGAAGGTCGCATGTGTTAAAAATTGAACTCTATAAGTTTGAACTGGGTGATTATGAAAAACCGATTTTTATAAAAGAAATAAAAACAGCAAACCCTGCTACGTTTAGCTACAAAAAATATTGGAACAAAAATTATAAACAGTTAATGCGCTACCATTAACATATCATTAGTAAGCCCGGCTGTTGACGGCGTTACCACATATAGCCTTTACAACAACTCTTTTTCATCCGTCATAAACACCCTCGTACTTTCTGTGTATTCGCTTCCGTTTGCATCCTTATATTTTAAATTCAGGTAAAAAGCACGATACCCTTTTCCTGGAAATGCTTCATTTACTTTTATCAAATGCTGGTTTTTAATGCCGAGGCTTTTTGATTCCCATTTGTCATTGCGAAAATCTTTATCCGGTGAATCTGCTGACCAGACAATTACATCGGTTAATTTATCAGCAGTAGCTGTGATGTTTACTTCAATTCCCTTTTTTCCGGAAATGGTTTTCCATACACAGGTGGGGTAAGTTTTTTTTGCCAACGTTAAAGCAAAAAAGGAACCGAGGCTCGCAAGCGCTTCTTTTTTATCACCCATATCGTGCCCCACATTGGCGATATAATGCAATAAATTTTGTCCGGGAATACTGTCGTAATAGTTTTTAATATTATCAATCGGCCAGTATTCATCGTTGGTGCCCATAAAAATCATTTTGGGCATCGTCAATTTTTTACGGTACGAGTAGGGGTCAATCATTGCAGTGAGTTCATTTGTTTTGGCCGAGCCTATGTCCTGCACGATCCCGAGTTTTACATAATCTTCAATTTGTATACTGTAATCGTTCCACACTTTTACCTGGTAGTTCATACTCACCGGCATATTAAGCATATCAATTACCATGGGCGCAATGGCAACAACCCGTGGATCGTTAGCGCCGGTTAACCAGGTAGTCCAGCCGCGTTTGGAGGCGCCTGAAACTACAAACTGTGTTACTTTTTTATTCAACTGCCGGGTACAAAATTCCTGTACGGCATCCATGGCATGGGTGGCGCTTTTTACCATCGGGAAAAGTAATGGCCAGCTATAATCGTGATCTTCTTTAAACTGGTGCAAAGTAAATGAAATCAACGCGTCTTCCACCAGCGTGTCGTACAAGGGCTGATTGGGTGTTTGCTTTAAAATGGCAACAACAGCATTGTTTTTTTCTGCCAGCTCACTAAACCCAATTCTCAACGCATCATCTTTACCACTCCAGTTCGGCAATCCTTTATCGTTAATACTTCCACCGGTAATAAACAATAATGCCCCGGTATGATTTATTTTCTGTGGTACAATAATACTCAACTCATGCGTCCAGGTGTATTCCCGCCATTTTTGGGATGTAAGCAATAGGGCATACACTGTTGCTGTTTTTATTTTGAAGGTTTCTTTAATTTCCCATTGATAGGTTTTGTCGCCGTTGTGTAAATAGCTTTGCAAAGCGGTTGCCGGTGTGATGGCAGTTTGAGCCGTGCTATCACCCGGTAAAAACTGAATGATAATACAAGCGAACAGTAACTTAAATACTATATTCTTCATTTGATGACTTTATTATGAGTAAGTGTAAAGCGGTTTATTGCAACGTTAACCCTTGCTGGAACTTTGTTTTTTTAAAACCCAATATTAAATCGTCGCTGGCTTTATTCCAATCCTGTCGCACCAGCCAAGGAAAGTTGTATATACTCCATCGAGCGTTTGCTTTTGAGCCGCAGTTAATGAAGAAGAAGAAGTCCTGCTGCTTATTTCAATTGGCACGCCTCTTTTCTGTAAAAAATATTTGGCGCTTAAAGAATAATTTGCGGAGATAATGTCTTCCGTTTTGGTAAGCTGCTCCTGTATGAATTTCACGTCTTCCTGCCGGGCAGGGTTAGTAGCATTGGCGCAAATCCAACTGATGATTTCCGGATAAAAATTTCCGCAGATCGCAGACATTCCTTTAGCACCGGCCTGCATCGAATTGGTGGCATTGGCAATGCAGGCATCATAAAATTCAAGCCGGTTGTTTTTTACCAGGTCAATCTTTGCCTTTACTTTAGCAAAGTCGATGGTGGTGTCTTTATGGTATACCAGGCGATTGGTGCCAAGCAGGTATTTAAATACAGCAGGCGTAAGCACCCTTTTATAAGGCGATGGACATTCGTACGTACCGGTAGGAATGTTATCAGTAAGATTGAAAAACTTTTCAAAGTTGGCAATCAGCGCATCATCGCTTTCTTCCTGCTTTGCGAAGTGGCCCGTAATCAATATCACCGCGTTAATGCCAGTATGATAAATCTGTTTTGTAAATTCTGCTTTGTCATTTAGCGTGTCGCCAAATGAACCTGTTGCTACAACAGAAACAGCACCATTTACACGTTTTGCTACGTGCCTTGTTACGGCTACTCTTTCTTCCGGTTTTAAACTATACATTTCGCTGCTAAGGCAATTTGCAAAAAGCCCTTTTGCACCGGCAGCCAGGTAAAAATCTGTAAGCTTTGACAATCCATCAAAATCTATTTGCCCGTTTTGTTTATAGGGCGTCAGCATTACCGGCACAAATTTTTTATCGCTCACAAAATCATTGTTGCCCGTTAGCAAGTTTAAATTTTCAGGAGTATTATTCCCCGCGAACAGCTTTTCGCTGAAACCTCCAGCCAATGCCAGGCTTACTGATCCTGCGGATATTTTCTGTAAAAAAATTCTCCGGGGTGATTTATTTTCTTCTTTCATTTTGGACAAAAAACTTTTTGATGAAAACTGTTTTATTCGGCAGATTAGGTTATTCCGCTTTTGCAACCAATATTTTAATGACAATCTTTTTTACCACATCATACCCGTCCGCCTTAATTACCGGCCTGTGTGCGTCATTTGGAAAAAACAAAAAGAAGGTGCCGGAATCCGTAGTGTAATACGTTCCGTCTGCGATATAATTCATCGCATCCGGCGTATAGGGTTTTGTAACGGTAGCCTTGGACGCATCCGCCACACCAATAATTTCCTTTCCCTTGATGATGTATTGCAAGTCGATGTATTTTTTATGCGACTCCCATTTTGCATCTTCCATTTTTTTACTGGGGTCTTCTGTTATGGATGCAAAAACAGTGTCGCCCATAATGGCGTATTTTCCGGTGGCGATGGTTACCAGGTCATGCGTTTTCATGAAATCAAAAGCTGCATCCCATAATTTTTTATTAGTGTGATAGGCTTCATAAAAAGCAGCTTTGTTTACAGACAAATGCGGCGAAAGCATTATGCCACCTGCCCAATCCCGTTGTGCAATCCAGCGGTCTACCTTTTTGGCTGAAACTGGCTTTAGAGATTGTGCATTACCAACCATGTCTGCAATACAAAATAGTAGTAAACAAAAGGCGGTTAGACATTTCGCTGGCAACCGATGAGCTGTTTGATTCATTAAATTTTTAATTTTTAATTCCTAATTTTTAATTTGCACTATGGCCAGTATTGTTGCATTTTCTTTCGCACAAAAGCAACGCTTCTTTCCAACTGATCCATTCCATCAACGCCATCTTCTATACTGATCCAGCTGTTAAATCCTACACCCTTTAAAATCGAGAAAATCGCATCATAATCATTTAATCCTTTGCCAATTTCACCATGACTCAGGCGCTTGGCGTATCCTTGTGCGCCACCTTCTTCCCTGCGCAGGTCTTCCATAGTTCCTTCCTTCAGGTAGCGGTCGCTTGCGTGCATGGTTACCACGCGATTGGCAACACGTTTCAATAATTCGATGGGATCTTCTCCCGCCAGGTAAGTATTGCTCGGATCGTAATTCACACCAAAAAAAGGATGCTGCACCCTGTCGACCAGTTTGCAAAAAATATCCATCTTTTGTGCAAACTCGGGATAATCCCAAAAATCGTCTTTGTAATGATTTTCGATGATGAGCGTAATGTTTCTTTCCTGCGCATAGGGAAGACATTCTTCGATGCAATCCGCGGCAAGCTGAACGCCTTCTTCTACCGAAAGCTCTGGCCGCTTTTGGCCAGACAATACCCGGCAATACAATCCACCCAACGTTTGGGTCATGTCGATCCAGCGCTTTTGTTTTTCAATTTCCACTTTTCTAAAGGCCGCATCCCTATGAGTGAAATCGGGAGAGCAACACATCATCGGAATTGTTTTGCCATGATCTTCTACCTGGCGGCGAAAGGAAAGCCAGTTTTTTTCTTCTTTCATTTCTAAAAAACCGGCATACCATTCCAGCCCATCGATGTCGAGCTTTACGGCCAGTTCAATCCATTCAGAAACCTTCATGCTACCGTCTTTACAAAGAGGCACCATAAACGCTTTTGGAAATACTGCTAATTGGGGCATAAATACTTTTATTTTGATACAGGGATAGTGGTTGTGTCTTTCGGAGGGTTACGCCCAATGAAGGGATATTGTTCAAGGTCCATCACCTGGCCCGAAACTGGACCGCTTTCATCGCTGAGCCAATACACGGCAGCGGCGGCAATTTCTTCCGGCTTCAGAATTCTTCCCGCAGGTGCGTATACAGATGGAATATCCTTGTACCAGTCTTCTGCCAACCCATGCTGGCGCTTGCGCAAGGTTTCCGTTTCGGTGAGCACCCAACCCGGGTTAAGCTGGTTTACCCGAACACCATTTTCGCGGTTGAGGGTATCACCAAGGTTACGGGTCATCGTCATCAGACCGCCTTTTGAAATGCTGTATGGCAGCAGGTTTGGCTCGCCGCTATAGGCATTTACAGAACCGATATTTAATACACAGCCTCTTGTTTTTGTGAGCTCAGGCAAAGCCGCCTGCAGCAGTGCAAATGGCGCAATGGTATTTACTTCCAATACAGTACGCAAAAACGCCAGGTCGGTGGTGTTGATATTGCCTGACACTACCATCGCTGCATTGTTCACTACTGCATCCAGTTTGCCAAAGGCTTGTATGGCAACATCTACCAGGCGCTGAGGCGCACCCGCAATGCTGATGTCTTCAATGTGTAATACCGCGTTATCTTCGCCAATTTCTTTTAGCACTGCTTCACCACCTTCCACATCAAGGCCGTTAATCACCACTTTGGCACCTTCTGCTACACAGCGCAAGGCAATGGCTTTTCCAATGCCAGTGGTACTTCCTGTTACAATAATTACTTTATCTTTTAAGCGCATCCTGGCTTTTTTTAAACTGGTTTTAAAACACTTTTTACAATTTCGCCTTTGTGCATTTTTTCAAATGCCGTATGCCATTCGGTTACCGGCCATACCCCACCAATGATGGGCTTTACATCCAGTTGTCCGCTTGCCATCAGGGCTATTACTCTTTCCCACATGGGCCAGTTATGACTAAAGCTGCCTTGCAAACGGATATTTTTTTGTACCAGTGGATCAAGATTAAAACCCAACGGTTGGGGTCCCCAACCTACTTTGGTAATTCTTCCATTGGGCCTCACCAGTTGCATGGCGATTTTTAAAGTGATGCTGGCACCTGCTGCATCTATTACACAATCAGCGCCCAATCCATCGCGTTTAAAAGCCCACTCCGTAGCATCGCCAATGATGGCTTCGCAACCATATTGTTTGGCAATATCCAGGCGATGTTTATCAGCTTCCAATCCAACGATCGCTACCTGAGCACCACATAATCTTGCCATGGCCGCACATAATATTCCAATGGTTCCCGGGCCTAATACTATCACCCGATCGCCGGGTTTTAGACCTGTGTTTTCCACTACAGCACTATACGCAACACAGCAGGGTTCTGTTAAACAGGCATGTTCAAAAGGAATCTGGTCGGGCACTTTGTGCAGGCAACGGGCGGGCACCCGTACATACTTTGTCATGGCGCCATTAACGCCATAGCCAAAACCTTTTCTTGTCGGATCAAGATTATACAACCCAATTCTTGACATGGGATTATTGACGTCAATTACTGCCGCCGTTTCACTGACTACCCGGTCACCTTCTTTCCATCCTTTTACTTTGCTGCCCAGTTCCACAATATGGCCGCCAAATTCATGGCCCAATACAACAGGGTAATTTACAGGCCAGCTATGATCAGCGGTCCATTGATGCAGGTCGCTTCCGCAAACCCCTACGTTGGCTACTTCCAGCAATACATCTTCCTCCCCAATGGTCGGTTGCTCTATTTCTCTAATTTCTACTGAACCTTTTTCAGGCGCAAAATTTACTACAGCGGCTGATTTCATTTGCTAATGATTTAATTGATTTTATAAGAATGGATTTTTTCGCAGATCAGGCGCAATGAACTTTCCAGGTCGCCGCCTGCAGTTTTGAAGCTGTCTCCGTCAATGGTTAGCGGTGCACCCAACACTACCAGCGGGGCGCCATATTCAGGGCATTGAATGGCTTGTTCCAGGCTAAGGCCACCGACCGCCTGCACAGGAATTTTTACAGCATTCACTACTTCGCGAAGCTGGTCCAAAGGGCTGGGCATACGCAAGCCCCTGGCGGCTATTCCGCGGCGCTCATCGTATCCTATGTGGTGAATTACATAATCACAACCGAGGTCTTCCAGCCATTTGGCTGCTGCAACCATGTCTTCACAACCAAGGTTATCGCCCATTACCTGGATACCAAAATCACGTCCCGCATTGACGACGCATTTAATCGTTTCTTCATGAGCTCTTGCCATTACCACCACATGGGTAGCGCCGGCCTTTGCCATCATCTCCGCTTCCAGGTAGCCGCCATCCATTGTTTTTAAATCGGCTACAATCGGTATTCCAGGAAAGGCTTCCCTTAATTTTCTTACGCCGTGCAAGCCTTCCGCTAAAATTAGTGGCGTGCCTGCTTCCAGCCAGTCCACCCCCGCCCGCATGGCCATGGCAGCGGTTTCCAACGCTTCGTCAATATTGGTGAGGTCTAAAGATATTTGAACAATTGGTTTCATTATACTACTAATTTATTTTAGGGTTTCATTTTTACATTTACAATCCTGGTTTACTGACAACTTTGTTTGAGTTGAAAAATATTGAAACAGATTTCCAGGATTCGTCCCTCTGAACAGACAACAGCATTTTTCTTTCCTTCCTGATATTATCGCAAAAATCGGTAACGTCCTTTTCTGAAAATACCGGCTTGTCAATGTATATCATTACATCTCTTGCACCGTTACGTGTAACCCGTGCAACCGAATGTACAGTCTGTTGTTGTTTTAGTAACTCTTCAAAATCTGTCTGTATTTCATTGAGCCGCTGCCCTTCAATGTCGCCAGGATGTCCATTGCTATTTTTCTCCAACACCTCCAACTCAATGCCTACGAGAAATGGATAGCATTTTTTGTTCTGGTAATTTTTGTATGCGGTATTTACTGTTGCTATCGCAAAACCATCTGGCATGTTTAACTGAAAGATGCTAAAGTTTTCTTTAGGGAAGATTGGTTCAGTTGGCGTTGCGTCATCAGCTTTGCCTAAAATCTTTTTTAAAAAATTCATAATTGTAAAAGATTGCAATAACCAACATGGATTTGAATTAGATCAACTTCCACAAGAAAAATTGTAAATTATTATGGCAATGGTCTTACCATAATATCTTTAAAAAACACGATGCTTTTTGGATCGTGACCCTGTAAAGCAAAAGTTCCGTTGGAAATAATTCTTTCCGCATGACCTTTAGGAGGTATAAATCCATCGGGCTGCGTCCAGTCGCACACCACGATGTCATTAATTTTTGTGATCACATGCTTGCCTTCTACTTTTATGTATTCAGTAAACCACTCATCATCTTTTACATAGGTTTCTTTTACGTCTTTAATATCGTATAACCCTGCCGTTCTTTTCCAGTCACTGTGCGAATTGTTTACCTGCACTTCAAAGCCTTTATCGGGAAAACCTTTTTCCTGGTACGCCGTGTGAAAATAGATACCAGAGTTAGAACCAGGCTTTGTCATCACCTTTGCCTTAAATTCGAAGTTGGTAAAATTGTGGTTTAATACCGTGCCTTCATAATATAAATGCGAGCGAACGCCTGCTACTTTTATAGCGCCGTCTTCAAGAGAAAAGGTGCCTGGTTGTTCACTGAATTTCCAGCCGTCAAGCGACTTACCATCGAAGAGACTAACCCAACCATCGCTGCCTTTTAATTTGTTCGAATTGGAGCAAGCCGATAATAAAGAAGCGGCCATAAAAAACAAGATAATTTTCTTCATGCGTTTATTTTTAATTAGTTAATTAAATTCCTAAACTCCAGCCCTGGCGATAATCTCTTTTTACAAATTGATTAGCTTCTTCAAAATTGGTGATTTTCATTTCTTTTGCATTCCACAACAATTTCTTTCTGCCTGGATATTCACTTCTGCCTTTTGCATTTTTTGTTTCCAGGTTCCAACTTCTGATGGCCAGGTTTCCAATTAAAATACTTTCGGTAAAAGGACCTGCATACTCGAACGGTGAGCTGGTTTTTGCTTTACCGTAACCAGCGATACAGGCATTTACCCATTGCAGGTAATGTCCTTCGGGTACCCGTGCAATTGTTTGCGCAGGCATGGTGGTTTGCTTCATTAATGAAGAAGGCAATAGCCTTGGGTTTTCTCCATAACAATCCACAATCATTTTACTTTTATCGCCGATAAACATGGCGCCGCCGTCATTACCGCCGAAGGTTTCGCCCGGCAATAATTCGTCGGGTAATGGTGGCATAATACCGCCATCGAACCAGGATACTTTTATTTCTCCCTTACCATCTTTTCTTGGATATTTTAAATGGATGACAGAAGCCGAAGGGTAGCCATCAGGATATTTCGCTTCTTTACCGTCCACCGTCCAGCTTTTAGGAATACTGCATTCTACTTCTGTTGGAAAATCAATTGGTAAAATGCGGAACACAGGATCCATCATGTGGCAAGCCATGTCGCCGAGCGCACCGGTACCAAAGGCATTCCAGCCACGCCAGTTCCAGGGCATATAGGCAGGGTTATAGTCGATGTACTTGGCAGGACCAAGCCAAAGATCCCAATCCACTTCTTTGGGTACAGGGAAACTTCCTGTTGGGGTTGGTAAACCCTGGGGCCACAACGGGCGGTTTGTCCAAACGTACACGGTATGTACATCTCCCAACAAATTAGCATCGTGCATTTCTTTTGCCTGGCGCACTCCATCGCTTGATCCGCCCTGGTTGCCCATTTGTGTAATTACTTTGTATTTGCCGGCTGCGTTGGCCAATGTACGGGCTTCAAAAATATCGTGCGTCAAAGGCTTTTGAGTGTACACATGTTTACCCAATTGCATAGCCGCAATTGTTGCAACGGCGTGTATGTTATCGGGCGTTGAAATGTTACAGGCATCAATATTGTTTTTTTCTGCTTCCAGCATTACCCTATAATCTTTGTAATACTTTGCATTGGGATATTCTTTCCTGGATTCAGCACACCGGCGTTCATCCACATCGCATAACGCAACGATATTAACATTTGGGCTTTTTGAAAAATTCTTTAAATCGTCATGTCCTTTGCCCCCTGCGCCAATGGCAGCAATATTTAATTTATCGCTTGGGGCTACAAAACCTTTCCCTCCCAATACGTGTCTTGGCACAATCATAAAACCTGCAGATACCAGCCCTGCATTTTTAATAAAACTCCGCCTTGAATTATCCGTCTTTTTACCCTTTTTCATGATGTAATTTTTTGTAGTTTAAATGTTGCTGAATACTTTACTCCAATGACGCAAAGTATTAAGGTTGTTGTTATTTGCATTGAGGCAAGGCTTCGAAAATATCCGGAAGCGGCCCTTTTGTTTTTTTTATTCCTTTACAAGGTTCTTACTCATCCTTCAAATTGTATTGTTGCAATACATCTTTCGGAACGCCCTCCCATTTGCCTGGTGCGTTGCCTTTATAACCCAGGTCTTTTATACCAATTTCACTGGTGTAAAAACCCGACGCAGTTAGGTCACGCATGCGGTTGAAAAATATTTCTCCCTGGTGCATTTCAGGTTTTGTTTTACCGGGGTAAGCAATTTGTTCCAGCAGTTCATTTTGTTGTGCCGGTGTACAACCAGTAAACGGTTGACCGTAGGTATTGAGACATTGCAGGTCCAGCCATTTTAATCCGCCCCGCATAGGTACCTGGTGGTCCGGTATGTCTTTTACAATAAACTCAATGAAGTCTGCCACTTTAGCATCAGAGGCGCTGCCCGAAACTGCGTCCTTTGGAATGATCAGGTCAGCCAGTACGATCAATGTACTCTTTTCATGTTCATTGAAAAATGCTGGTGCGGCATATAATTTTTTTAATCTTTCTATTTCAAACTCCTGCAGGCCTGCTACATCTCCAAGGTTGCTATTATCCACAACTGTGGCAGATTTTGGCGTATCTGTTTTGCAGGATTCAATCAGTAATCCAGCGGTAAGTGTAGATATACTGAGGGCTTTTAATGATTGTCTTCTGTTCATGGCTTAAATATTTTGTTTCTTTCTTTGATCAAGAATATATTCTGCGGTACGCATCGATAATGCAAGAATTGTCCAGGTAGCATTTTTATCTCCCTGTTGTACAAAAGGAGCGGCATCTACTACAAATAAATTTTTACAATCGTGTACCTGGCACCATTTATTAAGAGCGGAAGTTTTTGGATCATCACCCATGCGGATAGTACCCACTTCATGGATAATTCTTCCGGGTGCTTCCAGTCCATAATTGGTTTCCGGCCCCTGGATTTTTGAAGTTATCACAGCGCCCATTCCATGCATAATGGATTGAAAAGTATCAATCATGTGTTTGGCCTGGTTAATTTCTTCGTTACTCCAGGTATAATTAAAACGCAATACGGGAATACCAAATTTATCTACTACGTTCGGATCAATCTCACAATAATTTTCCTTGCGTGCAATAGCGGTACCACGTCCCGCCATGCCGAAGGTTGTTCCGTAAAAACGCCGGTAGTCATCTTTCAGCGAAGCGCCGAATCCACCTGCGGCTTTTGTTTTTCCATCTCTACCGGGAACCATGCCGTTCATTTTTGTGGTGCCGCCACCAAAGCCATAGGAAGGCATGCCCATACCGCCACCGTATTCAATATGATAGCCCCGGGGGAAATCAAGTTTTTTATTATCCAGCCACCAGGGCGAATAAATATGAACGCTACCAACGCCATCCTCATTATAACGTTTGCGATCAAGCAACTGTGGCAAAAAGCCGCCCAAACTAGCGCCTGTTGAATCATGCAGGTATTTGCCTACTACGCCACTGCTGTTGGCCAAGCCACCAGGATGCTGTGCCGACACGGAGTTTAATAAGATACGCGCCGATTCGCAGGCGCTTGCTCCCAGGATAATTGTCTTGCCATTCAATTGGTATTCCTGTCCATCTGTTTTATCAACATATGATATGCCGGTTGCCTGCCCGTCTTTTCCAGTCAACACTTCCCTTACCATGGCATTGGTAATTACTTTTAAATTGCCTGTTTTAATCGCTGGTATTACCAGGCAGGAGGAGGCTGAAAAGTCCCCGTAAATTTTGCAACTACGGCCGCACTGTCCGCAATAAAAACAAGCGCCGCGATCTTTGTTACCTGGCAAAGCTTCCGTTAAAACAGATCCTCTCCCGGCAATTACTTTTACACCTGCTTTGGCAGCGCCATTTTTTATAAAAATTTCAGGTAGCCGTGGTTTAGGCGGCGTAAGAAAAATACCGTCGGGTTCATTTTCCAATCCTTCATTGGTGCCGTACACGCCAATCATCCTATCCACCTTATCATAAAAAGGTTTTACCTCATCATAGGTAATTGGCCAACGTTCAGTAAGGCCATCCGTTGGTTGAAAATCGACAGGCCCCATGCGCAATGAAATTCTTCCCCAATGGTTTGTTTTACCGCCCAACATGCGTGACCTGAACCAACTGAATTCTGTCTTGTCTTTTGTTGTATACGGTTCACCTTCTATTTGCCAGCCGCCATAGGCCGCATCGAAATCGCCAAATGCCCTGGTAGTGGAAGCTCCACGCCGCGGTGATTCGTAAGGCCACTTCATTTGCTGCGATTGTTTGGCAGGATCAAAAAACGGACCTGCTTCCAGCATTAATACTTTGATTCCTGCGTTGGCCAGCACATAGCCAGCCATGCCGCCACCAGCACCAGAGCCTACGATAATTACATCATATACCTCGGCTGATTTTTTGATTTGTACATCGCCCATAAAATAGAATGTTGAGTGTGGTGATAGTGTGGTTGGGTAAGTTGTTATACTATTTTTTGCATCTTTAAAAGTACAAATAATAGTATAACAACATCTTGTTGAATTAATATAAACTATAGGTTATTGCAGAACAGCAAGCTGGGCATACAAATTACCAATACGGTACTCATAATTTATCGCCGAGCCGGGTACCAGGCTTACAACTTTTAACATCCCGTAAAAAACGTCGCTGGCATTGGGTCCGTTTACAATCTTAAAAATGTATACGCCTTCACCCAAAGTTGGATCAGCAGTTGCTGTTGGTGTTCCAGCCATAAAAGCAGCAATTGTTTTATCTGAATTATTTTCGTTGTACAGCGAAAGCGTTGATTGAACAAAGGAAATTCCCTTGCCGCCAACAGCCCATGCAGACCCTCCATGAATTGTTAATGAGCTATCGTCAATTGCTATCATTGCCATGGCATTGCTTGCAGCTACCGCTCCGTTTACAAACATATTAACGCCGGCAGAAGCTCCGCCCAATGTCATTTTTCCTGTTTTCTTAAATTGAAAGTAAGGATTGCTGTTAAGTATTGTCTGGGTAACAGTGTCAGAAAAATTACCTACCTGGGATATAAAGGCATAGTACATGGTATCTTTTCCAACGGCAAAGTCATCACCGGAAATAGGTACCTGCGATGTACCCGGAAAGTTACCAACAGTCTGCCAGGGGTCATTAATACCATTCTTATTTTTTACTAATACAGTGCCTGCATAGGCCGCCAGTTTAGGCGAGACACTCACATCAAAATAAGCAGTACCTGCAGAGCGTATGATGGGAACCACCTTACTGTTATACTTAGTGCCAGACACCGTAGTAGCTTTTGTCATGGTAATTACCCTCATTGCCGCTTCCGTTTTACCTGCAAAAGTAACAGTCACTACATCTCCCGCTTTTGTCATTAAAGCTTCGGCCCTTGTAAAAATTACCGAGGCAGTAAAGTCACTTGCTACTATCACTTTCTTTTGGGTACCTGCTATAGGAAGTAACTGCGTGGCAGTGCCGGCCGGGGCTCCGGAAGGTACTTGCTGCTTTAACAACTCCACGGTCATGGTATCGCCGGCTTTTGCGTTGGGCAATACCGCATTGATTGTAAAATTATCATCCAAAGTAGAAATACCATTAGATGTAGTACTTGATACCGTAGTGATTATCACATTTCCACTACTGTCTTTAGGCACATTGTAATAGTCTTGTTTGCTGCAACTTTGCAACAATACTATTCCAGCTATGCACATCAACTTTATTTTATTTTTCATGTTGTTCTGTATAAATTAGTTAATAATGTCGTTGATCCTTTTTACTGGCCGGCCTGTTTAGGCAGGAAATTAAAATTTTGTAAACATTTTGAGTTATTGGCAATTTCGGCCTGGGAAATAGGTGACAACAAATTCATATTGGAAAATTTGAAATTGAAGCTAACCGGCTGGTGGCCTACAAAATTTTCAATGCCGGAAAAAGATCCAACGCCATCTATCAAACATTTGCGGGTACGACGTTGATCCCACAACATTTTATTTTCAAAAATCAGTTCCCATGCTCTTTCGCTGAAAATGGAAAGCAGGTTGATATCACCAATGCGGTATGCAGGAAGTTGTGCCCTTGCTCTTACGGCATTGATGCCTTTAAGCACATCATCATCGGCAACGGAAATTCCGTTCTGTCTTAAAGTCCAGTTTACCTCTGTTAGCATTAGTAAAATATCGGAATATCTGTAAAGAGTAAAATTCAGGCCGCTATGTCCACCAGAGGTTTTAAAGCTTGCTGAGTCATAATATTTAAAAACATAGGGCTGATCAAAGGTCACAGGAGGATTTGTTGCGTCATATTGTGTTGCTACATTATCCTTTGTATAAAACATTTGACGTTCTTGTGTGCGCAAGTCACCGGGTGTATAGGAATTATAATATCCAATAGTTGGAATCAGTGTACCATATTCTGTAAGTGATGCTGCCTTTATAGCTGGCGGAAGCAAAGATCCCATAAAACCCGTCATTTCGTTTACCCCTGATATATATTGTATCTGGAATATTGATTCGCCTTTATTGTTCAGGGAGGGATTATGAAGATCACGATAGGTTGATACCATCGTATACCTGCCATATAATAAATTTAACTGCTCTGCCGCCTTCTGTAAAAAACTGGTAGCACCTGGGGTGTTAACAGGGTAAGCGGATTGGGAAAATAATCCATCAGTACACCATGGTTTAGCTGGATCTGTTGCTACTTCCTGGTAAGGATAGCCGGCGCACGTAAGATAAACATCTGCTAAAATTGCCCTCGCAACCAATTTGGTTACGTAGCCTCCGGTACTTGGAACATCCGCTAAATTACTGCTAACAGCGAACTCAAGATCAGGTATGATGATTTCGTCATAAATAGTTTTCAGCGATGCTCTTGGCTGTTGAGATTCAGCAAATGTGCTCAAGGCTGTGTCCATTACTACATCACCATAGTAGCGCACCAGGTTAAAATAATATAAGGCTCTAAGCGTGCGTACCTGGCCCATATAGTTTGACTTATCGTTGGGCGTCCACTCAACGATACCAGGTATTTTTGAAATGGCATTGTTACAGTCTTTAACACCCTGGTAATTATTGTTCCAAAAATTGTCAAAATCAGACAGTGTACTTCCTGATAGCTGGTTGGACTGGAATTTATTAATCAAAGGGTGAGAATCGGAAGACCATGCAAGCCCGGTCAAATATTCCAGTGTTGATGGTAAGTAATTACCGTAATCGCCGCCACCGCCGGTATAGGTAGATAAGGATCTGTAACCGCCTACTACCAGGGCTGTACCTTCTGCTGCTGTAGTAAAAGTATAGTCTGAAGTGAGGTTAGCTGTTGGATTTTCTTTTAGGAATTTGGTGCAACTGCCAAGCATCATTACAAGCGCTAATAAAAGCAATGATTGTTGAACAACTCCTTTATTTCTTTTCTTTATATTAAATTTCATGTTGCAATTTTTTAAAATGATGAGCTACTAAAAATTATAAACTGATGTTCAAACCAAAAGAATAAATCGATGGGGTAGGATACTGGTATTTATCAGTATTGGGTACTGTCGAAATATTTTTATCAAGAGAACTACCTTGTGGGTCGTAGCCTGCGGCCTTCGTTATCAGGAAGAAGTTAACTGCACTCAGGTATACTCTAATTCTTTGCATATGCCATCTGCTCACCAATTTGTCTGAAAGAGAATATCCAACAGTGGCATTGGCGCCCCTGATGAATGAACCATCATATACCAAATGTGTATCTGGATAAGACTGGTAGTACGCACCTCCATTTCCCGGACGTAATTGGGCTACCATGGAATTTTGTGCATCCGGACGCCAAGCCGTTAACGTTGAATTTAAACCACCTGAAACCAACTGGCGATCTTCAGCAGACTCATGTACAAATGCCTTTTTAACACCTTGTATAATTTGAATATCAAGACCGGCATCAAAGCTTTTATAGCTAACAGAATTATGAAAACCAATTACCCAATCAGGAAATGCATTTCCCATCACACTGCCATCAGTAATCAAATCAATTTTGCCATCATTGTTTTTATCCAAAAATTTCAGGTCGCCTGGTCTTAAATTATAGCGGGCTGCTAATGATGCCTCCTGCGTGCTATAAGTACCTAGCCGTGTAAGTCCGAAAAATTCACCGATGGGTTGCCCAATCATAAATACAGAAGTACCATTACCAGCACCAGTCTGGCTATAAATCGGCGCACCTGTAGGCCCCAATTGTACTATTTTGTTTCTGTTAGCGGCTACGGTGATATCCGTATTCCATTTAAAATCCCGTGTGGAAATGTTCAACGTATTCACAGTAAATTCCCAGCCCCTGTTTTGAACTTTACCATAATTCTCAATTACATTACCCGTGGTTGTTGATAAAGGAAGCGGCACATTCAGCAACATATTGCTGGTTAATTTGTCGTAGTAATCAACCCCTATATTCAGGCGATCCTTAAATAGCCCCAATTCAACTCCGATATCTTTTTGGGTAGTAGTCTCCCATTTCAAATCGGGGTTAGCAACCGAGCTTGGAAAAAGACCAATTTGCGTTGCATTATTTAATACCACATTAGCGGTACTGATAAATGGTTGCGTTACATAACTTCCAATTTCCTGGTTACCCGTACGGCCAATACTTGCCCGCACTTTTAGATTTGAAATCGCATCTACATTTTTCATGAAATTTTCCTGGGATACTTTCCAGGCCACCCCTGCGGATGGGAAGAAACCATATTTATTATTTGCTCCAAAACGGGAGGAACCATCTTCACGACCGGTAACAGTTAACATGTACCTGTCTTTGAATGAATAATTGATCCTGGAGAAATAAGAATTCAGTGTGTTATTACCATCACTGCTACCGGAACCAGGCCTTGCAGCAGCGCCTGCACCAAGATTAGAATAACCAAAGAAGTTGGAGAAGAATACTGAGTTGGAGGTATTCATATTCTGGTACGCATTTTTGGACCAGGAAAGCCCCAATATCGCACTCAGTGAATGGTTTTTGCCGATTTTTTTATTATAGGTGAAATAGTTTTCATTTTGCCAAAAGTAGGTTTGGCTTAGCGAGAGGGAAGCGCTACCATCACCTCCGTATAATTTTCCGCTGTAGCTATTGTTTTTGTAGTTGTTATAATCAATAGAGAAATCACTCTTAAAGCTAAGGTCTTTGGTAATTTGTGCAACAGATGTAAAACTACCTGTTACCTGGCCGATATTGTTTTGCTGATAAATCTGGGATCTTCTAAACACTACATTATACCATTGCTCACCGGTTTTAAAATCAAAGTTGGTTCCCCAACGGTTGGCATATATTCCAAGACTGGGGTCCTGGGGATATCGCACTGGTAAAATAGACCATACTTCTGTAGCAGAACGGGTAATACCATCATCGCCGGTCGCCCTGCTTTTGTTAAACCCAATTGAGGTTGACAAAGTGAGCCATTTCAATGCTTTGATATCACCGGCAATTCTACCAGTAATGCGCTTAAAGTAAGATTTTTGCATCAGGCCCCGCTCATCTGTAGCACCCAATGATACCGAGAATTTAGCATTTTCACTACCGCCACGTATTGCCACATAATGGTTTTGGGAGGTTGAATTGGCAAACATAAGGTCTTCCCAATTGGTGTCATATTTTGGTGCATAGCTTTTTCCATCTCTGCCAACCAGGGGTATTGCATAGTTGCCTGCCGGAACTTCTTCAAACAGCCACGGCATTTCCGAAAAACTGGTACTACCTGCCGTTGTGCCACGAAAATCATTTGCAGGCACTACACTACCGTATTTGGTGGCGTTGTTCATTGATTGTAAATACAGGTACATCAGCTGTTCGGCATTTAAAGCATACAGGTGTCTTTGTAAAGTATTTTCAGATACCGTACTGCTGATACTGATTTGCGCCTTTCCGCTTGTGCCGCGTTTTGTGGTGATAATAATAACGCCGTTTGCTCCCCGGGCTCCGTAAATGGCGGTAGCGGAGGCATCTTTTAACACGTCAATTGAATTGATGTCATTGGGGTTTAATGTTGATAAGGGATTTGATACACCCACAACACCGTCTACAACATATAAGGGGTCGTTACCAGCTGTGATAGAGTTTGTACCACGAATGCGGATCAACGGGTTTTGTCCGGGAACACCTCCTCCCATGGAGTTTACATCAACGCCGGCAATTTTGTTTTGCAAAGCCTGCCCAACGTTTACAATAGGTTTATCCAACAAGCGCTTAGAACTTATATTTGATACAGCACCTGTAACATCCTTTTTCCTTGCAGTACCGTATCCAATAACTACCACTTCATTCATTCCGGATACTTCCTCTTCAAGTGTAATATTAATTTCAGTTTGCTTACCTACCGTTACTCTTTTCTTTTGATATCCGATGTTGGAAATTTCAAGTACTATCCCTTTATTGTCAGGCGCATTCAGGGTAAAACGACCATCTGCATCGGTAGTAGTTCCTATATTGGTTCCCGCCACTAACACTGAAACGTTCTGCAAGGGCTCTCCTTTTTGGTTGATAACTCTTCCGCGGATTTCTACGGGAGGAGGCAAAGCCAGGGAACCCGCTAACTCAGCGGCAGCATGTGGAACTATTACTTTGGGCTGAATTACGATCGTGTTACTCACAATCGTATAGGTAAGTGGCTGGTCCTTAAGACAAATGTTCAATGCCTCATCCAGCGTTGCATTCTTTATTTTAACATCAATAGGATTGGTTTCATTTACCAGGTCTCTATCAAAGAAAAACAAAAACGTTGTTTGTTGCTCTATCGATTTGAAGATTTCGGATAAAGAAATGTTTTTTTTGACGATGGTGACTTTTTGTGCATACCCGTTCGCACTCACCTGGAGCGTAAAAAATAAAAATAGGGGGATAGCTAATTTCATAATCATCAACATTTTGGCCCATAAGGCTTTCGTGCCGTTTTTGCTTTGGCAAGCGACAGTTAAAATCATAATTTTGGGTTGATTTTGGTTAAGTAAATTGTTTGACCGACAGTTTTAAAGCCATTATTGGCCAGCAATGCAACGAACATTGCTGGCTTTTTTTGCCATTAATACAGATTTATTAACAGGATACCTTACCTCATTTGATTAAACCAATGAGCTAATTACCTCGAAATTCATTTTAAATTATTTAGTGTTTTCAACCAGTTTTAATTTATAGTACAATAATTTTTTTTCCTGCCACCGAAAACTTAACATTACTCAATTCCAATATTCTCAACACTTCCGACAACTCCACGTTCCTGTTTATTTTCCCTACAAAGTGATGGTTGGGAACCTTACCGGTATACACAATTTCCACATCATACCAGCGTCCTATTTGCCGCATAATGGTTGTAATGTCTGCTCCTTCAAACCGAAAAAGTCCGTTCTTCCAGGCCATTACTTCCGTCAAATCAACATTGCCGGTTTTAATTTTGTCGCTATTATAGTTCACCACAGCCTGCTGTCCCGGCTTCAGCAAGCCGGAGGAATTGCCCTGGTTTATCTGGACACTACCTTCCAACAAACTTGTTTTTATTTCAGCTTCATCTTCGTACGCATTTACATTAAAGTGTGTTCCCAATACAGCAATCTGCATGGTTGCAACCTTTACCTGGAAAGGCTTTTCTTTATTTTTTGTCACTTCAAAATAAGCTTCCCCGGTTATTGATACTTCCCGGAGTTTTCCAGAAAATACTGTCGGAAAGCGAATGGAAGAAGCTGCATTCAGCCATACCTTGCTGCCATCCGGCAAGATAACCTCGTATTGCCCTCCCCGTGGTGTTGTAAGTGTATTATAAGAAACCAGGTTATCTCCCTTAAAAGAAGCAGGTGCTTTATATATTAATAAACCGCCTTGCTTTTGTACACTGGTATGCCCCTGCTTTGTAAGCAGTCCATTCTGCATGCTATCTAATATAATCGATTGGCCATCCGCAGTTGTAAGTATCGCCTGGTTTCGACCAGGCAAAATTACGGCAGGTTTTTCTGGCAGCATTGCAACCTTATTCAAGTCATCCTTCCTGTTGGCATCTTCTTTTTTATCAAAAATAAAATAGGCACCCACCAATAGTACTAACACTGAAGCTGCAATCCGTATCCAAAATGGAAAAACTGTTTTGCTATTTTTTTCCGGAATAACCAAACCATCATCATTTTTTAAAATACGCTGCAAAATGGTAACAGCCGAACTATCGGATAACTCCTTTTCATTAGCCGGATGCTCAATTAAATGGTCAATAACAGTTTGTACTAAAGCTTCATTTTCGGGGTCGGCCAATATAGCCATTAACTCTTCTTCTTCCGGTAAGCTGCACTTATTTTTTACATAGCAATCCAATAAGTATTCTAAACGCAGTGCAGACATAAATTAAATTGGTGTTACAAATTCATTTTGACAAGCTTCCTTATACAGGAGTAGTTTATGAATAGCGTTGGGTGGGTGAGGTAGTACTTTTTTTTAAAAAATTCCCAGGTACTTATTTAGACAGAACAAAATTATAATAAACGAATTTAAATGGAGCATACAAAAAGAGCGAATATTTTTCATTGCCTGGGCCAGGTGAAACTTTACCGTTTCAGGCTGTAAATTAAGCTGGCAGGCCACTTCATTGCGCTTTAACCCGTGGTCTCTAATGAGCGTATACACTTCCCTTTGTTGGTTTGGTAACCTGGCAATTGCCTTTTGTAACAATAAGCTGTATTCTTTTTCCATTACAAGATCAACAGCGTCATTGTCTACCAGTAAGTGATCTTCAACCGCACTTAAAGTAGTTTTATAATCCTGAGCAATCTGTTTTAAAACTTTGTAAACATGGTTTCTTGTGATAACAAAAAGATAAGCTTTAAAATTTTGGATATCGGTTAAACCCTCTCTCCTGAGCCATATCTTTAAGAATACGTCCTGTACGATTTCTTCAGCCAGTTCAACCGACTTTACAAAAGTAAAAGCAACGGAATAAATAGAATCTCTGTGAATGTTAAACAGGTTTTTGAAAGCATTTTCATCGCCTTCTGATACCTGTTTTAACAATGACTTTTCGCAGTGATGTGTCATTACGAGTTCTTGATTCGATGATTAATTTTAGCAAAGCAATTTGAGTTTTAAAAGTAATGAATATTCAATACAGTTTTCATTTTGTTTTGCAATAAATGCCTACTATTTTTTCAAACTGGCTTAATAATTTTACCGCCTTTTTATTAAGTGAAAATTCAGTTCCATTTCCATCACTCTGTGATTCGCAACATCACAGCCGCCTCATTCAGGCACGCCGTCAATCGCCTCACAATGTATTACTAATATTTTTATTGCTATGCCAGCTAAGAATAAGTATATATTAATTTTTTTATTCTTTTTGCACGCTTTCGTTCTTATCAAAGCTTAATAAATATTTTTCTTTTGTATAACCACCAGGCAGGTAAAAAATTAACCAGCACAAAAAGCAACGCATATATCAAACTCGCTAACCTGGGGTCTGCACCAGCATCGCTCAATCCTTTTACGAATTTTTCATTCAATGATGATCCGCTAAATTTTGCAACATAAAAAAACAAGGCCCACACATCTGCCAAAAAATAAATGGTAATGGCATTGGCACCAAAAATAATTCCCGGAAGTGTTCCCCTGGTTTTACCTTTTATATCAACAAGAAAATAAAATGCACCAAAAAGCAGGGAGGCAAAGCCGGAGGTTACCAGCACAAAGGAACTGGTCCACAGGTTTTCATTTACCGGAAAAATCAATCCCCAAAAATACCCTGCAATGGAAAGAAAAACGCCTGCCGTCATCAACCAGTTTACTTTCTCATTCGCACTTTTGGCGCTCAGCAATAAATGGCCGGCAAGCATCCCCGTTATACACGAAACAACCGAAGTAACTGTGGTTAAAATACTTTCGGGATCCCAGTTGCCCCGCCACATCTTGCCTGGTAAAAAATGGTTATCTACCCAGGCAACAATGTTTATTCCTGGCTCCATCATCACTTTTCCAAAACCGGGCATCGGTATACAAGCTAATACCAGCCAATACAAAACCAATGTAATACCGGCAATCCATGCCTGCTGTTTCCAGTTGGTATTAAGATAGATAACCGCCGAAATAAAAAACACCACAGCGATTCGTTGAAGGGTTCCCGTCCACCGGATGGTATGAAAATCAAATGCCGGCATCAGGTTAAGAAACATACCCACCGCGTATATCTTAAGTGAGCGGGTAAATATTTTTTTATACATCGAACTGCGACTCACATTTGCCCGGAGCCTTTTGGAATAGGCAAGTGCAATGGAAGCGCCGACAAAATATAAAAAATAAGGCGCCACCTGGTCTGTAAAAGACAAGCCATTCCATTCTGTATGACGTAATGTAAAATAAACGGCCTCTTCGCTCCCCGGGTAGTTTACCATAATCATTGCTGCAATAGTAAAACCCCTGAGTGCATCCAGTGAAATAAGCCGTTTGTTTTGACTGACCATGCTACAATATTATATTTCTCTTCAAACAAAAATCGTTTATCGTGTTGAGGGAATAGTCAGTGGTCACTTGTGAGTAATGAACAACGAGACGCTGCAGACTGTCACTCACCATTCACCCTTGACCACTGACTACTCACCATTCGTAACGCAGGTTTTACTATTGACCAACAGCCTTTCCAATTGGCCCTGTAACATTATGCCCGCTGGTAATCGGCGCACTGATTACTTTTAAATAACGGCCCATCCAATATGGCAATAACCAAATATCTCCGGCACTGTATTCTACACTGCCATTTTCATCTCCTCCATCCAGGTCAAAGCGATTGGAGTTGTGCCTGTTAATGGGCAATTCATCCGGTGGCAATACTTCTTCAATTCTTTGATTACGGAAATTCTTTGGCATCAGTATAATGTCTTTTCTTTCACTGTTATTCACTTTCCATTCTATCATGTCCAATGGATATTTTTGTAAATACCAGGCAGCTTCATCCAGGTCAAATTGTTTTACACCCGTGATGGCAGTAATAATATCCCATGCGGCTTCCTTTTCCGGCCTTTCAATTTGCCAGTGATCCAGTATAGATGCCTTAAATTTAGTTTTGAGTGTATCGTTTAATGCATACCGGTACAATCCCCAATAACCCAGAAAATACATTTCATCATCTGAATGGTTCCAGCCATCTGAAAGAAGTTTCGCCAGGTCAGCTGCATCACCGGGAGCAAAACCAATCTCCTTCATTGGACGCATCAGGTTTTCCAGGTAGCCATATTTATTCAACAGCTCCAGTGCCTTTTCTTTGTAGATTTTTTTGCCGGTAAAATGATAGGCCGTTTGCAACATAGACACAATATTAGATGAGGTGATTTTACGATCGCCTACGTTTATTGGCATGGCATTTACATATTCCGGGTTCCATCTTCCCCAACGGGTAGGTTTGCCGTTCCAATCTATCATATAAAACTTATGGTCTACAATGTGCTGCATCAGTCCATCCATTAGCCGGATAGCCTTAGATTTCATTGCCGCATCATCTATTAGTTCCGCGATAGCACCAAACACAAACATGTGCCCAATGGCCTCGTCACTACTGGTGGTAGATTTCCAATCCCATTCCGGATCTTCAGCATGCTTCCACACTTGCGTATCTGCAACCGCATAGCCTCTTCTTTCGAAAGAGCGTGCAGGAAATCCCTTTAGTTTAGTCACCGTGTACAACCGCTCCATCGCATCGAGCGATTCCCTGCAATTTTCCAGTGCTTCCTGTGACTTAGTGGCCGCATACCTAAATACTTCCGCTCCCAAATACATGGAAGTCCAAAGGCCGTCATTGTCTGAATCTTCCAGTGAACCGGTATTTACATTGCCATTTTTCATTCTTGTAATAGTGGCATTAAAACCATGGCGTAAATGACGGTTACGCACCTGCTGTTCATAATACATCGCTTTATCGTGCAATGTCATTGGTTCAAAATGTATTTCACCGAGCCCTTTGTCTGTTAATATTAATACGGAATGATTGCTACCTGCTGCAATGTCTGTAACAGTGTTGCCTGGCAGCCAACGTTTTGACGCATAGTATTTAAATTTCCCCTTACCTTCTTCTGTAAATGCACCATTGACAGACCCGAGCCATATCTTGTTCTCAATCTGCTTTATAACAGTTATGTCACGGCAAGGCAAAACGTTGTTTATTTCCTTTGATTTTTTTCCCGTAACTCCATTCAATTTAAAATAGCCATTGTGTGTGCCAACCAGTATTTCATTGGTGTTGCCTGCAAGGGCAAAACAAGTTAGTCCATCACCGTTGTATTTTGGATATACCTTTTTATCTGCAGGATTAAAGGCAACAATGCTATGTTCCGTCAAAAGCCAGAACAGGTTTCTATTTTTATCAAATAAAATATCAATCAGCTTTTCACTACTGTTCCAGTCGGCTAGTACTTTAGAGTCTTTTAAATACTGAACCGAAGTGCCGTTGGAAATCAGGAAAGAGAAATCATCTCCGCCGCTAAACAATGTAACATCGGGCATGGCGTGAATGCTGTATAATTGTCCTGCCCAGGCATTGCTTAAAATGGCTTTGTTGTCTGCAAAGACAAATTGATTCTTATACAAACCAATATTGCTTATTTTTTTGTTTACGATGGGGAGATAGGAAACATCGGGCACTAACTGACCCGGATAAAGAAACTGTCCACCGGATTTTTTTAATATGCCCTGTGATGAGTATACCAATACAACTCCATTGCGATCGCAATACACTTTTCTAAAGCCAATATTGGCGGCATTGCTAAGGCCCTCGGGTCTATATGTTATACTATAAGCCTGCAGATAGGCAGTATCTTTAAAACCAGGCGGAACAGGTAATCCGCCGCCTGTAGCAGCCGTTGTCAACACACTAAAAAATGAACCTGCCAACAACAAAAATCCGATACTTTTTTTAATCATCATTATTATTTTATTCGTAAAAATTATTCAATCATTTTAAGATACCTGCCCATCCAATAGGGATACAGCCAAAATACCGGTTCCTTTTCGGTAGCGGGAGAACCGCCCCTGGCAGCCCATGGGTTATTGTCCCAACGTACCGTATTGCGGATACTTGCCGGCTGCAACTCACTTACCTGCAGCTCATTTAAAACTGGCCGGTGAACAATTTGTACATCTTCTCTTTTTGTATGATCAATGGTCCAGTCAACCAGGTCCAGCGGGGTATCAACCAAAAAATCAATCGATGCTTTTAACCCAGTGTTTTTATTGCGTGCATAGGAGTAGAGAAAATTAATGAGCGGGTTTTTATCACCTTCCCTTCGCTGCATCCATTTATCTATGTGTTGTTGATAAAAGGCGAGCAGTCTGGGATCTTTTTCGCAATGCAGTAATATGGGATACAGGTAGGCCTGCATCGTTACATCATAGTAGATAAACCAGGCAGGATTTTGATCCATGATGGCTGCCATATTATCAAGATAGTGTTCCTCATTTACCAGGCGCAAATAATGTTGCTGGTATTTTTCATCTTTGGTGCAATAGTAGGCGAGCTTTAAAAAAGCCAGCAATTCCATTGAGTTTAAACTTCTGTCCGGCGACCATTCGGGATCTTTATTGAGTAATTGCGGCGACCATACAGACCAACGGGTATGCTTGCCGTCAATATCCATCATGGCAAAATCATGCGCAATTAAATGGTCAACCAGCAACGCGACATGCCGGCGAACAACTTCTCTCTCTGCTTCACTTGCGGCCAGTTCATAATAAAAATAATAGCCCATCATATGGCCGCACCATTCGTCGCTGCTGGCATCTCCTTTCCATAGCCATTTTCCATCAGCAGATGGATGCCAGCGGGTTTGTACCGGTTTAAACCGTGGCTCCTGCACCAGTTCTTCTGCTTTTTCTTTTTCTGTATAAATATGGTTGGCGTCATGCACCCTGTCTGCCCATTCAACCGGCACCATCGTTCTGGCGAAATAACCATCCCCATTGGTGATTTCCTGTAACTGTTTTAAAAAATGAAATGCCTTCTGCGCTTTTTCCCTTGCGTCTGCACTTTTTGTTACAGCATACCGGAAGGATTCCATGGCTAAATAATTGCCGGTATATTCTCCGTCATTGTCATCGTCTTCAGCCTGAAAGTGGGTGGTATCGCCGGGAGTTAGTAAGTGACACTGGCCTGCAATCCAGGGTGCACGAATATGTCTTCGCATCAACAGGTCGTAAAAATAATCCTGCTTATCCGCCAGGTTCATTCGTCTTTTTTTTATAACGCTTACCCCTTGCGCAGTGGCAATCCATGCATTGCCGTCCTTGTCAAAAGTGATATCATTTACCATATCATCCATCAGCCAGCGCCGGCTGAAAAGAAGTGTATGTTTTCCATCGGGATAAAAACGAATTACGCCGGCTTTCGTGCCTATCCACATCAATCCGTCCGGGGATTGTTTTACGCAATTGGCATAAATGGATGGGCAACCTTGTGCCGGCGTAATTACAGTTTGTTGTTTTCCGTTATTGACAACAGAAACTCCTCCTAACCCGGTAATCCATAGATTTCGTTTATTGTTAAACGCAAGGCCTTTCAGCGCTGCGCTTAATAAAATAGTTGTTTTATAAAAATGAGTTGTTTTTTTTTTGGTAGCGTGATAAAGCCCTACATCACTTGTGATCCACAGCCCGCCGTTGTTATCGGACACTGCACCCCGCACTGAACGGGCAATGTCATACTCCTTTTTAATAACCCGGTCAGCTGTATTTAGCCAGCATCCACCCGGACCGATGGCATACACACCTTCGGCTGCCGTACAGATAACTGATACAGGCCCGCTGGTACCGGCTACCTGCCGGAGTGAATTATTTTGAAATTTAAATATCCCTTTCCAGTTACCTATCCATACTACACCCTGCCTATCCGTAGTTACTACATAAGCCGGACCCTTATCTGCCTCCTGAAATGGTAATGGATTCCATACCGTTTCGCCGGCCTTTTTTTTAAATACGCCGGCAACCGTTGCAACATAAACAGCAGCTGATTGATCGGTTGTAATGCTACGGATATTATTTTCTTCAATGCCCGCTGCTACAGGATAGGCTTCATGGTATTCCTGAAAAAATGGAGTGTCGGCTTTGTAAGGCGCATGCACCAAAATGGCCTGGTTGGCCTTTTGGCTGCAAGCACTTTTTATAGCGTATAAGCTTAGTAGTAAGAGTGTGAATTTCCGCATTACTATTTTTATATTTTCCCATTTCCAAAGCAGACTACTTTGAAAACGTAATTACCATATTTATTTACCCGCGGCTTTTTCCACGAGTTGTTGTATCGCATCTACTACCTGAATTTCGCAACGACCACCTTGTTGGCGTGCCATTTTTATAATAGCTTGTTGTTGCCCGAACCAGTCATTACCTGCAATTTTTTGCTGCCGGATATATTCCATGGATTCCAGGCCGGCTGCTGCCAACAAGGAAAGATGTTGTGACAATAAGGAAGCCTCTTCCAGCACCGGTGCGTTCAAAAGCAACTGCCTGAAGGCTATATCATTTTCTTTCCAAAGAGTTAGCTGACTGTTAATTGCTGTTTGAAGGGATGCAGAATGATTTACTAAAAAATCGGTTACCTGCCTGGTAAAAATTCTTGGTACAGGCTGATCTGGGGAAGCAATATCTGCCAGTTTTGTAAAAGGCGAAAAAACGGTATACATCGTATCGCCTTCATTTCGATCGTATATCTTTAGTGGCTCCAGTACACCAGTTAATGTTTCAAGTGCTGTAATATTATATCCATTGCAAAGTTGCCGCATAAGGGGTTGTTTATAAGCTATATGCTGTAACCCGAGTGACTCCAGTTGCAGACTGATTATTGCCAGCCTGCGATACATATCATCGATATTATTTGCCGATTTGGGCGACCATAATCTTTCCGCAATAGCCGCGGTACGGGGCCATATTCTTGAATCTACCGTAGTTGGCGTTATCAGTTCGCTCCACATGGTGGCTTCGCCGCCCAGTATCAATTTTTTTTCCTGTTCCGTAAATTTTACGCTATCAGGCATGGGATCATTCATATAATGATAAGCCGCCGGCTGAATCAAATCAATATAATATCCGTAAGACAGAATCGCCTGGTATCCTTTCTTAACAGAGCTATAAAAACTTTCATTGCCACGCCAGGATTGAATAACAATTTCTTTCGGCAAACCCGGATGAAACACTTCATCCCAACCCATCATTTTTTTGCCGCATTTACGAATAATAGGCAGTAAGCGCTGGTTAAAATAAGTCTGCAAATCCATGGTTGTTTTCATTCCATGGGCCTGCATAAATGCTTTGATGTGCGGAACCGCTTCCCAGTCTTTTCCCGTATTTTCATCGCCACCAATATGAAAATATTCATCTGGAAAAAGAGACGCCATTTCCGTGAATAGCTTCGCTAAAAACGGGTAAACTTTTTCATTTGTGGGATCCAATACCGGATCAAAAACACCAAAATAACGCTGTAATGTATAGTTCCTTTTAACGCTTGCCAATTCAGGATAGGCCGTTAATATGGCCGTTGTATGCGCAGGCACAACAAATTCAGGCACTACCCGGATGCCTCTTTGTGCAGCATATTTTACAATAGTGGTGATATCCTGCTGCGTGTAATAGATACCATCAGAAGCTACCCGTTGCAATCTTGGAAAAACCTTTGATTCAACACGGAAACCCTGGTCGTTGCAGAGGTGCAGGTGAAGTACATTCATTTTAACCGCTGCCATTCCATCCAGTGTTCTTTTTACTACGTCCACCGGCATAAAATGCAGGGCTACATCCAGTAACAAACCACGCCAGGCAAAGCGGGGCTGGTCTTTAACAGACACTGCCGGAATATAATATCCGGCAGCATCTGTACTAACCAATTGTAATAAAGTTTCCAGCGCATGTATGGCACCCAAATCAGTAACGGCTGTAACAAGTACCTGCCGCCCACTTGTTTCAATTTCATAACTTTCATCTTCGCCCAGTTTCAGCAACCCATTGCGTTGTATTGTAACAAGCAAAGTGGCGGTTGATTTATCCTGTTGCGGGGTTACAAATTCCTGTTTATCCAGGAAAATGCCGGTTTTGTTACTCAATCGCCTCACGAACCTGCTGGCTTCGGCATATATCCGCCCGTTGGCCTTTCCGGTTATAGCCACACGAAATCGCTGATCAATCGCTATTCTACCAGTTGTTGCCGGTTGTATAAGAAACGGCGCCGGCATTAAATTATAGGTATTATTTACCTGGCCGTAACCCAACAGGCTAAAAATAACCACGATGACTGATAAAGCCAGCTTTTGCCTTATGGTTTTATTGTTGTACTTCATTTACCAGGGCTTGCCGGTTCCGTCAACCAACCAAAATTTTGACCAGGAACTATTGTTGCCATCCGGACCAACATAGGTAGATGGTTTCAATTTGGCAATAGCCGCATCTCCATTTTCTGCGTTGTTTTGCAGCTCTGTATTATCGTAAGCATAACGTAGCGGTATTGCGCCACGAAAGGAAGCCCAACCAACAGTTAATGCAGGGTAGCCGGTTCTTCTCCAATCCATATAAGCCTCATTGCAAGCCTGCCAGGAAGCGATCCATTTCTGCTCTATAATTTGTTGCAGGGTGTTATCAAAAGCTACAGCAGGCTGTGCTATATAACTGTTATAATCTTTTACGCAACCATAATAATTATTCACATCATCACTGTAATTACTAAAAACCTGCCAGTTATCAAATGATGCTTTGATGCCTTTATTATACCATTCTTCTGCAGTACCTCCTACACTCCATCCTTTTTGTGCGGCTTCTGCTAAATCGAAGCATATTTCAGCATACGATAAAATTCTTTGTGCCAACAGCGGACCGCTTTTGTTATCATAAATATCAACACGCAGGTACGATACAAAATTGCTTAAAGAAGTTGGCTGGCTTCCCGATGTATTAATATTATAGCCATAATCGGTAAGGCCATAGCTTGCCGGAATACCTACATACCTTGACGAGGTATCATATAAACTCTTTAAACTACTTGCAATTGCACCAAAGGGTCTGTCTTGTGTATATGTTGCAGGATTGTATTGTTTAAATCCCAGCGCAGTGGCGGCGGCAGGATTGATATACCTGACTTCACCAACTAAGTTGGTAAGCGTGGTATTATCACCCACAGCAAACTTACTACCGTCTACTACAGAAGGGTTCCCTATCGGCTCAGCCATAATTACAATACGGGGATCTTTTAAAGTTTTAAGCTTCATAGTTAGTGTACCACACATTTTGTTTCTATGAAATCCGGAAGCTCCATTAAAAACAGAACAAAACTGGTAAGAGGAAGACTGATCATTTCCAGATAAAGGCATCATAAAATCTTCATCGTTACTCTGAATAACATTGGCTGCCACGGCTTCAACACCTGCCTTTACATCCATTTTAGATGATAGGCGCATGTAATAACGCAGCAACATCGAGTTAGCTAATCTTTGCCATTTAACAGGATCGCCGCCATAAAAAACATCAGAAGTTTCTGTAACTCCGGTAATTTCAGGATGGTCGCTCATTGTGCCATTCAGGAAAGGAATGGCTGCCTGCAGATCGGCAATAACGCGGGCATAAATTTGTTCCTGTGGGTCGAAGGTTGGAAACAAATTTTCATTTCCCGTCTGGTCACCCTTCAGCGCCATCGAATCAGGCGCATCACCCCAAAAATCTGCAATATTGCCATAGTTAAAAGCACGCATTACCAAACCCACTCCCTGGTGAAAATTCCAGCCATTTGTTACTGCTTTTTGCAGCAGCAATTTATTATCTCTCAATATTGAATAATTGCCAGCCCATGATTCCGGCCCCCACTGGTAACCACTAAAAGTGTTGCCAAAAGCATCCTGATAAGTTTGTTGCATTGCCCCGGATAAATTGCCCGAGCCTTTGTTGCCGTACCAGGTAGCCGATTGGGTAAGCACATTTGCCATCAGGTAATCCGGGGAAGCTACATCTGAAGTGATAGAGTTGGGATCGCTGTTGAGAACAGAAAACTTTTTACAGGCACCCAGGGTTATTATTGCAAAGAAAACGCAGATAACCGTAACTTTCTTTTTTGCGCTTTTCATTTTTTTCATTTTTTAGATATTACTAAATTGATATTATTAATTGATTGGCTTAGAAACGCACACTTAGTTTTACCCCAACAGGTATTGTCCATGGTGTAATATTGTACCTTTCTACCCCTTGCCTAAACTGAGATCCATTTCCCTGGGTACCAGTTTGCATCTGGTAAGCGAGTTCAGGATCGATACCTGCTTTTGCCTTGGTCCAGATGATGATGTTCCTGGTGTATAAACCCAACGATATGCCTTGTGCTTTAATGCCATTTGCCCATTTTTTTGGCAATTCGGTTGAAATGGTCAATTCCCTTAATTTAATATAAGAGGCATCGAACATACTATATCTGTCAAAGCCCCAGTTGCCGGTTACAGCATCACCATAATAATCATATTTTGTTGTAGCAGGATCGCCGAGGTTTTCAATATAACCGCCATTGCCATCTTCGTAAACACCCGGATAAAAAGTGCCATCATTGAAAGTAATTCCATTATCCCCGTCTTTAAAAGGAAAACCACCGGCAGCCGCATTTGATCCACCTACCACATGGAACAGGTCGTAATTGGTTGGCAATACAATAAGACTGCCTGCATTTGCTTTGAGGTAACCGGGGATATCATTTTTATTTTGATCAGGAATTTTAATACCCATATTTGACTGCCTGGCCATCACCGCATCTGATTGCAAATAGCGATAGGTTTGAGAGAAGAAAGTACCCCCTAAACGGGTATCAATACTTGCACTCAGCGTAATTGATTTATAAGTAACTGAAGTTTGAATACCCAGCAATAATTTAGGGTTAAAATTGCCCACTACAGCTTTGTGTTGAAAGTCGCCATTACCAACTTTTTGTAATCCACCTCCATCGTCTAAAAGAGGCCAACCATAGTATTTTGAACTTTTATCTGTAACAGTTGCTACAACGTTATCCCACAACTGACCCAATTTACCATCGCTGATAACCTGTTGTCCGTTTGCATCAAAGCTATTGGGGATTGGCTCTCCTTTAGCATAAGTCCATGAGCCGCTGCGTCCTGCGCTCCAGAATTGAAAATATTTCACTCCGTTAGTTAAGGACATAACATACGCATCGTTCTTGGTGTAATTGACACTCAAATCCCAGGTAAGGTCTTTTTTAGAAATAAGTGTTCCGGCTAATCTTAATTCAATACCCTGGCTGCGTACCAAACCGGCATTGATCTGCCTTGAGTTATACCCTGAGGAACCAGGTGTAGAGATGCCTAATACCTGGTTGCTGTTATCAGAACGGTATACAGTTCCTTCAAAACGGAGACGGTTTTTAAATAAATTGATCTCTAATCCTAATTCAGTTGAAATAGCCTGCTCCGGTTTTAAATTCGGATTCTTCAAAGTTCCGCTGGTTCCTTGTGTTACAATACCGCCAAAATTGCCCGTGCCTACTGTTGGCATCAGATTGTATGGGTCGGTATCTTTACCCACACTTGCCCAACCGCCCCTCAGTTTAACCAAGTCTACATTTTTACCAAAATTGATTACTTTGTTTAATAAAAAGCTAAGGGAAGCTGAAGGATAAAAATAAGAGTTGTTAGCCGCAGGAAGGGTACTTGACCAGTCATTTCTACCTGTTAAATCAAGGTAAGCTAAATTTTTGTACCCTAAAGAAGTAGTGGCGTATAAGCTATACACCGCTTTTTGAGAATATCCCGAACCATACCTGATATTGCTTTGAGCGATATTGGACAGGCTGAAAAATTCAGGTGTTATAATGCCACTATGTTGTGCAGAGGAAGTAGCCAGGCCAGATCCATAAGAGTACATGAGATTTCCACCAACAGAAGCGGACACATCAAAATCATCACCTATCTTATTTTGGTAGGTAGTGAGAAAATCGGTATTGCTTTCAGAGTTCATACTATTTGATAAGCTGTAAAACCCATTTTGCTCATCGTTATAGCTTTTAGATATTTTTGTTTCCCTGTTTTCATAAAAAAGATCCTGTGAGTATCGAACAAATGCACTGATATGTTTACTAAACTGGTAGTTAATCTTTATGTTTCCAAATAAATGATTTCGCAAAAAACTATTTTTAACCTGGTTAAGTACAAACCATGGATTGTTTTCGAAATCGTTACTTGTTTGGTCAAATAAATCTGATCCGTCAATTGCTACCGGTGGTAATGGTTTCCGTTGCTGTATACCGGGTGTTAGCCAGTAATTTTTCATTTCCCTTACATCGGTACTTGGCGATAAATAAGCAACCGCTTTTAACACCCCATCATTAGAAGCCAGGATGTTGTCGGAACTTGACCTGTTATAACTGATAACAGAAGTTATTTTTAATGCATCGTTTATTTTGTGCTCAACATTTAAAGAAAGATTATGCCTCATCATTCCCGTAGTGGGAATAATTCCTTTATTGCTTGTATTTGAATAAGAGAAACGATAATTGTCTTTTTCGGTAGCATTTTCAACTGAAAGACTATTGGTGGTAGTAAGCCCGGTTTGAACAAAGTTTGCCATATTATTATGGCTTGTTAATGGCGTTGGTATATAATTACCGTTTGCATCTTTTGGACTGTTGAATTGAATGGCATTATATCCCTGGTCCAATGGGGTTCCAAAACGATAAGTAGTAGTATTTCCCAAATCAACCAATACCCCGTTCAGGCTGTTGGCACCGTTAGCTTCTGTATAAGCATGGTTACCGGAAGTATTGTTTAGACTGGTGGGCAGGTAGTGGTAAGGGGTGGCTGTTTCGGTGGTTGAACTAAATGTCATGCCAAGGCCTTTTTGCTTTTTACCCGATTTAGTTGTAATTAAAACAACACCGTTACCCGCTCTGGAGCCATACAATGCTGCAGCACTGGGGCCTTTTAATATTGATACATTTTCTATATCATTGGGGTTTAAATCAGATAACACATTACCATAGTCAACATCATTGTTACTCCCATTATTGGTACCAACATTATTCATTGAGTTTTTTACAGGCACCCCATCAATAACAAATAAAGGCTGGTTATCACTGTTTAACGAACGCATACCACGAATAACAACGCTAACAGAAGATGTTGGAGATGCACCCGTAGAGCTGATGGTTACGCCCGAAACTTTGCCGGCCATCGCATTCAGTACATTTGTTTGTGCTACACGGTTCATATCAGCGCCGCTGATTTGACCAACATCGTAACCCAGGGATTTTTTTGTTCTGGTGATACCAAGCGCAGTTACTACCACACCTGAAAGTGTATTGGCATTGGTACTTTCCAATACGGCATTGATAAACGTTTGCCCCTTTACTTTAATTTCTGAATTGTTGTAGCCTACGTAAGAAACTACCAGTGTTGCAGCAGATCCCGAAACCGGTATTTCAAAAACGCCCGACGCATCAGACATCGTCGTTGCTTTACCGCCTTTTTCGGATATGGTTGCTCCTACAAGCGGCCCATTGGCGTCGGATACTTTACCCTTAATGATCTGTTCTTTCTGAGCGAGAACAAGGGTATTTGTAAAAAACGTAAACCCCAGCAATATCAGCCATTGTAATATGGGGGTGAGCGAAATTTTCTTTCTCATGTTTGGTTTTGTTTGCAGTTATGAAAATCGGACTTGTTTTCTTTTCCGTTTATTATTGATTGACCTGGTTTAATATTGAACTCGTCACCTTCAGATGAAGCTTCTCTACAATAGCTCCGGTTTTCCTTCCCCTTTATAAATCTCCAGCACAGGGTTATTGGCATCCAATTCTGTAATCACATAGTCTACGTCTGTTATATCAGCAATTTTTATTTTTTGGACGGTATTGAACTTTTCGGCAATGCAAACCGCGGCAGTTTTTTTGGCCGACCTTATCATCGCTTTAATTACCTGCACCACTTCCCAGTCTGAATCTGTCAGGCCATCTTCAACAGAAATACCGTTGGTACCGATGATACATAAATCTGTTTTTATGCCGGCTAATTCGTTTATTACACTTGCGCCGGTATGTATATTCGAATTTTTGGCAAGCCGTCCCCCAATGGTAATTACATCAATATTTTCATGTTCTGCCAGTGCAAGTGCAACCTGGGGACATACGGTTAAAAAAGTGGCGTGTAAATCTGTGGGTATTAGCCTGGCAATTTCCATTATTGTTGTTCCGCCTTCCATCAATATCAGCATATCCTTTTTAAAAAGCGTTACTGCTTTTTGTGCAATTATTTTTTTTGCTTCCAGGGCGTACACGGGATTTTGACCGTTAAAGGGGTAATGAAAGGTCTTACTCATTGCACCTCCGTGCACTTTTAGAATCATTTCCAGATCGTCTAATTCATTTAAGTCTCTGCGAATTGTGTCTTCGGAAACATCCAATAATTCACTTAAATCATTGGTAAGCACCTTATTATGAAGGTTTACTTCCCGCAAAATAATCTTATGTCGTTCTTCCTTTAACATGCAGTTGACAATAATCGTTTGATAAAACTACTATATTTTGCGTGAATCTACATACTTTTACAAAAAAAACAAGAAAAAAAACGCAAACCTAACATTAACATAATTTATGGTCCCTATTACCGAGCAACCGTCTAACCACAGACACCTGGAAAATAAAAGCATAGAAGAAATTACTGCGTTGATCAATACCGAAAACGGAACTGTTACCACCGCCATATCTGCGGCGCTTCCGCAATTGAACAAACTGATACAAATCATCACTGGTAAATTAAAAGCAGGAGGAAGGCTATTTTACCTGGGGGCCGGAAGCGGTGGAAGGCTTGCTGTGCTTGACACAATAGAATTGCCTACTACTTTCGGAATAGAAAAAGGCATTGTAAATACCGTGCTTGCAGGCGGCATGGAACACCTGGTTGAAGCAAGAGAAGAAATGGAAGACAACTATCATGAGGGATGGGAAAAATTACTGCATAACGGGATAAATTCAAATGACATTGTACTGGGAATTTCTGCCAGTGGCACTACGCCTTTTGTACTCGGTGCGCTGGAAGCATGCCGCAAAAATAATATCACTACCGGATGCCTGGTTAGTAACCCAAATTCTCCTATTAGCCAGCAGGCCGATTACCCGGTTGAAGTAATCACCGGGCCGGAAGTAATTACCGGGAGCACCCGCATGAAATGTGGCACAGCCCAAAAAATAATTTTTGATATCATCAGTACAACTGTGATGATTCAATTAGGAAGGGTAGAAGATAACCAAATGGTGCACGTACAATTGATCAATAAAAAAATAACTGACCGGGCTGTAAAAATGTTGATGCAGAAAGCAGGTATGGCAGATTATGCGGAAGCTGAATCGCTGTTGCTTACACACGGCAGCGTAAAAAAAGCGATGGACCAGGTGAATATGAATTTTCAGAAATAGACTATTTTACTCATTGCCGAAAAGCACGTTGACTATGCGCATTAAAAAACCAATTTTTATAATCGGCATGTTGTTCTTTGTATTTGGTTTTTTAACCTGGATCGGCTCGGTGCTAATACCGTATTTAAAAATAGCCTGCCAGTTAAACAGTGTTGCTTCTTACCTGGTAGCCTTTTCCTTTTACATTTCTTACATGGTGATGGCCGTTCCAGCTGCGGCATTACTGCAGCGGACAGGCTATAAAAAAGGCATGACCATGGGTCTGCTTATTATGGCAGTTGGTGCTGCATTGTTTATTCCTGCTGCATTCTCCAGATCTTATATTGTATTTCTTACCGGGTTATTTATACAGGGGGCCGGGCTTGCTATTTTGCAAACGGCATCCAATCCATACATTACCATTTTAGGCCCAATGGAGAGTGCTGCACGTCGTATCAGTATAATGGGTATTTGCAATGGTATAGCCGGCGTAATTGCTCCATTGATATTGGGCGCCGTTATATTACAGGATGCAGATGGTATAACGGCCCGCCTTGCCGGCATGGCAGCAAATGAAAAAAATGATATCCTAAACAGCCTTGCCCAAAGGGTGGTAGTGCCTTATGCGGTAATAGCAATAGTGCTGGTATTTTTAGCCATACTGGTCCATTTATCCGGACTGCCGGAGCTTGATACAGACGAAAGTGATGAAGCTGTTGGTGCTGCCAATCTTAATAAAACAAGTATCCTTCAATTTCCACATTTGCTGTTGGGTGTTGCTACCTTGTTTTTATATGTAGGTGTAGAAGTAATTGCCGGCGATTCGATTATTAGCTATGGTCCCTCGCAGGGCATCCCGCTTTCCACCGCAAAATTTTTTACCAGTTGTACACTTGCCTTTATGCTGGTTGGCTATGTGATAGGTATTATTCTTATCCCTAAATACATCGCCCAGGTAACTGTGTTAAAAATATCCTCGTTGTTGGGGCTTGTTTTTTTAAGTTTTGCGCTTTTAACCAAAGGGTACCTCTCTGTTGCTTTTATTGCATTATTAGGGCTGGCCAATTCGCTCGTTTGGCCATCCATCTGGCCGCTCGCCATCAATGGACTTGGGCGCTTTACAAAAACAGGTGCTTCTCTTTTGATAGCGGCCGTCGGTGGAGGCGCTTTGCTGCCTTTATTGTATGGCTGGCTGGCCGGCCATTACTCACCACAGCATGCCTATGGCATGTTGATTCCCTGCTACCTTTGTATTTTTTACTATGCAATGGTGGGTCACAAAATCGGGTTACCAATAAAAAAATCCAAATGATACTTGTTGCTGATAGTGGTTCAACCAAAACAAGCTGGTGCCTGTTACAGGCAAATGCAGTAGCTTACTTTTTTGAAACAGAAGGCTACAACCCCTACTTTGTAAACAGCAATTATGTTGTTGAATCACTTACTAAAAGTCTGCCCCCCGTTGTACAACCAGTACACATCAGCCATATTTATTTTTACGGCGCCGGTTGTTTTGATGATAAAACGCACATTATAAAAGATGCCCTGCAAAAAATATTTCCAACGGCAGCCCTTGCTGTAGGCTTAGACTTGTTGGGTTCCGCAAGAGCTGTATTATTTGATCAGCCCGGCTTTACTGCCATACTGGGTACAGGCACCAATAGCTGTGTGTACGATGGAACCAATATAACAGCCAATATAGATTCATTGGGATATCTGCTGGGAGACGAAGGCAGTGGATTTTACATTGGCCGGCAATTATTGGGCGACTATATCCGGGAATATATGCCTGCTGCAGTAAGGGCCGAATTTTTTGCCGCCTATAACCTGACAAGAGAAGCAATAATGGACCGGGTATATTCCGAAAAATTACCCAACCGCTTTTGTGCAAGCTTTGTACAATTTATTTCTGTTAGTTTAGCTGATAAAAAATATACGCATCAGCTGGTAGAAAACGCCTTCGTTGATTTTTTTGAACGGCTGGTTACAAAATACCCCAACTACAAACAGTATAGTTTTAATTGCACGGGTTCTATCGGTTATGCTTTTAAGGAAATATTATCCGCTGTGGCAACCAGCTATGGCATGCAACCGGGCTTAATTATAAAAACACCTATTGAAGGATTGGCAAAATACCATGCGCTGCAACTTTAAACGTTTTTACGGTTGCCTTTTTTTAATAAAGAAAGAGCGGTGCCTGTTAAAAATATAGTGAGCGTGCCAATTACAATTACCATATTGGTATGAAAGCTACTGCGGAGCCACGAAAGATTCTCCGGAATAAAGGAGGGAAAAGTCATCCAGCCAATTACCAACACACCAATGATAACGGCTATTACAGCTTCGGCATTTTTTGCACGGCTGGCAATACCCAATAAAAAAAGCCCGAGCATTCCGGCAGCAAAAATACCTGACAGTTGCCACCATACATCCAGTATACTTTTAACGCCAATCATGGCAATGCCGGTTATAATAGACAGTACGCCAATCACAAAAGTAGCAGTAAAAAGCAACGTCATGGTTTGTCGTGGGCTGATGTCATTTTTTACATACCTTTTATAAATATCAAAAGTAAACACCGTAGCACAAGCGTTCATTCCCGAACTGATGGTGCTCATAGCTGCGGAAAGTATTGCGGAAACAATAATGCCTACAATGCCCACCGGTAATATATTTACCATAAAATCAGGCAATACTTTATCGCCGTAATCGGCTGGCTGCAACGTGTTGGCCATGGCCTCCATTTCAGTTGCCGTAACTCCTGAAGGCAACCGCTCTGCTGCTGCCCTTAGCTTAATGGCATTCAGCATTTCCGGGTGCACCTGGTACCAGGCATACAGCGAAGAGCCAATTATAAAAAACAACAATGAAGCCGGCAGGTATATCTTAACACAAAGCCATAATGACTTAGCAGCCTCTTTGCCAGAACTGGTTGCCTGGTAGCGTTGAATATAATTCTGGTCCATTCCAAAATTATTGAGGTTAATAAAAATGCCATAAAAGAATATCACCCAGAAAGTAGATGTAGTAAAATCTGGCTTAAAACTACCCAGGCTAAATTTACCATCTGCCTTACCAATGTCAATAATATGGTTTATACCGCCCGGCATTTTGCTGATGATAAAATATAAAATGATGATGGCACCAAATGTTTTGATGATGCCCTGCGCAACCTCTGTCCAAATAACCGCTTCCATACCACCCAATACGGTGTAGATTATAATTATGATGCCCATAACAATCATAATGGTTTGCATAGAGTAACCTGTCATAGCTTGCAGACTAAGCGCAATACCAAAAAAAACCGAGCCCATCCGGGCGAGCTGTGTTAGCAAAAAACAAACGACTGCATAAGTTCTGGCCCAGGCGCCAAAGCGTCGCTCCAAATGCGTATAGGCAGATACTTCGCCACTGTTTCTGTAAAAAGGAATAAAATATTTTGCGGCAATCCAGGCGGCAAAAGGCATAGACAAACTAAAAACAAAAGCATTCCAGTTGGTGCCAAATGCTTTTCCCGGCACACCTAAAAAGGTATTGCTACTTAAAAACGTGGCATAGATCGAAATACCCACTGCCCATTGTGGAATCTGGCCTGAAGCCTTTGTAAACTGATCAGGATTTTTATTCTTTCTTGAAAACCAAACACCGGTCAATATCATGGCCAGCATATAAAATGCAATAATTGCGAGGTCTGCAACGGGTAAATGTTTCATAATAGCTTATTGGCAATCGTAATTCAGCAGCAAGAAATTAAATGACAGGCTGTATGCCCAGTCGTTCGCACCAGCCAATAAAGCTGGTATGTATATCGTCCAACGTTTTCTTCTGGTCAGGCGTTAATTCCAACGCAAATGTTCTGCTGATGGTACGAATGGGCAAACCCCTTTTTTGCAAAAAATATTTTGCACTCATTGGGTACGCCTGGTGAATTAACGGATCAACCCGGGTGATTTCCGATTGTAGCCATTTTACTTCTTCCTGTTTATCCGGGTTGGTAGCATTGTTGCACATCCAAACCAATATCTCCGGATAAAAATTACCTGAAATAGACGACATGCCTTTAGCACCCATTTGCAACGAGAACATGGCATTGGGCGAGTGAGCATCATAAAATTCCAGGTTATTATTTCCAATAGATTTTAGTACATCCAGTTTTGCTTTTACCTGGCTGTGTTCTATGGAAGTATCTTTATGGTATACCAACCGGTTAAAACTCAATAGTTGTTTAAATACGTCTGCTGAAATAATTCTTTTGTAAGGTGCGGGACATTCATACATACCTAAAGGAATGTTGCCGGTAAGGTCAAACATCTTTTCAAAATTACGCAACAACACTTCATCACTATCTTCCACGTTGGCGAAGTGGCCGGTAATCATAATGGCCGCGTCAATACCGGTGTAATATATTTTTTTTGTGAATCTTGCTTTGTCTTCAATTGTTAACCCAAAAGATCCGGTAGCTACCACTGGTACTTTTCCATTTACATATTTAACTATGTGCTTGGTAATTTCCAGTCGCTCATCTTCACTGATGCTAAACATTTCACTGCTCAAACAATTCGCAAAAAAGCCTTTCACGCCAGCAGCCAGGTAAAAATCAATCAGGCTGTTTAGCGCATCCATATCAACTGTAGCTTTAAGATTAAAAGGTGTAATCATCACCGGAACAAACTTCTTTTCATTGATGTTCATGCTATTCATATTTAAAGTATAAGACAAGAAAAAGTATATATTTATGATCTGGCACTAAATATAAATCATCCTGATAAAACCAGGTCTGATTTTTATTTTATTAATTTGTTACACCATTTTTTTTGCCTGGGCCAATAAATAAAACTTAACCTTTTAACTTTTCAAACTCTTGTAATGAAACGATTACTTGTACTTTTTTTGTGTAGCAATTTTTTATGGAATGCTTTGCTTGCACAACCCGCAACAGAAAAAGTTGTCCCTGTTTTTGAAAGCCTGATTTTCCCCGTTCAACCGCAGCATACCCACGGCAGCAGCATTGTTGCTTTACCCAATGGTGATATATTGGCAGCATGGTTCCAGGGTAGTGGCGAACGAACTGCAGACGATGTAAAAATTATGGGTGCCCGCTTGAAAAAAGGATCCACAGTATGGTCGGCACCATTTGAAATGGCAGACACTTATGGTTTGCCAGATTGTAACCCTGTATTGTTTCTTAACAGCAACAATAAATTGTTTTTGGTTTGGATTGCCGTGCAGGCGCATCGGTGGGAATGTTCTGTACTAAGATTTCGTACTGCCATTGATTACAATAACAGTGGAGCGCCGGTTTGGAAATGGCAGGACAATATACTGCTTGCACCAAAAGATAGTTTCGCAATAGAAACGGCTCTTAAATTTAAACAGCTTTCTCCAAACCCGGGCGGCTCCGGTTCCTATGCACCCACATACGATAATATGATTATAGAAGCCAGCAAAGACCTGGCAAAAAGAAGTACCGGATGGATGACAAGAATAAAACCTTTGCGGCTTGCCGAAGGCAGAATATTATTGCCTTTATACTCAGACGGCTATAACATGTCGATGGTGGCTATCTCTGATGATAACGGGGATACCTGGCATGCCAGTCTGCCCATTGTTGGAAGGGGCAATGTACAGCCGGCGCTTGTTCAAAAAAAGAACGGCCATATTGTTGCGTTTATGAGAGACAATGGGGATGATCCGCCAAGGGTGCAGGTAAGCGAGTCTGCCGATAACGGGTTAAGCTGGACTGCAGCACAAAAAACCGCTATACCAAATACAGCCAGTGTAGAATTGATTGTAATGAAAGATGGCCGGTGGGCATTTGTTGGTTGTGATGAAGATGATGGCCGTTACAGGTTAAGCCTTTATTTGTCTGACGACGAAGGCGCCAGCTGGAAGTGGAAAAGAACACTGGAAAACGAAGCAAAAGGAAAAGGTAGTTTTTCTTATCCCTGTTTAATACAAACTACTGACGGGCTTTTACGCATTAGTTATTCCTACTCATTTGAAAAATCAGGCGAGGCGATTAAGTATGTAGTAGTAGATCCGAAATCAATCCATTGATGCAGGGTCTAACGATTGAACAAAATCTTTAAATAAAAAAGCGGGTTCATAAACTTTTTTCTGATATCTACATTCTCAAACATGCAGCTGATGGTTTCTCTTAACTCTTTACTGCGGCTGGCTTTACCAATTACAAAATTAAAAAGCCGGGGTTTACTGGAGAGTACTTGCAGGTAATGGCTTAGCTTAAGTTCTGCCCATAATTTTTTGTACACTGCTACATCATATTGCTGTAAAAATGGCGCAGAAAAATCGTTTGCGTCTATCGCGTTTTTTATCGTTCTCGATGCCACTAAACCAGACACCATTGCGTTACCAATGCCCTCTCCGGTAAAGGGGTCAATGAGTGACGCGGCATCGCCGGTTAATAAAAAGCGGTTGCCGCTAAGTTTTCTTTTTTTAGATCCAAGCGGTAAACCCCAACCCTCAATAGTTCCTTCCAACGTTGCATTGGCAAACCTGCTTTTTAAGTTGGGATGTGTTTGAAGGGCCTCCTGCATTAATTGTTTCAGGTTGACTTTTTTCAGCGAAATGTTTTTGCTCAGCATGCCGACACCCACATTGGCCGCACCATTTGCCAATGGAAAAATCCACAAATAACCTGGCTGAAATTCTTTTAAAAAATGTAGCTCAATATAATTTTGGGCATGCATACCGCCCACGTTTTTATAATAACCGCGGATCCCTGCACTGTAATGTTCCGGCTCCATCTTTTGATTCGCCATTTTTTTTGCGACCATGCTGCCCCTGCCTTCGGCTCCCACAATCAGCCTGGTAAAAATGCGTTTACGTTCACCGCGTTGGTTCACTGTTGCCAACAAACCATCTTCCTTTTCTTCAATGTCTTCAAGTATTGTTTCGTTAAGCCATGTAGCGTAAGGGCTGCTAATTAAACCAGCCAGCGTATTATCAAAATCCATGCGCCTGCTTACAAAGCCCGGCGGGTCTTGCTTTCCGGTATCATTTAATAAAAAAGGAACATTGAGTGCGGCGTTACTGGGTGCAATAAATTGTATGCCGGTGCAAACAATGGCTTTGTTTTTATCCGCTAAAAAATAATCCTGCCAGGCGGGTGTAATACGTTTTAACATGCCTACAGATTTACCGCTCAAGGCATCGCCGCAAATTTTATCTCTCGGAAAAAAGGCTTTATCAATAATAATGTGATTAATTTTTTCTTTGGTAAGAAAAATGGAAGTGCTCGCCCCTCCGGGCCCTGCACCTGCAATTAAAACATCGGTTGTGTACTGTGAATTATTCAAAATTTTTATTCAGTATATATTCTATGCAAACTAAAACAAAAAGGTAATTCTATTTGGATCGCTTTTCAGCTGCTTAATTAACCAATCCTAATACCGCACTCGTTTTTGCCCTGGTTGCATCGCAGAGTTCCGGATTTTTTACCAATGACCTGCCATAGGACGGTATCATTTTTTTGATGACGGTTTGCCATTCAGCGGATTTAATTTTTTCAGGAAAACAACGTTCAATTAAACCGAGCATGATAGATACGGAAGTGGAAGCACCCGGTGAAGCGCCGAGCAGTGCCGCCAGTGAGCCATCCGCAGCAGCCACCACCTCAGTTCCAAACTCTAATACGCCGCCCTGCTCTTTGTCTTTTTTTATTACCTGTACCCGCTGCCCGGCAATTTCAAGATCCCAATCCTGCAACCTTGCTTCGGGTAAAAACTGTTGCAGTGATTTTAATTTATCCTCAGGCGTTTGCATTACTTCATGTATCAGGTATTTTGTTAGCGGTATATTTTTAAGTCCCACTGAAATCATCGGCACAATGTTGCTTAACTTAACGGACAAGGGTAAGTCCAGGTAGGATCCATTCTTTAAAAACTTGGTGCTGAAACCGGCATAGGGCCCAAACAGCAACGCTTTTTTCCCATCAATCATGCGGGTGTCCAAATGCGGTACAGACATAGGTGGCGCTCCTTCCGGCGCTTTACCATACACTTTTGCTCCGTGTTTTTCAATCACCGCATCGTTGGTACAACGCAGCCATTGCCCACCAACCGGAAACCCGCCAAAGCCTTTGCCTTCGGGTATATCCGATTTTTCCAGCAACCACAGTGAACCGCCACCGGCGCCAATAAAAACAAACCTGGCGGTCAGGTCACGGCTGTCTTTTGTAACCAGGTCTTTTACTGTAATGCGCCACTGGTCATTGTTGGCTCTTTCAATATCCCGTACTTCATGCTTCAGGTGCAGTGTAACATTGTCCTGCTTTTGCAGGTGAGTAATCATAGCACGTGTTAGCTCACCAAAATTTACATCGGTGCCAATGTCCATATAGGTTGCAGCTATTTTTTGCAATGGGTCTCTGCCTTCCATTACAAGCGGCATCCATTCTTTCAATTGGGCTGCATCTTCGCTATACTGCATTTTTTTATAGGGATGGTATTGTGTAAGTGCTTCGTATCTTTTTTTAAGGTAAGACACATTTTCTTCGCCCCACACAAAACTCATGTGAGGAACGCTATTTATAAATCCGGGTTCTATGATATGCTCCTCTACCATCCAGGACCAGAACTGGCGGCTGATATCAAATGCCTCGTTAATAGCAAGCGCTTTTTTACAATCAATGGAGCCATCTTCGTTTTGCGGTGTATAATTCAATTCGCACAATGCTGCATGACCTGTACCGGCATTGTTCCATGCGTCTGAACTTTCACCGGCCACCATATCCAGGCGTTCAAAAATTTCAATGCTGGCTTCGGGCATCAATTCTTTTATCATCATACCCAAAGTGGCGCTCATAATGCCGGCACCAATCAAAATTACATCCACCGCTTGCGCTCCGTTTATTTCCCTCTCCTTCATTAAAATTTATTTTACTTTTTATAGCATAGTTTATACCATAAACGTGGGTTAATGTTTGTTCAAGCCTTTCAAACCATTGCCATTTTTCTACAAAGAAAATAACAGCGTAGTAATTGACCTTGCCGGAAGTATGATATCATAGCTGTTGGCTGATTTTTCATTGGCTGTATTCTCAACCGGGTAGGGCATCATGTCTTCTCCCGCCCCGGCGGATGTTATATACCGTTTAATGAGCTTTGCCTTTGCGGCCCTGGGTAAGCCCTGCAGAGCAAACCCGGCAATGGTATTTTCTATCGTATAATTGATAACATTTACCACCAATGTTTTATCATCTTTAAAAGATGATACCATCACCTGCTGTGCCGCAGCAATATCATTCAACCCATCGCTGCGGCTGGTTTGTAGCCGGTACATACCAGGGCGCACAAACAAACTGTAATGTCCCAGCGCCCACAGGTTTTTAGTAACATTATATAACTTAGAAGAAGCAGAATCTTTTGGCTCATTCAGGGCTATCAAATAATACCTTGTATTACTATCTGCTGCACCCGGTTCAAAAGCATTCCAATAGTGCCAGGCAGTAGCATTGCCTGCTGTAAAATCCTGGTGTATTACCTTGGCTAAAAAAAGGGCGCAATCCATGGCGCTTCGCTTTTCAGTAATCGCTTTTTCTTTATACCCATCCCCCAACATGCAGTATTCAGATTGCCAGTATTCCAGGCGGGGATTGCATTTTTTTAATGTGTCTCTTAATTTTTTTCTGGTTCCCAACAGGTTTTCATCTCCTTCATCTGTAAAATATCCATGGCCTTCTACAAAAGATGTAGCGTGACTTAAATTACCAATAAACAAATCGCTTTTCGCATTCCAAAAATGAGCAATTTGCCGGGAAGCTTTTGCATTGGAATCATATAGATTGGATAACATGGCGGCTTCGGTTGTAACTATTTTCGTTGTAAGCTTTTTTTGTTGCAAACTGTTGTTTAGTGATTTCACCACTTTATAAATCTCCTCGTTTGTCCAGGGAGACCCTTCCTGCTTTGCCTGCCCATACACGCCAGACCAATCCCATTGTGGCTCATTTACCGGGCTGATATAATTAAAATGGCAGTTGATTTTGTCAAAGTGCTGAATTACGGTTGCCAAAAAATTGGTGTAATTGGTGTACTGATCTTCCTTTAAATTACTGATAAAGTCTTTCTGCAGTTTAAAACCCAGGCCATTTTTTGTGAACTGCACGGGCGGGCTGTTTACAAATGCAATTAAATCTTTTACCCCGTATTCTTTCGCCTGTTTTAGCAGCCAGGTATACCCTTGTTGTTTGTTCCAGTCGTACTTGCCTTGCGGCGAAAGAAAACACTCCACCCGGCGTGCGGGATCACTGATACCGCTGCTATCGCCCTGCTCCGTTGTGCCGGCACCGATATTAAACCGAAAGGCAGAAAGGCCAATGCCTTTGGGCTGACCATTGGTTTCAAAGCCACGGCTAAACAAACGCTCTGCGATACTTGCTTTTTCAGCTGCCGGCCATTTTTTACCAATCTCTTCACCAAACCAACAGGCCGACGCACCGATGTTCCTGATTTTTTGTTCGGTGTCATTTACATTAATGGTGAATACCAATTGCATCTTTTGTTGCGAAAACGCGGCTGGTAAAAAAAGTAGCAGGGCGCTAAAAATCTGCACAATTGTTAGGTTTGTCTTGTATAAATATTTCATAAAAAGCTGGTTTAGCAATAAAATTTTTTAGTAAAAAAGCTGCGCCGTTTAACGACTGCTCATTAAAGGCTCCCGGTTCTGCCGCCATCAACCGGAATATTTACACCGTTGATATAAGCTGCCGCGGGCGTACATAAAAAAGCAGCGACTGCTCCAAATTCTTCCGGCTTCCCCAAACGCTTTGCAGGAATGCTGTTCACAATATTTTTTTCAATATCGGCCGTGGAGATACCCTGGTTATCGGCTTGCTTTTCAAAGAGGTATTTCAACCGGTCGGTATTGGTATAGCCGGGTAAAACATTATTTACAGTAATGCCCGAATGCCCAATTTCATTGGCCAATGTTTTTGCCCAGTTAGCTACGGCTGCACGCACACTATTTGAAATACCCAGCCCGTTGATTGGTTGCTTAACCGATGTAGACACAATGTTAATGATACGGCCGTACCCTGCTTGCTGCATACCCGGCACCAGTAGCTGCGCTAATAAATGACTGCTTACCACATGGGCCAGGAAAGCATTTTCGAGGTCTGCCGCACCGGTATCAATCATCGGTCCTGAAGGTGGTCCGCCTGCATTGTTGATCAGGATATGTATCGTTCCATATTGCTGCACCCATTCTTCTACAATGGTTTTTGCCTTTTCAGGAACGGCAAGATCCGCCACCAGGAAATGGTGCTGCTGGCCGGCACTGCTATCCAGTTGTTGCAGTGCTTCTTCTAATTTATTTTGGGTACGGCTGGCGATAATAACCGTTGCACCCAGCAAGGCAAGTTCTTTCGCTGTAGCAAGGCCAAGTCCTTGTGAGCCTCCGCAAACAAGGGCGGTTTTATTAATAAGATTCAGGTTCATGTTTAAAATTTATAGTCTTCTCTTTCGGGTGTAAAAACATCCAGCAATTCGCAGGCCGTAATGGCCCTTCCACTATGTACCGCATGGGCTGGAATTACCGCTACAACACCCGGTTCTAAAATAGTTGTTTCACCATTTACTGTTAATTCAAAACTGCCCTTCAATACATTGGCCACCTGCTCGTGAAAATGTTTGTGTTCAGGCACTTCGGCGCCAGCTTTTACATCCCAGTAAATAAAACTCATGGTACCGGTATGAATACCGCGTGCGGTAAAGCCCGGAAAAATTTCTTTTTCAACTGAGTTTTTTAAATCAATAAAAGGCATGGTATATAATTTATCGAACAAATGTAATACTAAGATGATAAGCGATTACGGTTTGATTGTATAAACAATTGTACAAATTTATTTTTTGTAAACGTTGCTTCTTAGGTATGTAACATCATATGAAATTGTACTTAGCCTATTAATCATTGAAACTTAAAATTGGTAGTTAAAAAAAAAGTTGTAGTTTTACACTGCTTCTACGTACCCTGACTCCAACATCCGTTTAACAACCACCCATTCCAATTAGTCTTAAGCTTTACATCAGTCATTTTGTCCAAGATCTTTCGAACGCAAATAACTGGCACGGCAAATGCATATTGTTTATAAAATCCCTCTATCATTTTGTTATTGATTTTTATTCCTATCCTATTTTAAAATCATTGGTTAATGCTGTTTCTAATTAAGTGCAAAACGCACGTTGGTACCATACTTTAACTTGTTCCTCTATCTGCACTGAAAAACCGGGTAAATTATTTAAATACAAACACCGGCAAATACCGTAATCTAAAAATACTTGTATGGAACATTATTACAGCGCATATACCAGGACAGTTAATAACAGCCTTTATTTTTTCGTTAAGAAATATATTCGCTACACAGAAGTAAAAGATACTCCGGCCATCATGGAAGGTTTTGGTATGCATACAGACTTTGATAAAGCATGCAACATTGCGGGGATAAAGGATGCAGAATTGAAAGAATGGCTGCGGGCAGAAGCCAGGCCGTCGAGAGTGCATCCTGAAAATATTGCCCCGGTAATACCAATTCTCTCTAAGAACTTTAGGGTGGAACATGTAAATAACAGAACAGCATTGGTGAATAAATTATCAGGCATAAAAAAAAGTATTACAGACAGAATGCCGCAGTGGCTTGCAGTTTCCCATTCATAAAAGCATGTTTCTTTTTTCTTTGTAAATATTATTGCGACAGGGTATTTTGGTAAATCAAAATACCCTGTTTTTTTAGTGGCCCTTCAACTGCTGCATGTCATATGTATTATGTAACCTTGCAGGTAAAATAATTATTAAAATATATGGCGGATGAAAATTTAGAAGTTTGGCAAAGAGGGCCTGTATTAGATGTTCCTACTTTACTTCAACCGGTTGCCCATGCGCTATTACAGGCAAGAGAAGAATTAACAATATTGCTAAAAAATTTTCCTGGCAACCTGTTATGGGAAAGACCCGCCGGTGTTGCATCTCCGGCATTTCATTTACAACATCTATCCGGCGTGCTGGACCGGGTATTTACCTACGCACGGGGCGAAGCCCTGACTACTCAGCAATTGGAGCAATTGCATTTAGAAGATATCGCACCTCAATCCAATGTTGATACACATACACTCTTAGTTCGATTTAATCAGCAGGTGGATAAAGCGCTTGCCCAATTAAAAAATACAGATGAAATGACACTTACTAAATTTAGGGGTGTGGGGCGAAAGCAATTGCCCTCAACAGTAATTGGTTTGCTGGTGCATGGAGCAGAACATACCATGCGGCATGTGGGTCAGTTAATGGTAACAGTAAAAATTTTACAAGATAAAAACGCACAGAAATAATTCTTAACTACTTCACTACACGATTTCAATCACCGCATCATTTTTGAAACCAATATTTTCCCTGAATTTAATATAACCCAGTTGATTGGTGATGAGTTTGGTTTTACCAATAGTAAATAAGGGTGTATTAAAATGGTGGTGACCATACAACCAATAATCAATAGACGATTGTTCAATCATTGAATGCAGTTCGGTTGCAAAGGCTTCATTTAGTACATCTCTTTTATATTTTACGGGATACTGTAAAAATGTGGGAACGTGATGTGTAATTACCATTGTGGCGGTTGTTACCTTTTCCACTAATTCATCTTCAATAAATTTTTTACATTCACTATGCAGTGTATTATATTCATCAGTTGTAAAAGGTTTGCCGTTAAAATTAATGGCGCTAAAATCAGCCATTCTTCTTTGAATAAAAAAAGAAGCATCCGGCGAGATATCAGACCACAATGTAGAGAAGATCAACCTTGTCTTACCAGTTTGTATGGTTTGGTTATTCACTACAAAAACGTTGCTCCGGATGGCTTCATTTATGGCTCCGCTTTTTGTGCTGATATCCCAGTGGTAGTATTCGTGATTACCGGGAACCCAATACGTTGTTTCAAAATTATCAGCCAGGTAATTAAAAAAATCGTGCTGCTCATCCATTACCGCAAAGGGTACAATATCGCCGGCCATTATTAAAATATCTCCGGCAGGTATCAAGGGATGCTTTTTTATAAACTTATTATTCTGTAAAAACTCCAGGTGAAGATCAGAACAGTATTGTATTTTCATGCCCTAGCTATTTAATAAATGATCATTGTAAAATTACGTTACCAGGGCGGCACCCCGTGGAATAATCACATCCTGATTATTTTACCGGCTTATTGTTTTTAAAAACTAAATCACTATTTTTATAATCTCAATATAAGTTTATGAAAATGGTTCCGGGTTCTGTCATCTGCTAAGAACCTTATTTTTTACCGACATGCATTAACAGCTCATCCCTTGGCTGTGTCTTTACATTTTCATTTATCATCAAAGTATACTTTACACAATGGAACAAACCATACATACCAATAAACTGTCTTATTATTTTACGTTATTAAAGCAAGCCATTAACGGGCACGAAATGGATTATACCACCGGCAGCCTGCGAAAGGCCGTGCTAATGCTGGCCATTCCCATGATGCTGGAAATGTGCATGGAAAGCGTATTTGCAGTGGTAGATCTTTATTTTGTTGGCCACCTGAAAGATGCCAGCCATGCTATACAAACTGTTGGCCTCACAGAGTCCGTGCTCACTATTATTTATTCGCTCGCCATTGGCATGAGCATGGCTGCTACTGCAGTGGTGGCCCGGCGCATTGGTGAAAAAAATCCCGAAGCGGCAGCCCATGCGGGCATTCAGGCGATCGTAATTGCACTGGCCGTAACCATACTGATCAGTATCACTGGCTGGATTTATGCAGCCGATATTTTGCGCTGGATGGGCGCTTCGGCTGATACCGTTTTAAAAGGCACTGGCTTTGTACGCATTATGATGGGTGCCAGCGTCGTGATCATGCTGCTGTTTTTGATCAATGGTATTTTTCGCGGCGCTGGCAATGCTGCTATGGCGATGAAGAGTTTGTGGCTTGCCAACTTGTGCAATATTATTTTATGTCCTATTTTAATAAACGGACTTGGGCCAATACCCGCACTTGGTTTGGAAGGTGCCGCCTGGGCAACCGTGATTGGTCGCGGCAGTGGGGTGGTGTACCAATTGTTTCATTTGATAAAAGGCAACAGTCAGTTAAAAATTAAAGAAGATCATTGGGGACCAGACTGGGCGGTGATTGGCTCGCTTGTAAAAATTGCGGCACCGGGCATTTTACAATTTGTCATCGGCAGTTGCAGCTGGATTTTTTTAGCGCAATTGGTAGCTACTACCGGTGGTGAAACAGGTTCGGCAGGTTACCAGACAGCCCTGCGTTTGATGATGTTTTTTTTGTTGCCTGCATGGGGCCTCAGCAATTCTGCCGCAACACTAGTGGGCCAAAACCTGGGGGCCAAACAATTGCAGCGGGCAGAAGAATCTGTGATGAAAACGATTTATTACAATGTAATTTTTATGGCCGTAGTAACCGTTCTTTTCTGGGTATTCGGAAATTATTTTGTATCGTTTTTTACAACAGATGAAGCCATCAGGAAAGTGGCAGCGCAGGCCGGGCGTATCATTGCATCGGGGTATATTTTTTATGGCATTGGCATGGTGATGATGAATACCTTTAACGGTGCTGGCGATACCTGGACACCTACCATCATTAATTTTTGCGGCTTTTGGTTAATTCAAATTCCATTGGCTTATATACTCGCAAAATATTTTGCCTGGGGGCCTTTGGGAGTTTTTATTGCTATACCGGTTGCCGAAACGGCCATTACACTGGCAGGTTATTTTTACTTTAAAAAGGGAAAATGGAAAACGATCAAAGTATAAAATGATGGGGCTCTAAATTAATTGGACTTGACTGTGGAGATGGTGCAAATCATTCTTCACAGTTCGGGCTAATTTACCGGTACAGACAAAAAAGTAAAATCACAGCTATACCAATACTGCCGCCAAGTACACCCGCCCATACATCGGGCAATTCATAATGTCCTTTTCCGGTTATTAACGAGTATAATTCAAAAGCATAGCAACCTGCAAATAGTATCAAAAAGCTAATTGCGGTGTTAAGCCAGGTATGCTGGGGAAAGAGCATTACAGAAACAAGTTGCAGCAACCCACCCAAGGGAATACCTACAAAAAAATGTTTCCATTTATCAGGGGCTATCTTTTTCAGTACAAAAAAATAAAAGTGATCAAATTATTTAGTCCGGATAAAATTGATCCTTTTTAATGAAGAATAAAAAGACTTTTATTTGATTGGTAAATAGCTACTGTGTTAATAATAATCCTTAAACAAACATTCGCTTTTGTAGCGAGATAAGAGTAAGCCCAACCACCGAAAATTATTTTTTATTATTTGTTACCTCCCCGTGGTTGGTTTCCATGGTCATATTTTCCTTTGATTGAATACTTTGCTGGCCAGTTTCCACTTCAACCATTTTGGTTGTTACAGCATATTGATTGGGATGAATAGGTGACCCGTATTTTACAGCGTAAGCCTTGGTAAGCTCCGCTCCAAAATAAAGTATCAGCGATGAATAATAAATCCACAACAATAAAACTACCAGCGAGCCTGCTGCTCCATAAGTACTGCCTACGTTGCTTTTGCTGATGTAGAACGAAATGGCAAACTTACCTAACATAAATAAAAAAGCGGTAGCCATGGCACCAGCTAAAACATCTTTCCATTGAATATCGCCATCGGGCAGTACTTTAAAAATAACACCGAAAATTAAAGTGGTAACACTAAATGTAATAATGATATTGATAATATAAAATACAACAACGGCTATGTCTGGGAAACGATTTGTTAACCGGTCGCTGAAGCCATCAATAACGGAGCTGATGGAAAGTGAAACCAGCAACAAAAAGCCGAGGCTAATAATGACTGAAAAAGAAAGTATCCTGTTTTGTACCATTTTCAACCAGCCTCTTTTGGGTTTTGGTTTAAGGCCCCAAATAGTATTGATAGAGTCCTGTATTTCAGCAAAAATGGAGGTAGCACCCAGCACAAGTGTGATCGTACCAACTATTGCAGCCAATTTACTTTTGCCTGCAAGCGAAGCATTCTTTATCATATCCTGTAATTGTACCGCAGTATCAGAACCTACAAAACTGGCCAACTGCCCGTAAATCTTACCTTCCACCGCTTCCCGTCCTAAAAACATCCCACACAATGAAATAATAACAATCAACAGCGGTGCCATCGAAAAAACGGTATAATAAGCCAGTGAACCGCTCAACTTCATTACTTTATCATCACTAAAGCCACTAAAAGCATTCTTAAATACTTCTATCAATCCTTTAAAAGAAAATTTTTTAGGCATCCGGGTAATTTTTTTAAGAAGAAAACAAATAAGCTGCCAGTTATTTCAGCCTTGTAAAACAACGTGTACCTGTCTGTACGGGAAAATTACGCTACAGTATCAACTGGAATTTTCTTCCTTATTAAACAGCACCTTTGCAAATAAAATGATTTAGGGTAATAACCCCCGAAACCAGACGAAAATATTTCCACACAGCAGCATGTAATCAAAAAATTATATGGTCAATTTTGTGGCGTAATGTTTATTTTTAAAAAATATCTTTTCAAAAAAGTCAATTACAATTGTTGCCATGATACAAAAAATTTTACTAGCCACCGGCCTGTCATTTTTATTTACTGCAACTTTAACCGCACAGGACCCGTGGAATATTGCCGCCGGTAAAATTGACCCCGCCAATTATTATGGAATTACAGTGGCCAATGGCATGATTGGCGTGGTGTCATCGCCGGAACCGTTTAAGGTAAAAGATGTAGTGCTGGCCGGAGCATATGACCTGTATGGCCGCGGGCGGGTGAGTAACTTTCTAAAAAGTTTTAACCTGCTTAATATGTACCTGGAAGTGGATGGCAAACGTATCGGCAGTGCGGATGCATCCAATATGAAACAACAGCTGGATATGCATCACGCCAATTTTACAACCAGTTTTAATTATGGTGATAAAGCGGATGTTAGTTATACTTATTATTCATTGCGCCAGTTGCCCTTTACGGTTTTGATGGATGTTACCATTACTGCGAAAAAAGACATCACCATCAACAGCGCCAGCGTGATGGAAGCGCCCGACGCATTAAAGGAAGTACAGAATTATTACAATGAAATTGACAGGCCTCATGTAGTCATCAGCCTGTTAACTTCCACCGCAAAAAGCCCAACGGGTAAATTATTAATGTGTGCAAGCAACACTTTTTTATTCAACGAAAAGCATGGCGAAGAACCCAGGGTAATTCACGAAATGTGGGACAACAATATGCACCTGATGAAGTTCAGCAAAAAAATAAAAGCTGGTGAAAGCTATCACTTTTCTATTGCCGGATCTTCCATTACGTCAGCACATCACGACGACCCGTTGAATGAAGCGGAGCGCATGACCATCACAGCCAAATTAGAAGGAAGAGAGAGGCTGATTGCATTTCACAACAAAGCGTGGGATGAGATATGGAAAAGCGATATCACAATCGATGGTGATCCACAGGCGCAACAAGACGTTCATAGTATGATGTATCACCTGTATTCTTTTGTGAGAGAAGGTACGGCTTTAAGCCCTTCACCAATGGGTTTAAGTGGACTTGGTTACAATGGCCATGTATTTTGGGATACCGAGTTATGGATGTACCCCGCCATATTAGTATTGCATCCTGAAATGGCTAAAAGCCTTGTAGAATATAGGTTTCAGCGGTTGGGTGCGGCCAAACAAAACGCTTTTAACCATGGTTTTAAAGGCGCCATGTTTCCCTGGGAAAGTGCCGGTACCGGCGTTGAAGAAACACCCGTATGGGCATTGAGCGGTCCGTTTGAACATCATATTACTGCCTGCGTAGGCATTGCCGCATGGAACTATTATTGTGTAACGCAGGATAAGGATTGGTTGCGTGAAAAAGGATATCCTATATTGAAAGAGACTGCGATGTTTTGGGCAAGCCGTGTGGAAAGAAACGGACCTGGCAAGTATGAAATAAAAAATGTGGTAGCCTCTGATGAGTGGGCCGAAAATATAGACAATGATGCTTTTACCAATGCGGCAGCCAAAGCTGTGTTGCAACATGCAACAGAAGCCGCTGCTTTACTTGGTGTTAAACCTGATGCAGACTGGATGAACGTGGCCAATAATATTCCTATCCTAAAAATGCCTGCCCTGCCAGGCCAGCCGGACGGGGCCGATGGCGTAACCAGGGAGCACGGTTCTTATAAAGGAGAAGGCATTAAACAGGCGGATGTAAACCTGCTGGCATACCCCTTAAAAGAAATAACCGATGTAAAGCAAATAAAAAAAGACCTGGAGTATTATGAAACGAGGGTACCGAATGAAGGTACTCCAGCCATGACACAGGCGGTGTTTACTGTATTGTATGCAAGGTTGGGCGACGGTGCCAAAGCTTATCATTTTTTCCAGGATGCCTACTTACCTAATTTAAATCCGCCACTCAGGGTAATTGCTGAAACAAAGGGCGGCACCAACCCCTATTTCGCTACCGGCGCCGGCGGTATTTTACAAAGCATATTAATGGGATTTGGCGGGCTTGAAATTACGCCCAAAGGAATTGTTCAAATTAAAACTGCCTTGCCGCCTAATTGGAAAAGTATTACACTCACTGGTATTGGCGTTGATAAAAAAACCTTTATTAATAAGTAAGCTACAAATATCAAACACACCAAATAAGTATAAATGGCCCGGTATAACGCCGGGCCATTTATACTTAAGTCTTTCATATTGAATGTTTCCATTAAAAATTGAAGGCTTGTTCTTTGTTTCTTTCTTGATCCATCAAATAAAATAATTGACCGCAAATGCGCCACCAATACAAATTTTCCTTATTTTCACTTTTCCAAATAATGCGTAAAACTGCTGCCATACTACTTTTAATGCTGTTTGTATTCAACACAGTTGGATATAAACTATGGTTTAGTATCGCCATGGAGCAGGCTGATAACAGGCTGGAAGCCGCTCTGGATAAGAATAATTTTAACGAGCAGGACCTGTTTACTTTAAAAATCCCCATCAATTTACCATATCAAAATACCTGGGCCAGTTTTGAAAGGGTTACAGGTGAAATTTCAGTAGACGGTGAAACTTATATGTATGTACAACGCAAGGTGGTAAACGATACCATGTATTTGCAATGTATCCGTCACGCGGAAAAAATAAACCTGCAGCAAAAATCAAACGATTATTTTGGAAAAGTAAATGACGTTGCAGATAACAACGGCGCAAAAAAAGTTCCTGGTAAAAATACAAGCCTGATCAAATCAGGGTTATCAGACTTTACCTACGACATTTCAACATGGAAATTTTCCCCCTTTGAGCAGGCGTGCAGGGTTTACGCTAACAGGCCTGTTATGAATGGCAGTGTGGCATACTTGCAACAGCTCATTAAACCGCCACAAACTGTATAAATTTACAGGCTCTATCTCTCTTCTTCAGTAATGCATATAGTATTGCTGAATGTTTCATTGTTACAAATAATCAATTTAGAATGAAAAGACTTTTCATCTGTCTTTGCATGGTTGTATGTATATACTCCTGCAAAACAAATACTGACTATAAGGCATATTTACACGATCCCCAGCTATTTTCAAATGCGGTACACGAAATGAATAGTGTAGTAATGGGAAATAACTTTCCTCCAATGGTTGCAGCCCGAAATTATACCTATGGCGCAATTGCAGCCTATGAAGTGATTGCTGCCGGCTATCCAAATAAATATCAATCCCTGGCGGGTCAGTTACATGATTTAAAAGATGTACCAAAGCCCCCAGCCAATTCACCAATTGATTTTGAGTTGGCGGCATTGTTAACCTATATTAAAGTTGGAGAAGCGGTAACATTCCCGGAAGGCAGTATGCAGGAATATAAAGACAGCATTTTGAAATTGGCCCGTGATAAAGGGTTGCCTGGTAATATAGAAAAGGCTTCGCAGGAATTTGCAGACGCCGTTGGTAGCAGTATTATTGATTGGAGCAAAAAAGATAATTATGCTGAAACAAGAAGTGCCGAAAAATTTACTGTAAAAGATGAACCGGGCAGATGGGTACCAACCCCACCCATGTATGGCCAGGCCACAGAGCCACACTGGATGAATATCAGGACGTTGGTGCTTGACAGCAACAACCAGTTTACATCACCGCCGCCGATCGCTTTCAACATCACTGACAAAAACAGCCCCTATTATAAGCAGGTTATCACCATTAAGAATGCCATTGACAGTCTGACAGATGAACAAAAACATATGGCCGAATTTTGGGATGATAACCCATTTAAACTGAATGTTTCCGGTCACGTTATGTTTGGAACAAAAAAGTTTTCTCCATCGGGGCATTGGATGAGCATTGTTGGAATTGCTGCAGGAAAAGCTAAAGCAGATTATGCTACAACTGTATTTGCTTTTGCCAAAACTGCGATTGGCCTTTTTGATGCATTTATTCAGTGTTGGGAAATAAAATACACCTATAATACCGTGCGTCCAGAAACGGTTATCAATAAATACCTGGATCCTAACTGGAGGCCTTATCTGCAAACACCGGCCTTTCCGGAATATACCTGCGGGCATTGTACTATTTCAGCATCTGCAGCCGAAGTGCTGACCAATATTTTCGGCGATAATTTTGCGTACACCGATAGTACGGAGCTGGAGTTTGGAATCAAAAACCGCAGTTTTAGTTCATTCAGAAACGCCGCTTTGGAAAACAACAAGGCGCGTTTTTTTGGAGGAATTCATTATCATTATTCCTGCGACATGGGTACAGAAAGCGGAATAAAAGTAGGCGACTATGTAGTAGCCAAACTTAAAATGAAAAAATAACAAATTAAAATTCATTACTCGGTTATATTAGCCTTACCTGGTCACTACTATTGTTGAAGTTGGTGAATCGTGTGGTTGCAAATGTTAAGACAAACTTTTTGTGTGTGTGGCATTGCTCCTGCATTTAATACGCTAACCTTCGAGGGGCCCAGGCTAATGTAACTTTAAACTAACTAATCATGAAATATTTATCAATTGCATTTATAGCTTTATTCATAACTGTTTTTCACTTTCAATCAGCTGCACAAGGCTGTGTTGCGGTTCGCCAAATGGGCGGATTGGGCGCTATGTCACCTTCAGGTTCTTACAATCTTTCCAAAGGCGACATACAAGTTGGCGCCAACTATCGTTATTTTCATAGCTGGAGGCACTTTGTGGGTACAGACGAACAGCCACAGCGACAGGTATTAGGCAACGCGGTTAATATCTATTCGCATGCAGTTGACCTTAATTTATCTTATGGATTAACCGACCGTTTGCAGTTAAATGTTACATTGCCTTATGTACACAATGAACGGTCACAGACTTTAACACTGAATAAGGACACTGCGACAGGAAAGCTGACACGCTACAGTTTATTTGCACAAGGCATTGCTGATGCCCGTTTGGGACTTAACTATTGGGTGACCGATCCGGCAAAAGCGCATACAGGAAACCTGATGATTGGCTTTGGATTGAAACTGGCAACAGGCAGTCACAACACCACTGACAACGCCTTGCAAAAGGACGGCTCAACTAAGAATGTTGTCAACGACCAGGCGATACAACCGGGTGATGGCGGGGTAGGTTTTTCATTAGAATTCCAGGGATTTACCAAAATCTACAAAGACATTTATGGCTTTGCCAACGGCTATTATTTATTTAACCCAAGGGAGTCAAACGGCACATTCAAATCTGCACCAAAAGCTGGTTTGGCTGGTTACAATATTTACGCTTCTCCTGACCAGTATTTTATACGTGCCGGTTTTATGGCTTCTGTTTTAAAAGCTAAGACACTTACTTTTTCACTGGCAACCAGAATGGAAGGCATTCCTGCTTATGACATCATTGGCGGGCAGGTAGCATACCGTCGTCCGGGTTATGTGGTTGCTATTGAATCCGGTGTTTCTTATCGCATGGGTCAGCACAGCATTAGTTTATTTGTTCCATATAACTTCATTAAAAACCGTACACAAAGCGCCGCTGATAAAGCAGACCAAAATCTGCAGAATTCAAAAATCAGCGACGTCAATAAACAGGTCCATGTACAAGGCGACGCTGCTTTTGCAGACTATTCCATCAGCCTTGGCTATTCTTACAGATTTGTAAAAAATAAAAAGCACGCTTAGCTAAAACACCCTTTTCTAAAACAGTAAAATAAGGCATCGTAAAATAAATGTAGCACCCTACAGACTACATTTATTTCATACGTCTGCTGTTGTTATTGATCCGCATTGAAAAATGGGATAGGCTTTTCTATAGATTAAAATTTAAACCATTCTTAAAAACTAACTAATAAAAAAATTATGAAATACATTTTATCAATCCTGTTTATTGCCGGCTTTTATTTTCAAACAATTGCACAGGGCTGTATTGCCGTTCGTAGCACCGGTAACATCAACATGTATCATCCAGATGAACATGATAAAGCTTCCTGGCTCTTAAGTACCACATCCCGTTCGTTCAGGTCCTTTCGTCATTTTTCGGGCACAGAAGAAAACAAGCAAAGACTCGTAGATGGCAGCGAGGTGATCAATCATCAGACAAGTATTGATGTTGCATTAACACGCATTGTAAATGACCGCTGGTCTTTTATGATGGACATGCCCATTTTGTCGAATGCACGTTCTTCTCTGTACGAACACGGGCTTGTAAATGGCGCTTATATAAAAAAAGAAAGGCACTCAACACACTCTTTTGGCCTGGGCGATATGCGTTTTGCAGCGTACAGATGGTTGCTTGATCCTAAGAAAAGCACCAAAGGAAATATCCAGGCAGGGTTAGGAATAAAATTACCGACTGGCGACGACAATTTTAAAGACTACTGGTATAATGTGGGGCCTAATGGAACAAAAGAGCTGCGAACAGTGGACCAATCAATACAATTGGGCGATGGGGGAACTGGCTTTACAACCGAGTTAAATGCCTTTTATAATTTCACCCGCAATTTTGGTATGTATGGCAATTTTTATTACCTCATCAATCCAAGAGAACAAAATGGCGTAAGAACTTACCGGGAAACACTGGTTGCTTCGCTGGCCAACGAAGCCATTTGCAGCGTACCTGATCAATACATGTTTAGAAGTGGTTTTAATTATTCCTTCAACAGCCTTCACGGATTAACCGTAGCAGCCGGTGCCAAATTAGAATGTGTACCTGTTCACGATCTTATTGGCGGTAGCGGCGATTTTCGCAGACCAGGTTATATATGGTCCGTAGAACCCGCTGTTGCATACATGGTGCATAAACTGAATTTTTTTGTTTCTGTTCCTTTTGCTGTTGCCCGCAACAGAACACAAAGCGTAACGGATATAGAGAACAGTATCATACAGGGCAAACATGTACAGGGCGATGCAGCCTTCGCAGATTATGTAGTTAACCTCGGTTTTAGTGTGAAATTTTAAGTAGCAATTCCTGCTTTATTAAATTAAAAAATGACTGTAAAAATTAGATATGAAATACTTGTTATCAATTTTATTAACCGCAACTGTCTTAACGGGTTTGCCTTTTGTAAGCCAGGCACAAACAGATATGGATGCCATCATGATGGAAAAAAATCAATTGTGTGTAGGACCAATGTACAATCATAGCAGCTGGAAAAATTATTGGGAAGGCACACTAAAAAGAGACAATGAAAACCTGGGCACCGTAAGCACAAACACATTTGCAGTAATGGGCGCTTATGGCATCACCGGTAAACTAAATGCTTTATTTAATGTTCCCTACATTAAAACAACGGCATCAGCCGGCACGCTGCACAGTATGCAGGGCCTGCAGGATCTTAGCCTGTTTATAAAATGGATGCCCGTTGAACAAATGCTCGGCCCTGGTACATTTTCTTTATACACCATTGGTGGCGCATCCATACCGCTTACTAATTACGTGGTCGATTTTCTTCCGTTATCAATCGGGTTGCATAGCAAAACACTTTCCGCAAGATTGCTGCTGGACTACCAGGTAAACAACATTTTTGTTACGGGCAGCGCTACTTATGTACTAAGGGATAATACAAAATTAGACCGCACTTCTTACTACGATACACAGTCACATCTCACCAACGAAGTGTCTATGCCTGATGCTTCAAATTTTAATTTCAGGGCCGGCTACCGCAGCAGCAATTTAATTGCAGAAGCGGTGCTTAACAAATGGACTACCCTTGGCGGCTTTGATATCACCAGGAACAACATGCCTTTCCCCAGTAATAAAATGAATGCCACCACCATTGGAGCCAATATCAAATATGTTGTTACATCCAATCATAATTTATCATTGGTAGGCGGCGGCAATACTACTGTTGCAGGAAGAAATGTTGGACAGGCAACTACTTTTTATGGCTCCGTTTTTTATATCCTGGATTTTACACGTAAGACAAAATCAACCGATAAATCAGGTAAAACAAATTAACATGAACAAGAAACTATTTTTATATAACATTTGTATTGCAGCTGCCGTTGCGGTAATAATTATAGCCTGCAATAAAGACATTGTTGGCAGAACAGACAATGCACCTGCGTTAATACCATCCAATATCGATTCCAATGCAGGTGCCTGGAAACCCGTGCTACTGGCTGCCCCGACAGATATTGTGGTAGCTACGCCCATCGCCACCAACACGCCGGACTACATTGCGCAAATCAATGAAATTAAAAGTTTCCAGGCCAATATTACGGCAGATGAAAAAAAACTGGTGGCTTATTGGAGCGCCGGTGCCGTATTGCGCTGGAACGAAATTTTAAGGGAACTGGTAGCCAAACACAACCTGCCCCCTTATCAAAACCCCGATGATACCTACCCTATTCCAAGTGCCAACAATCCACTGGCATACCCCCAATTCCCATTTAGTAACCCTCCTTATGCGGCAAGGGCCTACGCTTATGTAAGCGCAGCCCAGTATGATGCGTTGGTAACTGCATGGTATTATAAAAAACAATTTAACCGTGCGGCGCCGTATAATGTAGATGCTACTTTGCAGGTACTGGTTCCAAAGTCAACATTGCCATCGTATCCATCTGAAGATGCAGTGGTAGAAGGTACAGCCGTTGAAATGTTGAAACTGTTATTTCCCGGAGACCAGGATTATATACAACAAAGAGCAGAAGAACACAGAAGAGTAAGAATTATTTCCGGCGCCAATGTGCGCAGCGATATTGAAGCAGGTGAAGCCCTGGGTAAGGCGGTAGCACAAAAATTTGCAGCAAGGGCACGTGGCGACAGAGCCGGTGCGGCAGTAGGTACGCCCACCATTTGGACAAAGCTGGAAACAGATTGTACCGCCCGGGGCGAAACACCCTGGTATAGCCTGGAAATTCCAAAACGTCCGCCGATGCTGCCCGTTTTTGGAAAAACTAAAGCATTTTTATTTGACTCTTTAACGGCATTATCATTACGCCCTGTGGCGCCTCCGGCAGTTGGAAGCAAGCAAATGAAAGATGAAACGGAAGAAATTTACCAGATGGTAAAAAACCCAACACGTGAAAGAACTGCCATTGTACAATTTTGGGCAGATGGCGTAGCTACCTATACACCACCAGGCCACTGGGATGCCATTGCATCGGAAGATTTTATTACAAAAAATTTTAGTGAGGTGCGTTGGGCAAGAAATATGGCATTGCTGAATATGTCGTTGATGGATGCCGCCATTGTTTGCTGGGATACCAAAAATTATTATTACAATCCCCGGCCAACACAATTAAACCCGGCAATAAAAACGCTTACAGGGATACCAAATTTTCCTTCTTATATCTCAGGTCACTCTACTTTTAGCAGTGCTGCTGCTACCATACTGGCACACATTATTCCAGAAAGGGCAACGGCTTACGAGGCAATGGCGCAGGAAGCATCCATGTCAAGAATGTATGGCGGCATTCATTTTCGCAGCGATTGCGTTGTTGGGTTAACTGTAGGGAAAAATGTAGGTAATTATGCCATCCAGAGAGCGCTTACGGATGGTGCTGAATAAATTAATTCGTTTCTTCAGGTTTAGATTTAGGTTAATAATGCACAAATACAAGGCGTCGTAATTCTTTACAATGCCATTTTTAACAACCAGTAACAATTAAAATTTTATAAATAAAGTAAAGCCACAAGGCAGATAACATTTTTCGTTAATCGTTTTTAGCAGTTAGGTTTAGTTTAGTGATAAGGCGTCATAATTCTTTATGATGCCACTTTTTAAATCATTTTCTGTATTGCAATACAGGCGGCTTATTTGAAAATTAATTTATCTGCTAAAATACTCACCCGGGAATTTTTACCTGGTCCAAAAAATAAAACATGAAATTATATTCAAATTTTAAATGCCTGTTCATCGCTTTTTGCTTCATTGCATCAGCATGCGAAGGTCAACAGCTGCCAACAAAAACAATTAAAGATTCCCTTTCAGAAAAAACTTTGGACAGTATCATTATCTACACAAAGTTAAAAGTTTCGGAAGCGGGCTATTTGCCGGATCTTATTGGTGTGAATATTTATGCCGGCAAAAAAACAAACACACTATCCTTAACAGAAAATACGCCCGGCATTAAATTAAATAATACCCGGACTATTTTTGCCAAAATACCCGGACTTACCATTTTTGAAATGGATGGTGCAGGTACGCAATTAAACATCGGATCAAGAGGCACCGACCCACACCGGTCTATTGAAATGAACATGTGCCAAAATGGGTACAACACCAATTCGGATGTTTTTGGCTATCCCGAAAATCATTATACTGTACCCATGCAGGCCGTGGAAGAGGTTCAACTGGTAAGGGGTTCAGCCTCCCTGCAGTTTGGGCCACAGTTTGGCGGCATGATGAATTTCAGGTTAAAAAAAGGCGACAGCACAAAGCCGTTTTCGCTGGAATCTGAACAAACTACCGGTTCATACAAATTGTTTAATTCCTATAACGCTATAGGCGGCACTGTCCGTAAACTAAATTACTATGCATTTTATGATAACCGCCATGGTGACGGGTGGCGCAAAAATTCGGTCTTCAACTATAGTGCTTACTATGTACACCTGGGTTACCAGCTAAGTACAAGGGCCAGTATCACTGCCGAGTTTTCGAGAATGGACTACCGGCAACAAATCGCAGGTGGTTTAACCGACCAACAGTTTAAAAATGACGCCCGGCAATCCGAAAGGGCAAGAAACTTTTTTCAGCCGGTGATCAATATTCCGGCGCTGATTTTTAAATACGATTTTTCTGCCAATACGCATTTTGAACTTACCACTCACGGGGTTTTTGGCCAACGGAATAGTGTTCAGTTTATCAATGCCGGCAACATTGCTGATACCATTAACGCTTCCACCGGCAACTATAATCCACGGCAGGTAGACAGGGATTCTTACAAGGGATTTACCATCGAGGCGAGATTGCTCCATCAATATCATATTGGGAAAATTACCAGCACCCTGGCCACCGGACTTCGCTATTTTAACGAGCTTACCATAAGAAGGCAAAAAGGGGTTGGCACAACTGCAGCCGATTTCGACCTTTCGGTTGCTCAGCCATATGGTATCAACCTTAACCTTACAACAAAAAATTATGCTCTTTTTGCGGAAAATATTTTTCAGTTTTCTACCCGTTTTTCCGTTACACCAGGCATACGTTATGAAAACATTCAGACCAACCTCTCCGGCTTAATCAACAATGCCAGTAATGCTGTTGCCTACAGAAGCAGCAGAAGTTTCCCACTTTTTGGAACAGGGTTGCAATACCAGGTAAACAAAACCACGCAATTGTACAGCAACTTTTCCCAGGCCTACCGGCCTTATCTATATGCCAACGTTACCCCGGCCGACAGGCTTGATAAAATTGACCCGGCTTTAAAAGACAGCAAAGGTTATGACATCGATCTTGGTTACAGGGGCTCGTTTAAAAATGTGTTACAGTTCGACATCAATGCATATTACCTGTATTATGGCAATAAAATAGGGTTGATAGCGCAAACTGATATTAACGGCAATCCCTTTCTTCTAACTACCAATACCGGTAATTCGGCAACAAAAGGAGTTGAGGCCTTTGCAGAGTTATCGCTGCTGAAACTGGTGGCACCTCACCTGAAACAACTGGATGTAAAACTATTTAGTTCCGTCGCCCTTAATAACGCCCAATATATCAGTGGCAATATCAATCAAGCTGGAACCAACAAGACGATTAAAGGAAACTTTGTTGAAAATGCACCCACTTGGGTCTATAAAAACGGTCTGGAACTGGTGAACAAAAATTGGTTGTTTAATTTTCAGTATAGTTACACCAGTAAAACCTATAACGACGCCTTTAATACATACTCAAGTAACAATGGGGTTATTGGATTGATACCAGCCTACCATGTTTTTGATTTTAATTTCAACTGGCAGTTTAGCCGGCAATGTCATATTTCCGGCGGCATCAATAATTTTACCAACTATAAATTCTTTAACCGCAGAATTACATTTTATCCCGGGCCGGGAATTTTACCCGCCGATGGACGAACATTTTCAATTTCAATTGGAACCAAAATATAGTAGGAACAATATGAATGCCGCCACATTTGAAATTTTATGCTGATGCAAATACATACAAATAAACACCATTAAATCACGGTCAATGTGTTTTTTAAACCTTAGTTTTTAGTTTTATAATAATGCACGGCGTTGTAATTCTTTACAATGCCATTTTTACAACCTAGACAATTATATAATTAACATAAGATAACAAGCCAGTTAACATTTTCAATAAGTTGTTTTTTTGCAGTTGAGTTTAGTTTAATGATAAGGCGTCATAATTCTTTATGATGCCGCTTTTTTAAATCATATTTTCTACCCATTTAAACTGGCGTTTGTCATACATTTTTAAAAGCAGGTTATAATGCAAGCAAAGAATGTCCAATAAATAATTATATAATCGTTAATTGAATTTCATGAAAAAAATATTTTACGTGGGCTTCTTTGGCCTGCTGCTTTTTGAAATATTAAATGTGTACCTCATCATGCCGATGCCGGGCAGTCAGCAGATGAACAGCATTGATGCAGCATATTTTTTATACCAATGGCGTTGGGCATTCCGGCTATTATTTACTGCAATGATTATAGTTGGTGGGTACCATTTCGCATGGGCGAGGTGGTGGAGTCCCGCCATTTTGTTGTTGGTGCTTGTTTCGGTCATTTACGTTATCAACTTTAACATGGCGGCAGACCATATGTTTTACAAACCAACACAAGTGGTGATGGCCAATGAAACAAACAATAAAGTGGACTCCGGGCGTTTGGTAATTGGTGTGATAAACAATGGCGAAGCGAAGGCTTACCCCATACGCTTTTTGGGCTATCACCACCAGGTGCAGGATACAGTAGGCGGCAAGCCATTGTTGATTACTTATTGTACTGTTTGCAGAACCGGCCGGGTGTATGAACCAATCGTGAACGGCAAACCGGAACAGTTTCGTTTGGTAGGCATGGACCATTTTAACGCTATGCTGGAAGATGCCACAACAAAAAGCTGGTGGCGGCAGGCAACAGGCGAAGCCATTACCGGCAAATTAAAAGGCCAGAAATTATCGGAGTTTTTTAGCACCCAAACTTCCTTAACAAAATGGCTTGTCTTAAATCCCCACTCCTTGGTAATGCAGGAAGACCCGTCTTTTAAAGACGAATATGATACTACCGGTAAATTTGAAAGTGGCAAAAGTACCAGCGAACTTACCGGAACGGATAGCCTTAGCTGGAAAGATAAATCATGGGTGATTGGTGTAAAAGTTGGCAAAGAAAAAAAGGCATACGACTGGACCCAGTTAAAGGAGCAACACATCATCAATGACACCCTGGATGGAAAAAATATTATTGTGGTACTGGCACAAGATGATAAAAGTTTCTTTGCTTTTGAAAATGCCGAACCGTCAACCCTTTTCAGTTTTCACAATGATACCCTGGTACAAAATAATCTTCAGTTCAGTATTGATGGGAAAGGAATCAATCATAATGGAAAATTGAAATCATTGCCCGCCTACCAGGAGTTTTGGCATAGCTGGAAATTTTTTAATGGTGAGAAGGTATTTCGGCAGCAGTAAAATCAGTGGTTTACCTTTTGGGTTAAGAAACAATAACCAAAAGCCCTCGTTAAGAAAATGCTTAGTGAGGGCTTTTTTAGCAGAAGCCTGCGGCCGTTGTTCTTTATGTTGGCTACACATCATTTTACTCAATTCCTTAAAAAGCCCAATCTATATACTTCTGGTTGTAATTTTTCGGTCAATGATTTATAAGCAGCTTCAAAGGGTTTAAAATTTACCGGTGCAAAGTCTCCGCTGGAGTTGCGAGCTTGCAAGGCCTTACGCAGCTGATACCAGCCTACATCAGGGCGATTTAATTTTAGTTCATCCCGAACGCTGCGAACATCTGTATGGGCAAAGTAGGCCTGCCATAGTTTTTTGCCTTCCTGCAAAACGGTATCGGCTTCCGGGGAGAATATTTTTCCCTGAATGTATTGCACCATAAAATCGCTTTCAAACCTCTCCGACGAATTTACTTCAGCTTCCGTATAAGGAATAAAATGATTGACAATACTCCATTGTCTGCCGTTCCATTCCAACTCGTTGGCACTAGCGGTTCTTTGTTGTCGATTGAATAACATCCAAATCAAACAATCATTTTTAAAATCTTCGCTTAATGGTTCGGTAGGTTGCAAAAATTGGTCTCTATCATTAAGCCAGGTTGGTATTATAAGTCTGCGAACAGAAAATACAATGGCACTTTGCCAAAGATTTGTATCCGTAATAAAAAAAGCCCCTGCGCTTCCATAACCGGATGAATAAATTACTGTATGTTGTTCGGCGTGTTGTAAGTCGTTACCTGCGCAATCTAAACATGCAATTGCTCCATCTGCCCATTTTGTTCCTCGCAAATCTTTAGTGGCTGTAGCGGGAGTTACAGCATTCTTTAAGGGTATAACATCAACTTTGTTTGATTTAGGTCGAACAATCCATTCACTCAAAAACTGTTTCTTGGGAATATTGAAAAATAATTTTTGTCCAATCGCTTTGGCATTTTTGTCCAAGACATCTACAGATATTTCTGTAATTGCATTTTGTACAGCGGTATTTTGAGTGGTTTTCCAAATTAAAAACCCTATTGGGAATTTACCAGTCAAGCCGTCAAAAGCTTTATTATGAACAACGAACCCTCCTAAATATTTAGCATCCCATTTCTGACGAAATTTCTCGAAGTCTGGCGCATTGATGTACTTCATGGTGCTAAACATTGCAATTGTAGCTTTAGGAATTTCTTTTTCAATCCTTCCGATAAATTGTGTAAACAATTCATTACTTGCTTTACCGTAATCGTCCATAGCAGTGGCAGCAAATTTGGTTTTTGCAAGACCACTTTTATTTTCTGGATCGCCAACCTTTGAAGTGTTACCACGGTTAGTAGCGGATGCATAAGGCGGATTAATCAACACCAAAATCTTTTTACTCTCTGCAATGGCTTTGCGCAAAGGCTCGGGCAATTTGTTGGTGAGCGTGTAATCAATTTTACCTTCATCGGTAATATCATCATTCAGGTAATCGTATTGAAAGCGGGTGGCAGCTACGCAGGTTTTGGTGGCTCTCATTACATCCACATCTGCAATATCGAGCGTGCTCATGAATATGTTACGGGGGTTGCTGTGTTTTACTTCAAGGTTGCCTACACCACAGCACATATCCCAAACAATGTATTCTTTTTGCCAGTTGTTGCCAAGGGTTTCGGTTAGCTTATCGTAGGCTTTGTCTACTACATTCAGCGGCGTGTAAAAGGCACCTTTAAAACTACGTTCATCCAATGGTATCAGGCTGTCTCGCCTTTCAAGCAGGTAGTTACGGTATTCCTGCTTTGGCGGTCGGTGATAAATGGCCCAAAATTGCCGGTAGCCTTCCCTGTTGCCTAACTCGTATAATCTTCCACCCAAACTAAATACAGGCGTGTTGTTTTTATGTAGCAGTTCGGCAGGCAAGTCGTTGTGCGTGCTGATGGTGCCATCACTCATTATGTCAGCAAAAAATAACAGGGCGTAATCTTCTTCTGTTACGCCTTTTATTTCACGTCCAATCATTACCACCCATTTATCAAACACCTGTTTCAGGTTGTCGGGTGTAATCTGTGTGCGGATAATGTCGCCACTGGTGATGGCATTTTTTATGGTAGCAATAAATTCGTCTTCGTGTGTTTCTATTTTAAATGAAACAAAGTAAGTGCCTATGTGTGCTGATACCGCATCCAGGGCTTCCTGCGTGTAGCCACTGGCATTTTTACCCCATTGAATAGTTTTCTTTTCCAGGAACGGAATAACATCCGCACTCTTCATAATGGCGGCTTTATGCGTATCAATTACGGCCAGAAACGGTGGTACGTAATCGCCCTTATTTAATGCCTGTTGTACATAATGCATCAGCTGGGTAAACATTGCATAGGTTGAGCTTTTACCACTATCTTTTGCTTCAAACCAAATCTCTTTGGTCTGTATATCTATAAGGTTTTTGCTATACCCCTTCAGCCCCAATGCTTTTATATAAGCGTCTTTTACGTCTTCTTCGCTGTTGGCTTCCTGTAACTTTTTATAAAGTGTCATTGTATCTTTTTTCTTTTACAGCTATTTTTTTGTTTTGCTCCAATAGCTTTGAGCTTTCCAATTAATTGCGCCTGAGTCTTATTCGAATGATTGGCAAGTACATAATGCCGATGATCTACCCAAAGTAATTGATTTTATTCAATGCATACAACATATGCATCGATGAATCTAAAAAAGCGAACTTTTAAACTATCAAGTGTGGCCATAAAATTTCCCTATCGTCAAAATGAACAATTACTTTTGATAGTATAATTTTAAAATAGCAAACCCACAATAATCAGAATGAACAAAAAAATAATTGGCTTTACAATATTGGGATTGGCATGCATTTGCTTTTTGTCATCTTTTAATAACTGGCAAAAGTTAAATATACCTAAACCTGCTACCCATCCCAAAATAGTCAACATCGTAAATTTTATCCGTTTGTTGGAGCCAAGAGACAGCGCTATTACCGAACAGGTATTATATGAAACTGTTGCAAAACAGGTGCAGATGATGCAGCAATACAAATTGGGTGGTACGTTTTTATTGCAATACGATGCGTTGATGGATACCCGCTATCAAAAATTACTAAAAGCCTTACCCCGCAACAGTTTTGAGATAGGTGGCTGGTGGGAAATTCCACAGCCGCTGGTTGAAAAGGCCGGGCTTAAATGGCGTGGCCGCTACCCCTGGGATTGGTTTGCTGATGTTGGCTTTTCTACCGGTTATACACCTGCCGAAAGAGAAAAATTATGTGATGTATACATGGCCGATTTTAAAAAAATATTTGGGTACTATCCAAAATCGGTTGGCTCCTGGTTTATAGATGCACACACGTTGAATTACCTGTACACAAAATACCATATTGTTGCTTCCTGCAATTGCAAAGATCAATATGGTACCGATGGCTACACACTTTGGGGCGGTTACTGGAACCAGGCCTACTATCCAAGTAAAATCAATTCGTACATGCCGGCTCAAAATGAAAAAAATCAAACGCCGGTGCCTATTTTCCGGATGCTGGGTAGCGATCCCATCCGGCAATATGATAACGGCTTTGGTTCAGCAAGGCAAGGCGTTGTAACATTGGAGCCGGTGTATCCGTCCGCGGGTGGCGATTCTGCCTGGGTTAACTGGTATTTTAAAGAATTTGTTGAAGGCGCTGATATGGAATATAATTATACACAGGCTGGCCAGGAAAATTCGTTTACCTGGAATGCCATGGCCAAAGGCTTTGGCATACAATTACCTTTGATTGCAAAACTGAGAGACGAAAAGAAAATACAGGTAGAAACACTGGCTGAGTCCGGTCAATGGTTTAAAGATAACTACAAAATTACACCTGCAACTTCTGTAACCGTAACGACCGACCTGGAAGAGGGTGGACGAAAAACCGTATGGTTCAACAGTCGCTTTTACCGTATCAATCTGTTGTGGGAAAACGGTACACTTCGCTTTCGTGATATTCATTTGTTCAACGAAAACTTTCCTTCTTTTTATACCTTAAACAAAGCCACTTCCAACGAATGTTCCTTTTTTACACTTCCTTTTGTTGACGGATACATTTGGAGCAAGCCTGGAAATATTGCCGGCCTTCGCTTTAAAGCCATTGTTGCTGGAAAAGAAATATTACTCGAAGGGGGAGATCCCATTATCACCGATTCAATTCATGGCAAACTGCATATTGCCTGGCCGTTACGCTCTTTTGATGGCACACTGCACATGGATATTGATGAACGCAGTATAAAAATAAATCTGCTGGCGAAAAACAACGTACCATGGTTTCTTAATCTCAACGCAGCTGACAGTATTAAGCTGCCATTTAAAAAAATAAATCAGCACCGGCTGGATTGCAGGTTTGAAAACATGAGCTATTTTATAACAACCGAAAAAGGAATTTTTTCAAAACCAAACGATAGTACCGTTGTAAGAATAAGCCCTGAAAAAAACGAGCTTGTGCTAAACATGGCGGCCACAAATAAAACAAAGTAAAATTGTGTACGGCATTGCCTGTAAAATCTTCTGCATTGTTTAAGAGAGGAATTGCAAAAAATGCAGCTTACTTATCCAAAGTATTTTAATCTTATGTAAAATAATTTGGATAAAGAGTAGTTATATACCAGTACATTTACATTTTGTCGATATCTTAACCAGCATTGCATGAATCATACCCCCGGCTTTAGCTACCCCGCTAAACGCATCCTAACAGGTTACATTATTAAAAAACGGAATTATACAAAGTCATCTCTTTCTTTTTTACTGCTCTGTTTATTTTCTGTCGTCTCCATTTCAATACAAGCTCAAAGTGATGATGACCTGAGTACGGCAGAATTTTATGCCAAAAAATTTAAAGAAGATGGCATTATCTGCAAATCATCGTACCGGTATTTTACTTTTGACAAAGGCAAAAATGCGCTGAATGATAAAGTGGTAGAAATACAGGAAGAGGCGGAATACGAGTTCCTGTCGCTCAAAAAATTTTCAGGTATGACCTATGCTGAATATTACAACAAATTTATTCAGTTAAAAACATTTAAAAGAGCTTTCAAATACAACAGCAAATATATTACCTCCGACAAAGGAGGTATAGACAGGTCAGTAACAGATGATGGTGTTTTCTTTGATGATAGCCGCGTACAGTTTTATCCTTTACGCTTTTCGCAAAAAGGCGATATGGCAAGGGTTACAGTTAAAAAAGTTTACCTGGATGGTAAGTACTTAACCCGGCTATTTTTTCATGCGGCCTATCCAATCAAGGAGCAGGTTTTTGAATTTAAAGTGCCGGATTGGTTAACCGTTGATTTTAAAAAAATGAATTTTGAAGGCCGTAAAATTGAAATACAGGAAAATAAAAAAGGCGGCTTTACCAACTATGTTTTTATAATGAAAGATATTCCTGCCTATAAAGCAGAATATGGTCGCATAGGAAGAGCTTATACAGATCCACACATCATTGTTCAAATAAAGTCTTTCGAAAGCAAAGGCGAGACGTTGAAAGGGTTTGATAAAGTAGACGATGTATATAACTGGAATAACCGCCTGTATTTAATGGCGGGCAATGTTCAGGATAAAGTGCAGGCCCAGGTTACAAAAATTATACAAGGCAAAACAACAGACCTGGACAAAATAAAATCCATCTACTACTGGGTGCAGGACAACATTCGTTACATCGCTTATGAAGATGGTTATTCCGGCTATATTCCAACAGCTGCCCAGGATGTGTTATCAAAAAAATATGGTGATTGTAAAGGCATGGCCAATTTATTAACGGAGATGTTGAAACTAGCCGGCTATGATGCCCGCTTTACCTGGATCGGCACGCGTAGTATACCCTATCCGCAAAGTATGCCTGCCCTTTGCGTAAACAACCATGCAATTTGCACTTTGTACCTGGGTGGCAAAACATATGAGCTGGATGGTACTGAAAGTTACTCGCCGTTTGGCGAAAATGCTTTTCGCATTCAGGGTAAGGAAGTAATGATTGCCAATGGCGATAAATACGAAATAAAAACAGTGCCTTCTTCAACTGCCAATGACAATAAAATAATCACAAAGGCTGATTTTACATTGGCCAACGACAACCTGAATGGCAAGGTGAAAGTTGTATTAACCGGCAATGAAAGAACAGAATTTCATCAGTCATACCAAAACTTACCCGTAACATCACAGCAGGAGTTCCTGAACGATTACCTGGAATTTGGCAACGATAATATGGTAGCCACCAATCTTAAAACAAGTGACCTCAAAAACCGTGAATTGCCGGTAACCATCGAAGGAGATGTGGATTTATCCAACACGGTAAATACCATCAGCGGCGACAAATATGTAGGTATAGATTTTTTTCCAAAATCGCTCGACAAATTTATACCGGATGAAAAAAGAATTGAAGGCTACGATTTAGATGTGCTGGTAAAATTTGAAGATGAAATTTCTCTTGCTATTCCCGCCGATAAAAAATTCTTTGATAAACCGGATAACCTGGAACTGAAGTTTGACGGCTACAGTTTTAAGGGCGAATACGCTATCACAGGAAATAAAGTGGTGCTTAAAAAAGACCTGGCTATTAACAACAGCATTATTAAAAAGGCTGACTTTGCGAACTGGAAAAAGTTCATTGAATCTATTAAAGAGTTCAATAAATATTTATTAAGCATTACCAAAAAATAACAAGCAACTGCAATGAAAATAAGTTTTTATAAAAAGATACTACTACCGGTTGTGTTTGCTTTTTTTGCCACCGCCGCCAATGCTCAAACGATCATCAACGAAGATTTTTTAGATAATATTGAAGACAATGCCAAATCACTTTGGTCAGAAAACCTTCCGGCCTTTGCGGAGAATACTGTGCCCGATAAATATAAAAATGAATCGGCTATTGTATTTGGTTTTAAACGCAGCGTAACCATTGATAAAAAATCAAGGTTTGGCTTTTTATCCAGGGGGGAGCGAAGTTTATTATTTTTGGAAAACGTACGTTTTAAAATAAAGTTGAATGATAAAAATGCTGTGAAATCTTTTACAGAAATTTATTTCAGGTACAGCGATAAAACAGATGGTTTTAGTGCCCGGATAAACAAGCCTGACGGCTCTTCCAAAGTGGTTTCTTTAAATGATGCGGTTGGGGTAGAGTCTATATCAGACGTACCCGAATTTTTTAAAAGTTTTTTCGATCAACAGGTAGGTGCTCAAAAAAGATATTATAAAGTTGCCGTGCCCGATCTTGAACCGGGCGACATATTGGAATATGTAACCAACACTAAAAGCAAATTAGATGTTCAGGGTACCGGATATATTGAATTTGATCCGCAATACGAAGTCTGCAATAAAAGTTATCCCATACTTTTTAACCAGATTAATATAGAAACTGACAATAAATCTTTTTTTAAATCTTTGTCCTTGAATGGTGCGCCCGATTTTGTAAAGGCGGCCTCGGGAGATCCCGAGTTTTATAAATATATTTTTACTGATACAGACCGCGGCGTTGAAAAGGATGTGAATTTTATCAATGTGTACCAGGTTTACCCGCTCACCAAGTTCCAGGTAATTTATGCCAACAACGAAAAAATAAAGGGCGCACTTATCGGACAGGTAGGTGAAATTAAAACTGGCTTTACAAAAGAAGAACTGGCAAAAAAAGCCTGGGAAGATTTTGAGCAAACCGGCAGTTATTATTATCCCGGCTATCATTCAGTATACGATTATGCAGCTGTTGTATGGGCTGAATTGAAAAAACAAGGCGCCAAAGACCTGAGTGAGAAAGAGTACATCAATGTAGTGTATTACAAAATGAGGAACATTGCGGTAAGCCGCGATAGTTATTTAAGTGATAAAGTAGCTGCATATATTTTTAGTAACTTATTGGCGCAGCGCAATATTCATACAGAAGTGGTGATCTGTGTATCCAATACTGTTGGCAAACTCAGCAACGTACTGTTCGACCAGGAAATGCATTATGTATGTAAGGTGAATAACAGCTTTTATTTTAACTGTACCGATCACAGCAACCCCGGCGACCTGGCAGAAAATTTACTAGGCAGCGAAGCCTGGATCATTGATAAACCCTCCAAACAAAATACGCAAAATATTACACCCGTCATTTTACCAGATGCCGGCTTCAAGGATAATGTGGCTGACTATACAATGAACGCTTCACTTGCGGCAGACATGAGCACATTAGTGGTGGCAAGGACAAATGTATTTACCGGAATAAGTAAAACAAGGGACATTTTTACGGCGTTGAAATTTACTCCTTACATGCTGGACGACTATAAATATTATGGCGGTGCATCTCCTACAGAAAAAATGAAAGATGCCCAGGAGGAAGAATACAATAAATCTGTAAAAGCACTAAAGGACGAATTTAAAGAAGCAAAAGTTGAACTGGTAAAAAGCGAATTGCAAAGCGAATTTCAGCAAAAAGTAAAATATAAAAACTTCTCCATTTCCAGCGATGGCCGTTCATTAAAAGCAAAAAACCTGGTATATGCAGAAGACTTTGAACTGACGGGTATGGTACGCAAAGCCGGAAAAAAATACCTCGTCAACATTGCAGGCCTTGTGGGCTCTCAACTGCAGATAAAAAAAGAGGAACGTGTGAGGAAGTATGATATCAATGTTGGCTATGCAAGAACACTTAACTGGACAATCAATTTTAAAATACCCGATGGTTACACCGTTGAAGGAGTGAAGGAATTAAAGACGAACATCGACAATGAAACCGGCACTTTTACCTGTGATGGGGAAGAGCAAAATGGCATGGTAGTTTTAAAGATCAAAAAAATATATAAAAAAGCCAATAATTCCAAAGATAAATGGCCGGCTATGCTTGCTTTTATTGATGCAGCTTATAACAGCTCTTTCAAATACCTTTTATTAAAACCCAAAAATTAGTCCGGTTTTATGAAACGAATTTATGTTGGCCTTCCCATGCTATAGGCATGCGGCAACCACCCATATGTAGGTATTGGATTTAGGTTTCTTATGTCAGGCGACGATAATTGATTTCGTTTGCATTCATTTATGCAAACCAATGTTAAAAGAGGTTGTATCATACCAATGATACAGCCTCTTTTTATTCCATTCTATTGCTGCTAAACCTAGCCGTTTTTCTTAGTTATTGAACTGTTATTTCATAACAAAAGGCCTGTTCAAAATGTTTATACTGCCTACTAGCACTATTTTTTGGTAGATTTATAATATGAAACGATTGATATTATTTTGTTTGACAGCTTTGCCCTTAATCGCATTAACGCAGGAAAAGAATTCATCTACACCGGATAAAATTTACGGCGCCCTTTTTAACGATGTACAGCTGCAGCGAATTTTTCCGGATGGCAAAACTTTTGTTGATTGCACGCCTAAAAGAAAAGTGGCCGACATTATGTACGATTACGGGCTGATGAAGGGACCCGGGTTTGATCTGAAAAAATTTGTGGCTGATAATTTTGACCTGCCTGTTATTCCATCAGTGATTTATACATCAGACAGCAAACAGGATTTGTCTACGCACATTAAAAATTTATGGAGCGTGCTCAAACGCAACCCGGATACGGCCAAAGAAGGAAGTTCGCTTTTACCCTTGCCTCACCCGTATATAGTACCTGGCGGCCGTTTCAGAGAAATTTATTATTGGGACAGTTATTTCACCATGCTAGGTTTAAAAGAAAGCAATGAGTGGGAAATGATTGAAAACATGATCAACAATTTTGCTTTTCTTATTAATACCTATGGCCACATTCCCAATGGCAACCGCAGTTATTATTTAAGCCGCAGCCAGCCTCCATTTTTTGCCCTTATGGTGACCTTACTGGCAGATAAAAATGGACCAAAGGTTTATGCAACCTATCAGAAAGAACTGCAAAAAGAATACGACTACTGGATGGATAAAACAGCCGCCACCAAACATGCTGTAGTCATGCCAGACGGCAGCATCCTGAATCGCTTTTACGATGCGGATGTAAAACCAAGACAGGAAAGCTTTAGGGAAGATATGGAAATAGCAACCGCTGAATCTAAAGCCGATACTGCTGCCTTTCAACAAAAAAGCAAAGAGCTTAGAAGTGGAGCAGAAAGCGGATGGGATTTTAGTAGCCGGTGGTTTGCAGATGGTAAATCTATTAACACTATACAAACAACCAATGTAATACCAGTTGATTTGAATGGCCTTTTATACAATCTTGAATTAACGTTGGCAAAGGCCTACCGGCAAACAGGAAACCTTACAGCTGCGGTAACCTATACCAATGCTGCCGCAAAGCGCAAAGCCGCGATCAACAAATATTGTTACAATACCCAACAACACTGGTATTACGATTACATTATTTCATCTGGTAAACAAAGTACTGAACAGACCATTGCCGGCATCAGCCCACTTTTTTTCAACCTGGCGCCACGGCAACAAGCCAAAGCAATTGCGGCTACCATGAAAACAAAATTTTTAAAACAAGGCGGTGTGGTAACAACATTAAAGAACTCCGGCCAGCAATGGGATGCTCCAAATGGTTGGGCGCCCCTGCAGTGGATTACAGTAAAAGGATTGGATAATTATGGATTGAAAAATTTAGCCAAAGATGTTTCGGCCAGGTGGGTTGCGTTGAATGAAAAAGTATATACCAATACCGGTAAAATGATGGAAAAATACAACGTAGAAAATACAACGTTAGGCGCAGGCGGTGGCGAATATAAATCACAGGATGGCTTTGGCTGGACCAATGGCGTGTACCTTGCAATGAAAGCAAAATTATTACAGTGGCAAAACGAAAAAGTTTTGCCAAAATCGAGTCTCTTAAGAAAAGGTTTATCGCAATAAAGCAGCTATAATACCTGTAAGGCTGCCCTATAAAAAACCAACTGTTAACAACCATAATTGCAGCAACGAATGTCTGATGTTATAACACTAAAGAAAATTTCGCAACTGCTCAATATAAGTATCTCTACTGCTTCACGGGCATTAAAAGATCATCCTGATATTGCAGATGCCACCAAACAAAAAGTAAAGGAACTGGCAGAAATGCTGGACTACGAACCTAATCCTTTTGCCATACAGTTAAGTACCAGCCACAGTAACATATTTGGCTTAATTGTACCGGAAGTAAGCAACTTATTTTATACGTCTTTTATTGACGCGGTAGAAAACGAAAGCCGCAAAATCGGGTACACACTCATCATTCTTAAAACTGACGATGATCCGGAAATTGAGGCCAACCACATCCGGTATTGTAAAAAACAACGGGTAGCGGGATTGTTTGCCTGCATCACGCCTGGCACTTCTAACTTTGAATTGTTTCAAAGCCTTGGAAAATCAGGTATTCCCGTAATTTTTTTCGACCGTGTACCAGATAGCAATAGTTGCAACCGCATTTGTTTTGCCGATGAAGCCGCCGCCACCATTGCCGCGGAAGCCATCATCAAAAAAAATAAAAAAAGGGTACTGGCCATTTTTGCAGAACCTAGTTTATCCATTACCCAAAAAAGATTAAAGGCCTTTCAAAAAGTTTTTCAGCAACATAAAAATGCACCTAAGTTACTTATCTACAATACAAATCACTACGAAAATACCAAAGAGGTCATCAAACAAAAATTGCAGAATGGTGAACGCCCCGATACTATTTTTTGCATGACCGATGTTATTTTGCACAGTACCATGAAAGCTATTCAGGAGATGGGCCTTAAAATTCCGCAAGAAGTGGCCGTGATCTCCATCAGCAACAGCGATTTTTTTCCAAAATTATATACGCCCGAAATTACGTACGTGGAAACGAGCGGCTACAAGTTAGGCGTACTGGCACTTTCCGCAATGATGACCTGTGTAAATGATGATGCGCCCTACCAGGAGTTGTATGTAGATTCCTATTTGGTAGAAGGACAATCATTGTAGCACCTAACACCTTAACAAGCAATACAAAGTGCCAACATCAAACGTTTGCAAACTCCCGGTAAGCCAGTTGCAAGGTTTCTATAATTATCTTACTTTCACGATTGTTATAAAACCATTGCCTGCATATGTCACTTTCCATCTCAAAGCCTCATTTAAGTTTTCAGCAAATCATCAATATGAACGTTGGCTTTTTTGGCATTCAGTACAGCTTTGGTTTACAGCAAAGTGCTGTCAATCCTATTTATGATTTTTTAGGTGCAAGTCCTGACCAGATTCCGATCCTTAATCTTGCCGGACCAATGACAGGTTTATTGATTCAGCCAATTATTGGCGTGCTGAGTGATAAAACATGGCATCCTCGTTTTGGAAGACGCAAGCCTTATTTTTTTATCGGCGCCCTGCTTTGCAGCATTACTTTATTCTTCTTTCCGTTCAGCAGCAGCCTTTGGATGGCTGCTGGTTTATTGTGGGTGCTGGATGCAGGCAACAATACCGCCATGGAACCTTACAGGGCCTTTATTGCAGATAAGTTACCGCCAGAGCAACATGCTACCGGATTTTTAACTCAAAGTTTTTTTACCGGGCTGGGCATCACGCTTGCCAATCTTTCCCTGTTTGTATTTCAAAAATATTTTCCACAGGGGCACGGAAAAATTCCTACCTGGGTGTATGGTTCATTTTTCCTCGGTTCATTTTGTTCTATCGTATCAGTGTTATGGTCAATAAAAACAACGCCTGAAATTCCCCCGACACCAGAAGAACTGGCTGCCTTACGTGCCAATAAAAAAGGGTTGGCCGAACCGTTTATAGAAATCGCCCAGGCCATTAAAGACATGCCTAAAGTAATGTGGCAACTGGCACTGGTGTATCTCTTTCAATGGTATGCCTTGTTTTGCTACTGGCAAAATGCCTCCAAAAGTATTGCCCAATCTGTATGGCATACCTCGCCTTCGGCAGATCCTAAATTGTACGAAGAAGCTGTTGGCTGGACGGGTCTTGTAAACGGCTGGTACAATGTGGCTACTTTTTTATCTGCCTTCGGCCTGGTTTGGCTGGCCAATAAATACAGTCCCAAACTGGTGCACTTTAGTTGTCTTATAATGGCCGGTATTGGCCTATTGATTTTCCCACACATAGAAAATAAGTATTTGCTGTTTGCCCCCATGACCGGATTTGGTATAGCCTGGGCGAGTATGATGGGCATTCCTTATTTGATGGTGGTGGGTAATATTCCTAAAGAAAGATATGGTGTGTACATGGGCATTATTAATATGATGATTGTTATACCCATGATATTACAGAACATCACTTTTGGTTATATTCTGAAACACGTGCTGAATAATAACCCCGGTAGCGCCATTAGTTTCGCCGGTGTATTTTTAATCATCGCTGCATTGGCAACAGCATTAATCAAAACAATACCGCCAGGTGAAGATGTGCAAATGCCCATGGGGGGCGGCCATTAAATTTGACATAACTTTTATTACATACATTCTTCTAAATAATTTATACCATGGATACCATTTCAAAAAATAAAGGCAAAATTCTCTGCATCGGCGAAGCCCTGATTGATATGATTTGTACCGATAAAGGCAAATCACTTGCTGACGGAAATAATTTTTTAAAAAAAGCCGGCGGAGCACCAACTAATGTTGCTGCGGCCATAGCGGCTTTAGGTGGTAATGTAGAGCTGGCGGCGAAAGTAGGTGTTGATCCTTTCGGCAGACACCTGATTGAAGTAATGCAGGAATTCGGTGTATCCACCAAATGGATGCTGCAGGATGAAAATTATTTTACCACGTTTGCTTTTGTGTCGCTGATGGAAAACGGCGAAAGAGATTTTTATTTTAACCGCGGTGCAGATGGGCAGTTAAGCCGGGAAGAAGTGGACAATATCAATCTCGATGAATTCTCCATCATTCACTTTGGTTCTGCCACCGGATTTTTACCCGGTCCATTGCAGGCTGCTTACCAGGGTTTGTTACAAAAGGCCTTATTGAAAAATATCTTTATCAGTTTTGACCCCAATTACAGGCAGTTATTGTTTCAAAATAACGGGCAAAGTTTTATTGATCAATCCTGGAATTTTTTGAACTGCTGTCATTTTTTTAAAGTGAGTGATGAAGAAGCCATGCTCATCACCGGTGCCGTAACGCTGCCTGATGCCGTGGCTATTCTGTTGGAAAAAACCAACGGCATTTTCGCCATTACCCTTGGTAAGGAAGGCACGATGCTTGGCCTGAACAAAAAAACGATGATTGTTCCCAGCATCCCTGTAACACCAGTTGATACTACCGGTGCAGGTGACGCTTTTGTTGGTGCGCTGCTGTACCAGTTAAGTGATAAATCGCTGGAACAAATAAAAGCCATGTCTGAAAATCAATGGAACCAGATTGTGGTAAATGCCAATAAAGCCGGCGCCCGCACCTGCGAATATCTTGGTGCCATGGAAGCCTTCAAACACTTAACTACTGATATTTTTAATTAACTGTTGCCGCACAAATATGTACGACTACCTGCTACATCAAAAAATTAAATCCGCGTTACTAAAATTCCGGATTGGTAAAGAGGAAGATAACCTGTCTTTTTACAGTCGTTTAATTGCCAACATATCAGTTCTAAAATCATTGTACGATGAGTTGTACCGGCAGCATTCTGCAGCGGCACCGCAGTTTGATCTGCTGATTGAAACACTTACGGCTGCGCATAAAAAAAGAAAACCGGCATTGAAAAAAACCGATGCAATCAAAGCAGGAAAAGGTCTCTGGTTTTTAAGCAATGAAATAACCGGCATGAGTTTGTATGTCGACCAGTTCTGCGGAACGCTCGCCAATCTTCCGGAGAAGCTGCCTTATTTTGAAAAGCTGGGTGTAAATTTTTTGCACCTGATGCCGTTGTTTGAAAGTCCGGCAGGCGAAAGTGATGGCGGCTATGCCGTATCGGATTTTAGAAAAATAAATGCCCGTTTTGGAACCCTCGATGACTTAATTGCAGTGCAGCAAAAGATGAATGCCGCGGGCATGTACCTGATGACAGACATCGTGCTAAACCACACCTCCCGCCTGCAGGAATGGGCGATGAAAGCAAAGGGAGGAGACAGGCACTACCAGGATTATTTTTACATGTTTGATGACCGCACCATGCCGGATATTTTTGAGCAAACGATGCCCGATATTTTTCCGGAAACAGCTGCCGGCAATTTTACTTATGTTCCGGAATGTAACAAATGGGTAATGACGGTTTTTCACAATTACCAATGGGATCTTAATTTTAGTAACCCGGCGGTGTTGGTAGAAATGCTGGACATTGTTTTGTTTTATGCCAACCTGGGCGTGGATGTATTGCGTATTGATGCACCCGCTTTTGTGTGGAAAGAACCGGGCACTACCTGCCAGAATTTACCCAAAGCACATACGCTGTTACGCCTGCTTAAACAATGTGTTCAGGTCGCCTCGCCAGGCATGGCTTTGCTGGGTGAAGCCATTGTGGCGCCAAAAGAAATCATGCAATATTTTGGTACGGGAAATTTTGTTGCCAGGGAATGTGATTTTGCCTACAACGCCACGCAAATGGCATTGCAATGGGATGCGCTGGCGACCGGCGATACAAGAGTAATGCTGGCGGCACAACATGAACTGTTGAAAAAACCTTATGGCACATCCTGGTTAACTTATACCCGCTGTCATGATGATATTGGTTTGGGTTATGATGATTACATGATTCAACAGGCGGGTTTCGATCCTTATCCTCATCGTAAATTTTTAAAAGATTTTTACTCGGGCAATACGCCGGGATCTACTGCAACCGGTGCGCTGTTTTCAGTCAATCCAAAAACACAGGATGCAAGAATCAGCGGCACTCTAGCTTCGCTATGCGGACTTGAAAAAGCCATCAATGACAACGATGAAGCAGCCATCAGCACTGCTATTAACCGGATCATTGTAATGCAGGCCTGCAGCTTTTTTATTGGAGGTTTGCCGATGTTGTTTTATGGAGATGAAGTGGGTTATACAAATGATTATAGTTACCTCAGCAATCCTTCAAAAAGTTATGACAACCGATGGATGCACCGGCCTGTAATTGACTGGGATAAAAACAGCAAGGCAGAATTAGATGGTACAATTGAGCAGCGTATTTTTAGCGCAACGCAACAAATGATCAGCTTGCGCAAAAAATTACCGGTGCTGGCGGATTATAGTAATCTTACCTGGCTTTCTCCTTACAACATACATGTGGCAGGCTTCTTACGCCAGGTGGAAGACAACAGGCTGTTCTGCTTTTTTAACTTTAAAAACGATGTGATGTTCGTAGACTGGCAGGCGGTAAAAGAAAAAGGCAATCCCCCGGTTTCATTGTATGATCACTGGAATAAAAAAGATTACATCGTGGGCAGGGACAAAGAGCTTTTAATTGTGGAGCCTTATTCTTTTTGCTTGCTTGAGGCGATGAAGTAAACATCTATAGTGAAGTGAAAATTATTTTTTGAAGATAAGAATGGTGTCATTGTTTCTTGCAACAAGTATGCACTCGGCGCCATCAGCCATTTTTATTTTTTTGATGTCCCTTACTTCGCCGGTTATTGTAAGGCCAGATAGGTAAGAGGGCAATGTAGAAAACCGGTTGCTGTCCACGTTTAACAGAACGCTTCCAAACCCGGCATCGTAGCGGCCTTCGTAAGGCAGTACGCCGTAAAAATTACCGGCCGAAAGAATGTCTGGTTTACCATCTTTATTTACATCATCTGTTAAAAAAGAAAACACAGGCGACCACTGCACCTGCGCCGGTAATTTGCTAACCGTGTACTTTCCTTTTCCATCATTGACAAGCATTACAGAAGATAAAAAGTTGGCTGTATATTTTTTTGTGTCATTCAGCTTCTCACCAAATACATCTTCCACCGTTTGCCCGGCGAAGCTGCTGTACAATAAATATTTTTTCCGCATTAAAGCGGGTAATTGCTTTTCTATTTCTTCTTTACCAAGAAAGGTGTAATACTTACCACTTTTTTCGGTGGCGAGTACCTGGTCCATCGCACCATTGTTATCCAGGTCGCCGGTGAATAATTTTAAAGGATATTGTTTACTTGCATGCAACTTTGAATTCTCTCCCCAGTTACCTACCAATAATTCTTCCTTTCCATCATTGTTTAAACCATCTGCGTGAATGGTGGTCCATAAACCGGTGGTGTTGGTTAACCCTACCGCTGCAGTAACATTTACCAATTTACCTTGTTGATTTTTATATACCGTGATGGGCATCCACTCACCCACCATTATCAAATCCTGCCAGCCATCTTTATCAATGTCAGTCCACACTGCATCCGTTACCATCCCAATTTTATTTAAACCATGTGCTTTTGTATCATCCGCAATTGTAAAATTTCCTTTACCATCGTTGATCAGTAAATAAGAGGTCGGCACATCCCCATACCTTCCTGCAACCACTCTTCCGCCAACAAATAAATCCAGGTCACCGTCATGATCCAGGTCGGCGGCAACAGCTACCGATTTGTTTCCATAAAGAGGTGGTAACGTGGCCGACTTACTAAAATTTCCTTTGCCGTCATTGATGTATAGGCGATCTAAAGTAGCAGGAATTTTTGCTTCTGTTTCATTTCCACCGCTTACCACAAACAAATCTTTATCGCCATCATTGTCTGCATCAAAAAAGATCGCATTTACATCTTCGCAGGCCGCATCTACACTAAATAATTGTTGATTGGTAGCAACAAATTTACCGGAGGCGTTTTGCAGAAACAATGTGCCCGCCTGACCAGCAGCACCACAGGCAAAAAAATCTTCCAACCCATCGTTGTTCACATCAGTTACTGCCAATTTTGGACCTTGCGTAGAGACCATGTGCGGAATAAATGCCTGCACGTTAAAATCGTTGAAATGATTTTCCTGGTGTTTGTACGGCAATTGAATAGCATCCGTAATGTCTGTAAATAATTTTTTATCCGTCGTATTTTCGGTAGTTGGCAATAACGTTATCGTGTTTGCGCCGGCATTTGTATGCGAAATTACCAGCCGTTGATTTGCTTTGACGCCGGTCAGTTGTTGCGATTTTCCATCGGGCCAAACTATTTCCATTTTATCTATGATGGAATCTGCACCGGTACCAAAATGAATGTATTGAAGAGAAGCGCTTTCAAAGCCTTTGGTGGCGCTTAAATAGCCTGTTTGTATTTTGTTGTTTTGCTTAATGGTAACTTTTGCGCCAATGCCTAATTTATTTTGTACATTACCTTTTAACTGTACTTCTATAAAATGATTATTGAGTTGTTGTACAGAATTGTTCTGATAGATAGTTGCAGGCTCGTTAATGTTGTTTATTACAATGTCCAGGTCGCCATCATTATCCAAATCCGCAAAGGCGGCACCGTTGCTAAATCCCGTATGTTGCATTCCCCAGGCTGTAGTGTTATCAATAAATTTCAAACTGTCAGTTCCTTTAAACATATAGTTGCTCACCCTGCCTTCGGGCATTTTATTAATGGCCGCTAAATCTGCTGAACGACTAGTATCATTTCCCGTTCGGGTTGAATAGAATTTTACAAAGTCAAGGTTATTGGGTCTTCGCAAAATTCCATTGGTGATGAACAAATCTTTTACGCCATCATTGTCAAAATCCGCAGCCAGCGGCGACCAGCTCCAGTCGGTTGCAGCAACACCGGCATACAAGGCAATGTCGCTGAATTTTTTTCCGCCACCTGCATTTATCTGTAAACAATTTCGGGAGTACTGGTGGTAATAACCAAAGCCGAGTTTAAAATTGTAAATATCCAGCGGATCATCACCGGCAGAAGATTTAAGTGTTTTTTCATCAGAAGGCAGCATATCCAGCGTAATGATATCCTGCCAGCCATCATTGTTCATATCGGCAATGGTGCTGCCCATGGAGAAGCGACTTTCATGCCCAAAAGCATCCCTGTTTATTTCGGCAAAAGTGCCGTTGTGGTTGTTGAGATAGTAATAATCATTTTCGTGAAAATCGTTGCTTACATAAATATCATCCCAGCCATCATTATTGATATCGGCCACGGCAACATTTAAACCATAGCCTACAATGCTACTGTAAATACCGGCTTCGGCAGTTACTTCAACAAATTTTCTGCCCGTTGCTGTACTGTCATTCCTGAACAGTTTATCACCGGCGGCTTCATCTTTCACATGCCGCATAGAGGAGTCGCCATAGCTTTGGCTGGAGTGTACGGAATGATTGACGAGGAACATGTCGAGGTCTCCATCGTGATCATAATCAAAAAAAACGGACTGGGTATTGAAGCCTTCAATATCCAATCCGTAAGCATGTGCGCTTTCTGTAAAAGTAAACTCACCCGAAGATGAAGCACCCTTATTTATAAATAGCTCATTGCGGCCTTTAAAATTTTTATATCCTCCTACTTCACAAACATAAATGTCCGGCAATCCGTCTCCGTTAACGTCAGCAACCGTAACACCTGTTTTCCAATTGCCTTTTCCTTGTACGCCCGCTTTGGCAGTTATGTCTTTAAATTTAAAATTGCCCTGGTTGAGGTATAGTTTATTGCTGCCCTCGTTGCTGGTAAAATAAATATCGGCTAACCCGTCATTATTAAAATCGGCGATGGCTACGCCACCGCCGTTATAATAATATAAATAATCGAGGATGTTGAGTGTGTCCGTATCCGCGATTTTGTTTTCAAAGTTGATACCCGTTTGCGCAGCAGGTATCATTGAAAAAAGCGTTTCCGTTTTACTTTTACATCCGCAAAATATAAGCGCCGTAAACAGGCAGTATAATAGGCGTTGAAAATTCATTGATCAATTATAGTTCCCTCACCCAAATATTACGATAGCTAATTGGCTCACTTTTGTCACCATGGGCTTGTAGTTTAATGGGCTCGGCACCATGTTTTTTATATTCAGGTTTACCGATGTAAGGCGTATCGCCGGTTAACGTTGTATTATTTTGAACCAGCGCTCCGTTGTGTATTACTGTTACACGGGCCGGTGATTTTACTGTACCATCTTCATTAAAACGCGGCGCAGTCCAGATAACATCATAGGTCTGCCACTCGCCTGGTTTACGGCAGGCATTTACCAATGGTGGTGTTTGTTTGTACATGCTTCCTACCTGGCCGTTTACATACGTGGTGTTATTGTAATTATCCAGTACCTGTAATTCATACCCACCGGCGCCCCAAGGCAATGCCGCTAAAAAAATACCACTGTTACCACGGGCCTGGCCGCTACCCGTAATGTTTGCAGGAATACGATATTCGATATGCATTTGATAATCCATAAACGAACGCTTTGTCTGCAAATCGCCATTGGCTTTATTTACCGTCATGCAATTATCGGCAACAGTCCATTTATCATTGGATGTGCTGTCTTTTGTTGGCGCCCATTGATCCAAATTTTTTCCATCAAATAATACGATCGCATCACTTGGCGGCACACCATATGCACTGCCCGGTGTAATTACTTTGGGCACGGGTGTATAATATTCTGTGTCTTCTGGTTTTGCATTTTGAGCATTGGTGCTTAAAAAGCCGGCCACCAGTATTGCTGAAAAAAATAAGTGTTGTTTCATTTTTTAATGATTGATTTGTTGTGAATTGTTTGTTTTATTGCAAGCCTTGTTAAGTTAAACTTCTTTAAAAATTGGATTAGATATTTCCTTTCTTCAATTCACTGACCGCATATTCAGCAGCCCGTGCCGTTAATGCCATATAGGTAAGCGATGGATTTTGACAAGCGGATGAAGTCATTGCGGCGCCATCTGTTACAAATACATTCAATGCATCCCATACCTGGTTATGAGAATTCAATACCGATGTTTTTGGATCGTTGCCCATACGTGCAGTGCCCATTTCGTGAATACCCTGGCCGATGTTATAATCCTTATCCCAGGTGGTAATATTTTTTACACCTGCCGCTTCAAACATGGCTACCAATTCCTTGATAATATCTTTGCGCATTTTTAATTCATTCTCTTTTAATCCTGCATCCATTGATAACACCGGCAAGCCCCATTTATCTTTCACAGTTTTGTGCAACGAAATTTTATTATCATGGTATGGCAGAATTTCACCAAAGCCAGTGGCACCAATGCTCCAGGCTCCGGGTTCAGTCAATGCTTCTTTAAAATCACCGCCAATATTTAATTCAGCGATTTCTCTGCTCCAGCCTTCACGACTGGCACTTCCCTGGTAGCCATAACCCCTTAAGAAATCTCTTTTATCGCCATACAAATTTGCAAAGCGGGTGATATAAAAACCATTCGCACGGCGGCCATAGGTTGTCTTATCTTCAAAACCTTCTATTGTTCCCTGTGCACCCAGCATGTAGTGGTGGTCCATTACATTATGGCCCAGTTCGCCACTGCTGCTGCCCAATCCTTCAGGCCATATATCCGTTGCTGAATTCATCAGCACCCAGGCGCTGTTTAAAGCAGAGGCATTGAGGAAAAGAATTTTTGAATGGAACTCGTAAGTCTTGTTGGTTTCTGCATCCAACACTTCAACACCGGTTGCCTTTTTTGTATTTTTATCGTAGATGATTTTTGTAACAATACTCCATGGCCGAACGGTTAAATTACCGGTTGCAGTTGCCGCAGGAAAAGTAGAAGACTGTGTACTAAAATAGCCGCCGAACGGACAACCTTCCCAGCAACGGTTTCTATACTGGCATTGCGTTCTGGCCTGCAATGGCGCTGTCAAATTAGCTACACGACCAATGATCATGTGACGATCTTTGTATTGCTTTTTTATCCTGGCTGCCACATCTTTTTCTACAACATTCAATTCCATTGGTGGTAGAAAATGGCCATCTGGTAAATGAGCCAATCCTTCTGCGGAGCCACTGATGCCGGCGAATTTTTCTACATAATCATACCAGGGTGCCATCTCTTTATAACGGATGGGCCAGTCGATGGCAATGCCATCCTTTGCATTGGCTTCAAAATCCAGGTCACTCAGGCGGTAGCTTTGTCTTCCCCATAAAATTGAACGACCACCAAACTGGTAACTACGCCACCAGGCAAATGGCTTTTCCTGCACATACGGACATTCTTTTTCGTTCACCCAGCTGTCTACAATAGCTTCCTGCGCTGCAGTGCCGTACATGGCCCAATCCCTGGAAATTACGGGATTGTCTTTTTTGTATTGTAAGGTAGCCTGGCCGCGGTGAGGAAAGTCCCACGGATCTTTACTAGCCGATGTATAATCTTTGATATGTTCATGCGGACGGCCACGTTCCAGCATTAAAACTTTTAATCCTTTTTCAGTTAATTCTTTGGCTGCCCAACCGCCACTAATGCCTGAACCAATTACAATGGCATCGTACGTATTTTGGGTTACTGATTTGTTATTGACGTTGGTGGAATCTCCTGGCATAGCACTATATTTTAATCGTTAATCAAATTATTGTTACTGTTCTTTTATTTCAATTCAGCAATCTCAATCTTGCGGTAATATATCTCTGCGCCTTCCGACTGAATAATAATTTTTCCTTCGGTTACGCTAGGGTCAGATGCTTCGTTTACCACGGTGCCATTTACAATATGTGTAAGCTTACCGTCTTTTGAAATTACTTCTACCCGATTCCATTCTCCTGTTGGCTTTTCCGCATCGGTTTTCTTTTTAGCCCGGTTAAAGTCTTTGGGTTTCGACCGCACACCGTCTACCACAACGGTGGCACTATCTACCATCCAAAAATCACCTACATCTCCTTCCTGAATCTGGCATTCGATGCCTCTGGGCCAAACAAAATCTTTGGCGTTGAGCGGCACAAAATATAAAATGCCATTGTCTCTTTTTGTAGTGTCTGCATCCCTTGGCGGATACTTTTTTGTACCCCATTTAAATTCGACTACCAGGTGAAAATTGCTGTATACTTTCTCAGTACAAATATAACCGAACTCTTTTCCTGAAATATGCAGTAACCCATTTTCAATGCTGAATACTTTTTCGGGATCACTGTTCTTTCCTTTTGACGTAAGAAAGCTGTACCAGCCACTTAAATCTTTACCGTTAAACAGTGGCTTCATATTGGCCTTACCTGTTTGTGCATTTGCTGCAACACCGGTTAATAACAAACAGGCAACAATTAATTTTTTCATATCACAAGGTGTTTATTTATTTGTCATTTCGAAAATTTTTGGCGCTTCGTTGTTCATTGAAAATATGGTAAGATTTTTCTTGCCCGCTTTAATAGAAGTAATATTTCTTACCTGCCCTTTTACCAATATCCCGCTTTGGCTTTCATCGACCGGTTTAAAATTACCGTTACCGTCACCTTTCAGCAGCAGGCCATAGCTGGCATCGTAAATGCCTGCCTCTGGTTTGCTCTGGTAAAAATTACCGCCCAGTAATATATCTGCCTTGCCATCGCCATCGTAATCGCTTACCGATATCCCACTTACCGTGCTAAACTGTGCTTCTGTTGGCAAGGCTTTTAGTGTGAAGGTGCCGTTTTTGTTATTGATGATTGCACTGCTCCGCATTTCCTTCGCTTCCAGTTTTACGGCCTTTGCTAATTGCTCTTTGGTAAAGATATCTTCTATCGTTTGTTCTTTGTAACTGTCGTATTTTAAATACTTCTTCTTCAGGTACGGCAGCACGGCTACCAGGTCGTGTCTGAGTGCCATCGGGTAGGCTTTGTCGCC
>JBBQWL010000023.1:0-101846 GCA_038210625.1 Chitinophagales bacterium | reverse complement strand
CTGGTTTTTGCGCATTCACGGGCCGTCGCAACGGTGGGGATTGTACTACAGGTGGTTTATTTTTTTCCACGCCTGCAATTACCGGCAAACTTACAGCACCGGAATTGGTTGCTTTTTTCTTTTCAACCAACCAGGCTCTCAACGCCTTATTGTCAATTTGCGCCAAGGTGCTAAATGCGGCTGCAACCAGGTTGTAGTTGTCTCTGCTTAGTGGCACGTACCAGCATTTAAATGTCTTCGTCCACCTTTTGCCGGGTATGGTTTTTACCGCGTTATTTAACGTGTTGATATTGGTAAAATATATACCAATGCATTCTTTTTGTTGGTGTATTAATGGCCGTAGTGTAACCGTTTCCATAAAAATTAATTGAGCTTAATTATATGGTACAGAGGCGTAAACAAAATTACTGTAATTTTTTAAAAATGGATGCTTATAGCTTCGCCCTCTCTCAGTAACAGGCAACGGTACGGGAGCAAATCGGAATTAATAACCTAAAGTATATTAAATTAATAATAGTAAGGCAAACGGGTAGAGTTTAATTGTGATGTTATTTTTAATGCTGTGGGCCCTAAATACACTGCGGGACGGGGAAATAGTTTATCAACTCAGCTATGCTTAATTAAAGGCCCTCAACTGTATACGGCGCAAGAGGTCCCGCCCGTACCGGCTCTGTCGGCAAACGAATGCCGCCCATTGCAAAAATGTTTGGACAACAATGTATAAAACGGTGGGGATACGGCAATCACGGCCCGTTGTACAGCAGCAAAAACCACTTGTATGTTGTCGGCCAGCGCTTGCTTATCTGCAAACACCTGGTGTTTGTTGGCAAAAAATATTTGTTTATTGGCAAAATGGTTTCGTATTCCCTCCATCGCTGTTTGCTGTATAGCGAATTTGTTTTTACAGTATACAGTAAGGTGTTGTTTGTTGTGCGTTGAAGTTTGTTATGCAACACAACTGGTTTGTTAGTGTGCATTGGTGGGTTGTTACTGTGCGGATGCGTTTTGCCGGCTGTATGTAAGGCTGTGTACGGCAGGCAATGCCCTGCTGCAAGCGTACCCACTGCTTTGTTTGCTGTGCATGGGCGGTTGTACTTCGGCCTGGTAGTATTGATGGTTGGCCATTGTTTTTTGTACGGCTGCAAGGGGTTGATGAGCGGCTTTCAGCAGTCAACGGTTGGCATTGCCGCCGGCGAATGGTTGCATGGGTATTTATGCTTCGTGGCGGCGTTGCTGGCAGGGCTTTTAGACGGCCATTGCAGCGGGCAGGGTAGCATTTTGTGGTAGTTTGCAGCAGTTTGTGACAATGCTACAATAATTATTACCTGCGTGGGTTATAGCATATTCCACGCTATTGTGGGCCTAATTTTAAAATTTTTTTTTATGAAAATGCCGAGTATTAACACCAGCTTTTCCCGCCTGTCGGATGCGGATTTTGAAACCGTTGCCAGGCACATTAACACCAGTATGCAGGGCAATGCCAACTTTACCAACCCCAACCCTACCCTTGCCGTGGTGGATGCTGCTGTTACCCGCTACAGCAATGCCCTGGTGGCAGCGAAAGACCTGGGTAAAAACAGTGTGGCCGAAAAAAATGAAAGTCGGCTGGCGCTGGAACAGGTGCTGCGCTTATTGGGCCTGTACGTTATGAATATTTGCAGCGGCAGCATTACCATGCTTACCAGCAGCGGCTACCCGCTCAGCAAAGAGCCGGGTAAAATTTACCTGGATACGCCGCAAAACGCATCGCTTACCAATGGTGTTACCTCCGGCAGCGTGGTGAGCCAGGTGCAGGCAGTTAAGGGTGGCAAGGGCTACAATCATCAACTGGCTGCTGAGCTGCCAACAGATACTACCATTTGGCAAAACAACCTGAGTACAACCAGCAGGTTTGTATTTATGGATCTGCAACCGGGTAAACAATATTGGGTAAGGGTGGCGGTTAGCGGCAGCAGAAACCAACTGGTGTATAGTTCGGTGGTTAGTTTGTTTGCGCAGTAGAAAGCAGCCCAAGCCCAGCCCCCCTGCCCCCAAGGTAGCCCCCCTGCCCCCAAAGGGGGAGGCAAATTCTTTTTGGTCGGTGAGGTTTTGGTTGTTGGGTGGCCCGGTTGCTCTTTCGTTTACTTTTTAGCGAGCCTAGCCCCCCTGCCCCCAAGGGGGAGGCAGATTCTTCTTGGACGGTGAGGTTTTGGTTGTTGGGTGGCCCGCTTGCTCTTTCGTTTACTTTTGAGCGGGTATGGTCCCCCCGCCCCCTGCCCCCAAAGGGGTGGTAGATTATTTGAATCGGTTATATTCTTTTATTGGAATTGTATGATTGTTTGCGGTTTCATTTGTTGCTGTTTTTTTTTGGTGGTTGCGGGGCGGGTTTTAGTTGGTTGCTTTTTGGGTTTTTGCTTGAATGGTTGCTTTCTATTACCCGCTGTTATTGACTGGTGATATCACCCGTTGGGCGACTCCGATTTTTAATTTTTACTTTTGATTTTTGATTTTCTGCTTTTAAACTTGCATTTTACAAACAAATTATCTTTATTTATACTTTACTCCTTCCCTCTGGGCCGCTTTGTTGTTATTTATCGTCACCTAAAAACAATATCGCATGCCTGTACCTGAACAAAAAATACCCGTACCCCTACCCACTACTGCTGCTGAAATTGCAGCGGATAACTTGCCATTGCCAACTGTTTTGCTAACGAATAAAGAAGCTGCGGACTTTCTGCGCATCAGCGTACGCTCGCTGAAGTATCGCCGCGATATGGGGATGATAGCTTTTATACAGGAAATGCCCAATGGCAAAGTATTATACGATAAGGCAGATTTGCAACAACATATTCTGAAAAACCGGCGTAACGGGCGATCGTAAAGGGTAAGCTCAGCTATTATACTTTTTGGTTGCCCTGGTTGATGGGCCGTTTTGTTTGAGCCGACGAGCGGGCGCCCTGCTACCTGTAAAGGTTTTGGAGCGCCCTTTTTATCTGCTTCGCTGGTGTTTTAAATTCCTTATCCCCTGGTCGTTGTTATTGCACGGGTTGCCTGCTGTTGTATTGGCAAGGGTTGCTTTTTAGTGTTTCATTCTATGCGGTGTGTCCTGCATTTTACGTGCAGTATCCATACCCGCCCTGCGGTTGGTGCCTACCGCTGCTGTGTCTGTGAGGTTAACACCTGCGTTGGATGTACCGGCAGCGGTGTTGCCATTGCCGGAAGTTGGAACAGCCGATTCTGTGCGCATGGTATCTGTTGTACCGGTCACCATGCTGTCGCTTACTTTTGCGTTGTTGGCATCCGACGAGCCGCCATTGCTGCAGGCTGCCAAAATTACCATGGCCGAAAATGCCAGTAGACGGTATTGTTTCATAATAATGTTGTTTAGTTTATTGTTACCTGCAAATAAGTTGCCAATGCAGGTTGTACAATGCACTGAGGAAGATATTACCCCGCCTATTGGGCAAAGATGACCTTGGGCGTGGCGTTGCCTGTATGTAGTGTGGCGTAATTGCTTTTTGTATAAATTGGCAGACTGGATGGCATGGAGCAGTTAGCGGAAATGCATTATTAAATACCTGTGGCGCTGGTTATTGCTTTTAAAAATTAAGTATGCTTTTTTGCAAATTGATTAACGAATACCCCGAGAAATGGAATAGAAAAACTACGAAACAGGTAAGCGTTACCCAACACCTTTTTACAGCCGGCTGCAAACTGTAATGCCTTTAAGATTCATGTAGAATTTTGCGTAAATGGAATTGAACAAATGCATCCATTGAATCGGCCCTTTTACTATTATCGTTGTAGCTTAATGGTTTAATAATATAACCGGCAATACCCAATTGCTCCGTAAGTGCCCGGTCTGAATTTTCAGCAGAGGTGGTCATTACAAATACCTTTATGTGTTTGTATTTTGCATCTTGCCTGATTATTTTAAGGAACTCAATACCGTTCATTTTTGGCATATTTAAATCAAGCAAAATTACATCAGGCGTTATCGCGTTATCACCTGCCAGCATCTCCAGTGCCTCTTTTCCATTGTATGCATTGTGCAGGATATAAGCGATGTCGAGTTTTTTAAGCGTTCGCTGTACACTTATTACGTCAAGCTCATCATCTTCAATTAGTAAGATTACTTTCTGCTTCATATTTGTTTCATTTGTTTTTTGGCCATGTAAAAATAAACCGGGCCCCGCTGCCCAAAGTAGAATGTACACGAATGGTACATTGCTGATCATCTACTATTTTCTTTATGATTGCAAGGCCTATTCCGGTACTTTCTTTTTCGTTCTTTTCCCTTAGGGTTTGAAACATTTCAAATATCTTTTCATGATATTCCGCGTCAATACCTATTCCATTATCGCTTACAAAAAACTCAAAATGAGCAGGCAATTCACTGTACCCAATCATTATTTTACCATCGGGGCGTTGCGAATATTTAACTGAGTTACTGATAAGATTTGTAAAAACCTGTTCCAGTTTTAATTTCTCGGTAAATATCACCGGCATTTTTTTTATATCCACCTTAAAATCCCTTGGTACAATGGTTTCAATTATCTCATTTATCATTTCATTTATATCAACACGTTCAGGTATATTTTTTTCGCGGGTGCGTGCATACTCAAGTAAGCCGTTAATCAGGTGTTCCATTCGCCTGGTTCTTTGCAGTATAAGGTCAAGGTACTGCGTCATTTGTGGCGATAGCTCAGTTATAAGGTCTTCCTCAATCCATGTTACAACGTTATGGATGCCCCTGATAGGCGCTTTAAGATCGTGAGAAACTACGTACGCGAATTTATCGAGTTCAGAATTTCTATTTTCAAGTTCATTAATATTTTTACGCAGGTTGCCAGACATTATATTTAATGACGCCGATAAACTGGTTAGCTCGTCCATTTTATTATCATTCAGCGTTGTAAATTTTCCTTTGGAAATGTTCTCCGCCAGCTGCACCATTGTTTTAATTCTTTTTGATATCAGTGAAATAATATAGACAGTACTAAGAATTCCTATTATGATGGTTAATGCAAAAAAAGTAAACGAAAATGTGTGCGTATACTGAATAGATGAGGTTAAATTGTTACTATGCAGGTTCCTTATTTTATATTCTATTTTGTCGAACAACAGAAATTTTTCAGCAATGCTGTCATTTAGCCTTTTGCCTACTTGCTTTTTAAGAATGTTTACAAAGAGTTTATTATAAGTGAAATTGGAATCGTTTATGCCCATTGCATTTTTTCTTGAATTGATGAGTGTATGGGTATAATTGGTCCATTGCGCATGCATCGTATTGATCGAGTCCAAAATAAATAACTGGTCCTTGTTTTGTTTAACTAATTCACGCTGTTCGGAAAACAGAGCGGGGATATTTTTTAAACCATTCTCGTAGCCTTCCAGAAATGTACTGTCCTGCGTAAGCAGGTATCCCCGAAAAGAGCTCTGCATTTCAATCATGCTTTTATGAAGCCTGCCTGAGTTACGAATAATTTCCTGGGACTTATTTAAAAATTCCGTGTTTTGCTCTACCTTAACAGACAATAGATAATTTGATGCCGTATCAATTACCGACAGTATGAGTACAATTGAAAATGCTAACAGTATTTGCGTGGATAGTTTCATTTAATTCTACTTGAATATACTCGTATAACTTACTTTTCTTTTTCAGTACCATCAAAATTAAATTGAATAAAGGTTATTCCAAAAATCAACACTAAAAATATCTAACATCCAATTTTTGTAAAACAGGCATCCAAAAAAAACTATCCGTAATACTGCTTTTATATAACGGCTTGTTACGCCGTGTAATCAATTTTAGCCACCGTTGGCAACTCAGTTAATACCTACCCTATCCGGCAGCCGCGGCCACTTTAACAATAAAACTACGGAGTGTTTTTTGCCTGTAAATAAAAAAACGCTGGTAAACACGTCAGCTATTGGGCTGGTTTGAATGCATCAATTAATTTGAATGGGCGATTGGATAAACGCAGCTTAACAAAACAAAAATGAACCTGCTTACTTTTTATTGGTGTAATGTGCAAGGTGCACTTAAAAGGTACCAAAAACTTTGTGCGTAAGCCTGGCACAAACCCTACAATTTAAACCGTTACGGAACTTGACAGCTTAAAACATTCATGACGGTAGAAAGTAGTTTTGGTATTAAAATTCCATATCAACAGGGAAGAAGTGCCTTTTGACAAAAAAAATGCTCACCACTCAGGCATCGACTAATTGTGAAGAGACAAAGGCTATGCAAACAACACGCCTGGCAATTTGGCGATGCAACAAACCTGTCTGCCTGTAGAACTCAAACAACACCATGCCCAACAAAAAATTTGCTATTCAACCGAAGGCGAAGGCAGGTACACATCAAATTGAGCGCCTCTACCCAATGAACTGTTAGCTTTAATTGTTCCTCCATGATTCTCTGTAATCTTCTTACATAAAGACAACCCAATGCCTGTTCCGGCATAATCTTGCTTGCCATGCAATCTTTGAAAAAGAGAAAATATAATTTTCTCATACTTCTGCTCAAATCCTATCCCGTTATCTTCAACACTAATTTTAAAATACCCGCCGTTGTTTAACGTAGTGGCTGCATCGGGAATTTGATTTTTATCAACAGCTGCACAACGTATATTTATAACAGGCGTAGCTATCGAGAATTTCAGGGAGTTACCAAGCAGGTTTGAAAATAATTGTCCTAACTGAATACGGTTGCCTGCTATCACCGGAAGTTTTTCACAATGGATGACGGCCTTTTTTTCTGCTATCAGTAGTTCAAAATCTTCTTCCACCTCTGATACAATTACGTTTAGATCTACCAGTGCCATACCAGCCTTGTCTTTGGCAATGCGACTGTAATCCAATAAAGATTTCACCAACTCAGCCATACGTTTTGCCGATCTATCCAATTTTTCAAAATAAGCTTTTACAAAAGTTTCATTGGAATAATTTTCCTGTATTAATTCGGCAAAGGTTTGAATCTTTCTTAAAGGCTCTTGTAAATCGTGCGACGCCACATAAGCAAACTGTTCCAATTCGCTATTTTGTATTTCCAGTTCAGCTGTATAGGCAAGTAATTTTTCTTCTGCTAATTTTTTTTCAGTAAGGTCACGTGTTACTTTCGAAAAACCAATCACTTTTCCATCTTTGCCGTGTAACGCCGTAATTACAATGGTACCCCAAAATTTTGACCCATCTTTTCTAACACGCCAACCTTCATGTGTAGCTTTGCCTTTTTCCCTGGCCACATTTAATAACTTATCAGGTAGTTTATTATTGCGGGCTTCTTCCGTATAAAACAAATCGAACTTTTTACCGACCACTTCGCTTGCTGCGTACCCTTTAATCTTCTCCGCTCCTACATTCCAATTCTCAATTATTCCATCCACACTTAACAGAATAATAGCATAATCCTGTACTTCAGCAATCATCTGGTGATACCGCTCTTCGCTCAATCGTAAATTATCTTCGTTGATTTTCTTTTCAGTTAAATCCCGCGTTACCTTACTAAAGCCGATAATATTATTGTCATCATCATGCAATGCCGTAATGGTAATGCTGCCCCAAAATTTTGATCCGTCTTTTCTCTTTCTCCACCCCTCCTGGGTTGCCCTGCCTGCCAGGCTCGCTTCATCCATCAGCTTTTTGGGAAGATTGATGGCAAGATCTTCAGGCAAATAAAAAATGCTAAAGTGCTTACCAATAATTTCTGCCGCGGTATATTGCTTTATTTTTTGCGCTCCCTTATTCCAGTTACGGATAATTCCTTCCTTGTCCATTAAAATGATGGCATAATCCTGTACTTCTTCAACCATGCGCTGGTACACATCGGTTGTGTATTTTAGATTCCCTGGCATGTCGTTTTTTTGATTCATTTCCACCTTTTTAATTAACAGTATTTGCTACCCGATAATAAATATTTTTTCCAACTGGTCTCTCAAAATACTTATACTGGCTGGCTTAATGATGAAACCCGTTGCTCCCAAATTTTCACTCTCTGCTTTTACAGCACCTTCAGATGTTGTGGAATACATATATATTTTTGTAAGCTTAAGCCGATCAATTGTTTTGATAATTTTTAAACACTCAATGCCATTCATTTTTGGCATATTAACATCCAAAAAAATATAACTGGGATTATACTCATTTTGTGATTGCAACATCTCAATTGCCTCTACCCCACTATTTGCTGTAATGCAATTAACAGGCTCACTAATTTTCCCGATGCACATCAAAAAAATTTCCTGGTCATCCGGGTCATCGTCAATAAGTAAACAGGATTGTATTTCTTTCATTTTTGAGTTTGGTATTACACCGCATACGGTATTGCATAGCGCACATCTGCGCACCAAAGTAAATAAAAAAACCAATCCGGATAATTATAAAAAAAGATGAATATTAATTAAAAATTATAGCCAACATTTGGTGGCAATAGGACGGATGGCTAAGTTACTTTAATTACGACAGGCGCCCGCCCAAACAGGCGTTTGGTACGGGCAGAAATAACAACAGTCAGATCGGCTGAACAATGAACTTTTATTTATACATTTAGCCACAATTACGGGTTAATGTTTTAAAAATACTGCTATAACGCCAACCCCTGCCGTTGGCGGTAATTGTAGTAACATAGTTAACTTACTAAAAAAGGTTTACAATTTGCAATATGGCAAACAACAATATTACACTGACCAAAACGGAGCAAGAGGATTTAAACTTATTTTTTACCTTTCAGCTTGACCGGGAAGCGAACTACCTGGCAGCATTTACACCAAAAGACCCCACCGACAAAACTGCCTACAGGGATAAATATACAAGGCATTTGGCAGACCCAACAATACACATGTGTACCATAAAAGCCAATGGTGAAATAGCAGGTAGTATTGCCCAATTTTTTATTCAAAAGGAGGCCGGAATTACTTATTGGATTGATCGAAAATTTTGGGGACAGGGCATTGCGACCACAGCCCTGGAACAATTTTTAATGATTGAACCAGTCAGGCCAATTTATGCCAGTGTTGCATTTGATAATTATGGCTCACAAAAAGTGTTGACCAAATGCGGTTTTATAAAAACAGGCGTAGACAAAGGATTTGCCAATGCCCGGCAAAAAGAAATTGCAGCATATATTTATCAACTTGCAGATTGTTAGCTGACTAAACATACTTGCTGGGTAAGCAGGAAAAAACTATATTTCATATCAAAACAAAAATTACAAGACAATGATTACTTACATTGAACTTTGGAAATCAAAATCAACCTGGCAGAATATGTCAGCCGAAGAAAGAGGCAATTACATTACAGCCCTGGGCCCTGCCATTCAACAATTAATGGATGCCGGCGTACAAATTGTGAGTTGGGGTAAAAATGAATCTTCTACATTTAGTAAAGTTGACTATGATTACTTTGCTGTTTGGACATTCCCAAACATAGAAATGGCTCAACAGTTTGAAAAGATGGTAGAAGGTGCGGGATGGTACAACTACTTTGACCAGGTGAACGCTATGGGCAACGCAACCAGTCCGCAGGAAATTATGGGCGATATGATAAACGCTTAGAGAGCGACTTTATTAAATTATATTGGCAAGCTATCACGTTCATTACGTATAACGTTCAGGCAGTGCCGCAGATTGGTAACAGCATGCCTGGCGCATCACTATGTGCTGATGGCTTAATAGTATATACGTGCCTGCCAGACTGAGCCAAAAGGGTTGTTGGATTTAACTATATTGAATTAGCAAACTGATGCGTAGCAATTGTAACATCTGTCACCAGGACAGAGTCTTGGGCCAACAGGAAAGATGAAACATTGGCATCGACCCGATTTCCTCCTTAAAGCTATGTTGTCAATAGTAAAAAAGCACCCCGGATTAATTTACAGCACGTTTAGCGCCTTATTTTGCGAAACGTTTACCCGGAATTTTTCCTCAGCCTGTATTTTTTCACGACTGATATTTTCAAGTAAATTTTCAACACTTTTCATTTCATGTTGATCTTTAATAAAACTATTAGCTGCACCACATTGTAAAAATTTAGGGATCAGGTAGCTCTCCTCCAAAAAACAGCCAAAAAGCAGGTACGCATCGGGAAACGCTATCCTTAATGATTTTACAATTTCTTCACCACCAAAACAATCAACGTCAAAATCATAAATAATTACATCGGGTGGATTATTTAAATTCTCCAACATTGCTGACGCGTTTTTAAACAAGGAAACATCCGAATACCCAAGGTTGTGAAGATTTTGTTTAAATACGTGGCTATAAAATGAATTGCCTTGTAACAAACAGAGTTTAATTTTTTTCATGAAGGTCTTTTTGTATTTCATTTACTAAATCAGCAACCATACCAAAATACAGCGTGTTGAAGACTAACATCTTATGAAGCTCCAAAACCGCATCGAATCTCCTTTTTGGAAAAAATTCCAAATATAAAAGCGTCTGCTCTTTTACCTGGTGAGGCAACAATAGTAACTTTGGGCAACAGGACATTGTATATAAATGTTCGGGACCTTTGGAAAAGTATTTTAATCCCGAAGGGATGTTATTATTATAGGGTAAATAATCAATCTTAATAAAACCCTGAAGGGGTGAAATAGGTTGAAAATGTCATCTCTTAGGGATTGTGATTCAACTATTCTTGTGGCTTTCTATACTAATACCAGCCTTTCAGGCTTTAAACAACATGACGGCTATAATTTTTTAGTGTTTCGAACACTTATGGAAAGCGTGCTGCGCCAGCGGGGGTATCATTAATTTCTTTAAACTATTTGCTGATGCTTGTTTTATTTTAATAACAATAAATACTTACCCCACTTTATTGCAGTTTTGCCTCTTTAATTTTGGGCGTTTTTTTTTCAGTATGGTTTTCAAATAATTCATTACAACCATACCAAAACAGTTTGAACAATTTATGAAATCAAATGGATTAAAATACATAAAGTAGCGGCTGGTAGTGCAAAATCAGTGCATGCCCATCTGGCGCACGAACACTGACAACAACAACCAAATAAAAAACATCAAAACAAAAATAGGTATGGCAACTCCATTTAAAGATTTAATTAAAAAAGCGTACGCTGCGTTTAACGAAAGAGATATTGACAAGGCGCTTTCAACTATGCAACCAACTGTGCAATGGTCAAAGGCCTGGGAAGGTGGCTATATAAGCGGCCACGATGAAATAAAAGGCTATTGGACAAGACAATGGAAAGAGATCAATCCACATGTAGAACCAGTTGGATTTAATGAAAGACCGAATGGAAGGTTAGAAGTTGAAGTGCATCAAAAAGTAAAAGACTTACAGGGCAACGCGGTGTTTGATGGAATGGTAAAACATATTTACACTTTTGAAAATGGCTTGATACAAACGATGGACATTGAATTGGTATAGTTATCAATGCTGTGCGGAATGATGCAATCAGTGTACTTAATTATCAACTTTTTTAACTCCTGTTGGTGAAAGAAGTCGATGTCAATAAAAGCAACCAGGTGTTGTGGAACACCCAACGTGCCGGGTATGCTTTACCCGTTGAAAGAATTTGGCGAAAGAAATATATTTTCAGCTACACACTTATAACAGAGAAAATACCTTGTCTTCCGTAAGGGGTTTTTCAATGTAGCCAACCACATTCTTATTTTCTACTGCCCTTAATTTATCATTGTTGTCGATAGAAGAAGAAAGCATATAAATCTTAAAACGGTTTTTAATTTTTTCATCCAGTTTTTCAAAGTGGTCAACAAAATCCCATCCGGTCCAGGTGGGCATGTTGATATCAAGCAACACAATGTTCATACTATGGTTGCTTTCATTGTTTGCACCGATGTACTCAAATGCTTTCAACGGGTCAGTAAAATCAAGTATCCTGGCATCTGCGACTGCGTCCTTAATGGCCAAATCGCATAGCAGGTTATTTACCGTATCGTTATCAATAATAATAAATTGTAAGGGAGTCATCGCGACAGGTTTTATCAGGAATTAAATTCAATTCTAAATTGGGTGCCTGTATTTACCTCGCTGCTGATACTGATTTTTCCACCCATGGATTCTACCTGTGTTTTTACCATGTACAATCCCATTCCCTTTCCATCTGCCTTATCGGTATGAAAGCGTTTGTACAATCCAAATACATGCTCCCCTACTTTTGAAAGGTCAATACCAATGCCGTTATCTTCAAAAAGTAAAACAATTTTGTCGTTCTCTTTCCGGCTGGTAATTTTTATCATGGGGGGCACGGTCGGTTGCCGGTATTTTAAGCTATTGGAAATAAGGTTAAAGAAAATACTGTGCAGGTAGCTTTTAATGGTCACGATTTCTTCGGCTTCTGTAAAATTCCACAAAATCACTGCCTTTTCATTCTCAATCATTTTTTCAATGCTCAATTGAATATCTGCGGCAAACTTTGCAAAGTTGATCAACTGCTTACTTTCATCTACCTTCTGCCTTATTTTTAAAATATCATTCAGGTCCCTGATTACTTCGTCCAGTTTGGTAACCGAAGTCGAAAGGCCTGCGCCAATCTGGCTTCTCAAATCCTCCGGGAGCCCCGTTTGCTGAAGCCGGTAAGAAAGCCCGATAATATTAGCTACCGGGGCACGCAGGTTGTGAGAAATAATATAGGTAAACTGCTCCAGGTCTTTGTTGCGTTGAATTAAGTCGGTGGTCATTTTTTCCTTTTGCTCGTTTTGAAACACCAGTTCTGCGTTGGCAATCACTAATTCAGCGGCCCGTTTTTCTTTCTCCTGGTTTTGAAATACGAGCTCTTTATTGGCGATCACTAATTCTGCATCTCTCTTCTCCCGCTCCGCATTTTGAAAAACAAGTTCTTTGTTGGCAATGATCAGTTCCGCGGCACGTTTTTCTTTTTCTTCATTTTGAAAAAGGAGTTCTTTATTAGCGATTACTAATTCTTCTGCACGTTTTTCTTTCTCTTCATTTTGAAAGAGAAGCTCTTTATTAGCGATCACTAACTCTTCTGCCCGTTTCTCTTTTTCTGCATTTTGAAACAGCAGTTCTTTGTTAGCAATGGCTAATTCCGCGGCCCGTTGTTTTTTTTCTTCTTTCTGAAATGCAAGTTCCTTGTTAACATTGATTAACTCGTCTGATTTACTAATGCTATCCATAATGAAGGTTTGTTTTAAAGGTACTATTTAAATTAAAAATTACTACTATTTTGTAAAAAAATGCCACAAACCAGTACGTCGTGTAAAAGCCTTATCCTACAAGGGTTTTCCCTCTGCAGCCACATCGCTTCCAGGGCCTTGCTTGGTGGCAAGGAATGTATCATCCTAAGGGAGCGATATTTTATTAATGAAACGTTGTCTTTTAAAGGTACAAACCACTTAAATTGAACTGCATAAACCATATTTACTGCAGTACCTTTATTAGGTACCAGTAAAGCCAACTTAACCAAATACCTGATGTAGTGTGGAAAGATTGCGATTATTAAGACCACTGTTAAAAATATGGGTAACCAGCACATTGGGTAGCTACTTTGATGTTGTAAAACAAAAAATTAAAAGGGATTGCATGATAAAAATATTATCCAGGGGATTGTTTGTTTTATATATAATACTGCTAATCTGGTTAGTGTTATTCAAATTTAGCTTTCAAATTTTGTCTGTATTTGATCATCATCACAGAAGCCTTAACCTGGTTCCATTTGCAGCTCCTTCAATAGCAAAAGATGGAGGAATTAATTACGGCGAGATGATATTAAATTGTATATTCTTTATTCCTTTTGGTTTGCTGTTGCATGTCAATTTTAAAACAGTTGGGTTTTTACCTAAGCTTGCTTTTATACTATTTTTTAGCCTCACTGCTGAAATTATTCAATATATCTGCGCTATTGGAGCCACAGACATAACCGACGTGATCACAAATACTACCGGGGGCCTTCTTGGACTGGCATTATATGGTTTTAGTAACAGGTATATCAATACTAAAAAACTAGACAGCATTATTATTGCCGGCGGAATAGTTTTGCTGGTATTATTTATCTCAGTTCACGCCAGTCATTTTTTAGGTAGAAGATCCAGGGATAAATTCATTGAGGCGTATAACAAGTAAACCAATCCTGCAAGGGCGAAAAAATAACGTTTGGTGTTTTGTAGATTGGCTGTTAACAGAACGCCGCCTGTAAATTAAATGTCTCCCCCAACAAAAAAATCTTATTCCAAAAAGTTGCCTGGTTAACAGTTAATGAAAGATTACTTTTTATTTTCTAAATGCCCCGGAAAATATGATCCAGCGGTGCTTCCAGCAGGCCATTGTCGAACGAGCGGTAGTTGATTAGGAAAAAGAGCCTGCTGCCTGTATTAACTTATCATTAAATAAAGCCTGCTGAATTTGTTTGCAGAGGGCAAATTGCCTGGGGAGAACCCGGTTGACCAAAAGAATAATCCGATACACCTAAATCCCTTTTAAACTATTTATTGACTGACAGGTATGCCCGTGATGAAACAATTGTTTGCTCCATGCCGCCAATCGTCAACACCATACGTTGGCAGTATAATACCGCCGCATTACCCGATTTTGAAAGCTTTTTAGCAATGGCATAACCATACGGCATGAACCTTAAATAAGCCTGCTGTATAATTTAATGCCCTGTCGGAATTTTTTGACAAAACAATGGCCAGGTACCTTTGCAATACTGCTTGCAATAATTTGTAAAGCGGGTGCATTGCAAGGTTATGGCCAGCTCACAGATAAAATAAATTAAATGTGATTTTATGCTTAACTTTAAAGTACTACAATTGAACAGGCTACAGAAATTATAATACAACGCAGGCTTTTTGCATTGCTGAAAATTGTCAATTTTATGAAACCTTCGCCACCACGTCATCAACAGCTACAGCTTATACAACTATTGCTTTTTATTGCCATAGCAACCATCATTATTTTTATACTGCCAGGTGTTGGAAAAAGCGGTTATTGGTTAAACAACTTGTTGGCGCTCGTCGCTATCGCAGTGTTGGTGACAGCTGTCTTTTTTATTAATAAAGAAATGCGGCATGTAACAACAGCATCACAAAATAGTGCGGATATGGGTGACCAACTACCGCAAGAAACAACGGTGAATACACCAACACCAGCCAATGTGGAAAAGCGGTTCCAGGCATTGGTGCAAAACAGCCATGGCATCACTGCGCTGATTGATAAAAATTTCAATTTTCTTTTCCGCAGTTCATCTGCCGCCCAAATTACAGGGTGGACAAATGAAGACATTGCAGGTATCCCACAGCAGTATGTACACCCGGAAGACTGGGAGCCGTTGAAAAGAATGATTGTAAATTCAATTGCCCACCAAGGCCAGGTGCTTCCAATTGTAGCCCGGTTGAAACATAAAGACGGTCACTATATCTGGCTGGAAGGCACCGTAAAAAATATGTTGCAGGATCCGGACGTTGGCGGCCTGGTGATAAATCTCCACGACGCTACCGGGCAGAAAGATGCAGAGGAAAAAATCAACAAAGCAAACCGGCTTTATTTCTTTATAAGCCAGGTTAACCAGGTAATTGTAAAAGTATCCGACGAGGCCAGCCTTTTTAAAGAAGTATGCCGCATTGCAGTTGATATCGGTCAATTTAAAATGGCATGGATAGGATTAATAGATGAAGCCAACCAATACCTGGTACCTGTAGTGCATGCAGGCGAGGCTAAAGACTATCTCGTTAACCTAACCATTCCGGCAGCAGGCAGCGTACCCCAATCTCTCGGGCCAACAGGGTCTGCTATAAGGCAAGGCAAACACGTAGTTTGCAACGATATACAAACCGCTCCCGAAATGGCCCCCTGGCGGGACGCAGCGATCGGCCTCGGCTACCTTTCTTCTATCTCGCTGCCAATAAAAAAATCAGGCAGAGCCATTGGTGCATTTTCTTTATATGCTGCTGTAAAATATTTTTTTAATAAGAAAGAAATTGATTTACTGCTGGAAGTAACTGCCGATATTTCATTTGCACTGGAAATTTTTGAAAGGGAAAAACTACGCACCCATGCGGAAGAAATGGTATTAAAAAGTAAACAACAATACAAGATGCTTACAGAAATATCGCCTGTTGGTATTTTTCACACTGATGTATTGGGCATCACCACTTTCGTTAATCCGCGGTGGTGTCAAATTGCCGGGTTGTCTATTGAGGAAGCATTGGGTAATGGCTGGCTACGGGCGGTACATGAAGATGACAGGGCCGCGGTGGTAAACAATTGGCAACAGGCTACTAAAAAGCATGCGGCTTCTTCGTTCAATTATCGGTTTGTTCATAGCGATGACTCCGTCCGTTGGGTATTAGGGCAGGCAACTCCTGAAAAAAATGAAGCCGTGCAAATAGCGGGCTACGTTGGCACCATAACTGATATCACTGATTTGAAAACAGCCGAAGAAAAAATTCTTTACAATGAACAGCTACTAACCAAAGCCCAGGAAATTGGCAAATTAGGCTACTGGCAACAGGATTTAAAAACCGGTGCAGTGTGGGCCTCTAAACAAGCCATGCACATCTATGGCTTTCCTCAAAAAGATGGAGAGCTAAACAGGGAAAAAATTGCTGCCTGCATCATTGATCTGCAAAAAGTAAAAGAAGCCAATGATGGGCTGATTCAATCCAATAAGGAATACAATATTGAATTTGCCATCAATCCTGCAGATGGCTCGCCGATGAAATATATTTCGGCGCTGGCAGAGCTGGAAACGAACGAACAGGGAGAACCTGTAAGAATTGTGGGCACATTGCAGGATATAACCCAACGTACAAAAGCGCAGGAAGAAATTAATCAGACAACAGAAAAATTACGTCGGCTAACAGATCACCTGCAAAACATACGGGAAGAAGAAAGAAAAACAATCGGCCGGGAAATACATGATGAATTGGGCCAGCAATTAACAGCCATTAACATGGATGTTGCCTGGATTGATAAAAAAATTCCGGAAGAAAATGTACCCGTAAAAATAAAACTGAAAAACATTATCCAGTTATTGAATGGCAGTAACCAGGCTGTAAGAAGGATACTGAGCGAGTTGAGACCATTGATGCTGGATGATTACAATCTGCTGGATGCCATTACCAAACTCGCTAAACAATTTACCGACAAAACAGGTATTTCTGTACACCTGTTAGATGAGGCGGGAGAAATAAATGTAACCGAGCAGGTTGCCAATTGTATTTTTAGAGCCTGCCAGGAAAGCTTCACCAATATTACCCGTTATGCAAAAGCCAATAACGTAATGATGCGGGTACATACAACAGACAATAGTATTCTTGTATCCATAGCCGATGACGGCATTGGTTTTGATATTGCGGCCATACAGTACGGAAAATCTTTCGGCATTTTGGGGATGAAAGAAAGAGTGATTTCGCAGGGCGGTATATTTGATATCACAAGCACCGTAGAAAAGGGAACAAAAATTGTTTTCAGCCTACCGCTAAAAAATAAAACAGTGTTATGAAACGCATCATTATTGCAGATGATCACAGCTTTGTTCGTTTGGGAATTATCCAAATACTAAAAGATGAATATCCAACGGTTGAAATAACAGAGGTTGAAGATGGGGAATCGTTGGTAAATACGGTGATGAAAAACGATTTTGACCTGGTGATATCCGACCTGGATATGCCGGGTAGAAGCGGGCTGGAAGCATTGGAACAAATTAAACAAATAAAGCCAAAGTTACCAGTGCTGATACTGAGCATTTTTACAGAAGATCTTTATGCAGTAAGGGTTTTAAAGGCAGGCGCAGCGGGCTTTTTGAATAAAAACGCAGCACCATACGAGCTAATTAACGCTATTGAACGCATAGCACGGGGTAAAAAGCACATTACGCCTGAAATAGCAGAAAAGTTATTAAACGACCACGGTGTAAACAAAAAGCCGCACGAGTTGCTCAGCAACAGGGAATTTGAAATATTTAAATTGCTCGCCAACGGAAAAACTTTAACACAGATTGCAGCAATGCTTTCGCTCGCACTTACAACAGTAAGCACACACAGGGGGAAAATAATGGATAAATTAAAATTATCTACCAACTCCGATCTTACAAGGTATGCAATCACCCATCACATCATTTCTGATATTTAAATTTTGTTGTACCTCCCTTTATACTACTGCTCCACGATTGAACATAGTATAACCAATGTCGTTTACTTAAGAAAATTTCGATCAGGAAAAATGTGGTTGACCTTATTTGTAACTCGCGATCCATTAAAAGGTCTACCACCCTAATTCGTTAAGTAAACGACATTGATAGTATAACTACTATGCCTGACACCCCCCTTTATACTATCCCATAAAAGCAACGCCTACTATCAGACGTAGCTTTTTTATGTTGGTACTTTGCATTAACCAAATCGCTGCAAATGGAGGTGTTAATTGTTGACAGCTCGATTGATATCATCGAACGGCTGGAGGAATTACTTGCGGAAACATCTATCGTTAGCACGATATACACGGCAGTTACTTACGACGAAGCAATTCACCTTTATACAACGCATCAGCCAGATGCAGTTTTTCTGGATGATGGGTTGCCAGGTAACCAGTCTATCCAGCTATTGGCCGCTATTAAAGCAATGAAAAAGGAAACTACGGTGATTATGATAACGATTGTGGAGGATGTTTTTAGAGAAGAAAAATGTCGTTTGATGGGTGCAGATTTTTTTTGCGACTTGTACCATCATTACCAGGATATACCGCATATAATGCGCAGCATTGTGGCCAGCAAAGAAACCCGGCCATTTTAAATAACTACAACCATGAAAAGCCAGCTATACAAAATGCATCAACTGTTAAAAAACACAACATGGGGATTTACTCAACTAACTTTTTAAGGTTGGTGCATTTTTAAATACCCTTTTCATGCGGTCCGCAATATACTATTACTATTAAGTTAGCCGAATAAACAAGTAGTACATCAACAGCGATACTGTTTTAGCTCAGCAGTGTTTCATTACCGGTATGTTGCGATTGGCTATGGATACATCTCATGTCGCCACTGGTATTTTTATTACTTAAAAGAAAAAAGCAGCTAATGAAACCATTTCATATTTTACTTGTGGAAGACAATGAAGGGGATATTGTGATTGCGACGGAAGCAATAGAACGGATGGGACAGGTAAACAAAATCAGCATTACCAGGGACGGAGATGAAGCAATTGAATTTTTAGAGATGATACTGGATGCAAAAAATAAAAATTTACCTGATCTTATTTTACTGGATATTAATTTACCAAAAAAGAACGGTTACGAAGTATTGGAATTTATTAAAAAGGACGAACGGCTAAAACACATTCCGGTAATTGTGCTAACCACCTCCTCCAGTCAAATGGATGTCCGCAAAGCATATAGTCATCATGCAAATTGTTACATCACTAAACCAGATGAGATTACCGATTACTTTAAAATAATGCATGTCATTGAAATTTTTTGGCTCTCTATGGTTAAACTAACGGTCGGCTAATTGGCGGTTTCCGGCAACAGTCAGTTTGCAGCCCTATGTATATTTTTTCATGAAGCCTGAACAAATGCACAGGACCGTGTTTAAAATTTGAATTACTTGGCTAACTACTACGCTTTTGCAAAAAACGATTGCATTATCCAAAACGGCTATCAGCGGTGTTTTAAGCCTGTTAATACTTGCTTACCTCTAAAACCCTTGCTGATGCCTTTTGGTGGTGTATAGCACCTCACCACTTTTCAACCCCTCATTTTATCGGCAGGCATGGCTTGTTTTAGATAATGAACTGCGTATATTTAGCATTCAAAAAACAAACCTGTAAAAAAATGAACCAACCCATCAAGATAATTTGCGGCCTCATCAGCTGTGCCACGCTCCTGCTATCCTGCGAAACAAAAACGCAAACGGATGTCGTTCACCAAACCGGTCTTCCCATTGTCGGCACCTGGCAATTGATCTCCGGCACTACCATTGAAAAAGGCGACACCACCATTACTTATTACACCAAAAATTTGTCTTTTATTAAAATCATCAATGATACCCACTTCGCTTTTTTAAAACACGATCTTACCAAAGGCAAAGACTCCACGGCTTCCTTTGGTGCAGGTGGCGGACACTATTCGCTTAAAGACAGCACTTATACCGAGCACCTGGAATATTGCAGCGACCGGGAGTGGGAAAACAATGATTTCCCTTTTACTATCACCATACAAAATGACACCCTTGTTCAGCAAGGCGTTGAAAAGGTAGAAGGTGCCGGCGTCAACCGCCTGAATATTGAACGCTATGTAAGGGTAAAAAAATAAGGGATCGCTTTGTGAGTGGTGAGTGGTCAGTGGTGAGTGGTCAGCGGTCAGTGGTGAATAATGGACCGTTCACTATTGCCAATTCATACTTAAATTAACCCTGGTTCATGTAAACACCTTTCACTTTTTTAATTCAGTTTATACATCTTGCCAACACTAACAACTGCATATGAAAAAATTATTCAACACTATTTTTTGTCTGCTCTTTAGCGCCATCATTACAACGGCGCAAACAGGTCCACGTGTGCTGGTAGTAAATGCACACCCGGATGATGAAACAAGTTTCCCTATCACACTGTACAAAATAACCCACGAGCTGAAAGGCACGGTAGACCTTGCTTTGATAACTGATGGCCAGGGTGGTTTTAACGGATCAGAACTGGGCTCGGTGTATTACAAACTCAACCTTACCGATTCCACTATAGGCCGGGCGGAGCTGCCCCGCATCCGGAAAAAAGAAATGATGGAAGCGGGCGATATCATGGGCTTTCGCAACTATTATTTTTTCGACCAGCGGGATGACTATTATAATTTAAACCCTGTGCCGTATGTGAGTGGTCAAAACTGGGACGTGCCTTTTATTGAAAAAAAACTAGACCAGATTCTGGCCGCACAACCGTACGATTTTATAATCACCATGCTACCATATGCCGGGCAACACGGCCATCATAAAACGGCTGCCATTATGGCTTTAAGAGCATTAAAAAGATACAAAGGCAATCACAAACCCGTGATACTTGCAGGAAGCACTTACACAGATGAAAAGCCCGAAGCCTTTACCATGCTGGAAGGTTTTCCTGAAACTACGATGAAGAAAAATGCACCTTCATTTTACCTGGATGTAGCCTCGCATTTCGGCAAGGGTAAGCAGGTATCGTATAAAGTAATTGCCCAATGGGTAATCGCTGCTTACAAGTCGCAGGGCGATATGCAGGATAATCCGTTGTACAAAGGCGATAAAGAAACCTTCCGGCTTTTTGATATCAATGATGATGCGGCCATACAAAAAACAACGCAGCTTTTTGACCAGTTAAAGAAAAGCGGTTTCTCAGCAAATCAATAAAAATATTGGTCCGGGCAAACAAGCCATGTGCGACATCGTTGCGTCGCCCCCTTGTACTTTTTCAGCATTGTTGTACGCTTTCATATTCGAAGCCTTTCCTGATTTCAACAGCAAAATATGATGTGTTTGTAACAAAATAAAATCAACGCTTTTTCCGCTCAGTATCTCCGGAAAAGAAATTAGGCAAAGCTCTGCACGAGTTGCTACTACCTGCAACGAGCATAAACAGAATCTCACCGCATATCGGCGCAGTGTCCACCGCATTAGCTGTCGGTAGATTCAACCGTACCATCGGGATAGGCCGGCGAAGCAACTGGCAAAAAAAATCGCTTCACCGGGTGCTTGCATTCGCAGCATTTTATAATTAACTTAAGTGTCTAAAACAAACCATCATGGCACTTAATGCATACTTAAAATTAACCGGGCAAAAACAAGGTGACATAAAAGGCAGTGTAACCCAAAAAGGCCGGGAAGGAAAAATAATGGTGATTGCCGTAACGCACGAAGTATTTTCGCCCAGGGACCAGGTGAGTGGCTTACCTACGGGTAAAAGGCAACACCGGCCCTTCATCATTACCAAAGAATTGGATAAAAGTACTCCCTTACTTTTTAATGCTTTGGTGAACAATGAAAACATCACCAGCTGGGAACTGCAGTTTTTTACCCCGCATATACAGGCGGGTACCGGCGCTGCGGGCATGGAGGTAAACCACTACACGGTACGCTTAACCAATGCCAGCATTATGGATATAAAAAGTGTGATGTTGAACAACAAAAACTTTGAGCTGGCCAAATTTGCCGAGTATGAAGAAGTAGCTTTTACCTACCAAAAGATACAATGGACCTGGGTAAACGGCAACATTATCGCCGAAGATTCCTGGACCTTAAATACTTAGTTTGTTAGCGCTGCCAAATGGTGGCCTGCTCCACCGGCACGTAAATAACATAGCCTTAAATATGCCACGGTATATTTAATAAAATCCTGGTAGCATTGTTGGATGCTACCCCTGGGTAACACTGCTTTCCAATTGCGTGTATGCGTCTCCGCTAGTCTGCGCCCTGGTGGTAATAAAAGAACGGGCAGGTTGCAACACACACTATCTGCTCCTTGATTCAGTCAGCGGTTGAGTATGTTGCGGGTAAACATAAAATTGTATCTTCCCTGATATAATAAAACCATTTACCCATGCCGGATCAAGTGCCAAAGGAAAATAAATTAGGGTTATGGACCAGCACTTCGTTGGTTATTGGCAATATGATTGGTGCCGGTGTTTTTTTAATGCCTGCTACCCTGGCCTCTTATGGCAGCATCAGTTTAATAGGATGGCTGTTTGCAACAGTGGGTGCTTTTTTACTGGCAAAAGTGTTTAGCAACTTAAGCAAGCTGATGCCACTGGCAGATGGCGGTCCGTATGCCTATTCCCGCGAAGGGTTGGGCGATTTTGCCGGCTTCCTGGTAGCATGGGGTTACTGGATTTCCATCTGGTGTACCAATGCGGCTATTGCAGTTTCCTTAATCAGTGCGCTTAGTACTTTTTTTCCTGTACTGGCCACCAATTCACTTGTCGCAATTGCGGCCGGCCTAAGCACCATCTGGTTGCTTACCTGGGTTAATTCATTGGGCATTGTTACTTCAGGTATAGTACAACTCATCACTACGGTGCTTAAAATAATTCCTTTAATTGCGGTGGCGATTGGCGGTTTATTTTTTTTAAAGCTCAGTTATTTTTTGCCTTTCAACACAAGCGGTACATCCAGCCTTGCGGCCATTACCGCAACCACGGCTTTTACATTTTTTGCATTCACCGGGCTGGAATGTGCTACTATTCCGTCAGGCAGTGTAGCCAATCCTGAAAAAACAATTTCCCGTGCTACCATGTTGGGCACCGGACTGGCGGCCATCATCTACATACTAAGTACGGTAAGTGTAATGGGTATGATACCCGCGGACAAACTCTCGCATTCCTTAACGCCATTCGCAGACGCCGCTGTGTTGCTTTGGGGCAGCAGTGCCAGGTATTGGGTAAGCGGAGGTGTGGCCATCGCAGCCTTCGGCGCTTTGAATGGCTGGATTTTAATACAGGGACAAACACCTTATGCTATTTCAAAAGACAAATTGTTTCCTGCTATTTTTGTCAAAGTAAATAAGAAAGGCGTACCCACCGCCGGTATTGTAATCGGCAGCATACTCGTAAGTATTTTAATGGTAATGAACTATACCAAGGGCCTTGCGGAGCAGTTTAAGTTTTTAATACTACTGACCACCATCACCGTATTGATAGCTTATCTTTTTTCAACGGTAGCCTATGTATTAATAAAGGTTCAGCGAAAATTTACGCCGGCTTCCGGCCACTGGCCGTCTACTATTGCGTTGTCGTCCGTCGCCTTTTTATTTTCCCTTTGGGCCATAGCGGGCTCCGGCCAGGAACCGGTGTACTGGGGCTTTATCCTGCTATTGGCAGGCCTCCCTTTTTACGCGATGATACTGTGGAAGAAAGGGAAGTAGTTGTGGGTTATAAGTTATAGGTTATAAGTTATAGGTTATAAGTTATAGGTTGGGTGCCTGCAGTTATGTGAAGTTCACTGTTACCGCAAGTTTTTTCTTTTGGATTATCCATTCAACTAATCTGCACGCTGTCACCCAGGCTTCACCAACGCTTAATATTTTTTTACTTTTTACTTTTGAATTTTTAATTACCTCCAATCAATTACGCCATCTTCACCGCCACTACCCAATTATTAATTATTAATTATTAATTTTTAATTCCAAACTCACCCCTCACTTCTTTGTATACTTCACTGTTCTCGCATCTTTAATAACACCACTAAAATTCATTCCATAACCAAAATCGTACACATGCCCTGCTGCATCTTTATAACATTGCATATCCAAAGGAACATCTTCTTTTTGCTTTTCCACCGTTTGCATATTGGCCGGCATCTGCATCGGTAACAATCCGGAAGGCACAGCCTTGCCTGTTAATATATCCAGAATGGCCTGGTCCTGCACACCAAAATTGATCAGGATTGCGCTGGCATTTTTTTCAAACTCTGCAAACACCATCGGGTTGCTTACGTTTACAGAAACAATCACCGGCTTGCCTTTCATTTTTGCATACGTATCATTCACCATAGCAAGATCGGTAATGTTAATGGCTTTTATGCGCTTGCCTTTGTAACTGCGGTTGGTAAACTTTTCAAACTGATCACCACCAGCCATGCTCACTGCCCTTGCACCGGTGGCCTTGTATTCGCCATACTGCAAACTGATAGGCAGGTAGCCGTTGCCACCGGCTTTTGCATCCTCGCTGTTATAACCATTACCGCTGTTGGGGCTGGCGATAAACACCAATGCATAATCTGCTGCTTCTGGGTTGTCAGTAATTTTGAAATATTTTTTTACAATATCCATGTTTACAGGAAAGTCGAGTTTTTCGGGCGTTTCCATACCTAAAAAATTTCTTCCTGCAGGCGTGAATTTTTTCGGTACATACACCGTTTTCATTTTTTGTAAAGGGAGCACCCGGTTGCTGTTTTTCAGCAGCACCATTGACCTGACCTGTGCATCATACCCTGCCTTCATAAAGGCAGCATTGCCAACCGTACTTTTAGAAGCAGTTACATCCAGGTAAGGATTTTCGAACAAGCCGGTATGAAAAATATTGGTGAGCAGGCGAACCGCAGATGCTTCAAACCTGGCACGCATAAATGCCTCGCCATGTTCCTTTACACCCATATTGTACGCATCAATCACTGGCACAGCATCATTGTTACCACCGAACTGATCTACACCCGCCATTAGTATTTTGTAATGCCGCTGTGCGATGGATAACTTTTCTGTACCCCATGATTTACCCGTGATAAAAACATCCACCGCCGCTTCATCTCCTGTTACCAGCCAATCTGTACAAACAACCCCATCGAACTGGTATTTATTACGCAACAGATCGGTGATGATATACGAATTGTAATTGTTGGCAACATTGTCATGGTTCTTTATATCCTGGTTAACCGAAATGGTATAGTAAGGCATTACCGCAGAAGCCATCGCTGTTTTACCGTTCAGTTTAAAAGCACCTTCCGTAAATGGTATAAGATGTTGGTTAAAATTATTGCCGGGATATACAGCATATTTTCCAAAGCCGTAATGGGCATCTCTTCCACCCTCACCACTGCCGCCGCCGGGCCAGTGTTTAACCATGGCGTTTACGCTGTTGTATCCCCAACCGCCTGTAATCTCCTTATCACCAAGCGATGTTTGAAAACCATCAATATAAGCACGGGCCATATCTGCAGCCAGTTGGGGATGTTCGCCAAAAGTGCCGCTGAACCTGTTCCAGCGGGGCTCGCTGGCCATATCTACCTGCGGGGATAAAGCGGTTGCTATGCCCATTGCCCTGTATTCCATGGCTGCAATGTGACCAAAGTTTTTTACCACATTTGGATCGAAAGTAGCTGCCAACCCCAGCGAACCGGGCCACATAGAAATAGCGCCGCCGGCACCCGCATTGAATTCGGCGTTGGCTACCGTACCATGCCTCGGATCGGAGCTGTTATTGGCCGGAATGCCCAACCCGATACTTTCCGTCAAGGCCTGTACGTTGTTGTTCCATTGTACTGCTACTTCCGGACTTTGTACCGACGTAACGAGCACATGCCTTACATTATCCTTCGTTAAAAAATCTTTTTGCTGATCGGTTAAATCGCTGGCTGCAGCGCCGCTTTCCGGAAAAGGTTTGCCGTTGTACGTACCCGCAAAAACACCTTTCGCAGGGCTTGGAATGGGCTGGTGCCTGCTATATAGCATAAGGCCTGCAATTTGTTCCACCGTCATTTGTGCAGCCAGGTCTTTTGCACGCACCGCTACCGGCAAACGCCAGTCTTCATATTTATCCAGCTTGCCATTTTTATTAAGGTCTTTAAACGCCAGGCCATCTACTGTAATGAGTTTTACTCCTGAAGTGGTAGAGTAACCCAGCGTTTGTCCGTTGGTGTTAGTAACAGTACTGATGGTACCATTTAGTTTTTCGCTCCATTGCTGGGCTTGTAGCGTAGTTGTTTGTAGCAAACAAATTGCGGCTAAGCAAATCGTTGTTTTTTTCATGGCTATTGTTTGTATTATGTAGGCTGACCCTGGTGTTTTTAAAACGCTGTTAAATTACTACAATTTCCAAAACCTTGCTATTAAATGGTTACGACAGCTAACACAAAAATCCTTTTCTTCATCCAACGTATTTCCACCTTCCGCATCACGCATGATGCAGGTTTTAACCGGGCAATGTTGTAATCCTTCCGTATGGCCGAGCTCGTGTTCGGCAACTTTTACAAACTGTGCCATTCTTTTTTGTTGCACCAGCCGAAAAGATGACGCGACACAGACTTTACCTGGCGCAAATCCCAATCCCATAACACCCCAATCAGCGATATCTCCTTTTGTAGTACTGATGTCTCTTCCCGTTAATGCAATAATAATTTCATGTTGATGTACGATTGTATTTAAATATTGCAGTAATGAATCCGCCCGATAGCGGTAGCCCAGTTGATTCATGGCACGATCGGGAAAAGCTATTTTATTACTGAGCGTTACAAGCGGATAGATTTTTTTTAACGCCGTATAAATGTATTGTACTTCCTCTTCAGGTATGTCTGCAAACGGCTGAATTCTAATAGCAACAAGCTCAGGATGCTCTTTTGCTGGTAGTTTGCAATTAAATAAACCGATGATTGAAAAAAACAGGAATAACAGGTAAATACGGTGCATGAAATATGGTTACAATGTTATTATAAAATTGTTGTGCGGTACCGCCTGCTAAATCACAAAATTGCAGGGCTTTAAACTTCACATCCCTTCTGTTGCAAGCCACCAAATGTAAAACTTCTCAGGCAAGGCGGTGCACAAATTTCAGCTTTGCCAATTTGTATAAGATGCAGGAATATGCGCTACCACAAACTGTCAACTTTCATCTTGTTGATACTTTCAGAAAATAATCCTTTCTTTAATAAATATTACAATATCCAACAACAGGCTTGCAATTTATTATTTACAAATTAAATTTTCATTTATGGTACTCTGGATAATTATTGGCATAGTGGCCATACTCATTTTTTGGATCGTTGGCACCTACAACGGCATGGTAAAAGCGAAAATACAAATTGATAATGCCTGGAGTGATATCAGTGTTTTTCTAAAAAAGCGTTTTGATCTTATTCCCAACCTGGTGAATACTGTGAAGGGGTATGCAGCGCACGAAAGTCAGACGTTAGAAAAAGTGGTACAGGCCCGCAACGCAGCCGTAGCAGTGCCTTCGGGTGACATTGCAGGTATGGCCACAGCCAACCAGCAGCTGGGTGGCGCCTTAAGAGGATTGCTGGCTGTTGCCGAAAGCTATCCTGATTTGAAAGCCAATACCCAGTTCCAGGAATTACAAAATGCCCTGCAAAGTATAGAAGGTGATCTCAGCAATTCCAGGCGTTACTACAATGCTACTGTCAGGGATTTTAATACTTCCATTCAACAATTCCCCGGCGTACTGATTGCCAATGCGGGCGGCTTTAAAGCCCGTGAATTTTTTGAACTGGAAAATAAGGAAGAAGCAAAAAACGTAGAAGTAAAGTTTTAAAATAATATCCTTGAAAAAAAATTGGTTCCTGCTGCTCGTTTCTATATTGACCGTAATGGGTGCAACTGCACAGGGCTATACTATTTCCCACTACCAGGTTACGGTGATTGTTAACAAAGATGCTTCGCTGGATATCACCGAAACCATCAACGCCGACTTTGAAGAAAGTCGTCATGGCATTATCAGGATCATTCCTTATAAATACCAGTTGGCGCCCCTGCCTCCTGGCACTGAAAAGGCGAACCGGCAGATGGAATCCCATGGTGAGGCACATACCATTATAGAAAATATCGATGTAACCGGCTGGGATTTTTCTGTTAGCAACAGGGGTGATTATAAAGAAATAAAAATAGGTTCAAAGGATAATTACATTATTGGGCAACAGCAATACATTATCCATTACAGGCTCCTCAATGCCATCAATTTCTTTGCTGATCATTCAGAACTCTATCTTAATATTATTGGCGACCGGTGGGATACCCGCATCGACTCCGCCAGCTTCACCATCACACTGTATGATGCGTTGCCGTCTACACCTGTGTTTTTTGCTGCCTCAGGCACCACTGGTTCCCACGACAACAATACTATCTCAACGTGGTCCGGCAACAAACTATTTTCAGGTAATACTTGTGTACCCTTGCAAGCCAACGAGGGCCTGACTGCTGGCATTATTTTGCCAGCTGGTTTTTTACAACAGCAAGATTATATGTTGCGGGGCAGACCATGGCTGTTATTGCCCGCACTCATTTTGGCACTGATGTTTTGGATATGGAAAACATGGGGTAAGGATCAAGCGCTTACCATTACAACACAATACTACCCGCCTGAAAATTTAAGCCCGAGCGTGGCAGGATATGTGATAGATGACAAGCTGGATAAAAGAGATCTCACCGCATTGATCCCTTATTGGGGCGCGGGCGGTTATTTACAAGTAAGAGAAACAGAAAAAAAATCATTGCTGGGGCTCATCAAAACCTCCGAATACGAATTCATTAAATTAAAAAGTCTTCCTCAAACCGCCCTGCTATTTGAACATACACTGTTTAACGGCATATTTGCAAGTGGCGAAAAAGTAGCACTTAAGAGTCTTGCAGAAGTTTTATATATCACCATGAATACAGCAAAAAAAGAGTTGGAAGATGAGGTAGACAAGAATGCTTACTACGAAAAATATTCACGGGGAATGGTGTATTTATTTTTAATACTGGGATTGGCTTTGACAGTCTTTGGGGTTTTTGAATTAATAAGCAATTGGGGCGATCCCTACTGGTTGCCTGTTGCCTTAATATCAAGTGGTATCATCACAATAGGCTTTGGTATTTTTATGACAAAAAAAACGCCAAGGGGAAACGAGCTATACCAGCAACTGGCAGGCTTTAAAGAATTTATACAAAAGGTTGAAAAAGACCGCCTGGCCGCATTCTTAAAAAAGGATGAACATTATTTTGACAAGGTATTGCCCTTTGCTATTGTATTTGATGTAGCTGATACATGGAAAGATAAACTGAAAGGGTTAGATATACCACCACCCAGTTGGTACGTGGGCGATTACGACGGTTTTAATACCAGCATGTTCTTAGGCAGTCTTGATCATTCGATGAACCAAATGACTGAAAATTTTTACAGTGCTCCCAGCAATAGCAGCAGCAGTGGAAGTAGTTGGGGTGGAAGCAGCGGAGGCTTTTCCGGTGGGGGTTTTGGCGGCGGTGGTGGAAGCAGCTGGTAAAGAGATTTACCTTGCTGTGCCGAACAAATCGCTTTCACCATGAGCAAGAAATTGAAAGAGACTTTCATTTAAATCTTATAAAACTATAACACACTCATATCCCCGTATACCAGGCCCATCCGCTGTCACCCATATCCACAAATTCATCTGATACAACAATGCGCTGCAGGTACTTCATACTCTTGTAACCAATCTGATTTTCTACCCGCAGGCGAAGCGGTGCGCCATGTGCGATGGGCAGGCTGCGACCATTCATGCCGTACGCCAAAATCGTTTGTGGATGCAATGCGTCCAACATATCTATGCTATCCATATAGCCATCATAGGCATAAAAATTAACGTAACGTGCTGTAGGTAAAATACCGGCATGCGTAAGCAAGAGGCCTAACGGAACACCGGTCCATTCTCCAATGGCAGACCAGCCTTCTTCACAACTGTGCCGCGTAATTTGTGTGCGGGAAGGAAATTGTTGCAGCTCAACAAGCGAATACAGTCCTGGCTTTTCCACCTTACCCTCTACCGATAAACGCCAGTCGCTAAAGGTACCCGTGTTGAGCTTGCTGTAAGCTTCGCTGAAACCGGGTGTTGATTTATCCGCCGGATTGGTAGTTCCGGTGGCAGGGAACGAGGATAACTCATGGTGCCCATATTCCTTCGCCAACGATTGCCCCGGCAACAACGTACGTTGGGCAACATAAGTGAGTGCATCGCCCATGCGCAGGATGTTACCATAAGTTGGCGGCAGCTTTTTTGAACAGCCCGGCAACAATAAGCCACCGAGTGAGCCCAGCCCTGTAATGATGGCGGTACGCCTGGTAAGTAAGTGTTTTCTTTTCATAATTTTGTTCCAAATGTCATGGCACTTATTTGTTGTTTAAATCCTGACCGGATGATCATCACTACATGCACCACTAGAAAAATGATGAGCGCAACCGACGCAAAAAAGTGAATGGTTCGGGCAGACTGGCCACCGCCAAACATCTTTAAAAGAAACGGGTAAGATGCTGTAATTGCCGGCGACATGGTAAGCCCTGTTAGTACCATCAGCGGCAACAAAACAAATATCACGGACAGGTAAGTGCATTTTTGTAACAGGCCATATTGCGGTCCATTTGTTGCGGCCGGTATCCGCATGCGCAAATGGCTGGTCATATCCCGCCAGAATTCCTTTCGGGTAAACTCGCCGGTTGCAGGCAACAGATTGCTTTTAAAATGACGGGTAAAAAATCCAGCAAGTAAATAAACCAAACCCGTTATTACCAGGAACCAGGCCGATAAAAAATGAAGGCTTCTCCCCCAGCCGTTCTGGTTAAAAATATCATACGTGCGGCTTGCACTAACCGGTGAACCTGCTGCATTAAAAAATGGTGTGCTTTTTTCCCAGCCTCCATGCTGGTAATTCCTGCTGATGGGTAACTCAAATAATGCGGGGGTAAGGTCGTTCCCTACTTCACCCCAATACAAGCGGGGATGACTCATCAGAATTACATAACCTGTAAAGGCCAGCACCATAAAACTCAACGTGATGATCCAGTGCGTACTTTTTACCCAGCGCCTGTGGCGATTGATGGGTTGTATTAAAGTTTGGGAAGAAGACATTGCGGTAAGATGAGTTAGTATTGATTTTATTGGTTGATTAAATGTACATTTTTTTTGGCGTGTTTTAAACTTCTGCTTTGCAGACTTTACAAAGTGATTTTTATGGAACTATAAAAATTTGCTGTTACGATTCTAGTCAATAGTAGTAATTCAATTAACATGTTTATACCTTTCAGGTGAACGCTATAAGAATCTCTCCAGAATAAAAACATCCCATCTGCGGCACATGCGTTTCCACATTTAATTTTTACATATCTTCAACAACCAGTAGTAATTGTTACGCCATGCATGAAAACGAACAAAACCAATTAGACTCCTTTGTTGAAGAAATTGAACTTGTAAAAAAAAGCCGCATTCTCCCCTGGTGGATCAAAGCTTTTAGTTGGTTGTTTTTATTGATCGGTGGCTTTGCCGCTATATTACTCATTCTTGGCTTTTTTGGACTCGAGTTCGAGCTTTCCTTATATGGCCTGGCTGCAAATGGCACATTGTCTCTCAGTGGTATTTTAATAAGCGTCTTATTCATATTAAAGGGTATCGTTGCATTCGGACTTTTAACAAAAAAAGATTGGGCTGATTTGCTTGCCATTGTGGATGCGGCGACAGGTATTTTGATCTGTATTTATGTAATGATTGCACCATTTATTTTTTCGGGAGGAGGTTCAAGTCTCCGGCTGGAACTTGTGTTGCTCGTGCCTTACCTGCTTTATTTTATTAAACAAAGAAAAAAAAGCATCAATAATTTATGATAGAAGATCTGTTATCATGGATTATTGTGCTATCTATTTTTTGCAAGATAATAATCCACCTTTCTATTGATGAGACTAAAAAGGGAATACTGGAATATTATTTATTGCCCGGCTTACAGGGCTTGTTTTATGGCCTTTAAAAAAAACTGTTGCAAAAAGAAGTATCGTTACAATAGCAAATGCCTGTCTGGCAGCATTTTACTTTTCTTTCCTTTTATTATGCATAATGGTTTATATAAAACACAGCTAATATTACTCCCGGCATCTGCTGCACATATCAGACCGAAATAAAACCGCTTTGTAAATAAAAAACGAAGCATTAACTTGAGGATAGATTGCCTGCCACTTTACAACTCACACAACAAACATTTATACATGAAAAAATTGTTCGCAATTGCAGCATTGCTGTACACCGTAAATATTACCAGCGCCCAGGAAATGGTAGATATGGAGATGATGGAAAAAATAAAAGCCGAAGAAAAAAATAATTCGCAAATCGTACAGATTGCCCATCACCTTACGGATGTAATTGGTCCACGCCTCACCAATTCGCCCGGCTATAACCGGGCACTGGATTGGGTTACAGCCACCTGCAAAACATGGGGACTGAAAAATGCCGGTCGGGAAGCCTGGGGTGAATTTGGCAAAGGGTGGAGCAATGAACAGGCTACGCTTGCCATGAAATTACCTTATTATGAAAACATCATAGCCTACCCCGTTCCCTGGTGTAAAAGCACCGGCAAGCCAATCAAAAGCGAACTGATCATGCTGGATGAATTTGATTCCGCCACCATAGATAAAGCAGGTGCCTCCTTACAAGGAAAAATTGTAATGATAAAACCCAGCTCAACTAATATCCCCGATGCCTTTAAGGCCTATGCAACAAGGTTCGCAGATACTGCATTGAACAATCTTCCGGATGATTATATGATCACCCGCAAACAACTGGAGGAATATTTGCCCATGATAAAAAAAGATTATTATACCATCCTTTACCTGGCAAAAAAAGGTGCAGCAGCCCTCATACAAAGCAGCCGCGGCAACAGGGATGGAACGGTGTTTGTTGATGGCGGAGCCGGTTATGCAAAAGGTTTTGAGGCAGCTTTGCCCACCATGAAAATAAGCCGGGAAGATTATTTAAAAATGACCCGCTTAATACAGGATCATCAAAAAGTGGAAGTAGAAATGAATGTACAGAATACTTTTTATGATAAAGACCTGACAGGTTACAATGTAGTGGCCGAAATACCCGGTACGGATCCAACACTAAAAACTGAAGTCGTGATGCTCGGCGGGCATTTAGATAGCTGGGCAGGCGGCACCGGTGCTACTGATAATGGCGCCGGTTGCATAGTAATGCTGGAAGCGATCCGCATTTTAAAAACACTCGGTATACAGCCCCGCCGCACCATCCGCATTGTTTTATGGGGTGGCGAAGAACAGGGTTTGTTTGGTTCTTTCGGCTATGTAAAAAAGCATTTTGGCGATCCGGCTACCATGCAGTTAAAACCTGATCAGCAAAAAATATCCGCCTATTTTAATTTAGATAATGGCTCCGGAAAAATCCGCGGTATTTACCTGCAGAACAATGAAGCGGTACGGGAAATTTTCAAAGCCTGGCTGGCACCTTTCGCCGATATGGGCGCTACCGGCATCACGGGCAGTAACACCGGTAGTACCGATCATATTTCACTGGATGCTGTGGGCATCCCTGCTTTTCAGTTTATACAAGATCCACTGGAGTACGAAACCCGTACACACCATAGCAATATGGATACCTACGATCACCTGAGCATTGAAGACTTGCAGCAAGCCGCGGTAGTTGTGGCAGCTTTTGTGTATAATACGGCCATGCGCAATGAAAAATTACCGCGTAAGCCTTTGCCAAAAGCTGAAAAATTTGTTTTTGATTTTGATTTTCCTATTTAGTTTTCAAAAACAGTTGTCCGCATAATTATAAGCCCTTGCCAATATGAGAAAGTTTATTATCGCAGTATTCGTCATTTCGATCTTATCATCGTGCAACAATCAAAGCAGTAAGGATGCCGGTTCTGCAAATCAATCTGTTCAACAAACTGAGAATAAAAAAATGGATTTTAATATACTCGATGCCTACAAACTGACATTAGAAAAAACATTTTTATATGGCGATTACAGCAATTTCATTAGTGTTATCGGGCTTCCAGATAGCGTAACTGTATTTAAAACAAAATTTTTAATTGACTCAAAGGCAGCATTGGAGAAAGCAGTTCTGACAGCAAAAGATCCGGATGTTGTAACACTACACTATCCGGGGATAGATATGTGGTACAGTTACAATAACAGTATAATACCTTTCACTATTGACTTTCGTAAAACAACGAAAAGCGTCTCATACGGAGAAACCTTATTTGATAGCAACTACACCTTTGAACAATTTAAAAGGCAGTTCCCTATTTCAGCAACCCCTTCTGTCCAAATGCCGGGATCATTGTTTGGGCTAGCGACCAAAGAAAAAGGTGAAAAATTTAAACACTTTCTGTTGAAGCGAAAATCAAAAGACGACCCCAATGCGGAACCTTTGGTAGAATTTACTTTTGAAAATAACAAATTGATTTTTGTGATGTTTGCGAATTTTTAGTAGCAAGAAAACTCACAAGACAATTTTTGTTTCATATTAGTACTTTAAAAACTTCCCAAATAAAAAAATTTCGACCATGAAAAATTTACTATTCCTTACTTTATTCCTTGCAATCCTACTGCCTGCAAAACTACATGCACAAAACAATCAGGACAAGCTCGACCTGCCCGGCGATAACCTTAATTTATTTGCGGTGTTAAAACTATTCCAGGAATCTGAAACATTGGAAGGTTTTGAAAGAAAGCTCAATGAAGAAAACAGTGAAATCAATAACCTGGATCTGAATGGTGATGACAAAACCGACTATATAAAAGTAATAGACAATACAGATGGCAATGTACATACCATCGTATTGCAGGTGGATGTAAATGCCAATGAAAAACAGGACGTAGCCGTTTTTACCGTACAAAAAGATCCGGATGGAAAGGTACAGGTGCAGCTAATTGGCGATGAGGAGCTGTATGGCAAAAATTACATCATAGAACCCAATACAGATGACAATGTTGCTGCAACAGAAACCCCTAACCCCGGGTACGCCGGCAACACGGTTGTGGTAGACGGGCAATCCATTCCTGTTCAGCAAACCTCTACCGTTGTTGTAGCCAGCTGGCCAATGGTGCGCTATATTTACCTGCCCACTTATACCACCTGGCGCTCGCCGTGGTACTGGAATTATTACCCATCTTACTGGCGGCCCTGGCGCCCGTTGTTCTGGCATGCCTACTGGGGTTATCATAGCAACTACAACAGTTGGTACTTTGGTTACTACCGTCGCTGGCCGGTGTACCGCTATAACCGCTGGAACGATTTCTATTTCAACCAGCGCCGCGTACATTCAGTGGTAGTATACAATAACAGGCAAAACGGCATCTACAGAAACACCTATTTAAAACCTGAAACCAGGCAACAAGGCATTGCATTATACAACAAACGAAACCCCGGAGGCCACCGGCTCCCCACGCAGCCGGTGGATAGACAAAGACCGATTACCAGGCCGGTAAAGCCCACCAGGCCATCAATAGAACGCCCGACAACAAAACCGGTGCGACCCATTACAAGACCCATCACCAGGCCTGCGATTCAAAAACCCGTAACAAGACCGGTTACCAAACCAGCGATAAGACCAACCAGGCCTGCCATACAACCAGCACCGCCAAGGCCAGCACCCCGACCTGCTATCAATCGTAAAGATAAAAGCGGCCGGTAAATACAATTTTTTGGCCATGGGTTAGTGCTACTATTTGGCCTTCGTGGCGTCGCACGCTTGTACGATATTTCTTTAATGAGCTTTTATTGTAGCGTAGATTTTTTTGGGTTGCCAACCTTTCAAAAGTTGGCAACCCTTGTTAGTTAATCTTCAATAGCAACGTCACAGTCATAGTGATAAGCAGACTGTTCATTGTGGGCTTTGATGCATTCTTCTAAACTGCCAAACCATTCAATCACTTCCTTCCTCAATAAAGCCGTTGGTTTGCTGGATATAATAGTATGCCATGAACTCCATAAATACTCCGTAAAGTTTTTTACCAGGCCATGCTTCATTGCATTGGCATGTATGTAAATGATTGCCATGGTAAACTGAGCGTTTTTATCAATACTTATTCTTTTAAATGGCTTGTAAAATAAGTTGCCCTGCCGGTTGTGCATTTTGTTAAATGCAAGTGCGTAAGATTGAAAGAACCTTTTAAAAGTCTGCTCTGCCAATTCACTAAAAGTGATTTTATTTTCGATGAAACGCTTTTCTGTAATGGTTAATTCTGTTGGCGGCTTTGTTGTAAGAAATGCCACTATGCTTTTGTAAGATTTCATCTTTATCAGCAAATGAAAATGATTGGTCAACAAACACCAACAAAAAGTATCCGCAAACGGAGATAGTAATTCTTTATATTTCCTCAGAAAGAAAAACCTGTTTTCATCATTTAAAAAAAGCGGCTCTTTATTATTGGTACGGTTGTAAATATGATAGATACCCTCTTCTTCAAAATCTGCTAAATATTTTTTCGGAATAGGCATGGCTGTAAAATAATTAAATATTTTAACTACACGCCTGTCTTTCTCCTGGAAAGCTCTTCCCTTCCCAAGGGTTGCCAACCTTTAAAAGGTTGGCAACCCTGAGTAGAAATCTAACATCAGCAACATTCCATGCTCCCCAGGCCCATCAGAAAGCTGCTTTTCATTTATTCAACATGCTATCACCGCCCACAATAACCACGATAATAAATAGCAAAAAAAAAGTTTAATTTCAACATTAAAAAAGTATGACAGCCACTACCATCACCGGAGTAATTGATCAGCTTACAAACATCATTGCACAGGCAGAAGCCAACAATAACCGGGCTGGTTATTTTGCAGCCTTGTACAAAAAAGTGACTGTTGCTGTTAACAATAAAATTAAAGCAGGCTGGTTTGATGACAATGAAAGAATGGAAAAGCTGGATGTAGTGTTTGCCAACCGGTACCTGGAAGCATATCAAAATTATGCCGAACACAAAGCCTGCACTGCATCCTGGCAGCTGGCTTTCGATACCTGCAACAACTGGCGCCCCATGGTAATGCATCACTTACTCACCGGCATGAATGCACATATCGGCCTGGACCTGGGCATAGCTACTGCCGTTGTTTCACCAGGTGCGGCTATTGAAAATATACACAACGATTTTAATAAAATCAACACGTTGTTATGCGAACTGATCAATGAAGTAAAAACCTGTTTGTTTAGCATGTGGCCGTTAAGCAAATTTATCAGCCAGCTAAATATGGGTAAATTTGAAAATGATGTGGCCGGTTTTTCTATGAACATTGCCCGGGATGCGGCATGGCAGGTAGCGTTGGATTGTGCAGCGTTAAGCAGTACTACCGGCCAGGAAAATTATATTTTGGCAAGGGATAAAAGTGTTGCAGATTTTGGACATCAACTTCTCTACCCCGGCACGGTTATACAATCCATCACTGGTATTTTTCGTGTTTTTGAATTTGGAACCATTGCTGATAAAATTAAAAAACTGGATGCCTGATATGTACAATAAAGGGTTGTACAAAAACGAAGCCTTCACTACGCTGTCTTGTATCTTCTTGTTACTAATCCTGTAAAATTAAAAGCCTTCCGGGAATTCAATATTCAGCAATCTTTTTTTATCAATATTATAATCAGTAATCACCCCTGTATAGCCAATGCCAGAGCTATGTTACAAGAACTGCCGTGGTGAGATTGCCCGGGCTGGCAGGTTTATGTTCTGACAAAAAAAAAGAAAAAAACTTAGTTAATTTCTTACTTTTGATTTCGCAAATGTTACATCCTTCAAAAGCCGTTTTCTTACAATTATTAGTTCTGCCCTTGCTGCTTTTATTACTTAACCAAAAAATATTAAAACCATGAAAAAGACGCTTTCATTATTAGCAATCGGGCTGTTGTTTGGCTGCATTTCCTGCAACAGTGGCAAAACCGAAAAAACGGGCGGCGAAACAATGTCCCCGGAAAAAAAGGACAATTCGATGGTGGAAAAAAATCTTGCAGCCTCGCATATTGTTAACAAGGCTTTTGAAACCGGGGACGCCAGTGCAATAGACAATGCAATTGCCGGTGATTTTGTTGATCACACAGACCAGGGAGACAAAAACAGGGATAGTCTTAAAACAATGATCGTCATGATGCACAAAGAGTTCCCCGATATGAAAATGGAAATGATCAGAGAAATGGCTGATGATGATTATGTGTTTTCGCTGATGCGATATACCGGAACCAGCAATGGCCAGATGGGCATGCCAAAAGGCCCTTACGATATGAAAACTATGGAAGTGGTGAAGTTTAAGGATGGCAAAGCGGTGGAACACTGGGCATATATGCAACCTGCAGATGTGATGAAAATGATGCCTTCTGCGCCAGCCGGTAAAATGGAAGATAAAATGAAGAGCAAGTAGAAATCAGCAGTAACAATTTATAAGCCATCCCTCCTGCAGGATGGCTTTTTTTATTTATCACCCGGTACGCTGAGCTGTGTTTATTCGTTACTACCAACATATCTCCGAACTGTTGCCTGCAAAGCAAAAATGCCAACTATTTTTAGCCGGCAACGCCTGTTAAATTTTTCTGCCAAGGCGTTTTATAATCTGATAAATTCAAAAAGGCTTAATAACGCTCTTAAAGTATTTGGTGGCAGTTATTTCTACCATCCTGGTCCAAGTTTTTTTGCTGGTTCTGATTCAACTACCCTCATGTCATTCAATAGCATTGGGTCCTCACTTTTCTTTATTCGTTTATGCATGTCCAATAACGTTGTCAAAAGAAATTCAATGCCTTCATTTTTTTTGTCGTTCTGAGTCTTTATTTTGGTTAAAGCTATCTGTGTCGCTTACCAAAAATAGTCCCGGTTATTAGGAGCAAAAGACCTTAGGTCAAAGTTGAACAGTATGTTTTCGCCCTTTCTAATAAACCCACCCTATCCGTTATATTCATCTCCGTTTTCCTCACGATAGACAAGTTTTTCCATATGTTCATAAAAGGTTTCGGCTCCCTTAATTTCTTTTAATTCGTGAGTGACTAGTTCCAGCATATACGCCATCCCACTCCATCGTCTTGCCAATCCTCGTCCGTCTTCAAGTATCCAAAATGCTGATGCCATTGTTTTATAATTGTGCCTAACGCCAGCGGCTTGGCGATGGGCGATTTATTCAGCCCGGTACCACTGCCCAATAAAATTAATAAAGTTGAAAGTAACGAAAAAAAGTTCAGCGATGTTTACTGGTAAGAGGAGCCTGCGAAAGGTGCTATCACGGCGGGGTTACCCGCCAAGCAATTTATTCAACCCTTCTTTTTCAAACAATATGCGCCCCAGTTTCAGGTCACTCCACCCCTCTTTTAGTTTGTAAGTAAATGCGGGAATATTATCTGCCAGGTTACATTCTATAAAACAGGTATTTATTTTATTGGTCTTAATTTCTTCCATGTCTTTCAACTGGTGAAGATGAGTGGAAATAAAAAATAACGACCTGGGAAAATGCGTTAGCCCCTTAATAGTGGCGGTGCTTATTTCCAGCGCATCCTCAATATTGGTGCCCCTGAACAGTTCATCAAAAACGGCAAAGCACCTGGCATCTGTTTGGGCTTCTATGAGCACATTTTTCAACGTAATAATCTCCGACATAAAATGGCTGTAACCACTCACAATACTGTCGGTAAGATTTATGGCCACCGAAATGGTGCTAAAGAACGGCATCACCGCCTTTGAAGCGGGTACTGCCAGCCCTGCATGAGCCAGGTAAACACAGATGCTCACCGCCTTTAACAAAGTAGATTTACCAGACATATTCGGCCCGGTTAAAAGTAGTACGTTGTGCCGGGCTGTAAGATCGTTCTTCACCGGCTTTTTCAATACCGGATGATAGAATTCGTTGAGCGAAAAATGCCCGTCATCAAAAACGGGAAACACAAAACCATGTGTGGCAATACCTGTACTTACGGACAGGTACGCCTCAAATAAAAACCACCTTTTCCAAAAAGCTGCGGATTCACCGGTGCCAATTTTTTCTGTGATGATCAGCATCAGTTCCACCATATGTTTGGTGCCGAATTTATTTTTATTGAATGCTGTCTCGTAGCGTTCCAGGTCAAATGCCGCGAAGAATTTTTTCAGTTCTTCCAATTCAGTTGCGTAGGTGTCCGGAAAAACGCTTGTATCAATCTTAGATAAATAGTCGGTGTTGATAGCATAAAAAAGCCGCACAAGTAAAATCAGTTTCCCTCTTTTTTTCTCCCGCTCTTTATCAGAAAACATAAACTTTAACCGCATGTTGCCTGCGGATACAGACCCAACAAATATAGTCTCCAGGAACTCATATATTTCAGCGAGGTTGAACCTGTAATAAGAGTAGTCTTTTAGTATTTCCCGGTTAGCGATAAACCCTTTCAACAATTCCTGCCGGGCGAATATTGCCTCTTTTGATGGCAGTGTTTTGGTGAGTAGGTCTTTTACTTCGGCCCCGGAATATGGGTTATAGGTGAAGTCGAACAATGGCCTTATCTCTTCTTCAATATGTAAATCCTGTGTGTTGATCATTTAATAAAGCTATGTTGTTAAAAGCAGGTTTCAACTGTGCGAATGAAATACAATGTAGTACAATTTTTTAAAGGCAGTTGCGTACAGGCAAATCCTTGCAAAGCTAAAAACTAGCTATACTTTACCTGTATTGGACACCTTAAATATTTGCTCCATCAATTGAAATAACTCCGGATGCTTTTCCGCAAAAAGATCAGGTCTTTCAAAAAAATATTCGGCAGCCACAGCAAAAAATTCGGATTCATTTGTGGTGCCATATGGATTGATATCAGATTCATTTGCATTGATGCGGTTAATTTCACTGTGCATCAGTTGCAGCCAGGGCAGAACGTATTTTTTATCCAACAAAGACGCAGGTACGCCGTCTATCTCGCCGTCGGTTTTATCAATCAGGTGCACAAACTCGTGAATGGCCGTATTCTCTTTACCCGATACGTTTATAAACGCCTGCCTCAATTGCTGTTGCGACAATATCATCACATGATTCATCGCACCGCTGCCTACCATACCCAGGATAGTACGTCCGCCACCTGCCTGCTTATATTCATCATCGAACGAGTCAGGATATAGCAACACTTCATGCAGGTTAAAATATTCCCAGTTGCTAAAATTAAAAACAGGGATGATGGCGCTGGCTGCAATATAGATGCGGTCAATGTCTTCAACAACTGCGTTAACGCCTGTAATTTTAACCTGCGCCAAAAACCGCAACATCCTTTCTTCAAATTGCTGTTGTTGCGGCCGCGAAAGCTGGCTGTAAAAAGGAACCTGATCTGATAACACTTCCTCAATACCTACAGGCGCCGCAACAGGAACAACAGGCTTCTTTTTAACCAATTTAATTGCCGTAAATAAAATAATTAATATAAAAAAAACAAGGCTTACAGTTTCCATCATGGCTTGAAATTAGGTAAGTTTTTTGGACTGTATTTATTTAACTGAAGGCAGTTTACATTATCTTAACAAAAATTAATACCGCATGTTGCCGAATAATTTTAACAATACAATGGATGTGTGGATAGATGCTTTGGAACAATATACTTTCAGGCAATTGTGTGCCAGCCCTGCCACGGGAAGCTGGTCGATGGGGCAGCTATACACTCACCTTAATGATGATACCAACTATTATATTGAACAAATAAAAATATGCATAGCAACAAATGACAACGCTAACGAAGAGGCTACTCCTTTTGCAAAAATGTTATTTTTAAATAACCGCTTTCCCGATACGATGATCGAAGGAGCGCCTTCCAATGCTTTGATTCCGCAGCCCGCCAGTAAAGAGATATTGGTGGATGGCTTGCTGAATATTAAAGCCGGAATAAGCACACTCAGCACATTGATTTCAACAAGTAAGTTTAAAGGCAAAACAAAGCACCCCGGATTAAATTATTTTAGTGCCCGGGAATGGCTGCAGTTTGCCGACATACATTTCAGGCATCACCTGCGGCAAAAGCAACAGATAGATGATTTCTTAAAAACCAGCATTATCCATCCACAATAGCGGGGTATTGACTGCAAGTGTTATCAGATTATTTTCTCCATCATCACATCGGCAGTAACATAATGTGACCCCGTAACAGGTATATGTTGAAAGCCGTACTTCTCGTACAAAGTTAACGCGGTGCTTAACTGGCTGTTGGAAAGCAAAAATATCCTGTTGGCTTTTTTATGTACGGCTTCTGCCAGGCATTTTTCAAGCAATAGTTTGCTGATTCCTTTGCCCTGGAATGCCGGTGCAACGGCCATCTTTGCCAATTCGTATTCGCCAGGAGCTTCGGGAATCAATGCACAGGAGCCTGCAATTTCATCGCCCACTTTTGCAAGAAAAATACAGCCTCCGATCAATAATATTTCTTTTTCAGGATCATTCAGCACTGCCAGGTCCGCTTCTTCTGTCAGAGAATATTTATCCAGCCATTCCAGGTTCAGCCGTTTGAATTCAGCGGCGTATTGCTGCTCATATGCAATGATTGCTATTTTCATGTGGTGTAATTAAACACAAACATAAAACTTTAAAGTAAGCAACATCATACGCTGTAAATAATGAGCATTCATCTGCTCATTACATTTATTAATAACCGTTTTATTTGCCGGCGATATAAATATGTATTAAATAAAGGCAGAGGCGCTTTAAATCATTCATTTTTAACTAAAATAAAAACGAGTTTGGCAAAGCTTTTGGATGTAGAATCAATAAATTATTTAACCACCTAAAAGATATACAATGAAAAAGTTAACGATGCTGCTATTTGCAGCAATTGCATGCACGAGCATTGCCACAGCCCAGGATACTACAAAGGCCAAAGATAAAATGCATCACATGGGCGATATGAAAGCGATGAAAGATTGCGTAATGATGGAAAACGGAAAAATGATGGTAATGAAAGGCGGTACACCCACCGAAATGAACAAAGAAATGACGATGAGCAACGGTGCCGTAGTGATGACAGACGGTTCTGTTAAAATGAAAGACGGAAGCTCAAAACAGTTAAAGAACGGAGACTGTGTTTACATGGACGGCAAGATGAAAACAGGCATGAAGAAAGATCCGATGACCAGGAAACCGATGTAAAGGTTAATGATTTTAAGGTGCTCATTTCAGCCACGCAATGCCAAATTTGTTGAGCGATAATGGCGGTAGATGCGTTGTATCAAATAAAATAAGGGCTGCCCTCGGACGGCAGCCCCTTCTATTAAAACCACCGCTAAGAATTAAATTGCTGTTGCACCCGCTGTAGCTACCATATGATCGTTCTCTACAGAGCTGCCACTTACGCCTATAGCTCCTATAATTTCCCCTGCCATATTGATTACCGGCACACCTCCCGGAAAAGTAATCAGGCCACCATTTGAATGTTCAATATTGTATAATGAACCTCCAGGTTGAGACAAACTTCCAATTATGCCTGAGTTCATATCAAAGAATCTCGCCGTTTTTGCTTTTTTTAATGAGATGTCCGCAGAGCCTAACCATGCACCATCCATCCTTGCAAATGCAAGTATGTTGGCACCCGCGTCTACAACGCTGATATTCATTTTCGCTCCTAATTCTATGGCTTTTGCTTTTGCAGCGGCAATCATTTGCTCTGCCTGTTCTAATGTAATATTCATCAATTATTTTTTTGAGTTGATATTTTAACACGGCAAATGTAAAATAAGCAAAGAGTGGCCTGTTATTTATAAAGCTCAAAAACTTATGAAAAAAGTTCAATTATAGCCGCCATGCCGGCGAGCGCAATGATTGGATAAAAGTCAGTACAATATTATTCTGAATGCACTTCCCTGGGACTTATCCCGAATTCGTTTTTAAAAGCAGTACTGAAGTTGGAAAGGTTTTTATACCCAAAATCCTGGTAGATTTCGGAGGGTTTTTGTTTGCTCATTTGTAATAACTCCCTGGCTTTTTGAAGCCGTTTTTTTTGCAGCCATTTGCCGGGGTTTTCATTGTATTCTTTTGTAAAAGCTCTTTTAAAAGTTGACAGACTCATGTTACATAAAAAAGCGATCTCTTCAATTTTCAATGCGGTGGCTACATTATTTTCTACGGTCTTTTTAAGTAGTGAATGCTGATCATTTTTAACCAGGGCATACAGATATTGAATAAAAGGCTCGCCGTACTTGCTTGCCAGGTAAAGCATAATCTCCTCAAACTTTACCGCCAGCAATTGCTGACCGGTACTGGATATAAGCCGGGTAACCGCAGCTAGCGAACGAATAAAACTATTGATATATTCATCGTTGGCGATTACAAAAAAGGGGGCTTCTTTTTTTGAAGCACTGGATGTGCTTGCAAAATGTTTTTTGTATTTAATCAGAAAATCTTCCAATACTTTTTGCGAGAAAAAAAACAGTTTGCAATAATATACCTGCTCATGGTTCAGTAATTCTGTAAACAGGCAGTTACCATGTTTTATTAAAATAGATTGCTTTTCGTTTACAGCGACGGATTCATTTGCAAAATGAATGTGCTTTTGCCCGGTTTGTAAAAAACTAAACATGTTTACACTTAAGTTGGCCTTGTTTTTTACCACGTCTTCCGTCATGCGGTAATTATGCACCAGCAAATCTGGTAAGGATTTATTTTTTGGAATAAAAATTTCAGGAATATTTTGAATGGACATTTGTAATTTACCGGGCTTTATTTGTGTGCAATCGAAAGGCAAAGAAAGCGGATAATATTGGAATCCGGAAATACAGCTACATATCTGTTATCGAAATCCCCATTATTAAATATTGAATAAATGCATTAAAGCAACTCAATGAAAGCTTGCTTTTAGTTTTGAAAGCATATAAAAACATAACAAGCTAACTACGCAAGTTTAGTAAAAATCCAGCCGATGCCTGTATACAAATTTACGCCGCCAAATAAACATGCGGTGGCCTTTTAAAAATTGTAATCTTAAATGGCGTTTACGGTTTTACAGTCGAATCATTTATTTTCTATTTGATTTTTTTGCATGGTATGGTTGCTCCACCCTGGTGCAGGATAAATCCATCTATTTCATTTTTATCATTCCTGGTAAAATTAATTTGTATAGCCGGCTCATTTAAAAAGAACACATCTTCCTTTTCGGCATACATAACGTTGGAAGGCTGGCCTGTAGGTGCTGCAACCAATTCTCCCTCCTTCACCGTCATTACCACATGCAGGTCCGGCTTAATTTCATATTCACCCTCGTATTGTTTTAGCGTAGCTTCCGGCAATTGTACATGTGGCTTTTCTTTTGGCAATACATATTCCTTGTTATACAAAATGGCGAACAGGCTTTTTGTAATATCATTCAAGGTTCCGTCCGATGCATTGCTTAGCAAGACGATGCAAATATCATCCGCCGGCACACGGGATATATTGGTTACGAAGCCATGGATACCTCCACCATGCCCCACCCTTCTTTTACCTTCGGTACTATCTATAAACCAGCCATAGCCGTAGTGTTCCTTTACAGGCGTAAAAGCTTTTTCCTGTTGCTGTTTTGTGAGGATGGTATAATTTTCCAGTGCCTTATGCCACAGGTAAAGATCGGCTGTAGTAGAGTAAATTGCCCCGGCAGAAAAAGCCACTGTTGAATCAACGATGGGCGCTACTGCACTTTCTTTGGCAGTTACCTTAAAGTACCCGGTAGTTTTATCAATGCTTTTTAAATGCGTAAAATCAAACCCGCTATGCGTCATTTTTAATGGCGTAAAAATATATTTCCGCACTGCTGCTTCGTACGGTTGTTTGGTGACAGCCTCAATAATGTAGCCCAGCAACGCATAGCCGCTGTTGGAATAACTCCAGCTGGTACCTGGTGAAAAATCGAGCGGCTTATCTTTAAACATCGCCATAATCATATCCCGGTTAGTGGCCTTTGTAATTTCGTTGGCCATAAATTTTTCGTTGTTGGTATAATTGTAAATGCCCGATGTATGTGTTAGCAACTGTTCTATTGTGATGCTATCGCCTTTGGGATAATCCGGAAAAAATTTATTCAAATGGTCGGTTACACTCAGTTTTTTTTCTGCCTGCAATTTTAAAACTACCGCCGCTGTAAACTGTTTGGTGATGGACCCTAACTGGAAAATACTCTGCTCCGTATTGACTACTTTGTCTGCAACATTGCGGTATCCATACCCTTTATTCAACAATACAGTACCATTTTTTGCCACCAACACAGCGCCATTAAACTGGTATAACCTGGCATAAGCAGTTACCAGCGAATCCGCCTTATTTGTGGCGTCCTGTGCAGTACTGCATTGCACCACAAAAAATAAAACAGAGAACGTGAATAGCTTTTTCATGTATCAATGATTAAGTAATTTATAAATTCAATTTTGCTGATGAATATAGTTTAAAAATTTAAGCCTGGATTACCGGCCATGTAATTCCATTAGTTTGACAAACCATCTTTCTCCGAATAAGTAATTGTACTATATAAAAATGTTTCGGACGAAATGCATGTGGTACGATAAAAATAAAATTGACATTGGTTTCATTAAATAACAACAAACAAAAGGCCGGATGATTATAAATCAACCCGGCCTGGGCAATAAAAATTTCTTTCAAAAAAACGTATTATTTTTTCACCACTTCCTTCGCCAATCTCTCTTTTATGCCATCTATTTTTTCTTTATAAAATAATACGCCTTTATCTGTTGAAAGCGATAGCATATCCGAAACAATTTCGAAATTTTCGAGTTCTGCTTTCTTCTTTCCCAGCGAACCCGCGCTGCGCCAAATTTGACGAAACCTGTCTTCCACACTATTCCATTTCTTTTCATCCTGGGCTTCTGCTTTTTCTAAAAACAACAGCGACAAATCATAGGTAGCTTCGTCAATAATATCCCAGTAATCCATATTGCGGTATGGAAGCTGCAGCGCCTTCTTTTTGGTGGCAATGGATCTCAACACCTGGGTTTTAGTGAGGTCGCCATACTTCATTTGTTTGGCAGGCGTATTTTCTATCATAAATAAAACACTTGCAAAAATCAGCATGTGGTTAAAAGCATACGATGCATTTTTATTTATAGCAACAGCTTCCGAATAATACTCAATGGCATCTTTATAGGCTTGTAATTTTGCCGCGGTGTCTTTTGTAATCAGCCCTTTTCTTTTACTGGCACTTGCCTGCAGCACTTTTCTTTCTGCTGTGGCATTTATTTTTAGCAATTCATCCAGTTCGCCAATTATATTATTGAGTTTTGTAACCAGCTCTGCCGGCTTTGTTCCTCCTTTAAAGTCTTCCACATATTTTTTGCACCTGGCGTTGCAGTATTTTTCCAGCGATGCTACTGAAAAAGTAGCGTCTTCCTGGTTCTTCAGCGCTTCAAATTTTTCAATCGCCAGTTCATATTCCGCCAGCTCAAAGTAAATGGCAGCCTCAGTTTCGGTGATTTCAGAACTTACAATTTCGGCTTTGTCTTTGGCAGCTGAAATCAGTGCCAGCCGGTCCACGGTATTTTTCCAGCTGGTGCTTTTAATATCAAGGCTGTTGCGAAGGTTGTGCAAATCAATTTCTACTTCCCGGGCAATTAAATAATTGCGCTTGCTTTCTTTCTTTCCGTCTGTGCGGTTTACGAGCCGGTAAAAAGGATCTCCATAACATTGGTAAGCTCCCCAGGTATTGTTATCCTGGTGATACTTTTCATAAATGGCTGACCGGGCATCCCTCACAGCCTCGCCAAAACTATAGCCGCCAAACATCCTGGCATAAAAAATTTGAGCAAAATCCATCGCGGCATCATCATTTACCGCCCATCCTGCAGCCACTACGGCTTTTACGCCAATGCGTATCAACTCTGTACCGATGTTAGCGGCAAGCTTGTACCGTTGCTCAAAGAATTTTTCATCTACGCCGCTCGTTTTACCCAAATGACAGCAGTTAACAAAAACCAGTTCGGGTATGGTACTCATTTGCTCAATATCAAAAGTTGTTAAAAACTCTCCGTTACCAATTACCATTCCTGATTGCCTTGGCGATGCCGGGTTGAAGGCGCCATGCCCGGCGAGGTGAATAATTTTATAATCATCACAAAAAAAGCTGGTGATAATTTCTGCTGCGCTGGTGTTGATAAGCGAAGTTTTAATATAACCATTGTTTGAAAGTACAGTCTCCACTGCTTTGGCTTCTTTTACAGCGCCGGGCAATTGGTTTACAAAACCGTTTAATAAAGGATCGCCAATAATCAACGCTTTTTCACCAGCTACCCTCTTAATGCTGACCCGATAATCGGAGGTCGCCAGCTGCCTTATCATGCCTGCATCCACACACAACGGCTTTGCGTTCGCCGTGCTGTACTGTAGCAGTTCCCATGGATAAGCTGCCGTATCGGTATCCAGTATCCAGCTGATGTTGCCTTTCTTTTTCAACCTTTCTTTAAATTCATTGGGTATCATCAACTCAAAAATTGTTTTCGCCGCACAGGCATTCCAGTTGTTTTGTGTAGATACCTGGTCAATGAATAAATCAATCAACGGTGTACTGCTGAACAGTTCTCTTTCTTCTTCCCTTGCATCGCCGGTGCTGGCGCTGAATAACAAACTCTGTACATCGTTGGTACCTTCTTTTACTTTTTTAAGTCTTACGGTAATTCGGTTCCACCATTCGTCTGATGGATCGGTTATAAGCCGGGTTTGAGAACCAAACAACGTCTTTATTTTTTTGCTGCCAATGCGCACGTTAAAGGCTTTATTATCCTTGCTTTCCAGCTTGCTGATGGCATACATACAACTCAATGCCCTGTCTTCAAACAATTCTATAAACTCAATGCGCTGGATGGTCTTGACTGTATTTTTAAATACCGCTGTTACTTTACTGTTGGCGATATTTACGCCCTCAACAATCGCTTTAATGGAACTTTCAATTGAAAGTCCGCCATACCCGCTTCCGATGATTAGGGCCGAAATACCAATTTCCTGGTTGGTTTGCGCCTCTCCATTGTTGATGTGTAACAGGTATTTTGCTACTCCCTGCTCCACTGTTTTTGTAAGCAGGTAGGCTGTTAAACTACCTGGATCGCCGAGGCCGACAATGATGGCACCAGCAAAATCATATTCACCTGCATTGTTCAACACAAGTGAATTGGTACCGATTTCACCCGGATATAAACCTAATTTATGCCGTGCGGACAGCATCCAGTTTAAATTACAGTCGATAGATTTTTCTGCATACAAAATACCATCGTTGTTAAAGTGGCCCGCCAGTACCGGGAAGGATGCATAAGCCAGGTCACCGTTACTTACCGAAACCGCAATGGGTACCTGGCTGGCGATGGGCTCATTGTCTTCACTGTTTCCAAAAACGGCAGCTTCCAGTCCACGTTCTGATACATCAAAATTATACACTTCCGGCATGCGGAATACCTTTGCTTCGCCCCTAACGGCTGGCCTTGCTGTACTTAATAAGGTAGTGGTCCCGGTCTCCAGTATTTCTTCAATACCATCAAATATAGTTGGCTCATTGGCCAGTGCCCCGTGACTGGCATTCACATAATAAACTGCTTTTCTATCTATCAGTTGTTGCGGTATACCACTCTCCCAGGTTACGCTTTGATCACCTTCGCCAGTTACTACAAACACCAGTTCGGTACGTGGTGGTATCTCATCATTGTAATACCCGCAGGGAGTAGCGCTGTCTTTCCCGGCAATATAAGTCATGTTGCTGTAGTCAATTCCGTCACGTTTGGCAATAATATTATCGCGGTAGTTTTTAAAAGTATCCAGGTACGGTTTTCCGGGCAACGGCCAGCTGCCATCCCCCAGGGCGCTCCGCATACTTTCCCAGGTTGCAGTATCGGCAAAATCATTGCCTGCATCGGTTGAAAGTGGTAACAGGCTCAGTATACCGGGGAAAGCACAGAACATTTCGAGCAGCTCTTTTTTTGTATGAACCCTGTCCAAAAAGTTCAATGAGTTGATGATAGAATCCATGCCAAAGAGCACCGTTAATATTCTGTGAGAACCACCCAGCGGCGAGCCCAGGAACAAAATTTTAAACCCTTTTGATGCATTGAGCTGCTTCCAGGTGTCGTCGTAGTTGATGATAAAATCCCGTATCAACAGCCCGCCCATTGAATGGCCAATCATTTTTATGGGCTGATTGAATTTAAGTAACCCGCTGATGGTATCATTCAGTTCCCTGGCACAGTCATTCAATTGACGGCGCCAGTCGAACGGATACACCACTACATCATACTTATACGATAAACGGTCGGCCAGTCTTTTGTAAGATGTTTTGATCAACGAAGTGGCGGTGATGGTTTTATCATCAACCTGTAACATATCTGTCAGTCCACCAAAAACCGACTTAATATAAGCCAGCCATATTTTATCGCCGTTACGGGTAAGATTAGACCCCATGATGCCGGGCAATAAAATAACAATGGGCTTTTTACCGGAAGGTACATTGGGGTAAGGCAATAGGTCTCCATGTTCAAATCCCCTTACTTCTCCGCGATCACTTGCAGGTATTTCATGCTGTGGCACTGCATTGTAACCAGGTATAGGCTGACCATCGGCTGTTTTTAACGCCAGCAAAAGTGCCTCCCTTGTTTTGTTGTTTAAAAAATATTTGATGTGATCTACATCCCCACCCTGGTCGAAAAAATACTGGATATTGCCGGTTCTGTTGGCACCGAGGTACATGGAATCCGTATTCACCACCAGGTCATTTCTTTGCCAGTAAAATAATTTCCCCAGAATTACCAGCAGGCCCTTAAAGCTGATGCTGGTGGTACCGTTGCCGGAAATAACCGCAAGTGAACTACCGTCAATGGCCATCTCATCAGAGCGGTCGTTGAGTATTTTTATAAAGGGAGAATCGGGGCTTTGCGCTTCCACACCAGGCAAAACACTAACATCATCTTTGGTTCGTATCACTTCTGCAATCAGCTCTTTTAAAATATCCGCAAAAGGATTGGCGGCGCCACCAAACAAGTTGAAGAGTACGTTTAAAATATGTTCCAGTTTTTTGGAAGCCAGTTTGGTACCCGCTGCCGGACATCCCACCCGGATAAATTTTTTGACCTTTAGGTTACGGTTTAAAAAGCTGGTGTTGAGTTGTTTGATGGTTTCTATATCATTATCGCGGCCGCCTTCTTTCTTAAGCAAATCAATATTAACCGAAGAAAAGCCTTCTTGTTTACTGGTATAACGGCAAAGAATATCGCCCACAATCCCACCACGGCTGTGGCTGATGATGTGCAGGTCTTCCGTATCCGGCAACTGCTTTATTAAATCCAATACATTTTGTAACGGGCTTTTAGTAAGTGTGCGGTGTTGAAAAGCCAGCACATTATCGCCATAGGTACTGAAAATAAAATTCCATACTTCTGCTTTCGCTAATTCATTAAAAGCCCCTACGGTGCTGCTATTGGTGCCATGTATAAAAAGCAATACCGGTTTGTTGGGAACAATTTTTGAAAAAGGTGACAAGTTAAAGCCAACATCTACTTTATACAATCCTTCCCCTGCACCGAGGTGTTTATCTTCCAGCTTTGTCGCAATATTTGCTACGCCATCATCAATTTTCTTTTTAACAAAAACATTTAAAATCTTCAACGCAATATCTCCAAAGATGCCGCGGTCGCTTTCCACTGTTTTGATACTACCGGGAAGTATGAATGCATCGCCGGCAGACCTGGTGGGATCTTCGGCTTCGGGGAACAATTCATGCAACGTAGCGCCATCGCACATCCAGGTGGTATCATCCTCAAAAACAAATTCAAGCAATTTGTCATTATCGTTCAGATCAATGGTATGTGTCTCCGCAAGGTCCCTGTTGCTGCCACTTATTTTATAGGACGCTAGTGGTGTAAGATTAGCCGGCGCTTCAGGAACAGTTGCCTGCTTTTCGCCTTTAATGGCAAGATTTTTTATTTTCATTTGAGGAGTTTTTTTATAACTTATTATTTACACTTGATGGCTATTGAGGCGCCGGCTATTTTAGCGTTTACGCCTTTTAAAAAAGGTGTTACTCTAAAAAGGAAATATTATACATACAAAGAGCCGTTTTCAAACAAGCTCCTGATAGCCGCCACACTATCAGAAACGGACTTCAGCTGGTAATGCGGAAAGTCTTTAATACTGATCCAGTTACCACCCCATTCCAATTGGGGCAATTGCGGCAAAATCATTGCTGGTATTGATTTGTATTTACTATCGTTTGATACATAGCTCCCATTTTCAAAAACACCAATATCCCAGGCCAAACCAAAATTATGGTTGCTTTGTCCGCCCCTGGCATTGGTTACTTTAGGTAATTTGTTACCGTTTCGTCCCTGTTTGTACAATGCATCCTGCTCCGCATAAGTACGGGTTCCTGAAAGGATGCGTACATCTTTTCCGGCACCTGTAAGGATGGCAAGAAACTTTCTTGCCGCAACCTGCGCATCCGGAATCAGCGTAATAATATTGCTTTCACTCTTTGCATCCACCGTTCCAAAATCAGCTTTAATCGATTGGCCTTTTGCTACAAAAGCCGTATCTGCCGCATCCGTCTTTGGTCCCCAGCGGCCATCTAATCTGGCATTGTAAAAACCATTGGCTTTTAAAAAGCGCTGGTAAAAAAGTACATCTTGTTTTAATAATTGATAGCTCATTTTGAAAAATTTAATTCGTGGGTTATTTATTTTACAACATTGCAATCATAGCATTTGTGAGCAGGACTAGCGACGGTTTCCAAAACCCGTTAAAAACCCAAGTGCTGCAATAAGGTTTCCGTCTTTTGTGGTGGTGCCGTCAAAATTTCTGCCGAATGAAAAACTGAGTTTCTGGTTTGCCCAAATAGCATAATCAGCGTTGAATACGATTCGCCACGAAGGATGTATGGTGTTGGATGACAATACGCTTCGGTAAACACCCTCCAGGCTGGCATTGAATTTAGATTGTGGCGTTGAATAAATATACCGGCCACCAAAATCGAAAGTGGCAATATTTCCCATATCATTTATACCGTTATCTTTTGCAAATATTTTGTCGGGGTTTTGCAGCAACCGTAGCAACAGCAGGCCTGAGCCAACTTTTTCACTGGTATAACCAAAGGTTGTCCAAACCCCGGCATTGTATATTCTTGCATTACCCAGCCGCCTGTTGACAATAGATGAACTTATGCCGCCGGCTACATCCCAGGTAAAGCCAATCCTGGCAGTTTGAAAAGATGCCGCCACGTCTTTTATTTTTTCTTTAGCCTCTGTTTTAGTTGCATCCTTCAACACCAGCAACTGCTGCCCGAGCAAACTATCGATGGCTTCAATGTCTTTATCAATTTCAGCTATTCTTTCAGTTGAAATACCCGGTGTGGTAAATTTATCTCTCAGTAAATTCTTTCTCTTTGTTTGCAGGTCAATTACATGGATGTCTTTCTGATAATTAAGCAGCGTATTGCGTTGGGCATCTACCTGCACCACCTGCCATTTATGAATTTCATCCAATGCGTTGATTGTAGTGGCATCATAGCGCCCCCTCACTATCGAAAATTTAAACCCAATTCCGGCATATACCGTGTTGGGCAAAAAATCTGCCTCGGTTGAATCTGTACTTCGTATTGCGAATGATAATACAAATGTTTGCTTAAAAACATTGGCGCCTGTAGTTGTTGTCAACCCCTGGGTAGAGATGTCACCCATTTTCTTTTTGAATAACCAGTAAGGCGCAACATCTACCGCGTAATTAGTGGGCAGTGCAGTCAGCGCGCCTCCGCCAGCCTTTTGCAGAGAAAGCATAAAAGCAGACACATCTGTAGGCTTGTCAATATCACTGGGGGCGATACCGAGCAGGTTGGATGCAGGAGAAGCAGGTGCTTTCAACAAATCCAGCTTAACGCCTTCATCCTGGGCACCCGCCATTGCAATAAAAAGCACGTGCAAAGTGAATAATATCAATATCCTTTTCATAGTTGTTTTGTTTGTGAAAATTATAAACGGGGATTAAAAAATTCAATGAGACATATATAGTCTTCGGATCCACCTTCCTCGTCAACGGTTTTAAACAGCGGCAGATCGTGAGTTTCAGGACCGCCCTTTAAATGAATGGTGAGACTTGTAAGATTAGTATCCCTGGAAGTGTCGGCCACATTGGCTACTATACTTAATTTTTTGCCGTTGACCGCTGTATTTGTTCCCAGTATATTTTCATTATAATCGCCCCGTAGATTTTGCGTAATTACCTGGTTATCCAACATAATGGTCATATTGCTGGTTTGGCCGGTATCGCCGATGTTTACCTCCAGTGTTATATTATTATTTGATCCATCAACAATGTAAACCGTATCAAGGGTTGTTTTTTCCATGACGGCATCCCGCACCATTGAACGAACGGTATGTAAAGACCTTGAAAAAATCATTGGAGCGGCCGGCACTTCGTTTTTTTTAACCACCGGTTTTACCTGGGCCCTGACTGCATTTTTCTTTGCTGCTTTTTTTACAGTTGCCATAAAATATTTTTTATTGCCTACTCTGTAATCCCGTTTTCGGCTTTCCGGGTTATACGCCAGCCAACTAATTGATTGATAAAAATTGCTGTGAGGTTCAGTAAGGGCTTTTGGAAGGATTTGGGAGTATTGAATAACTAAAAACACCAGTTACCCGTCCAGGGAAAACACCGTATGTAAACCAGCGTTTTACTACAGACAGCAGTGTTTAAAGATCACCTGTCAATAAGCGATACAACTATTCTAAAACAGTTTAAAAAAAGTGAATTGTGGTGTAGAGAAAGAAGCAGGGGTGGTAATTAACAGGTTTGGAGGTCAGGGAATAAAAATAGAAACTAATTTTTGGAAAAGCAAGTGTCTGAGCCTTTTATTCAATTGATTGTCTGTAAAATATCGTCATCAAAACTGTTATAAAACTGTTGAAGTTGTAGCACTTTCATGTAATGCGGTTGATGTCAGAAATAATTTTTCGTTACGGCCAGGTCTCAGCAAACCTGCACCACATCCATCTCCAGCAAAGCACCCAGTCTTTTAATTTTGGAAGCGATATGCCCAATCCCAATGGCACAATGATGCGCAGGTCCGTGGCTGTTCCAGTCGTTTACAAAACGCCGGGCACCTATGGAGAATTTATACCTGCTGTTGGTATTGCCAATTTCTAAAATCGGGCCGGGTACAGACGCACCTTCGGCTATCAGCAATAACAATCCTCCTCCCTTTTTTTCAACTACAGATAACAAGGTAACCGGGCCATTTTTTACCGACATTTCAACCGATACCCCACTGCCAACTTTACCATGAAATACTTTTAATGGACGCACTTTTGTTTTGCCTTCCGCAATAGCAATATGGCCCGGACCATCATGCCCCATCAGCACCACATCATCGGTAAAATCCATGGCATAATATTCTGTAAACGAACCGCCGGCTCCAAAGCTGTCCATGATCTTCATAGCTTGTGCATTTTTAATTTCGTACTCCCCAGCCACCGGTATACCCCTGGCCGTTAACAAAGAATTGCCTAAAATAATGGAGCTGATTGCTTCTTCATTTTCAGGATTACCAGTACCCTGGTAATAGTAGGCCATGGACCCCAGTTGATGCTGTTGCACCAGCTTGTCAAGCGCTACAGACGTGATGGCTGCTTTCTCTAAATCACTTATATCACAAGCAGGTTGCACATCAAAGTGGTCATTAAAAATAGCCAACCGTTCTTTTATCTCTGTTGCAGTTACCTGTTTGCGCAGTACGGCGAGTTGCTCCACTTCCAGCAATTCAATGTGACCACCAAAGCTGGCATATTGTTGTGTTAGGTCGGTATAAATATCCAGCATGCCGCTGTAATAATGGCCCATACAACCCATGCGGTTAAAACGCATGATGTTGGCTACCCTGGCCGCATCTACCCATTCGCTCACTTCGTTCCAGCAAGCCGGATCGTTGTGCAGCATACCCGTAACCTGGTGAAAAGATATACCTACCCGGTTAAACACGTTGGCAATTTCCGGCACGGGGCAGGCGGAACAAAATGCCAGCCATTCTCCGGTCATCTTTGTACGATCCGTATTGCTGTTGAAAGCTACATAATCGATAGCTGCTTCGGGGGCCAGGTTTAATATAATCACCGGCACTTTTGCGTGCTGCACCACGGGTAGTACCATGGATGACAATGCATAGGTAGACACATACAAAAATATGATGTCCACATCCTGCTGCCGGAATGTCTTACCAGCTTCAAAAGCCTTATCAATAGTATCTACCAAACCCGTATTTACTATATCGGGATGGAGGGCGGTCATTTTTTGATGCACTTCACTTAGATATCCTTCCAGCCTGTCCTTAAGGCCCGTAAACTGTGCCCAGTAAGCTTCCAGGCCGATGGCAAATAAACCAATTTTGAAAGAATGGGTTTGCATAAGTTGTATTTAAAATTTAGGTCAGTTATTTTTTATTACCGGCAATTTAATTAAAACAGGGCGATCCGGTTCATAGTTATTATTCCCCTTGCCTGGTGTTACGGTATTGTAGCAAATATTAAAACCAATTAACCAAAAAAATAGGGCTGTGGCAAAATCGGGGATGGAATGAGACAATAATCAGGTCAGGTCTTCAAAAATTGAAGTCCCCATTGCTTAGTTACTTATTTGCGGTGGCTTCAGGTCTTCTTGAACAGCACGGGTACATCCCCAAAAACTCCAAATTCAAACATCATTATAACAAATCTTTTTTATCTTTAAAAAATGAATCCCATCGTTAAGTCCATTATCCTGTTGGCATTCCTCGTTTGCCAGCATGCTGTTTGTTTTTCTCAAACAGACAGTATTAAAATATGGGCAGATCAATTAATGACCAGCAAGTCGCAGGAAGAAGGACTTGCAATTGATTCGCACATTAAAAATTACGTACAAAACAACAGCAACCAGCAGGTAATATTTAATACTACCTACTTTTTAAAAGTTGCAGCCAAATCAACTGCCGCGAAATATATTTTCTACGACCTGTTTTACATTTTTCAAAATGAGTCTCTAAAAAGAAAATTGGAAAAGGAGTTTAACGTAGCGGTCTTAAAAATGGAAGAAGATCCCGCCTTCGCCCATCATGATGTAAAGTACCAGCTTTACTATTTTTATTCCCAGTTTTATTATCACTTAAAAGAGTATTACTATGCCACCAAATACATTCAGCTTTTTCTGCAAGATGGAAAAACAGCTTTTCCGGAAAATATCCAAACCAGTATTGAACTCAATTCCTTAACTACGCTGGCACTAATAAACCGAAACAAAGACAATGTAGATACCGCTATTCAACAGTTTAAAAAAATACTCGAGCTCAGCAAAGCATACCAAAACCCTGCCTGGGAAGGTATTACTTCAGGAAACCTGGCGTATAGTCTAACCCTTGTCAACCGTTTTGCAGAAGCCATTCCGTACTATAAACGAGATGACCAGCTTAGTATACAAAATAATGAGCCGGGAAGCGCCTTAAATACTAGGATTTCGCTAAGTGAACTCTATTTGAAATTAAATAAACTGGATAGCGCTTATAAATATAGTGATAGCGCCAATCAACTTTTAAGCAGTCTGCTTGCGGCCTTTAAATCCGGCGGCTATCCTTACCTGGATGAGCAACAACAAATTTTTTCATTCTTTGGCAACTATTACCACCAAACAGGCGATTTCAAAAAGTCCAGTGATTATTTCGCCAGGGCATTCCTGTTAAAAGAATCCATTGACCAGGCAGAAAAAACAAATCATTTACAACAAATAGTTCAAAACATAGAGGTTGATAAAAATCTAAACGAAATCACTGAACTGCACGATGAAATTAAGGACAAAAAACAATTTCTAAACTTTGTTATTACTGTTGTAATTGCTGTTGCCTGCGTTTTAATTTTGCTGGCTTTTTTCCTTGTCAGGCTTCTTTCAAAGAATAAAACACTAAAAGCTCAAAACGAAATCATTGACCGGCAAAGGGCAGAATTGGAAAAAATAAATGGTGATAATTACAAACTGTTTTCCATTATTAGTCATGATGTAAGAGGGCCGGCTGCCAGCATGCACAAACTGCTGCAGTTATTGGTAAGTAAAAGGGTAAGCATGGAGGATTTTGATAAATTATTGCCTAGTGTAATGGCTAACAGTGCAAATCTAAACGCAACGATCGGGAGTTTACTAAGCTGGTCAACAGCCCAATTCAATGACATGCAAACAAAACCTGAAACAGTAGAAATAAAATCATTTATAGACAATATGATGTTGTTATTTCGGGAACAGGCCAGCGCCAAATCAATCACTATTGAAAACAATTGCTTTCCTCAACATGTACTAATAGACAAAAGTCAATTGGAAATCATTATCCGCAATACTATCAGCAACGCCATTAAATTTTCGCACCCTTCTTCTGTTATCCGGTTCAATGTACAAGACAAAGGATCGAATATAGTATTAAGCCTGGCGGATGCTGGCGTTGGAATGACGGAGGAACAGATTGACAATATTATGACTAAGCAGGACTTAAAAACCACGACTGGCACCACGGGAGAAAAAGGCATTGGGTTGGGGTTAAAACTGGTGAAAGAATTTATGGAGAAAAATTCGGGTATGTTTAAAATTGAAAGTACTGTTGATGTTGGTACTACCCTTATTTTCACCATACCCAAGTCTGGCGAAGAAGTTAAGTGAGCGTATTAACAGTCTGAATCAAATCCTGTTAGCAACTTGCTGTTGCTATGCAAATACAACCAGCGCTTAGTAACATAACTGGCAAAGAAAGTTGCCGCACCTAAAAATGTTTTCGACTACAGTTGAAATAAATATCAGAACAATGCATTTCTCTTTATCGAAATCACTTGAAATTCTTGAACGCACTCCGGACGTTCTTATCGCAATGCTACAAAACTTGTCAGAAGAATGGACATCCATTAACGAAGGTGGCGAAACATGGAGCGTGTATGAAATTGTAGGGCATCTTATACATGGAGAAAAAACAGACTGGATCCCCAGGATGGAAATTATACTTTCAGATAAACCAGGTAAGGCGTTTGAACCATTCGACCGGTTTGCGCAATCAAACAATAGTAAAGAGAAAACTTTAAACGGGTTGCTGGCTGAATTTAAAAGTGTTCGCCAAATCAATATCGGAGTTTTGAAATCAAAACAACTAACGGAGCAGGATTTGCAACTCACCGGAGTCCATCCTGATTTTGGTGATGTTACTTTATCACAACTTATTTCAACATGGACTATTCACGATCTGAATCACCTTAGCCAGGTTACCCGGGTGATGGCTAAACAATATAAAGATGAAGTTGGGCCCTGGACGGCTTTTTTGCGCATCTTGCAAGCATAGAACATTTAAAACCTTCAACAGCTTGCAAACACAATGCAGTAAAGCCAGCGAGCCGACTTCATAGTTTTGGTTTGGCTTCAAGTGCAATTGGCACAACATCCGTCAGCACCAGCGACTTCACCATATCTTTTACCGTAGTTTTATACTTTAAAAAATGAGCTGTTTGAATATGCAATTTGTATGCATCAACGCTCGCATAAATCTCAAATACTGTTACATTAGTTGGCTGTACTTTATCATACACTGCATATAAAGTCAATACACCCGGCTCTTTACTAACAGCCGCTTCAGCATGCTCTTTAACGGCCGCTTTGTAGTTTTCCAATTGATTACTATCAACCACAATTTTAGCAATTCTTACATAAGGTTTGTTATCCTGGCCAAAGGCATCGTTTACAGAAAATAGCGACATAACGATCAATATTAATAATAAAGTGCTATAAAATGCGACGGTATTTTTTTTCATGGTTGTAAGTTTCTATGCGAATTTATCTCTTTTATATCAGAGCTGAATTAATTACAAACCTGTACCCCAGCTTATTTGCTCATGCTATTTGTGCAGCCATCAAAACGAATGATGTTCTTACCTGCCGCCAGGTAAATTTTATAAAATCGTTTATATCCAAAAATCTTTGTTGCATTTTCATCAATTTAATTTCAAAAAAAATGCTGCACAGTCTTATTTTGCATTGGGCGAATTTACAAAAATCAAATAGTGCTCCACTTCTATAAATTCATTAGCTTGCTGCGTTCACTATCAACAAACACATGAAATTTATAGCATCTACTTTTATTACGCTTCTATTGATTTATGCGAATTGTAACGCCCAGGTAATACCGACAAATAATTATACAGACAGAGAAAAGATCAATTCCATTTTTGATAAAATTCAATTACAAGGCGTAGATACAAAGCAAAGCCTGCTGTATGGCTATTTCTTTTTTGACAATGACAAATCAAAATTAGAAACGCTTAAAAGCGAACTGATAAGGCAATCTTATAACATCGCAGAGCTTGTCAAAAGACCTTCCGGAGTTTTTGTTCTGCACGTTGAGAAAGTGGAGCAACATACAAGACAGACACTGTATGACCGGGAAGAAAAACTCAGGCATTTGGCGACAAATTATGGTGTTGCTTCTTATGATGGATTTGATGTTGGAAATGCTGACCCAACAAAGCCCCTGGTATCCAACGATAATTTTATGAAATTTATAATGGAAAAGAAAGGAGACGATCTTTTTCAATTAGGCATCCGGCTGTACGATCTGAAAATTAATGATAAAGCCGCGGTTGTATTTAGTGAATGTATCCGTCAACACATTAAGCCAGATACAGCATCATACAAACTTGGAAATACTTTAATAGACCAGGGTAAAATTGAGGAAGGAATTGTACAACTGGAGCAGGCCATACATTATAATCCGCAATATCTGAATGCCTTTTTTAACCTGGGCGCAACATGCTATGACAACATGCAATTTCAAAAATCAATTCGGTACTATCAAGAAGCCAATATTTTAAACCCTGATAATGATAGGATACTTTATGGCATAGCGGCTGCACAATATGCAATAAATCAATTTGACGAATCTTTAAAAAATTGCAGCAAAGTGCTGCAGCTAGATAAAAATAATGCAAATGCAAAGGTGTTATTGCAAATGCTAAAAGACAAAACTCATTGATAAAACCCCATCCGCATTGTATTGTTGTATAACTTCTGCAACTATTTTGGCCGCCAATTTATAAGGTAATTTTACAAAAATTAACTGCTGCTGCTGAATACACTTAGCTTTCCTACATCAGCTTATAACGCCACGCAAAGGTCATACGTTGCATGCCCGGCATTAATTAAAAGTACTTCCTGGGCTGGCGCCCAATAAAATCTCCAACATCTATATTATTTTCCGTTATGCCAATTTTTATAAGCTACTGCGAGGAATGCGACTATGCATTGCCCCATCCCCATTTTGCGTGTGTTTAAACAACCCTCGCTCTATAAAAAAAATAACCTATTTTGTAGCCTCTAAAAAACCCTTATGCCTTTACCGTCCAATACAATGGTGGCTGCAAAAAGATTGCAGTCGCTTGATTTTATGCGTGGTTTTATTATGATTTTGTTGGCGCTGGAAAGTTGCGCTCTTTATGAAAATCTTTCAATTGCCACTGAAGGCAATTCCCTGAATGTGATAGTGCAGCAGTTTTATCACCATCCCTGGCATGGCCTGCGTTTTTGGGATTTAATACAACCCTGCTTTATGTTTATGGCGGGCGTTGCTATGGCTTACTCACTACACAAACAGCGGGAGCAAGGTATGTCGTGGGGTGATTCTTTTAAAAAGACTTTAAAGCGCAGCGGCTGGCTGTTTTTTTGGGGTGTGCTGGATTATTCTGTACGGCCAACAGGTTTATCTTTTGAGTTGTGGGATATATTAACGCAATTGTCTTTTACAACATTGGTAACTTTTTTTATTTTCCGGTGGAGCACCGGCGCACAAATCATTTTCTGTGTTGGCATCTTGTTGCTAACGGAGGTATTGTATCGTTTTACACATGTACCGGGATTTGACCAACCCTTTACCGACCAGCATAATTTTGGTAATTACATGGATACCGTACTAATGAACAAAATAAATAAGGATGGCTGGGTAGCCATCAATTGCATCCCCACTTCGGTACATACCATTGCCGGCGCCATGATTGGCAAATTATTATTGAGTGCCGAAAAAAATAAATTAAAGTACATGCTGATTGCAAGCGCCAGTTGTTTGGCACTTGGATTCGGACTTGACATTGCAGGCGTAACGCCCATCATCAAACATACCGCTACCAGTACATTTACACTTGCTTCGCTTGGGTGGGCACTGGTTTTTTTATCATTGGCCTACTGGTGGATTGACATCAAAAATCACCATAAACACCTTCAATTTTTTACGATTGTTGGAATGAACTCCTTGTTTATTTACCTGTTTTTCGAAATCGTTGGCGACCGTTGGTTCGAAAATTATTTCAGGACCATTACCAACGGTCTGATGCAGGTAATTCATGTACCCGCGCTGCTGAGTAATATCATTTCGTCATTTTGCATTTTTAGTGTAGCCTGGGGCTTGTGTTATTTTTTGTATAAAAAGAAAATATTTTTTAGATTATAATGCACAGCATGACGAAGCAGAAAATAATTGTTCGCCATCTCATCACCTGGCTGAGCTGATCGGTTATTTATCTTTTTCTTGTTGAGCCAATCATTCAGTCACTTTTACCCGGATTTCACGATGTAGAAATATGGATTGTCTTTGATTGCCGGGCTTGCACTGATTTTTATTTTGCTATCAGTTTCACTGACCGTTAGCTTGCTAAAATTAAAAAGCGAAAAGCGATTTAAGCAAGTGAATGTTTTCATGCATGCCTTAGCAGATAAAATGCAATTATTTTGCATACATCAGCGTTATGTGCTGGAAATATTAAATTCAGCCGGCCTTTAACAATGGCATTGCTTTCCCGACCCGGATACCCGTTGTACTAAAAACCAAACCATATGATTGTTTACGGAACTAAATCAACCCAGCTTTTAAAAGAAACATTGATTGATAAATGTCCAAATTGTGGCACTCAAAACAGTGTTGAAATGCATGTATTTCAAAAGTATGCGCACGTTTTCTGGATCCCATTTTTCCCTATCGGCAAAACAGCTGTAAGCCAGTGCCATCATTGCAAAAAGGTATTGAAGTTAAAAGAAATGCCCGCATCGCTTAAAACTGATTATGAAAATTTAAAAGTACACACAAAAACACCCGTGTGGACCTTTGCCGGTGCAGCGCTACTCGCACTGGCAATCACTGCTGGCGTAATCAGTGACAGAAAGAATGATGAGAAAAATGCCACCCTGATTTTAACACCTAAAGCGGGTGATGTATTTGAAGTGAAGACCAACAAAGCCCAGTACACGTTATACAAAGTTTCTGCTGTTGAAGGTGACTCTGCGGTAATCAGGATAAATAATTTTGAAACAAATAAAATCACCGGACTTGCAGATTTAAAGAGCAAAGGTGACACCGCTTATGCTGAAGACGAGTTTGCTTTTTCAAAAAAAGAACTGAAAGCAATGCTGGAAAAAGGAGAGATTATTGACATTGACAGAAAATAAAAAAGCAGGTTAGCAATGGATAACCCGGGCGACTCGCCATCTTTCATTATCACACATGCTATTATTAATATTAAACCCACACCACCATGCAAAACGAACAAAACGCTGAGGACCTGCTAACAACTGAATATTATTATGTGAGAGCAAGTACGGGAAAGCGACTGGCCAATTATGTGATTGATATTATCTCTTTTTACTTTTTTGTTTTGGGGCTTGGATTTGTGTTGGCGTTAGCCATGCCAACCGCAGCAGATATGCTTACAAGCAGCAGCCCTGGTTTTGCATTAGTTGACAGGCTGATTTCACTTTTATTATATGGGCTGTATATGTCTGCCGTGGAAGCGATATTTAAGGGTAAATCTCTTGGTAAATTTTTCACCAACACCAGGGCAGTCAATGTTGATGGCACTCCAATTTCAGCAGGCAAAGCATGTGAAAGAGGTCTCAGCAGAGCCGTTCCTTTCTGCGTGTTTAGTGCGTTAGGAAATCCATGTAACCCCTGGCAGGACAAATGGACAAATACAATGGTTGTGGATGAAAAAAATTAATCGTTAACATTTCGCGATAAATCCGGGACGTCAAAAAACAGCTTGGGAATCTTCAAATATTTTAATTACATGAAAAGAGCCTGCAAAATATGCAGGCTCTTTTCATGTAAGCATTTATACAACTATACTGGTAATAAAATTGAAGTATCACTCCCCTCTTTTATATTTAATAATGATTACCTCCAAAATTATTTCCATCCCCCGCCAAGGCTTCTGTATAAATTCACCACTGCTGTAAGCTGCTGTAACCGATCATTGATACTGCCCAGCTGTGCCGCCAGCAAACTTTGTTCTGATGTAAGTACATCTGTATAATTCGTCGCAGAAGAATATTGCAATAAGAGTTTGGTGTACTCAACCGATTTTTCCAGGTTAAAGATTTGCTGTGAGCGCAGCGACTGTTTATTGGCAGCAGCCTGGTAACTATATAAGGCATTGGATACTTCCTGCCCGGCCACCAAAATAGTTTTCTTAAAAGTGCCCAGGTATTCTTCCTGCCTTGCCTGCGCAATGGCGAGCCGTTGTTTGTTGACGCCCTTGTCAAGCACCGGCTGCAATAAACCGCCGGCGATGTTGGCAAAAAAACTGGCCGGCTGAAATAGTTTTGATAGCGCAGTGGTGGATAATCCTGCGGCAGCGGTTATGTTGAGCGAAGGATAAAAATAAGCCCTGGCCACATTTACCAGTTCAAATGAATTGCGCAACTGGTATTCCGCCTGCTGTACATCGGGCCTGTTGGCCAATAGTTGCAAAGGAACACCAGTCGCAAGCGTTGTATCAATCATTTGCTGATCAAGACTGCTTCTCAAAATGGTATCCGGATTTTTGCCCAATAATGTGCTCAGGTTATTTTCAATTTCGCGAATGTTTTGTTGCAGATCGGGTATCGTTATCTCAACAGAATAACGGTTGGCGGCACTTTGCACAACGGCAGCACCGGTAACCACATCCGCGTCTTTCAACGCCTTCATGGTTTCCACTTCCTGCTTCCTGTTTTCTACCGTTTGCTTTGTTATTTTCAACTGTGCATCAAAGGCCAGCAGCGAATAGTAGTTGGTAGCGATGTCGGCCACCAGCTGTGTTTGTACCACTCTCCGATAGGCTTCGCTTTGCAGCAGTGATGCCAGCGCCGCCTTTTTAGCACTGCTCAGTTTGCCCCATATATCCGCTTCCCAGCTGCTGTTGGCGTATAGTTGGTAAGCTTCAGTAGTTCCAAACTGTGTAGCTGGCACACGTTGAAACGCAGCCGCTGCATTGGCGTTTACCGAAGGCAATAAAGCCATGCTGCTCTGCCTTACATTCGCCGCGGCAGTTTTTATACGGGCGATAGCGATACCTAAATCGGGGTTATTGTTGATGCCCTGCTGAACAAGTGACTGCAGCACCGTATCGCTAAATAATTTTTGCCAGGGGATATCGGCTATGTTAGTTGTGTCTGAAGAAATAGCTTTGCGATATAAGTCAGCGCTGGCCGCATTTGCAGGCTGCACATACGGTTTGGCAACTTTGCACGACTGGATAAATGCAATGAGCACTACACACAATACAACCGCTATTTTTCCGCCGGATACAATTCGTTTCATTCTGTTAGCTTTCCAGTTTTATAAAGTTATAGTTCCAGCAATTCATCATTTTCATCGTACTTGTTACCCCGTATTTTTTCCTGTAAAGATTGAAATACGATGAACAAACCAGGTATTACAAACACACCCAGCACAGTACCTATTAGCATTCCGCCGATGGCACCCGTTCCGATTGACCGGTTGCCATAAGCACCTGCGCCGGTAGCAAACATCAATGGCATCAATCCAAAAACAAAAGCGAAGGAGGTCATCAATATCGGCCGCAAACGGGCCTTTGCACCTTCTGTTGCAGATTCAATCAAACTCATTCCCTTGCGTCTTCTGCCCAAAGAAAATTCCACCATCAGGATGGCGTTTTTAGCCAGCAAACCGATGAGCATGATCAGTGAAATCTGCATGTAAATATTATTGCCGATATCAAACATTTTTGCAAACAGGTATACCCCTGATAAACCTACCGGCATAGACAGCAATACCGCCAGCGGCAGTAAATAACTTTCGTATTGCGCACTTAGTAACAAGTAAACAAATACCAGGCTCAGCACAAAAATGAAGATGGATTCAGAGCCGCTGGATTGCTCCTCCCTGCTGATACCCGAATATTCATAGCCATAGCCCGGAGGCAAGGTTTCTGCCGCCACTTCTTTAATCGCCAGCAATGCCTCGCCCGAACTAAAACCGGGATTGGGTGTACCATTCACAGAAATAGAAGTAAACATATTAAACCGCGTAATGCTTTGCGGACCGTAAGAGCGCTTCACATCTATAAATTCGGTGATGGGCGCCATCTGGCCACTGCCCGACTTGATAAACACTTTATTCAATCCTTCCAGGTTAGCCCTGTAATTGGTATCAGCCTGTACCATTACCCGGTACTGCTTACCATATTTATTAAAGTTGGAAGCATAGAAACCGCCATAATAAAATTGCATGGTGCCCAGTATTTCATTCACCGAAACGCCGGCCTGTTTAACTTTCGCTACGTTGATACTAAGCTCGTATTGCGGAAACTTGGGGTCGAAGGACGTGGTGGCGTATTGTATTTCTTTTCGTTTGCCTAAAGCAGCCAGGAACTTTTGTGCCACGCCGTAAAAATCAGTAATGGAGTGTCCTCCTTTATCCTGCAACTGAAAAGCAAAACCACCGGTACCACCAAAACCAGTGATGGTGGGAAGCGGGATGGAAAAAATAGATGCCTCCCTGATACCAGCCACTTTTTGATTGAGTTTTTTTATAACATCCAGGTTGCTTATCCCTTTTCTTTTATCCCAGGGTTTCAGTTCTAAAAATATAATTCCGTAGTTGCTGCCGCTGCCCGCCAAAAAATTAAAGCCGATAATTTGAAATACATTTTCTATTTCAGGGATTGTTCTGGCACTGTCGCTTACCTGTTTCACTACAGCAGTTGTACGCTCCATAGAAGAGGCTGCAGGCAGACTGATCGGCACGAATATCGTTCCCATATCTTCATCGGGAACAAAACTGGATGGGGTGGTTTTTACAAGAAAAATAAACAACCCGATGAAGATGCCTGTTGCGCCCAGCACGATCCATTTTCTTACCGATAAAAACTGAATGGACTTTGTATACTTTGCCGTCATGGAATCGTAGGCCGCGTTAAAGCCGATGCCAAACCGGTGAAGAAAATTATGATGTTCCTGCGCCACATGTTTTGGCGGACGTAAAAATAAGGCTGCCAGTGCAGGGCACAACGTTAACGCATTGACGGCCGATATACCAATCGCCACCGCCAGCGTAACCCCGAACTGTTTATAAAAAACGCCGGTGGATCCACCCACGAAAGTAACCGGGATAAATACGGCCGCCATAATAAGTGTGATAGATAAGATGGCGCCTGTTATTTCCTGCATCGCATCAACAGCCGCTTTTCTGGGCGACTTATAGCCGCTCTCCAATTTAGCGTGCACGGCTTCCACCACCACAATGGCATCATCTACCACAATACCAATAGCCAGCACCAATGCAAACAAGGTTAACAGGTTAATGCTATAACCAAATATGTATAAAAAGAAAAATGTACCGGTGATACAAACGGGCACCGATATGCCATGGATCAAAGTGGAACGAAAATCCTGCAGAAAAAGAAATATTACCAGGAACACCAGCCCAAAACATTCCAGTAAAGTGATTATCACTTTTTCAATAGAAGCACTTAAAAATTTATTGATATCAACAATGGCGGTATAATGAATACCGTCAGGAAAAGATTTACTGGCTTCTTCCATTACTTTTTTCGACACGTCAATTACTTCACGAGCGTTAGAGCCCGGCGTTTGGCTGATAGCCATACCCACTGCGGGATAGCCATTCAACGACCCTGCGTTGGAATAAGACAAGGCCCCAATCTCAACCCTTGCTATATATTTCAGGTGTAATATTTGTCCACTGCTTTTTGCTTTAACAACAATATTTTCAAACTCCGCAACAGACTGTAATTTTCCGGTGTACGTAATTACGTATTGAAAACTCTGATCCCCGTTTTCACCAAATTTACCTGGTGCCGCATCTATGTTTTGTTCGTTCAGCGCACTTTGTACATCTTCAGGTGTAAGTCCGTAAACACTCATTACATCCGGCTTTAACCATATGCGCATGGAATATTCGCGGCTGCCAAAACTGTTGGCGTTGCCCACCCCCGGTACACGTTTTATTTGCGGCAGTACGTTGATGTTGGCATAGTTCTGTAGAAAAGTCTGGTCGTACGCAGGCTTATCACTATACAGTGCAAATATCAGTACCATACTGCTTTGCTGCTTCCGAACGGTAACACCCACCTTTACTACTTCCTGCGGCAACTGGCTGGTGGCGCTGGATACAAGGTTCTGTACATTTACCGCATCCTTGTCGGGATCAGTACCAACCTGGAAATAGATCTGGATAGAAGCGCTGCCGTCATTGGCTGCTGACGAAGTCATATAGGTCATGCCCTCCACACCGTTGATGGCTTCTTCCAGCGGGATGATAACGTTGCGCAATACCACTTCTGCATTGGCACCGGTATAACTGGCGGAAACCTGCACCGTTGGCGGCGCAATGTTGGGATATTGTTCTATTGGCAACTTAACGAGGCCAAGAATACCCAGCAACACAATAATGATAGAAATAACCGTACTGAGTACCGGCCGCTTTATAAATGTTTTAATCATTTTAGTTGCCTGAAGGGGTTATTTAAGTTTTGCGAAAACTGAATCGGGAGCGGCTTGTTTAGGAATAATAGTGGTACTGTCTTTTAAACCTATCAGGCCTTCCAGCACCACAATATCATCTGCTTTCAGCCCGCTGGTTACAATAAAATACTGGCCGTTATCAGAAGGCAACACCGTAATGGCATCACTGGTTACCTTATTGTTTTTATCCATGATGTACACCAGTCTTTTATCCTGCAACTCATACGTAGCACTTTGCGGAATTACCATCGCTGAGTCAACAATGGTAGGCAACCGTACCGTAGCACTGGCGCCGCTGCGGATAATACCCAATGGATTTGCAAAGATGGCTTTGAAAGTTGCCGTACCTGTTTCGGTAGAAATAAGCCCGCTGGCAAGAGCAACTTTTCCTTTTTCAGGATATACCGATCCGTCTGCCAGCAATAAGGTAGCCGGTGGCATGTTGTTAATCTTTTGCTGTATGGTGGCACCGGAAGTAGTGGAAAAATATTGCAACAGCTGTTTTTCGTTAAGCGAATAATAAGCATACACAACAGCGATATTGGATAAGGTGGTGAGCGGTTCCGTGTTGGTGTTATTGATCAATGCGCCGATCTTGTAAGGGATCATACCGATTACTCCGGTGGCCGGACTGCGCAACACAGTGTACCCTGCATTGGTACGGGCGTTGGCCAGTGCGGCTTTAGACTGGGCAAGGGCGGCTTCTTTTGCCTTTAGTGAATACTCTGCAGACTGTAATTCAAATTTACTCACGATGTCTCTTTCCACCAATGGCTTTACTTTAGCCACCTGCATTTTTGCTGCATCAACATCCGACTCTGCGCTGCGGATCATTGCTGATGCAGTGATCACTTCCTGCTCGTACTGCGGATTGCTGATGCGAAAAAGCAATTGCCCTTTTTGAACGGCGGCACCTTCCTGCACATAAATAGCATCCAGGTAGCCGTCAATCTTGGGCCTGATTTCGATGATTTCCTGCCCCTGTATGGTAGCGGGAAAATCAAGATTTACAGATGCTTTACGCGGACTCATCGTGAGTACTTTATACGCCTTGGGTGGCTGGGCGGCACGTGGATCAGGCGTGTTTTTATCAGCGGCACCGCAGGAATACAGCAGCGTGCATACAAGTGCTGACGATATATAAAAGAAGTGTTTTGGTTTCAATACTGTTTTTTTTTGCGCACAAGTTAATTCAGGATGTCTTAAAAAAAGAAATATAAAAATACCTACCCTCAAATTTGTGCCTGCAAAAATGCTACAAAACCATTAAATGTTGCGACCAAACGATTGTTTCAATACCTGTTGAATTTGAAACATCCGCCCATTATTATTTTTTATCAGTTGGGGTGGGGAAATCTTCCATATCATTTAACTTAAAACAAATAGCTTGAGTTTTAAATGATACGGACGATTTTTTGTGGCCCCCAATGCCCTTTGGAAAAACAGGAAAGAACCAGCTTGCTTGTTAAGTAGTCATAAAGATTACAGTTTTCACAAGCCCATCAGTAAAAACACCTTTTTTAAATTATTGAGGCACCGTAAACTCGTAGCTACCGGATGATAATACAAATACCGCTTTTCCATTGTTATATCTCATCAACCGAACGCCCTTGCTTTCTGCAACAGGCTTGTAGCCTTCCAGTATATTTTTACTATTTTTTGCCGGCAGATAAAGTGTAGCCGAAGTATTAGCTGGCACAGTCGCTGTATACGTCAATTTTCCATTGGCTATTTTCCAGCCGCTATTGATTCTTCCATAGTCGGAATCATAGTATCCTTTAGCCCAGGTCATCTGCCCCGTTGGATCAGGCTCTGGTTGCAATATAAATTTCTTAAAGCCCGGTTCATCCCGCTGTATGCCCAGTGAATAAGCCATCATCCACTGACCGATGGCACCAAAAGAATAATGATTAAAAGAGTTCATGCCATTGTTTCCACCAAAACCTTTATCTGTTGTATAACCATTCAAGCGTTCCCAAATGGTAGTGGCGCCCTGGTCAACTGCATACAACCAGGAAGGAAACTGGTTGTTTTGAAGCAGCTTGTAGGCAAGTTCGCTGTTGCCATAATCCGAGAGCGCTTTGCTGATCCACGCCGTTCCGATAAAGCCCGTCATCAATGAGTAGTTAGGACGTTCTATCCCGTCATCGCCGGTATTTTTTCTTTCGACTGCATCCTTTAAATTTCTTACCATAAATGGAATATTGGCGTCATCAAAAGCGCCAAGTGCAAGACCTACCGCGTAAGCTGTTTGTGTATCCGCTTCCTTAAATACGGGCTTCTCGTTTGCATTGCCAAACATGCCACCGCCAATCAGCCCCATCGCTTTTTTATGGGCGTCTACAAATGTTCTATTGAAAAAAGATTTACGTTCCTCATACATTTTTTTAAATCTTGCGGCATCGGTTTTATTATTGACTATTGCAGCCACTTTCGTCATAATGCCCAAATCAAAAATGTGGTACACTGTCACCAGGAAGTCGGTTCCCAACTGGTTATTTTGTGGCCCAAGCCAATCACCTAATTGCCTGTCGGTACAAAGCCCTGTTGTTCTATCAATGCAACTATCCAGGTAGTTGATATATGTAACCATGGCCGGATAATGTTCCTGCAAAAGGGCAATGTCATTGTACTGCTGATAAGCTTCCCATGCTACAGTAATACCTGCACTGCCCCAGAGCAATCCGCCAAAACCGCCCCCAACAGGCGCCACGTCAGTAAACTTACCTTTGGGCGTTTGCACATCCCGCATGGCAAACATGTGGCGTCTCAAAAATTGATCTGCATTGGAAAGGTAGGTGGCGGTACGGGAAAAAACACTGATGTCACCCGACCAGCCCATGCGCTCATTGCGCTGCGGGCAATCTGTTGGAATGGTTAAAAAATTATCAATGTTTGACCAAATTAAATTTGACCATAGTTTATTTACCTTGTCGTTAGAGGTTGCGTAGTCTGCAGTTATTTTCCTGAGCGAGCTGATGCACAATCCCTGTACTGCTTCCAGCGGCAATGCTTCATCGATGCCACTAATTTCAATATACTGATAACCATGTGAAGTAAAGTGCGGCTGCCATGTTTGTTCACCATCTTTCATCACATAGGTATCCTGGCTCAATGCCGCCCGGTAATTTTCCGTCATTAATAAACCAACATTATTGCCCGATTCTTTTAAATCGGGATATAACATTTCAGCAACCCTTACCGTTAGTTTTTGCCCCGCCTTACCATTTTTTATTTCGATTTTTGGAACACCCACAAAATTCTGCCCCATGTTGTAAACGAATACTCCTTTAACAACCTCTTTCACTGTTTTTGCGGTAAGTGTTTTGTACAAACCGGCGTTCTCTCCTATTTGTCCAATCAACGATAATTTATCATAGCCGATTGTTTCTTTGTCTCCCATAAAACCAACAGAGCCTTCACGGTAACTTGTTCCCTGCAAGGGAATGTTTATTGCCTGTTTCCATTTGCTGTCATCATAGGCCGCCGTACTCCAATCCCTTATAGCCGCTTCCTTTGTTGCGTCGTACACTTCGCCCATATCAAGGCTGCTATAAATAACCGGGCCGTTGTTGTAATATTTCCAGTTCTTGTCGTTGGACGTGAAGACATCTTTTGTACCATCTTCATACTCAACCACCAGCTTGGCGAGCAATGACTGGCGATCGCCAAAGTGATTCCATATGGTACCAAAACTCAGCAGCCCGCTCCACCAACCCTCGCCCAACATAGCGCCCAGGGCGTTTTGCCCGCTGTTGACCATGCTGGTAACATCATAGGTTTGGTACAAATGCGTAACATTATACTGCGTTAACCCTGGGTTAAAATAATCTTCCCCCACCCGCTTTCCATTTAAATACATTTCATAAATGCCCCGGGCGGTAACATACAATCTTGCTCCTTGAATTTTCTTATTGGCCGCTGCAAAATTCGTCCGCAACAAGGGCATTGAATTGTGACTTGGGTCTGCTACAACAAACAAACCACTACTGCCGCCATTGACCTGGTACGAATTATTTTTTACGCTAAATCCAGTGCTGGTATCCCCTGCAAACGATTTATAAATACCATCGTATGCGGGCTTTGCCAGGTCTTCGTAAAATAAGGTATTGGCGGGGTTGCGAATGTTTGATACAGTTACATTGGAGAAGAGTGCCTTCTGTCCGGCATCCACCGAAAAGCCCATATCGCAGAGCATTCCAAAAGTAATGTAATCACCCCCTGAACCTACCGGGTTTAAATTAACAACCGCACCTTTATCGAATGAGGGATAAGGCCTGGCCCCCGCTGATTCTTTTTGGGGCTCCGGTACAAAAAAAGAAAGACTATCATCCAGCATAACCGAAAGCTTGCCAAATTCATCTTTGATTGCAATCCGGTGGCTATTATTTTTATTATTGCTATTGATAAAATCCGTTTTAATGTCGAAGGTTTTAAGTGGCCGGGATGCCGTATCATGTTGCGTATAACCGGCACGGTAAAAATGTAGTTTTGCCCTGCCTGTTGCTGTTCCGTCTACACCTGATATGTCCAGTTCAACTTTTATATAGCTTTGATTGCGGCCATTCTGCACCTGGAAAATATTCTTGTTTTTATCCATCAATCTTGGGTCGTTGGCTCCGAGTATAATGCTTGCCTTTGAACTACCTGCTGCAATTGCCACTGTATATTTTAAATTAAACAGGGGCAGGTATTTTGAATAGAGCACCAGATCTTCATTGCTTCCGCCAATCCAGCTGGCGCCATCCCATGCAGACAAGGTTGGGTTCATCAGCCCAGTCTCAAACCAGGAAGCAGCTTTCGCGGTTTTGCCTTTTTGATCCCAAACTGTCACTCCCCAAGTATACCTGGTTGCCGCTTTCAAAGGCATCCCGGCATATACAATTCCAAGGGCCGTGGCTCCGGCAATTTTTTTTGAGTTCCATACCACTGTTCCGGTTGCCTCTTTCACTTCCAGCTGGTAGCCGGTCTGTGCATAATTTCTTTCGCCGGCAGGTGCGGTCATTTGCCAGCTAAAGCGTGGCGCCTTCACATCAATGCCCATGGGCGTTTTGGTATACTCTACCTGCAGGTTATCAATCACTGCCTGGGCCTGGAGACTATTCGTCAGTAAAAAAAGAATAGCCATCAAAAACGTTGGCAATATAATTTGTTTGGCATTTAACAGTCGTTGGTTCATATCGCGTATGCTATTTTTAAAATTGATTTATTGGGATGGCCTGGGAAATTTAATTTCAGGCTGTAATCGTTTTCTTTATAAGATTTATATCAGCAGACATTTTATTGTTTAACTGCCGTGTAGCTGATTGTATATGCTTTGCCTTGTTCCATATCAACCTCATATTGGTTAGCGGCCACCTTGCGGATGACTCCATTTTTTGTGGAAGGTGTTTTGGCGCTTCTAAAACGCAGCAACCCTTTTCCACCGGCCGTGCTGATTTTTATTTGCGTGGTGGTTACATATACCGCAATGTCGCCTTGCGGTGTCGGCACTTTACCTTCCATCCATTTTAACCCACCCAGGTTGGGCTCAACAATGTATTCAGCATACCCTGGCGTGGTTGGTTTTACTCCCAGGTAATACTTACCCAACAAATACAACGGGCTTGCACCCCAGGCGTGGCAAAGGCTTTTACCAAAAGGGCGGCCGTACATGGCATACCGTGCAGCCCCTTTTTCGAGTGGATCGTATGCCTCCCAAAATGTAGTGGCGCCTTCCTTTAGCATGCCTCCCCAATAATCTTTCATTTCTCTCAGTACATATTTTTGCTGACCGGTTTCCGCAAGCGCAGCCAGTTCATAAAAACGCATATAGGGCGTTGTAATCTTTTGCACTTTATCATTCATCAGCACATTGGTTTTTACTGCTTCTATTTTGGCAGAATCGATGTAGCCCATCATCATCGCAAACATGTTGGCATAACGGGTAACCTGTTTATCAAGGATGCCATTTTTTCTGCTATGAATAAAAGCCTGCTGTTGTGGATCCCAAAAAGTGTCGATTATCTTTTTTCTTAAATCCACCGACAGCTTTTTATACTCAGCCGCCTTTTGTTCATCTTTCATCAGCGAAGCGCAAATACCCATCGACTCCAGGCTGCGGGCGAGTAGCAATTGCATCGCACTCAATTCTCCTTCCTTCTCCATGGGTGCCCAGTCTAAAAATACCCAGTCACCCGGCAGGCCTTCCACCATGCCATTGCTGTTTCTTCTTTTTAACACAAAATCCATTAAAGAAACCATGCGGGGATAAACGCTTTTTAAAAATTGTTCATCGCCGGAATATTGATAATAATCATAAATGCCGGTAAACCAATACAGCGAATAATCCAGTATGGTATTGATATGTGCTTGCACAGGCTCCGCACCCCGCAATGCCCAGGTAGATCTTTTAACAGCCTCGTTATCAAAAAAAGAATAATAGTTCATCAGGTAAGATTGTACGGCATCGCCCGACCAAACCCAGTGATCCCGCTTAATGCCATCCAAAAAAAACTCTCTTGTGTTTAGCTGCAATGTACGGGCAGCCACCTGCCAGATTTTATTTACTTCTTCATCAGAACAGTTGAATGCGCCGCGGTTTTGCAATGGAAGATATTCATACAACATGGACACTTCGTTAAAATCAATGGCACCATCATATTGAATGTTTACAAAACGAAAAGCCCGGGAATGATCTGCCGTAAAATCTCCTTTGGCATCTTTGATGGTGTACTGATCCAGCGTTTCACAGGAATCTAATGACATCGCTTCTTCAAGCGACTCGCCATAATACAAAGTAATTTTTCCGCTTCCGGCAAGATTTTTAAGCTGAACAAAACCAATAGTTTCTTCACCAAAATCAACCAGTACGGAATGCGGGCCTTTTGTTGTTGTTGCCGCTTTTACTTCTTTGGTGGCCAATTTATATTGAGAAGGTAATTCCACTTTGCTATTAAAATTCCAGCTGCCGGCGTGTCCATCTTTAACCTTTCCCTGCATATTTTCATCGGAGTTATTGTGTACTGTTTCCACCGTCCACGTAGTGCCGGAATTGATTGTTTTACCCTCTACAAAAACAGCCGGCGGTGACACCTGGTTGTATACCTGGAAATTAATATTGTGCTTACCTGCCGGCACGGTAATATGTTGAATGCCGCTTTGCACATATCTTCCATCAATTGTTACATTGTATTGTCCCTCTACGGTCGCTTCAATCGTTTCAGGTTCAGCCAGTTCTACCTCCTTCGAAAAATTCACCACTACCTGGTGACTGAAAACCTGCCAGAACGGGGGAATAGATGCATTTCTTTCGGTACGCTTTGTTTGAACCTGGTTACTTAGCCAAATTTCAAAATCGCCCGGATACCAAATCCAGGTGGCCTTGTTTTGGGCGGACGTGGTATGAAATACAAAGAAAGTAAGGACTGTTAATACAATCGACCTGGTACGGTTTGTTTTAAGTTGAATCATAGCAAACAAGGTTGTTTTTGGAAGATCGCTCCTTTTCAAAACGGAATAAAATGACGACATGCGGCAATATACTGTAGTCGTGGCAGCATAACAATCAATGTGGTAAAAGTATTTTTAATAATTGGCGTTACCATCCTGTACTTACATGGACGGTGATATTGATTGCATCAATTGAGCATCCCCTTGTATCCGCCCATTGTGTCAGTTTAACACCAAATCAAACCCATGTGGCTGAAGTGCCTCAAAAAGCAGTATTTTCGGGCATACATATTTTTTACTACCCGCATTTACGGCCTGGCAAAGACCAACACCCTGCGGACAAACTATTGCTTTTAGATGGCTTCTGAAAATATTTATAGTCTTATTACCATTGATGAATATGCTGTTACCCCTAAGTACATGCAGCTTACCAACTCTATTGTAAAAGCCATTGAAAAGGGAAAGATTGAAAAAGGTTACCTGCTGCCCTCCATCAACGATTTAAGTTTTGAGCTTGACATTTCCCGCGATACTGCAGAAAAAGCTTACAAACATTTAAAGAAGCGGGGTGTAATTGGTTCCGTGCCGGGCAAGGGCTATTTTATCAGCAATGCGGATGTAAAGCAACCCGTTAAAATATTTTTACTGTTTAATAAACTGAGTACGCATAAAAAAATACTGTACGATGCTTTTGTTGCCAGCCTCGGCAAAGAAACGGTGATTGACTTCTACATTTACAACAATGATTATGCGTTGTTCAGAAAACTACTCACTGAAAAAAGAGATGATTATACCAACTATGTTATCATTCCTCATTTTTTGGAAGGCGGCGAAAAAGCGCATGAAATTATCAACACCATTCCAAAAGAAAAACTGCTGCTGCTTGACCAGTTATTACCGGGAGTAGATGGTAATTTTGCGGCAGTGTACGAAGACTTTGAAAAGGATTTGTATGAGGCGCTGGAACAGGTAGTGGACAGGTTAAGCCATTACCAAACCATTAAAATTATTTTTCCGGAATATACTTATCACCCCAAAAAGATACTCGAAGGATTTTACCGTTTCTGCACCCAGTATGCGTTTAATTATGAAGTGGTTGCCAATGTAAACAAAGCCACCATTTCTGCAGGGGAAGTATTCATTAGCCTGATGGAAAATGACCTGGTAGTGCTCATAGAAAAAATCATTGAAACAAAACTGGAAGTGGGCAAAGACGTCGGCGTAATTTCTTACAACGAAACACCGCTGAAAAAAATCATCCTCAATGGTATCACCACCATATCCACTGATTTTCAATTAATGGGCGAAAAAGCAGCGCAGCTGATCGTAGCAAAATCTACCGAGCATGTAGCTACTCCTTTTCATTTAACGTTACGGGCTTCTTTATAATGCTTTGCATTGAATGGATTGCACTGAATGCGTCGACTCAACTAAATGGTAATGTCATTCAACCCTGTACTACCCACGTAATGCCCCGATGGGGCACCCCGTCTGGTTAAGCATCTTCTGTTCCCATCGGAACAATAGGTAGATAGAACATTATCCATCAAACGATGCTTTGTTCCGTAGGAACAGTATGTGCAAAACACAATAACCAAATGTGAATCGAACGCATTTAAAAATTACAAGCAGCTGCCGATAATGCCCGAATGGTTCCATGTTATTATCGAAATGGTATGTTTGAATAAATTGAATGAAAATGAATACAACCTGTAACCGCACCCCTACGCTTTGATAAAAGTTGCTGTATGCACCAATAGTACACGTGTGCGACGCAACGATGCCGATTTTAGTACCTTTGCCGGGACAAAAAATAAAATAATACTTAAGCGACTAACAGAATGAAATTTTTTCCGGAATCGGCCCTGGTGCAGTTGGAATATGAAAAGGTGAAAACCTTGCTGGCAGAGTATTGCCGCACTGAATACGGCAAAGCAAAAGCAAATAACTTACGCATACATACAAGAAAGGATTTTATAGAAACCGATCTGCGGCAGGGATACGAATATAAACTCGTTGTACAAACAGGTCAATATTTTCCCAATGATTTTGTGTTGAATGTGAGCAGAGAAATAAAATTGCTTAGCATACCTGGCGCCGTGCTAACTGGCGAACAATTTTTGTTTATCCGCAAGCTGGCAGAAAATACCAGCAATATTTTCAGGTGGTTTGATAATGAGCGGCGCCTTGCCTACCCTGCCCTGACCAAAGTAATTGAAAACACCTATTACGAAAAGAGCATTACTGAACTGATAGATGATATACTGGATGAATCGGGCAGCGTGAAAGATAGTGCCAGCGAGGAATTGGCCAAAATAAGAATGAGCCTGTACCGAAAGCGCAACGAATTAAGAAAAGTATTCGACCGGCTGGTAAGCAAACTAAACAAGCTGGGACACCTGGCAGATATTGAAGAAAGTTTTATGAATGGCCGCCGCGTACTGGCAGTATTTGCAGAACAAAAACGCATGATAAAAGGCGTGTTACATGGGGAAAGCGACAGCCGCCGGACAACGTTTATTGAGCCCGAAGAAACCACAGAATTAAACAATGAAATTTTTTCGCTGGAGCATGAAGAAAGCCGGGAAGTGTATAAAATCTTGCGCAAGCTTACCCAGCAACTAAGTGTATATGCGCCGCTGTTAAAAACGTATCATGAAATAGCTGGTGAATTTGATTTTATTTATGCCAAGGCCAAATGGGCCATTGCAACCGGCGGTAATTTTCCGCAGTTGTATGATAAGGCGCACATTCATTTAATCAACGCCTACCACCCCCTGTTGTTATTGTACAATCAAAAAAGCAATAAACCCACTATACCGGTAAACATTACGCTGAATGATAAGAACCGCATACTGGTAATCAGCGGCCCGAATGCAGGCGGTAAAACGGTTACATTAAAAACAGTGGGACTGCTGCAACTGATGATGCAGAGTGGCTTGCTGGTGCCCGTTCACCCCGACAGCGAGATGGGAATTTTTAAACAAATCATGATTCATATTGGTGATACGCAGAGCCTGGAATTTGAGTTAAGTACTTACTCCAGTCACCTGAAAAATATGAAACATTTTATGGAGAATGCCAATGGTAAAACCTTGTTTTTTATAGATGAGCTGGGCAGCGGTAGTGACCCTAATTTAGGAGGTGCATTTGCAGAAGTAATTATGGAAGAGTTGGCGCACAAGCATAGTTTTGGCATTGTTACCACGCATTACCTTAACCTGAAAGTGATGGCCAATAAAGTACCGGGCATCATCAACGGTGCCATGCAGTTTGATGAAAAAAACCTGTTACCGATGTACCGGCTGATTACCGGAAAGCCAGGCAGCAGTTACACTTTTTCCATTGCCGAAAGAATCGGGCTGGATAAAAAACTGATTGACAAAGCCCGGACGCTGGTAGATGAAGATCATTTTACACTTGATAAATTACTGAACCGTACCGAGCAGGACCTGCAAAAAATTGATGTTGAAAAAAAGGAGCTCACACATTTATTAAAAGAAAATGAGCGGCTGAAAAAAGAGATGCAGCAGGTGCTGAACAAGGAAAAACACAACCAGGAAATAGAAAGGTTGAAACACCAGAATAAATTATCAGAAAATCAACTGCAGTATTTAAAAGATATGGAGCGCAGGCTAAAAGCGATGGTGATTGAATGGCGTCGGTCTGATGATAAAGACAAAGTAGTGAAGATGATTCACGCCCTGTTGTTTAACCAGAAAGAAAAAATGGTGAATGAAAAACAGCAAAAGAAATTGAATGAAAAATTCATCCAGGTACAAGGTGAAGTAAAACCCGGCGATAAAGTTATGATGCGGCAGAACCGGCAGGTGGGCATTTTAAAAGAGATCAGGGGCAAGAAAGCCATTGTACAGCTGGGCGTTGTACCGCTAACCGTAAGCCTCAACGATTTAAGCCTGGTGCTGGAAAAAGAACCGGCCAGCGAAGGCAGTTAATTGCAACCATCTTTTCGGCGGGTATCGGTGATGCCCATTATTTTCCAGTTGCCTTCTCTTTTAATTAAGGTAAAAACATCCACGCCGCAATGATAAAATTGATCGTTGAAAAATAGTTTGTACGGCGTCCACGCAATGGCTAGTGCGCCGTCAATTTTAATATCAAAACTCAGCGGACGTTCATCTATATTTTTCCCTTTTAAATCTGTCACCTGTTTTAAAAAGGCGGCCATTTTTTCTTCTTCCAGTACCGTGGCGCCGGCTTTTGTCTGCATAATAGAATATAAAAAACAGGTTGAGTCCAGCGTGCTGCTTATGAGTGCCGAATCATTGGACTTCATACCCGCAAAAAAAGTATTGATTGATTTTTTAATAGACTCGGTTTCGGGTTGCGCCAAGACGCTATTATAAAAAAATACTAATACAACACAGGCTGCTAATTTCATTGGTTTATCATTTAAAGATAAAGATTGGCTTTTTTTTGTACACCACAACAAATATTTTATTGGTGGCGATGCTGACCCGGATGCCCGTGCTTACTGGCGTTGCAGTCATCTGCATCCAGGTGGATTGAAATAAAATATCATTATTGGAATTTATTTTTGGTAGATAAAGTTCAACACTATTATTTTGCACCCGGAGAGTTGGCAGAGCGGTCGATTGCGGCAGTCTTGAAAACTGTTGACTGTAACAGGTCCTGGGGTTCGAATCCCTAACTCTCCGCTGATAATCAATTTTTCTTGGGGAAAAGGCCAGTAAAATGCATGTTTTACTGGCCTTTTTTTGTGTGGCTTCCGTAAATTATATCAATCAATGGGGCCCAATTAGGCTGCCCGGGGCTTTGTTTAATTTCTGGTGACAAGAATCTGCTGAAACCTTTTGAATTAGTTTAAAAATAGTTAGACAAATCATGAACCAACTGGTCTACTTTATATTAAAGTTCACCCTATTAAATCACATTAAACTTGTGATCAGCCGAATTAAATCGATTGGTTAAAGGCCTTTATTGAGATCGTTTTCTTGAGCATTTGTAGTTGTAGATTTAAATCGGATGTCAATAAAAAATTTGTGAACAAGAAAAGATGAGGTGGCATGAAACAGCTTTATTAAACTCCTTTTACTACAGAGATTCGTGCATTAGCATACGGCAATAATTTCATTGGCTAATTCAGGCAGTTCGTATATAATGCACGTAATTTTGTGCCTGGCTTTTCAAAAATACCAACAATGAAACTCTACATAAAAAACATGGTTTGCAACCGGTGCGTTGCCGCTGTAAAAAAAGAATTAGACAAGCTGCAGTTGGCTGTAAGTTCCATTGTGTTAGGTGAAGTGTCGTTGAGCCAGGAGCCAGGCGTGTTGCAGCTTGATCAATTAAAAAATAACCTTGCTGCCCTGGGTTTTGAAGTTTTGGATGATACCAGGCAGAAACTGATAGAAAAAATTAAGAACATTATTGTAGAACAGGTACACTACAGCGAAGCGGACGAAAGGCAGAATTTTTCTGCTATACTCGCAAAAAAAACACACAAAGATTACAGTTACCTGAGTGGTTTATTTTCCCAGGTAGAAGGTGTGACAATTGAAAAATATATCATCAACCAAAAAATTGAGAAGGTAAAAGAATTGCTTATTTATGACGAACTCAGTTTAAGTGAAATAGCTTTTCAATTAGGCTACAGCAGTGTGGCCCATTTGTCTGCCCAGTTCAAAAAAATCATCGGCCTCACTCCGAGCGCCTTTAAAAAAATAGGAGGCCAACGAAAAGCGCTTGATAAAATTTGATGCCATCATACAACACCGGGCATGTATGACGAAATCATTCTTGTGGTTATACTCCTTTACACTTTTCCACTATATATGCATGCCCGACTCATCCCGGGGTGGTAAGTAACCAGTGCGGCAAATGCCCGAAATGTGATACTGCTTTGATAGAAATAAACACCTGTATCCGCCGGTAACACAATCTCAAAATTATATAAATCGTTTCCACAATTCTGTAACATACAGGGTAATGTGTGATGGTAACTTTGTAGTCAAAATATAATTATCATGACACATACCTATAACGTTTCTGGAATGACCTGTTCTGGCTGCCAGGCAAAAGTGCAACAACTGTTATCGAAAGTAGCGGGAGTTAAAAATGTTGCGATCGATTTGCCTAAAGGCCATGCAACTATTGACATGGACAAACATGTTGCCATCTCTTTATTAAAAGATGCTTTAAAAGAATATCCAAAATACCAGTTAGCAGAAGCAGTACAAGCTGCTCCAATAAAAGTTGCTGACGAAGAAACAAAATCATGGGTAGCTACTTACAAGCCAATACTGCTCATCTTCGGATATATTACAGGCGCAACGCTGCTGGTTGAATTTGATAATGGCCGCTTCGACTGGATGAACTGGATGAACCATTTTATGGCGGGCTTCTTCTTAGTATTCTCCTTTTTTAAATTGTTAAATATAAAAGGCTTTGCAGAAAGCTATGCCATGTATGACGTGGTAGCCAGGCGTTGGAACAACTGGGGGTATGTGTATGCTTTTACAGAGTTGGCATTGGGTGTTGCCTACCTCACTGGATTTAAACCTTTGTTAACTAATGTTGTTACCCTTATTGTAATGGCGGTTAGTATAACCGGCGTATTGCAGAGTGTATTGAATAAAAGAAAAATAAAATGTGCCTGCCTGGGAGATGTTTTTAACTTGCCCATGAGCACTGTTACTATTATTGAAGATTCACTGATGATTGTGATGAGTGCGGTAATGCTCTTCAATACATAACTTCCCGGCAACCCCACACATTGCAAAATGGCACCCATATTGCATCTTAAATAATTGCGCTAATTTTGAAGCACACAAATGAAGAAAAATATATCGATACAACTTAAAGCTGCAGCGTTGCTGATTGTGTTCTCCCTGAATACGATATTGGGCTTTGCCTGCGCAATAGGTATAGATATGGGATATAACAGTAAGCATCACCATCATGATGAGACTAAAAAAACTGAGACCATGCACGAAGATGTTGATGGTGAGCAACATCAACATCGGCACCAACACGAAAACAAACACCAGCAGGATCTAAAAAAAAGTACCCAAAAAAATGACTGTTGCAATAATAACGCTATTAGTTTTCAAAAAATTGATAAAGCACTTGACAGCAGTTTAAATACGGTTCTTAAGGTACCAGCTTTTGTGTTGCTGATCAATGATTTTCAAACTCCAGCTACTTATAAATACGCAGGGATAACAGTTCACCAATATCTGCTTCCTCTCTTTCATCCACCGCCACCAGACATACTGGTTCTTATAAGGCGTTTTCAGATATGATTGACTAGAATGTGTTGCTTTTACTGCATGATAAAAAACCATGCCTGTAATTATTTTATTATTAAAACATCAAATCAATCAAAAATGAACACAAACATTCAAGCTCAAAAAAATACGACAGTTAGGGTTGCAAAAAAAATATTTTTATCGTTGGCATTCCTCATATCTATACAGTACACATTTGCACAGGACAGCACAAAAACAAACCAGCTATCTACACTACTTAACGCCTATTACAATGTAAAAAATGCATTGGTTGGCAGTGATGCAACAGCGGCGGCAGCAAAGTCTGGTGAGTTGATTAGCGCAATTGGAGGCATTGACATGAAAGCCTTGTCAGCAGCAGATCATACTGCTTTTATGGGTACACTGGATAAGTTAAAAAAAGATGCTGAAACCATTGCAACGTCGGGTAAAATTGAGACGCAAAGAACAGCCTTGTCTTCACTCTCCAATACTATTTTTACGTTGGCAAAAACTGCCCGGCTCTCTGCTGAACCGGTTTACCAGCAGTATTGCCCCATGAAAAAAATGTATTGGTTAAGCAATGAAACCGCCATCAAAAATCCTTATTATGGAAAGGCGATGCTGACCTGCGGCAAAGTGACCGAAACTTTGTAGCGTTTTAGTTCACGTACAGGTGGTTATTTGAAACAAAATCATCGCCCCCTGCAGTATCTGCAATCACACAAAAAAAATCAATATGAAAAAAGTAATCATCAGCATGTTTGCAGCAGCTTCCCTGCTTGCCGCATGCAACAATACAGGTTCCGATAAAAAAGAAAGCAATACCACCACCGAGCCGACTACGGCAGCACCCGTTGATACTGTAAACAAACAAGCTCCGGCGGCACCCATAACAAATGTCGTTTCAATAAAAGAAATTTTGGCTGGTTACCTGCAAATGAAAAATGCATTTGCAAAAGACAACAATGCCGCAGCAGCTTCTGCTGGCAAGGAAATGGTAAAAGCCTTTGCCAGTTTTAATAAGGCTGCATTAACGGCAGACGAGGCAAAAATTTACAATGATGTGGAAGATGATGCCAAAGAACATGCAGAACATATTGGTGCAAACGCAGGTAACATTAAGCACCAGCGGGAGCATTTTGATATGCTGAGCAAGGATATGTATCAACTGGTTAAAACTTTTGGCGCCGGGCAGCAGCTTTATTATGATCATTGCCCGATGTACAATGATGGAAAGGGAGCAAACTGGTTAAGCGAAACAAAAGAAATTGCTAATCCTTATTTGGGTAAATCAATGCCCACCTGCGGTACTGTAAAAGAAGAATTAAAGTAAATGTATGACCCTGAAAAAGAAATTTTTATTGGGGCTATTGGTGGGTGTTGTTGCCATCCAGTTTATACAACCTGCACGAAATAAAAGTGAAAAGATGCTGGCAACGGATATACAACAGATGTACCAAATGTCCGGGAGAATTTTTGTTGTACTGCAGATTTCGTGTTACGATTGCCATAGCAACAACACTCATTATCCGTGGTATTCTTTCATACAACCCGGAGCATGGTGGATGGCATCACATATTAAAGAGGGAAAAGCAAATCTCAACTTTAGTGAATTTGGGACCTATTCAAACCGTAAACAGCAAAGCAAATTGCAGGCAATCATCAACAGTATTAATGATAACACAATGCCTTTAAATTCTTATACAATGCTTCATAAAAACGCAAAGTTATCAGCGGAAAATAAAGTGCTGATACTTGACTGGATTAAAACAACAAAAGACAGCCTTTCATTAAAAAATTAACAACAATATGGAACAGCATACCCACCATCAGCAAACAACCAGCGCCGAAGTTGCAGATGCCCCTTCTTCTTCGGTTGCGCAGCAGTATACCTGCCCGATGCATCCCCAAATTATGCAGGACCATCCCGGCAACTGCCCCCTCTGCGGAATGAACCTTGTTCCGGTAAAAAAATCAGCCGCTGAACATACCGGTCATGGTATGCATGGCGGTATGATTGCAGACTTTAGAAAGCGTTTTTATGTTGTATTGATACTTACTGTTCCGATTATGTTGCTATCGAAAATGATACAGCATTGGTTAAATTTTCACTTCGATTTTCCTGGTGACCAATACCTTTTATTTGCACTTTCATCGGTTGTGTATGTATATGGGGGCTGGCCTTTTTTAAAAGGACTGGCGGATGAATTAAAAACAAAAAATCCCGGTATGATGTTCCTTGTTGGCTTCGCCATCACCGTAGCGTACATCTACAGCGTAGCCATTGTATTTGGCTTGCAAGGCATGGATTTTTTTTGGGAACTGGCAACCCTTATTCTCATTATGTTGTTGGGGCATTGAATAGAAATGAAATCCATTTCAGGTGCGTCAAAGGAGCTGGAACTGCTGGTACAACTGATGCCCGCCGATGCACACATGGTAATGCCCGATATGGTACATGATGTAAAAACCGACACCTTAAAAGAAGGTGATACGATTTTGGTAAAGCCGGGAGAAAAAGTAGCCGCAGATGGAATTATTGCTGAGGGAGAAAGTTATCTGAATGAAAGCATGTTAACCGGGGAAAGTAAACCGGTTCAAAAAACAACAGGAGATAAAGTTATTGCGGGTGCTATTAATGGAAACGGCTCAATAAAAATCACCGTATCACATGCTGCAAAAGATTCTTACCTGTCGCAGGTAATTAAACTGGTGGATGATGCACAGAAATCAAAATCAAAAACACAACTGCTGGCAGATACAGCCGCAAAATGGCTAACAGTGATCGCAATTGTAGCAGGCATCGCCACATTTTTATACTGGTATTTAACCGGGCAAACGTTGGCTTTTGCAATGGAACGCATGGTAACAGTAATTGTAATTTGTTGCCCGCATGCTTTGGGTTTGGCAGTGCCACTGGTAGTTGCAAAATCCACAGCGCTGTCGGCAAAGCATGGCTTGCTGATTAAGAACCGTACGGCATTTGAAAATTCCAGAAAGGTTACCACGGTAGTATTTGATAAAACCGGTACATTAACGATCGGAAGATTTGAAGTATCAAAAATAGTTTCGTTACAAAAAAATATCCCTGAAAATGAGATCATCCGTTTGGCATCAGCGCTGGAGCAAAAATCAGAACACCCTATTGCGACAGGCATCTTACAAAAAGTAAAAGAAGCATCAATTGCTATTCCTGCAACAGAAAATTTCAATGCCATTACAGGCAAAGGTGTTGAAGCAACGGTTGAAGGCAAAAAGATTTTGGTAGTTAGTCCGGGTTATCTGAAAGAAAAAAACATCGCATTGCCCGGCAGCTTCACAGCCAATGATACAGAAACAGTCGTGTTTGTAATTATCAATAATATACTGTCGGGATACATTGCATTATCAGATGAAATACGTCCTGAATCAGCAGAAGCAATCGCTACGTTAAAAAAGGAAAATATCAAATCCATTTTGTTAACTGGCGACAATAGTAAAGTTGCTTCAAGTGTTAGCAACACGTTGGGTATGGATAGTTTTATTGCAGAAGTGTTACCGCATCAAAAATTAGAAAAAATTAAAGACCTGCAAAGCAAAGGCGAGTTTGTTGCCATGACAGGTGATGGTGTAAATGATGCCCCGGCATTGGCACAGGCAGATGTAGGTATTGCGGTTGGAAGTGGCAGTGATATTGCGGCAGAAACAGCAGGCATTGTATTGGTAAACAGCAACCCGAAAGACATTGTGAGTTTGATTTTATTTGGCAAAGCAACCTACAGAAAAATGATACAGAATTTAATTTGGGCAACCGGCTATAACATCATCGCATTACCACTGGCAGCGGGCGTTTTATACAAACAGGGCATTATATTAAGCCCGGCTGCAGGCGCTGTGTTAATGACAGTGAGCACAGTGGTGGTAGCCATCAATGCCAGCATACTAAAAGTAAAAAACTAAAAATCAGTATTAATGAAGAAAATATTTCTCCTTATAATAATAATTTGTACCAATGGCGTTGCATTTGCGCAGCAGGAAATGAAAAATATGCCGGGCATGGACTCAACAAAAAAATTAAGCAAACAGCCCGTATTTTATACCTGTGTAATGCACCCGGAAATTCATTTACCCAGGCAAGGTAACTGTCCAAAGTGTGGGATGAAACTGGTAAAGGAAAAACCAACACCCTCCCTCAATAAAAAAACCGCAGCGGCAAAAAAAGAAATGGCTATGCCAACACCTGCTGACTCTTTAAAGCAGGAAAACGTTATGCCTGGCATGCAGATGCACAAGATGCCCGAAGAAAAAGCAGTCGCCATCAAAACTATGGAAAGTGCCGAACCTCCAAAAACCGTACGGTACGATTTGTATGTAACAGATACGATGGTAAACTATACCGGTAAATCAAAACGTGCCATTGCAGTAAACGGCAGCATACCAATGCCCACCCTTACCTTCACAGAAGGAGATACGGCTGAAATCTACGTGCACAATAGGTTGAACGAAGAAACTTCCATGCACTGGCATGGCCTTATTTTACCAAACCGGTATGATGGTGTACCTAACCTTACACAAATGCCCATTCAACCACACAGCACTTTTTTATACAAATTTCCCATCATACAACATGGCACACACTGGTACCACAGCCACACCGGATTGCAGGAACAGATTGGTATGTATGGTTCAATGATTTTAAACAAAAGGAAGGAATTGGCCCTACCTACCATACCGCTTGTTTTAAGCGAATGGGCAGACATGAAACCCGAAGAAATAAACCGCAGCCTGCACAATGCAACGGATTGGTTTGCTATAAAAAAAGGGACTACCCAAAGTTATTCCGAAGCGATAAAAACCGGCCATCTTAAAACCAAGCTATCCAATGAATGGAAGCGGATGAATGCTATGGATGTAAGCGATGTTTATTACGATCGCTTTTTGATCAATGGAAAACAGGAATCAACCATTGCTGCAAATTCTATCGCCCCCGGTTTTAAAGCCGGTGATAAAGTAAGGCTGCGGATTTCAAATGCCGGCGCATCCAGCTATTTCTGGCTGAGTTATGCAGGAGGTAAAATTACAGTGATTGCCAGTGATGGCAATGATGTTGAACCGGTTGAAGTGGACAGGCTGATCATAGCCGCTTCAGAAACCTATGACGTGATTGTAACGATACCTGACGATAAAAGTTACGAATTTTTAGTTACCCCGGAAGACAGAACCAAATCAGCTTCGTTGTGGTTGGGTAGCGGCGACAAAGTAGCTGCTAAAAAACTACCCAAACTAAAATATTTTGCCGGCATGAAAATGATGAATGCTATGATGGCCATGAACGGAGATATGAAACCAATGGGCATGGAAATGAGCAGCCAGGTAATGGATATGAATACAGTAATGTATCCTGAAATAACCGGCGAAGAAAAGAACAGCACTCAACAAAACGCGGAGGAAAATACCGGCGGCATGAAAGCCATGGATACGGCAAAACAAAAAAAGGAACCCCTGCCCACCCATGATGCACACAACATGCAAATGCCCAATGACAACAGCATGGCCGGAATGAACATGGCTGCTGAAGAAACCGATATCGTAACGTTGAATTATACGATGTTGAAAGCACCTGAAAAAACAACTTTACAGGAAGGGCCGGTAAAAGAATTAAAATTCGATTTAACTGGAAATATGAACCGCTATGTTTGGAGTATGGATAATAAAGTGGTGTCTGAAGCAGATAAAATCCTGATAAAAAAAGGAGAGAATGTACGCATCATTTTGTACAACAATTCCATGATGCGGCACCCGATGCATTTACATGGGCACGACTTCAGGCTATTGAACGGACAGGGAGCATATGCGCCATTGAAAAACATCATCGACATTATGCCGATGGAAAGAGATACGATAGAATTTGCGGCTACAGAAAGTGGTGACTGGTTTTTTCACTGCCATATTTTATACCACATGATGAGTGGAATGGGCCGGGTTTTGAGTTACGAAAATTCCCCTGCAAATCCAGAAATACCAAACCCTACCTTAGCGCAGCGAAAATTATTCGCTGATGACAGGATGCCGCATTTGATGGCGAAGGTTGGCATAGAAAGCAATGGCACAGATGGCCAGGTAATGCTTGCCAACACCCGTTGGAAACTAAGCAGCATGTGGCATTTGGGTACAGATAATATGATGGGATATGAAAGCGAGACAATGATAGGCCGTTACCTTGGCAAAATGCAATGGATTTACCCTTATGCAGGTTTCGATTACCATTATAAAGTGGAAGGTGGGCCCAAAAATATTTTTGGCAATGAAGATAAAAACTGGTTTGGCCAGGCAAGCAACAAGCTTAGGAGAAAAACAGCGGTGGCTGGTATTGCCTACACTTTACCTACTTTAACAATCGCCGACTTTAGGATAGATGCCAACGGAAAATTACGCTTTCAATTGTCAAGAGAAGATATTTCTGTTACGCCAAGGTTGCGTTTTGCGTGGATGATCAATACGGATAAAGAATATATGGCCGGGCTTAGGTACGTAGTTACCAAATATATTTCCATCTCATCACATTACGACAGCGACATGGGTCTTGGAGCCGGCGTAACTTTTACATACTAAGTTGCATTGAAACTGGCCGTTCCACAATAATGAAATGAAGGAAATAACTTATTCGTTAAAAAGAAAAAACGGCGAAGGAAAAACTTAAACATTCTTTCAACCTGGCGATGATTTTATAAAAATTTGATTCCGCAAGTGCCGTTTTCTTTAACAGTAGTGAACCTAGAGCCAAGTCTGTTGCGGCATCCAACAAATGGTGTGAAGAATTTCCGCTGTCCGGCAAAGGCTTATTTACAGTTACAAAACTTAGACATCAGCATACATTTTAGTGCAGCATTGCACTCGTTAAGAGTCAGCAAAAGCTCTGCCGGTAATTACCTTATTGTTAATATAAATGGCATCGGCAAATAATAAAATTGTTTGCTGCAATTGGTCGTACCTTACATACTAGTTTCGATTTGGGCCTGGTAATACTTCTCATCAGGGCCTTCACCTCTATTTTAAACTTCTTGACAAAATAATTCAATATTGAAAACTGTTCCCAATTATATCATTGCCATTGGAGCATCAGCAGGCGGTATGGAAGAAATCATTTCTTTTTTTGACCATACACCGGTGGACGGAGTTTCCTATGTAATTGTTCAGCACCTTTCGCCTGATTTTAAAAGCAGGATGGTGGATTTGCTCGCCCGGCATAGCAAGCTGTTAGTTAAAGAGGCTACGGAAGCAATGGAAATTGAATGCAACGAAGTGTATCTTATTCCCAATGATAAGTACATGACTACACAAAACAACCGGTTTCACCTCACTGATAAACTGTTGGTAAAGGGGCCACATCTTACAGTAAATGAATTTTTTACCTCGCTTGCTACTAACAGCGGCAAAAAAGCCATCGGGGTTATTCTTTCAGGGCTTGGCCAGGATGGTACAGAAGGTGTAAAAGCCATTAAGAAAGCGGGCGGCATGGTAATAGCCCGCAATCCTGAAACAGCTGAATTTAGCAGCATGCCGTCTCACGCCATTGCGACCGGGTTAGTTGATTTTGTGCTTGAGCCGGCAGCAATGCCCGCAACGATTGAGGATTATGTTCAACAGGAGGAACAAACTTTGTATAATACAAAAGAAGATGATAAAAATATGGCCATCATTCTTGATTTGATAAAGGCCAAATCGCCGCACGATTTTTCGGAGTATAAACAGACCACCATACTAAGGAGAATTAAAAGAAGGGCGGCCAATAATAATTTTACCAACCTGGCTGCATATATTGAATTCTTAAAAACAAAACCCGACGAAATAGAAGCCCTTACCCGGGATTTCCTGATAAGCGTTACATCTTTTTTTAGAGATAAAGAAGCTTTTGATTTTTTAGAAAAAGAAATTTTACCGGCCATATTGAAAAAGTTGGTACCCGATGAAGAGATAAAAGTATGGGTAACCGGTTGCGCTACCGGCGAGGAAGCTTATTCAATTGCTATATTGCTGGCAGAGCAGTTAACAGGCAATTTAAAAACCAGGATAGTAAAAATATTTGCAACCGATCTCGACAATACTGCACTCACTTTTGCCGGCAAAGGAGTATATCCGGCAGGCATTGCAAAAGATATAAGTTCGGTTCGCCTGCAAAAATATTTTATTAAAGTAGGTACCAGCTACACGATAAAACCCGAAATAAGAAAGATGGTAATCTTTACACAGCACGACCTGGTAAAGAACCCGCCTTATTGTAATATGCACCTGATCAGTTGCCGTAACCTGCTGATTTATATGACGCCGGCTTTACAGAAGAAAGTGTATTTAATGCTGTTGTTTGGTATTAAAATGGAAGGCTATTTATTTTTGGGCAGCAGCGAAAACCCGTTACCTATATTATCCAGCCTGGAAGTGGTGAGCAAAAAATGGAAGATTTACCGGAACCTTGAAACCAAAAGGTTTGTTCGCTTTGACGCATTTTCACTGCCTGTTTTAACAGACAAAAAACCGGCGCCGGTTACGCACGAGGATACAACCCCGGATGCATTTGGCAATTTAACCGATGCCGTAAATAATTTACTGGTAACAGAACAAGACCAGTTGATCGTTTGCATCGATACCAACAACCAGGTGGTAAAATCTTTTGGCGATACCACTAAATATCTTTTGCAAAAAAACTTCAATTCAAACCTGGCTGACCTGTTGCCGCGGTCGCTGGCCGTAGCTTTTAATACCGTGGCGGCCATTGTACAAAAAAATGGGCAAAAGGCCGCTGTGCATGGTATTAAAATTAAAAAGGGTGATGCTGTTATCAAAGTAAGCCTGTCTGTAACTCCCCTTCAGGTGAAAAAAGGCACGCCGCAATTACAGATGGTAACTTTTAAGGAAGATACACCGGCCGGTAACGCAGAGCAGGAAGATATTGAATTTGATGAAAAAATATACCTGGATCAATACACCCGCAATATTGAGGAGGAGTTGAATGAATTAAAGAATAAACTGCAGGCAGCCTATTTGCAACTGGACGCCAGTAATGAAAACATGCAGTCCTTTAATGAAGAACTGCTTTCGGCCAATGAAGAAATGCAAAGCACCAACGAAGAAATGCAATCGGTGAATGAAGAGTTGCACACCATCAATGCAGATTACCAGTTAAAAAACAAAGAACTGCTGGAGATGAATGATGACCTGAATAATTATTTTAGAAGCAACATCAACGGTCAGTTATTTGTAAATAAGGAATTGCAGTTAATGAAATTTTCACCCGGTACAGTACAGCAGATTAATTTATTATCCACTGATGTTGGCAGGCCGTTGAGCCACATTACAACCAATATAAAATTTGAAACTATTACCGAAGATATTAAAAAAGTAATAGCCGAAGGTGGCGTTATCACCAAGGAAATTGAAACTGAAAATGGCAAATGGTTTCAGGTAATGACGATGCCGTATATACAGGGGGACAATACCAGGAACGGCGCCATGATTACGTTCAACGACATTACTGAATTAAAACGAACAAAACAGGAAGTAGATAAAAAGAATGCCAGCCTGCTGAGGATAAATGCCGACCTTGATAATTTTGTACATGCGGCATCCCATGATTTATTGGGGCCGCTGGGCAATATTGAACTAAGTATCGCGATGATGAATGAAGTAACGGCCGCCGATCCGAAAGTAATTGCCTTCACCAACATCATCAATACTTCCATTAAAAAATTCAGGGCACTTATCACAGAAATTGCCACCATCGCCAAAATAGAAAGCGATATGATTTCGATGGAAATGGTAGATGTAGATGAACTAATCAGTAATATTGAGTGGAGCCTGGATGATAAAATAAAAGCTTCGGGTGCGGTGATAAAGAGAGACATTGCGATAAAGCATATCCTGTTTTCCAAAAAAAATCTGCGGAGTATTCTGTACAATCTTATTTCAAACGCAATAAAATTTACCGGCGATACAGCGCCGGTTGTAACTGTGAAAACCAGCAAAAATACCGATAGTACTATAATCTCGGTTGAAGACAACGGCCTGGGCATAGCCAGGGAAGACGTGGATAAAATTTTTGACATGTATGGCCGTCTTCACCAGAATATTGAAGGCCATGGCATCGGCCTGTACCTTGCAAAAAAAATAGTGGACGCTGCAGGTGGAAAAATTGATGTAGAAAGCGAGCCAGGTAAAGGCAGCAAGTTTACCATCTTATTTAAAAGCTAATATTTTACTTACTCCTTTTACAGTCATAGCGCAACGTTACGTGTTGGCGCATTTTTACCATTTCCCAATTTTACAGGTATTAGTTTTATCCCTAATGCCCAAAACCGGAAATTTTTTCCCTGCACAACTACATTACATCAACAAGGCCGTTAAAAAAAAGCACGATCAGCATGGTTTTCCCGAAAGCTATTTATTGGCACGTTTATTTAAATAAGGAGAACAGGTTTTTCATAGGATATTGGACAAAAATCGAGGCTGGATTTCTATCCGGCCTCTCTTTACATATAAACCACTTCCGCTTAAAAAACAAGAAGCACCGCTATCAAGTGTGAATGCAAGAACGATGAGCAGCTGCTGCCCATATAGATGAAGAAAAGCAATTGAAAAAATGATGGGGCTGAGCTAATTGAGGCAGTTCAAAGACGATAGATAGAAAAACCGAGTTTGCTTACTTTTCAAATAATACTGTATCTGCTTTGGCACCCAATTGCTGCAGGGTTTCAACAATTTCCTGCACCATTTTATCAGGTCCGCATACATAAAAATGTTTACTAAAATCGCTCACGTGTTTTTCAATAAATTCCCGGTCAATTTTTCCGGATAGATATCGGGTATTATTTTCCCGCGACAAGATATAGACCGCTTCTTTATTTAGTATTGCTGACAGCTCCTGTTCATAAATAATATCTGCAGCAGTCTTGTTAGAAAAAAACAGGGTATTGTTTGCTATCGCATTGTCTTTATGCAGCATCCTCAGTATTGCTATAAAGGGTGTAATGCCTGCGCCGCCTGCGATAAAATAACCTGGCCCTTTGTATTCAATGGCACCCCATGCATCTTCAATAATAAGTTCATCACCGGGCACAAGTTGGTGAAGCTGGTCTGTTATGCCATGATGATCGGCGTAGCGCTTGATTGTGAACTCCAAATAGGCATCACCTGTTAATCCAGTAAAAGTAAAAGGTCTCTTCTCCTCCTCCATTCCTGCTTTATTGATAGCAACGTCCGTTGCCTGGCCAGGACTAAAATGATAGCCCGCTGGCTTTTCTATTTTAAAACATTTTACGTCATGGGTTACTTGTTTAATACCCAGGATGTTTACAATATTTTTCATGATTGAATGGTATTTTATAGTTCAAATTTAATTGTTTCAATTATCTCTGTCATGCTTTGTAGAACCAAAATCCAGAAGGGCCAATAATACTGTAAATTTAACCTGCTCATAAAGGCAAATCAACGGCTTACAGGTTTTAAATGTATTTAAGCATGTTACTTCGGTATATTTTTGCCGCTTTATTTGGATGTTTAATAAAGAATTCGCATTTTGTTCGTCCATACGGTTTTGCATCTTTAAACCGGACTGGTAACAACTCAAAATAATACTTAAATTTTTTTGCATGCCAGCATATGAAATAGAGATTATTTTAAACCGTCAACTGGCAGATTGCCTTTCTATACCAGTCTTTATTACCGATACAAAAGGCAACCTTATTTTTTACAACGAGCCGGCAGAAGAAATTTTAGGCAAACGGTTTGAGGATACCGGTGAAATGCCGGTAGAACAATGGGCAACCGATTTTAAACCTTTTGATGAAAATGGAACGCCACTGCCGCCGGAAGAACTGCCACTTGTAAATACACTCCAGGATGCGCTTCCGCACCACAAAACTTTCTGGATAGAAAGCATGCAGGGAAAAAATCAAAAAATATCAGTCACAGCTTATCCCATCATTGGCAGAACAGGAAAAATGTCGGGAGCTGTTGCTATTTTTTGGAAATCAACAGATGTATGAAAATTAAATTATGGGGCGTTCGTGGTTCAATTACCACAACAGGTCCTGAAACAGCTTATTATGGCGGAAATACCTCTTGTGCTGATGTATGGGAAGATGGCTGGCTGTTGGTATTGGATGGCGGATCGGGCATACAAAAACTGGTGGTGAATAATCCATTGGCAAATAAAAGGATTGACGTTTTGCTAACCCATCTTCACCTGGATCATATACAGGGACTGGGCTTTTTTAAACCGCTCTTTGACCCTTCGATGGAGATACATATCTGGGGACCAGCAAGCAGTACAAGAACACTACATTCAAGATTGAGCCGGTACCTATCTCCCCCATTGTTTCCTGTGCTGATCCGTGATTTGCCCTGCAGCCTTACCCTGCATGAAATTGATAACAGTACTTTTCAAATAGGGCCCTTTACCATTCAGTCCAATTACATCATACATCCCGGGCCAACCGTTGGCTTTCGCGTGAGTGGTAAACAGTCTGTGTTTACCTATATTCCTGATCATGAACCTGCGCTTGGCCGCCATGGCATGATTGAAGATGAGCAATGGGTGTCAGGAATAGATCTTGCCAGGGGAGCCGATTTACTGTTACACGATGCCCAGTACACCGCCGGGGAATATGTAACCAAAAAAGGCTGGGGACATTCTTCTATTGATGATGCCACTATATTTGCGTCTGTTGCCGGGGTGAAACATCTTTTGTTTGCACACCATGATCCGGCACGGTCGGATGATGAATTAAACGAACTATATGCTGCCTTTAAAAATAACAACACTTACAACTTCAAATACGAACTGGCAAGGGAAGGAATGGAAATTATTTTGCCTTAATAATTTGTTGTAGCATTTACCTGGCTGTATAAACTATATAAAATCCACTTAGCTTCGTTAGCGTCATTTATCTTTCCTGAAAAATACACTGTTGTTACCATCATTTATCAGCCCGATAAAAAATTTTCTTTTACTTATGCCTTTATTTCGCTAACCGTGTTGCGCATCTTCTATTAAAAAATTAGTACCTTAAATTGTAGCTCAATAAAATAACTGTTTATGAAAAAAATATTGGTTTGTTTATTTGTCATGACCGCGGTTGCTTCAAATGCACAGGATACAGATTCGGCCTGGATTGTAAACAACTACACAAAAAAAGAAGTGTACATTACCATGCGTGATGGCGTGCGGTTATTTACTTCTATTTACCTGCCGAAAAGCAATACCGAAAAGCATCCTGTTTTATTATCGAGAACGCCTTATTCCTGTCAGCCATATGGCGAGGGATTTTTTTTACCTTTCTGGAACAGTTATCAAAAGGAATATTTTAAAGAAGGGTACATTATGGTAAAGCAGGATGTACGGGGAAGGTGGATGAGCGAAGGACAAATAGTAAATATCAGGCCATTTAACGCCGGCAAAAAAGGTAAAGAAATTGATGAGTCGAGCGATACCTACGACACTATTGACTGGCTTATAAAAAACCTTGCAGGCAACAATGGCAATGTAGGGGTATTCGGTATTTCCTATCCCGGTTTCTACAGCACGATGGCTGCGGCAAGCAATCATCCGGCGTTAAAAGCAGTAAGTCCGCAGGCACCTGTTACCAACTGGTTTATTGGTGACGATTTTCACCACAACGGCGCTTTTTTTCAAATGGATGCATTTGGTTTTTATTCCGCACAGGGATCTGCTTTCGGCGTACCGCATCCTAAACCGGTATCAGTTGCCCCTCCTTCCGTTGGGTACCCTAATCATGACAATTATCAATTTTTCCTGGAGGCGGGCAGTTTAAAAAATCTTACAAAATATATGGGAGATAGCATTGCGTTTTGGAAAGACCTGATGGCGCATCCCAATTACGATGCCTGGTGGAAAGCAAGAGACGCAAGGATAGCAACAAAAAATTTACAACCCGCCATGTTATGGGTTGGCGGCCTGTTTGATGCAGAAGATTGCTGGGGCGCATGGAACGCTTATAAAGCTGCCGAAGAAAACAATCCCGGCAAAGCGTTTAACAAAATTGTGGAAGGTCCGTGGTACCATGGGCAATGGGCGAACAACGACGGAACACATCATGGGAATATTCAGTTTGGTTCCAACACAAGCGAATACTATCAGCAACATTTTGAAGTGCCCTTCTTTAATTATTTTTTAAAAGGCAAGGGAGATGCAGCACAAATTGCCGAAGCCAATATTTATATTACCGGGGCCAACCAGTGGAAAGCATTTGAACAATGGCCTCCGGCAGGTAAAGCAGATGAGGTGATGTACCTGCAGCCAAACGGAAAATTGGAGGCCACCAAACCCGCCGCCACAAACAGCTTCAGCGAATATATAAGCGACCCTGCAAAGCCGGTTCCGTATGAAGAAGATGTTCATTTCAACAGAAGCAGAACATATATGTCAGCAGACCAACGCTTCGCCGCCAGGCGACCCGATGTATTGGTATTTAAAACGGATACACTAACAACGGATGTAACTGTTACAGGCAATGTAATAGCGGATATTATGACAAGCATTTCAACGACAGATGCAGATTTTGTAGTAAAAATAATTGACGTGTTTCCTGAATATTCCGGTTATAACGATGTAGATATTTATGCGGAAACAGATCCGGTTAATCCCTACCCGATGGGCGGTTACCAAATGTTGGTAAGAGCTGAAATTTTCAGGGGCCGGTACAGAACAAGTTATGAAAATCCTGCTCCATTTACCCCCGGCAAAATAGAGGAAGTGAAATTTGAATTGCCTTCTATTGCACACAGTTTTAAAAAAGGGCATCGCATTATGGTGCAGGTACAAAGCAGTTGGTTTCCTTTAGTTGATAGAAACCCGCAACAGTTTGTTGATATTTATCATTGTGATGAAAAGGATTTTATAAAGAGCGACATCAAAATTTTTCATGACGCTCAACATGCATCGAAAATAATTTTACCGGTATTGAAATAATAATAAAAGCCCATCATCTAATAGTAATCAACAATTTAAGGTGTATCTGATTTACAAAAAATTGTACGTTGGAATATCTGTATACCTGCATCTTGTGCTTCTACAATTCAGGCTGCCTTTTAATTAACGCAGCAGTAGAAGGCTTTAATTTATCCTCACTAACTCTTGGTAGAAGCAACTGATTCACATGAAATGATTTACGTTAAAATGCAGCTGAACGGGTTCTTTGGCACAGTATTTTTATGCTCTTCAATAAATATTTGCACAATGAACGAATCTTTTATTTTAACCAAAGTTGCAAGCGGGCTGTCCTGGTCAATAGAACAGCGAAAAGTACTTTTACTTTCCGGAAGCATTTTATCAATCAGTATTCTTGTATATGCCGCTTTTAAACAGCACAAAAAAAACAGGAGCGCCCATTACAACAGTCTACAAAAAATTAAGCAATACAGAATTAATTTAGAGAAAGCATCTAAAAATAAAGCGCAGAAGAAAGGGCCTGTATATTGAATAGAAACGAATACTGTTTACACTGATAGACTTGAAAAATGTTGTAGTATCCGGCTGTATAATTTAACTTCAATAAGCCATTATGGTCTGAGCTGCGGTGTCGACCGTAATGGCTGAACTGTTATTTCCGCAGTCGGTACCGAAGGTGAGACCGCGGAAAGTACAAAGGATGGCAGTATGAAAACACGCAGCAATTTCTTCACCGGCTATACCGGTCATTTCTCCATGGGTAAGCTGTATTGGAATACCCTCTTTCTTCCCAAAAGCCCAATTTATTTTCGGTTAAAAATTCAATCCTGCTGATCCATTTAGAACCCTTCCAGGCATACAGTTGGGGCGTGATCATGCGTACGGGGCCACCATGCTCTTTTGGCAAAGGTTTCTCTTCCACTGTGTGCACCAGCAACACATCCGGCTTCAGTGCTTCTTCCATGGCTATATTGGTGGTATAATCATCATAGCCATAACATAAAATATGAGTAGCAGTTTCTTTTGGTTGTACCAACGCTGCCAGGTCAAGCAAGCGCACCCCCTTCCAGTTAACGCCCAGCTTTGACCAGGTTGTAACACAATGAAAATCGGAGGTATCTGCCGTTTGCGGCAGGACCATAAATTGCTCCCAGGTAAGTTCTGCAGGATGTTCCACTTCGCCATCTATCACCAGTTTCCATTTGCTGAGTGGTATGTCGGGCTGAAGGCCCAGATCGAGCACCGGCCACTTTTTGGTGATGGTCTGCCCTACCGGCAATTCCGGCATGCCATGGCGGTTTAGTTTGCCTTTGCCCATGGGCTTGCTATCAGCAACAGATGGCGTTAGCTTCATCTTCTCTTCAAACCTTCCTTTTAATTTCATGCGGGCATCCACTATGCGGTCTAACTTTTCTTTCTCCTCCATAACAGTAAATTTTGTTGAAGAAAGTTAAGAAATTGCTGGCAAATAAAACTGGGAATCGTGGGCCTTTATGAGGTAGAGAAAATTTTCGTATTGTGTTTGTAGCTATCAGTTGCTAATTATTTAGCTTATATATTCTTGTCACTTCCTGTAGATCTAATTGGTTCAGTAACTCAATTAGCCGTTCTTTAGAAAAGTTTGCGTCGAAATAATTATAATAAATCGCCGGCATTTTTTTATCCTGCAAGGAAACGGAAGTAGATTGATAGTCAAATTCATCCCACAAAAAATCCTCTACATAATCATTCAGCTCAGTACTTTCAACCACCAGGCAGCATAGCCCGGTGTCGGATTTGATCAATCTGATATGAGGAATTTCAAACAAGGTATCTCGTTCCATAATGGTCTTTGGTTGCTGGTGATTAGCTGAATTAATGCACGGGTTAGTTACAGGATTTTAATTGATGCGTGCATACTGATTCACAACAACACTATTGGAACAGGCAGTAGACTTTTGCAACTTAAAATTAAACCTGCCGGTAAAAATTTTCAACCCATTTCCAATTGCTGCAGGGTTGATGAACAAATACAACTCATCAATTAAATCATTGGTTATTAGTTCAGCAACAAAACCGGCTCCGCCATAAACAATGATATCTTTCCCGGCCTGTTTTTTTAGATTGTTTACAACTGCTACCAGGTCCCCATTTTCTACCAGGGCATTTTTACCTTTGATTGTTGTGATCGTTTTACTAAAAACAATTTTGGGGGTATCCACAAAAATTTTTGCATAAGGATATTCAGGACTGTCTGGCTGGGTATTTACCACATGCTCCCAATAGGTACTGAACCCTTCCGCCATCTTTCTGCCCAGCAGAATGGTGTCCATGCTTTCAGTCAGTTCTTTTAAAAATTGCAGTTGCAACGGATCCATCTCCGGGCACATCCAGTCCAACTGTCCTTCAGGCCCGGCAACATAACCATCAATGGTCATTTGCATCTGCAATTTTAATTTTCTCATGTGGTGAATTTTAATTTTCAAATATACCATAATGAGCGGAGTAGCACAGCACCCGCAAAGAAAAGCTGATCCTAATTTGCGGACAAAATTGGTCACGCCTGTCATTACAAATGAAAGACCTGGTGCTTCCAGTTTAAAGCATTTGCACCAGCTGAATATTATTTCCACAAGTGTCGTTAAGAACAGCCAGTTTTACTGTTCCCATTGCGGTCGGCTTCAAACTAAATTCTACTCCGAGATTCAACAGCCGTTCATATTCCTGCTGAACGTCTTCCACATTAAATTGGGTGTAGGGAATGCCGGCTTCAAAAAGCGCTTGCTGGTATATTTTAGCTGGCTCAAAATTATTGGGCGATGGTTCTAATAAAACTTCTGGTCCATCTTGTTCTTCTTTGGCTACTACCGTCAACCAACGATTACCTCCACCCAGTGGCACATCAAACTTTTTTACAAAACCCAGTTTACTGGTGTAAAATTCCAATGCCTTGTCCTGGTCTTTAACAGGAATGCCTATCACTTTTACTTTCATGTTATCGATTTTGTTTAGTACCCGAAGTTCCTGCACCCACTTTATAATCACTTTGCGAAAGTTGCTCTTTTTTGAAATTCAACCGGAGTAAGACCCGTCTTATTTTTAAATAAAGTGCTAAAAGAACATGGACTTTCAAATCCAACTGAAAAACAGGTTTCACCAACCGGCATCCCTTTTTTTAAGTTGCTTTTAGATACTGCTATCCGTTTGCTTATTAAATATTGTTTGGGCGTAAGGCCGTAATACTTTTTAAAAAGACGAAGCAAATGAAATTTTGAAGTGTGTTGTGTACGGGATAACAAATTCAGGTTCAATTCTTTTTCAAAGTTATCTTCAATAAAATTTCTAATTCGAATAACCGTCTCCA
>JBBQWL010000022.1:0-105484 GCA_038210625.1 Chitinophagales bacterium | reverse complement strand
TGATCATATTTATCCAACCCGATATCAGCAGGTGAGTTACAACAACCTGAAGCCGGGTCACAATTTTCTTTCTTCTTGCCCAGGTCGCCGAAAGTTAAATCAGAATCTGGTGTGTACCAGGCCATCATTACCCGGATTGTTTTTTCCTTGCCTGGCGCAATGGAAAAGGGTACATATAAAGAAGCTCCGGGCGCATCTTTTTCAACCGGTGGTATCGATTTTGCTTCACTGGTTTTTACACTGTTCCAGGCCATGGTTAACGGATCCCACCAGCCGCCCCTGAACCAGCAATGGTCAACAACCGTGGCGGCATCATCGGTAAAAATAGCAAAGCTGGATGGTTGTGGCTTTTCAGTTGTGCCTGCCTCCGTTAATACAAATCCATGCTCCAATGAATGGATGGCGTTTTTGCCTTCATCTATTTTTAAAAAATTTTTTGAGTTGAAAGAAAAAACTGCTTCCGCCGTGTTTTTGCCGCTGTTAGTGAATTGGTATTCCATTGCGGCAACCGGCAAGCCTGACTGATTATCTTCTGTTGGGACAAATGGGCTCCAGCCGGTCACTTTTATTTTTAGCGGAATATCATCGTCGCTGAGATCTATATAACCAAAAGGAAATTTAGCGGTAAAGGCGGCACGGTGAAAATGTGGCAGCCCAATGGTAGCACCTTCTGAGCCGTTGCCAGCACTGCGTTGCCCGAATTTCTTCCAGTCGGGTACTGGCCCTTCCAGTAATTTAGCGCCATTCTTTAAGCCTTTAACAGATATCGCTGCAAACATACTGGGCGAATGAAATATTTCCGGCCGGTTGCGTACAGACATGTGAGAAATGGCGCCGGTGCCTTCCATACAAAACATACCAGCCCCCAGGCCTCCTAATGGAAATGCCACCCTGTTAAGATTTGCACCCTGGTAGGCCGCATTGTACGCCCTGCCATTTTTTTGTAACGACTGATTTTTTACCGGTTCATTTTCCGGTAATGAATTGCCGGCGGCAACAAACCCTGCAGGTAAAATGGCAGCACTGATGCTACCCATGCTTACATTTTTAATAAACGAGCGGCGCCCTGATTTTTCTTTCATATTAAGCAGTATCGTTTTTGAAAATAAAAGTTAAGTATAAAATCGATTGCATCACGCGTGCACCGCATATAATTTGAATAAGCAGGTAATTTAATAGCTTTTTGGGCCGAATAAAACTATGCTATACTATGCAAGCAGATATAGAAGAAGCAATAAGCGATATCAAGCCAGCCGGGAAGGGTAATTAAAATTACTTTGATGTTGCTATTTTATAGACTCTTTGCTATTAGACTGCTGTAAGGTGCATACAATTTATTTTGAGATGCAGGATAAGTAATCATCAGGGTTTGAAATACAGCTACGCCTTCATCGCCCATTGTAATTGATTTTCTTTTTAACCGTTTTACGATACACAATTTTACCTGCCTTATCAACTCCGGAAAATACAAACCAGTGTTTTGTAAATTTTTTATAGGTAAGCTGAATATCGCCTGAAGCCATAGTGAACTCCTTTTCCAGCTTATCAAAATCCCCAATAACCAGGCTTCCAAAAGCCCGTATCTCTGCGTTGTTATCCTGGGATAAAAATATTAATCCATCGTCGTTTCGCGGTGGGGGTTGCGATATAAACGATGCTGGATAGGTTATGCAAAAATCAAATCGTGTATTACAATATTTTTTAGATGGTTGAGCAAAACTAACATTACAGCTGAGTACTGATAATAGTATCATTAAAAATTTGCGCATCGCCACTTTCTTTTCATTCCAAAACTTAAAGCGACACTAATCGCTGCATCAGCAATTAGTGTCGCGGTTTGTAAATTTTTCCCTTCTTATTTCTTTTTCAATCCCGACAGGTAATCCAGCAAATTTGCCAAATCCTGTGTTGACATGGTACTGTAAAGCCCTTCGGTCATCATCGATTGTTTCATCTCTGTCTTACTTTGCACATCGCTGGTTTTTATCTGCCGGTGTGCCACTCCGGGAAACTTGATGTCGATATCTGTTTCAGTTTTGCTGGCTAAAATGCCCGACAATGTTGAGCCATCTTTCATTTTTAACTCCCACCCTTCGTACCCAAAGCCAATACCCGCCGATGGGTGAACGATGGCTTCCAGCAAACCTTCTTTTGGAAGCTTAGATCCAATCTCGCTGAGCTTCGGCCCAAAATCGTACCCAACATTATTTACCTGGTGGCATACATTACAGGTGGCAGCAAATATTTTTTTACCCTCTTCTGCATCGGCTTTTAAAGCAAGCAGCTGCGCCATGGTGGGCGCCGGTTTTGTTTCAATACTTTTAACATCGTTTGGCAAATACCTGGCTGCTTCTGTACGGACTGAACCACGCCATGCACCGCTTACGCTGGCCACCACTTCGGGTATTAATTCAGCCGGCACTTTCTTAGCTTTTAAAATGGCCAGTACCCTGTCTTCCCCGCTTCCGCTGTTGCCAATTTTATGTGCTGCCTGTTTTCTTAAGGGCATGGGGTATTTGTTGGACAAAGCAATCGTCTGTAACATATCAATTGATTCTTTGCTACCAACGTGTGCCACTGCCGACAATAAATTATATTGCTGTGCTGTATCCTTTCCGTTGATTACTTCCCAGAGTAAAGCATTACCGCCCAAACGAAATAGCAGGCCGGCTGCATTGCCGCCAACTGATTCATGAGGTTTGCTAATGGCAAGCTGCAGCAAATTTTTATTCTCTGATTTTACAGCATAGCGGCTTGTTAGTTCAATGTATTCATCCGTACCATTTACGGATTGTAACACCGCAGTCAATGCCGCTTTAGCAATGGGAGAATTTGTTACCGTCTTGACATCCAAAGCATGTAGCACGAGTTTATTCAGCGCAACATCATTTTCTGTATTGTCCTGAATCATCGCTAATAAAAATTTGGATTTCGAAGGACCGCTGTTAAAATCAAAAGCACGGAAGTACCTTAACCTGGTATTCAGCGGCTGTTTTTTATCGGCCGCCAGTGCAGCGATAAAAGGCACTGCTTTTTCAGTACGGGCACGCCATACAATATCCCTGGAAGCCGCAGTTTGCAAGGGGTCTTTTACTTTATCCAGGTAAGCAGCAAAAAATTTATCCCATTGCCTGTCGGCCCCAATACCCAACGCCTCCAGGTACCACCGGTCTTTACCATCATATTTTTCAGCCAGTGTCGCCCAAAGCTGGTCGGCTCCAGGTAAGTTGACGTGTCGCAAGGCCAGCGCACACTCCCGCCTTACCGCGGCGCTGGTATCATTTACCAGGGCACGAATAACACCAATAATATCCGCCTTATTTTCAACGGTGGCTCTTATTGCAGCAATGCGCATGTCAGGGTTGGCAGCGGTTACAGCCTGCTGTATATATTTTTCTCCGTCAACACCCGGCAATTTTACAAGTAGCCAAAAAGCCCTGGCGCTCATCCGTTGATTTTCTGTAGAGGCCATCAGCTTTTCCAATTCCGGAATGGCAGTTTTACCCATTTGCTGCAATGCCGTAAACGCATGATATCTTACAGATAAATTAGGATTTTGTAAAGCCTTCACTGCACCGGCGGCAGTACTATAATCCTGTTGAGGAATTGTATATTTTGATGCCGGAGGTGACACCCTGTAAATTCTACCACGTGTTTGATCTCCGGCTGCATGACCACCCACACCGGGATCATACCAATCTGCCACCATGAGCGAGCCATCCGGTGCCACCGTTAAATCAGCGGGACGAAACCATTGGTCTTTGTCTCCTTTCAACACATTTATAATTTCCGCGGTATAGCCGGCACCGTTTTGTTTAACAGGATAAGAGCGAACTACATTCGGACCTGCATCCGTATGTATCATTTGGTTTTGAAATTGTGTTGGCAGTAATGATCCTTCGTACACTACCATACCGGTTGGTGACCCGGCATAAGTTTGCAACAGGTTGGGCACTTCGCCAGGATCGTTGAGGTGCCAGTGTTTCAGCGGAATAGAATCTTCCACATTGGTACGGTTAACCTGCCACCCGGCCCCGGTCATTTCATCTGTATAACCATAATTACCATATTGCATTACATAATTTATCCGGGTGCCGCGGTTGCCATCATCATCATTGTCACTCTGCCATAATGTGCCATAACTGTCTACGGCTACCTCATATGGGTTTCTGAAATTGTTACCCAAACATTCTACATGCGAACCATCTGTATCACAACGGAACACCATGCCCTGCTTATATTTTTTTGGCCCGATTACATCTCCATCCTGGTCCAGCACATCTTTGCCATTTTTATCTTTTAATGTATGGCCTTCATTGCCCATGTTGAAATACAATTTACCATCCGGCCCAAATGTAAAAGCATGTACGCCATGATCATGCTGGTTACCGCCAATGCCACTGAACATTACTTCTTTCCTATCTGCCTTATCATCGCCATTATCATCATACAATACCCAAACATAAGGGCTTTGAGAAACAATTACTTTATTGCCCAGCACGCAAATACCCAATGGTGCATTTAAGGATGGATCCTGGTAAAATACTTTGGCGGAATCAGCCTTTCCGTCACCATCATTGTCCTGCAAAATCATAATGCGGTCGCCCAATGGGTTGGTCGGGTTCCCGTTAATATCCGGGCGGTAATTGTACGCTTCGCATACCCATACCCGTCCCCGTTCATCCACATCAATATTGGTTGGATTTTTTAACATGGGTTCTGTCGCAAATGCGTGTACTTCCAAACCAGGTGCAATTGTGAGGCCTTTCAATGCATTTTCAGGCAGGTGTTTTTGTTCTTCTGTAAGCCCTGCCGTATCCGAACTGGCAGACGACTTTTCTTCCGTAGCAGGCGTGTTGTTATTACAAGCGCTAAAGGAAATTGTACATACTAATAAAAAAAGAAAGTAATTACTAAGGCGAAGGTCGCTTTGTTTCATGTTCAAATGGCTTTAATGGAGTGATGCAATTATTGTGTAATCTAAGAAATGCAACGCACTAAAAATAAAAAATGCAAAAACATTTTTATGGCTTTATCTCAGAGCTGATTTTCCACCATACACGCCAAAAAGAAACAACTGGTTTTCACTTGCCAGAAAGGCCACCAAATAAAAACTGCCGAACCAGGAAGGCGCAGCAGTTTTTATTTTATTAAGATTTGTAAATGATTATGACCGAAGCATTTTACTATGTTCTATGAATTAGCATCCAACCGCTTTTCTTTAAAAAACAATAGCTCAATTTACCACCATTCTTATCCATGTTTTATCTTTTTCAACAAGTCGAGCGCATGCTTTAATTGTTGTTCCATACTGATATTGGTATTATCTATAATGACAGCATCCTCTGCTTTCCTCAATGGACTTACTTCCCGGTTAGAATCAATGTAGTCACGCATTTCAAGGTTATTCTTTACTTCCTCAATGGTGATGTTTGGATTTTTTTCATACATCTCCTTAAACCTGCGTTCTACCCGTACAGCAATATCAGCTGTCATAAAAATTTTCAAAGCAGCATCCGGAAATACAGTCGTGCCGATATCCCGCCCATCCATTACAATGCCTTTCTTTTTACCCATTTTTTGTTGCTCAGCTACTGCAAATGAACGTACTTCTTTGATGGCGGCTACATCACTTACTTTTTCAGCAATCACCAAATCCCGTATCAGGTATTCTACATTTTCGCCGTTCAAAAATATTTCAGACTGCCCGGATTTCTCATTGGGCTGAAACTCCAGCGAAATATTTTCCAAAGCCGTTTTTACTTCAGTGGTATCTGTCCAATCGATGTGATGCCGTAAAAAATACAAGGTGATGGCACGGTACATTGCCCCGCTGTCAATATAGACATAGTTCAGCTCTTTAGCCATTTGTTTTGCCAGCGTACTTTTTCCGCAGGATGACCAGCCGTCTATCGTAATAACAATCTTTTTCATTGCTGCAAAAGTCAGTCAAAAAACCGATCCTTCAAAAGAAAAATTGCCTTTTTAAAAGGATACAACCGCCATCTCAAAAACTCTGTAGCAACAAAAAAGCCACCCTTTCGGATGGCTTTAAAATTATCTTTTTTAAAATTATGCTTCTGATTTTGCTTCTATGCTGCTATTGGCCGCAGGCTTTAAAGTAAAGAGTATTTTCTCTTTGGCTTCGTCCAGGTCAGCAATCAATGTATCGCCTTCCTTCACTGCCATATTCAAAATCTCTTCTGCTAAAGGATCTTCCAGGTATTTCTGGATAGCCCTGTGCAAAGGCCTTGCGCCAAATTGTGAATCATATCCTTTCTCGGCGATAAAATCTTTGGCCCTTGGTGTTAATTCCATAGCGAAGCCAAGATTCACCAACCTTTTCATTACACCCTTCATCAGGATATCAATGATTTCGAAGATATTTTCTTTGGTAAGGGAATTGAATATTACCACATCATCAATCCTGTTTAAAAATTCAGGACTGAACGTACGTTTCAATGCTTTTTCTATAACCGATTTGTTATTTTCATCTGCATTTAAAACCCTTGCCGCTGTGGCAAAACCAACGCCTTCGCCAAAATCTTTCAACTGACGTGCGCCAATATTGGATGTCATGATGATCAGCGTATTTTTAAAATCAATCTTTCTTCCCAAACCATCTGTCAACTGACCATCATCCAATACCTGCAATAAAATATTATAAATATCGGGAGGCGCTTTTTCAATTTCATACAGCAAAATAACGCTGTATGGTTTGAGTCTAACCCTTTCCGTTAGCTGACCGCCTTCTTCATAACCAACATATCCGGGAGGTGCACCAATTAACCTGCTCACACTGAATTTTTCCATGTATTCACTCATGTCAATTCTTATCAGTGAATCATCATTGTCGAACATGTATCTCGCCAGTGACCTTGCCAGCTCTGTTTTACCAACACCAGTTGGACCAAGGAAAATAAATGTACCAATTGGCTTTTTGGGATCCTTCAATCCCACCCTGTTACGTTGGATAGCTTTTACAACTTTTGAAATACCTTCTTCTTGTCCAACCACAGCACCTTTTAAATCTTCTGCCATCCGCCGAAGCTTTTCAGTTTCAGCCTGCACCATTCTTTTCACAGGTATGCCGGTCATCATACTAATCACTTCCGCAATGTCTTCTTCTTCTATCGGGAAACGTTTGTGCTTGCTTTCCTCTTCCCAATCGTTCTTCGCTTTTTCCAGTTCTTCCTGTAATCTTTTTTCGGTATCTCTTAAAGACGCGGCTTCTTCAAAACGCTGGCTTTTTACCACTTTGTTTTTTTCCAGCTTAATGTCTTCAATTTTCTTTTCCAGTTCAATTACTTCCTGGGGAACATTGATATTCTTAATGTGCTTTCTTGCGCCCACTTCATCCATTACATCAATGGCCTTGTCTGGCAATAACCTGTCAGTCATATAACGTTCGCTTAGCTTTACACAGGCGTCAATAGCTTCCGCACTATACAGTACGTTATGATAATCTTCGTATTTGCTTTTAATGTTGGTTAAAATTTCAATGGTTTCTTCTACTGAAGGCTGCTCAACAATTACCTTCTGAAAACGACGGTCCAATGCGCCATCTTTTTCAATGTGCATACGATATTCATCCAACGTAGATGCGCCTATGCATTGTAACTCGCCTCGTGCAAGAGCTGGCTTAAATATGTTGGAAGCATCCAATGAACCGCTGGCGCCACCGGCCCCAACAATGGTATGAATTTCGTCAATAAACAAAATCACATCCCTGTTTTTTTCCAGTTCATTCATGATGGCCTTCATCCTTTCTTCAAACTGGCCACGGTATTTTGTACCGGCAACCAATGCTGCCAAATCAAGCGATACTACTCTTTTATCAAACAATACCCGGCTCACTTTTCTTTGTACAATGCGCAAGGCCAAACCTTCCACAATGGCTGTTTTACCCACGCCAGGTTCACCAATTAAAATGGGGTTATTCTTTTTACGACGACTAAGAATTTGAGAAACCCTTTCAATTTCAGTTTCCCTTCCCACGATCGGATCCAATGAACCGCTCTCCGCTAAACGGGTGATATCGCGGCCAAAGTTATCCAGTACCGGTGTTTTTGTTTTGGGCTGGTTAGCAGCACCGCCACGTTGTGCTTTTTGTTGCTGGCTGTACTGTTTCTTTTCCTCATCAAAATCATCCTCATTTTCATCGCTGAATTCTGCAGATGGGGGGTTGCTGGTTACAAAGCCCAGCTCGTTTTTAAAAATGTCGTAATCAACATCAAACTGGTTTAAAATCTGCGTAGCAATGTTTTCCTTATTTTTTAAAATAGATAACATCAGGTGCTCGCTTTCAACCATCACACTTTTATGTGCCTTGGCTTCCAGTACAGTTATACGAATCACTTTTTCCGCCTGCTTGGTAAGCGGAAGTGAATTGATATTAGCAATGTTTTTTCCTGTTTTATCCTTCACGGCCACCTCAATCTCTTTACGTAATTCGTACAGATCCACATTGAGTGATTTAAGGATTTTAATGGCTGTATTTTCACCATCCCTTATCAGTCCTAACACTAAATGTTCGGTGCCTATAAAATCATTTCCCAGGCGCAGTGCTTCTTCCCTGCTATAAGAAATAATTTCCTTTACTTGTGCTGAAAAATTGTTGTCCATCCGTATTGAATTTAGCTTGTACAATAATAACGATTATTTGTTAGATAAAGTTTCCTGAAAAGGTGAAATGTTAATATGTTAAAAATTAAAAAATGCTTTTCTACAGGACCTGCGGGGATGTAGCGATTACCGGTTTTGCGGTATTTTACGAGCCATTGAAATAGCGTAACAAGAATCAAAGTGGTTTCCTGAAATATTACTTCAAAATTTTCCTTTACTTTACAAATAACCTAACGTTAAAAACTGAATCTTATTTAATGAATGTCAAAATAGATACCAAAGAGAAATTTACCGTTATTACGCCTGAAGAGGTAAAACTAACTGCTATATTGACAGGGGAACTTGTGAAAATGTTGCTTGCGTATCAACAAAAAGATATTCCACACCTGGTATTAAATATGCAAAATGTAACAGAGATAGATGTAGCAAGCGGTGAAGTATTCGCAGACTGCCAGCAGCAATTTTATGAACACGATTGTTCGTTTGTTATCTGCACACTTCAGCCGGGAGTGGAAGCGTTACTGGACCAGGCGGAGTTGCTGGAAGTAATGAATGTAACGCCCACCGAAAGTGAAGCCTGGGATATTGTACAAATGGAAGAAATAGAAAGAGAATTAATGGGAGATGAATGATTCCCATCGACGGATAATTTTTTTAATGTGCCAGCTAAATATTAAATTTATTTTTTTACAATAAATTTTTAACCCTTTTTAAATGTTGGCAATCACAATTTTAGGTAACAATTCCGCCATTCCTGCATGGGACAGAAACCCCACTGCACAGATTTTACAATCGTTGGAAGAGTGCTACCTGATTGATTGCGGCGAGGGCACACAAACCCAAATGTCTAAATATAAAATCCGCAGAAGCAGGATTAATCATATTTTTATTTCTCACTTACACGGCGATCATTATTTTGGTTTAATAGGTCTGTTAACCAGCATGAGTTTGCTTAGCCGTACGCAGGATCTTCACTTACATGCACCGGCCGCACTGGAACAAATTATACAATTACAATTGTCCGTGGCTTCAGTTACACTTTCTTACCGGTTGTATTTTCACCCCATTACAGAGGACGCCATTATTGTAGACGACAGCAAAATTACCGTAGAAAGTTTTGCAGTAAAACATCGGATTGAATGTTGGGGATTTTTATTTACAGAGAAGAAAAATCCGCGAAAAATAGATCGGGTAAGAATTAAAGCATACGAAATACCGGTGTCGTTTTACGACAGGTTACAAAAAGGAGAAGATTACGTAACAAAAAAAGGCACCATCATTCCCAATAACGAAGTAACTGTTGCGGGGACCAAACCAAAAAAATACGCTTACTGTGCCGATACCATTTATGATGAAACACTGATAGAAAAAGTGAAGTCGGTGGATATGTTGTACCACGAAGCTACTTACCTGAAGGCTCTGGATACCAGGGCTGCAGAGCGTTTTCACAGCACCACAGTACAGGCCGCCAACATTGCACAAAAGGGGGATGTGAAGAAATTACTTATCGGTCATTTTTCGTCCAAGTACGAAGTGCTGGATGAATTTTTAACTGAAGCTACCGCGGTTTTTGAGAATACAGAACTCGCTTTGCAGGGCGTTAGTTACCGGATTTAAAAAGGCAAATAAATCGTGGGGTTCTGGCCCGGGGTGTTATACCGTTGGGACTTGACGCGTCTGCAGACCAATCTTGTAATTTTTTTTCAGTTGCATTGTACTACAATTAATTCAGGGTATAAACCAGCTTACTTATCCAGCCTGATCACATTGTTAAATCCGTCCGCCATCATCCACCTATAAAAATCTACAAACCATTTGTTCCAGGCTTGTTCATTGTGTTGCCCTTCGGGGTCAATCACTTTATAAATCATGGCATCCGATTTTTTAGCCACTGTTTCAACCACTTCTTCCATGTCATTAACATAAGTAGTTCCTTCCAATCCGCCAATGTAGAAAAACAACTTTCCAGTCAGTTTATTTCCTGCTGAATCAGCCATCTGTTTTATACCTTCCGCTGCCCAGAATGCCGGTGAAAATATGCCGCCGTTTCCAAATACGTCCGGATACTTTAGCATAGCATAAAATGAAATCAATCCACCCATTGAACTGCCACCAATAAGCGTATTACTTTTTGACGGCATGGTTCTGTAATGCCTGTCAATAAAGGGTTTTAAGGTTTGCACTAAAAAATCAACATACGCTGCTCCTTTTCCTTTGCCAAATTTTTCACTGTCAAACGGATTGTATTCCTGTACCCTTTCCGGGCCATTATCTATACCTATCACAATGCAAGGTGGTGCTCCTTTTTTTACAAGGCTGTCCAATATTTCATCTACTCCCCATTCACCAAAGCCTGAAGTGTAGGCATCGAAAATATTCTGTCCATCCTGCAGGTATAATACGGGATATTTTTCTTTACTGTCGCTGTAGCCCGGTGGCAAATAAATCCATATCCGCCGGGTAGTCTGTAACTGTGGGATTGCAAAGGCTGTATCAATAACGTGCACATTTTGCGATGCCGTGTGTTGTTTATCAACCGGCACAAAATCATCTTTCCATGCCGCTACGGCAATATCAATGGTGGTGTCGTTTGTTATGCTTATTACGCGATTGCTCATGTCTGCGCCGGTTACAGCGCATTCTGTTTTTTTCCAGTCGCCCCTGGTACATTTAAATTCAATTACCGAGGCTGGTACATTTTTTATTTGAAGAGCTAAATAACCATTTTCTTTTACGAAATAAAACCTGCCATCAGCAGGTTGCCAGTTGTTAAAACTGCCCGCTATAAAAATGGAATCTTGTGCATGTAACGCAGGTCGCTGCTGTAAACGAAAAGTTACTGTATACTGCGCAAATGCTGCAGAAACAGCATACAGGCAGGTACACAAAAACAGGTACAATCGCTTGTAGTTTGTTGGCATAAGGCAAGTATTGGTTGTCAGATAAACCTATCCCCGGGCACAATAAGCTTTCACCTTTTGCTGAACGCCGGCAGTTAATGGTGTAACAGGTAACCTTACTACATTTTTTATGTGGCCCATTTCATATAAAAAGCCCTTAACGCCTGCAGGATTATTTTCTGTAAATAACAAATTGTACACTTCCAGCAGAGGATCATTTAATTTTTTGGCAGTAGCAAAATCAAAAGCCAGTCCGGCCCTCACCATATCTGAAAATTGTTTCGGGTAACAATTGGCGGCCACGCTGATTACACCATCTATTCCGCAAGCCAGTTCAGGCAATACTAAATCATCATCACCACTCACCACTAAAAAATCAGCGGGTCTGTCTTTTAAAATCTGGATGCATTGGCTGATATTGTTCCCTGCTTCTTTTATACCGGCCACATTGGCCACCTCATGCGCCAAACGCAATGTGGTTGATGCTTCCATGTTACGGCCCGTTCTGCCCGGCACGTTGTACAATATGATGGGTTTAGGGGAAGCTTCCGCAATTAATTTATAATGCTGAAAAATTCCTTCCTGCGATGGTTTGTTATAATAAGGACAGGCACTTAACACCGCTACTGCTTTATCAAGTGGATAGCTTTGTACCTGCTCAACTACTTCTTTTGTATTATTGCCGCCAATACCTACAACAACCGGCACACGGCCATTTATCTTTTCAAAAGTAAATTGTATAATATCGAGCTTCTCCTGTTTATCCAGTGTAGGTGTTTCACCGGTGGTGCCTAAAGTAACTATATACTCAACTTCATTTCCAATGATAAAATCGATCAATTTTTCCAGTGCCACAAAATCCACTGTTTCATTCTCGTTAAACGGCGTTACTATCGCTGCGCCTGTACCCTTTAATTGCTCCCTGATGTTCATTACTACAATAATTTTTGGTGAAGGTATTATTATGCAGTGAAATTGTAAAAAACAAAAATCCCCCGCAGCAAGCAGGGGATTTTTTTATCGCAATGATATGTTGAATTCGTTTTATTTATACGCCATCATCGGGCCTTCCGGGCGATTTAAAATACGTGAGTGACTCAGGTATTTTTGATCGGGGCTAAATATGAATAAGCAGGTTCCGTTTTTTATCACATCAATAATGGCTTTGTGTAAACGCTGTGGTAAAGCGGGGCAACCCCAACTGCGGCCAATATATCCCTGGGAATGTATGAAGCTTTCATCTACATACTCTGCTCCATGAATTACTATGGCTCTTCTGTTGGCGTTGTCATTGATGCCTCTTTCCATGCCATTCAATTTTAAAGAATAGCCGTTTCCGCCAATATAAGTACCCTGGGTTTCGTAAAAACCAAGACTGCTTTTATTGCTCTCCGGTTTATTGGAAAACTGCTTGGCGAATTCCTTGCCTGACTGCATGCCGTGCGCTACATAGGTATTGAACAATAATTTATAGTTGGCAAGATCTATTACAAACAGTCTTTTTTCAGAAGATGGTTTGCTGAAATCAATAATGGAAATAATATGGTCGTTACTAACCTCACCTACTGCCTTCATTACGTTAAAACCTTTCATGGCATAATCAAACGCCTGGCGGGCCAGTCCCAGTGATCCAAGACGCAAACTATCGTACAGGTTCATTTCCCCCGATGGTATATTGATATTATTAACCAGGGGTGAATCTTTGGCCACGATAGGATGCACGGATGCATTTTTATCAAAAAAGCCAACTGCAGCTTTAGTTTTTGCAAATACAAAAGGCATATGCAAAATGAAGATGAACAGGGATGAGAAAAATAGGTATACTTTTTTGAAAGCAAATTTTTTCATGATAGTAACTGGATTTAAAAAATTCGTAATAGGGTTCGCAAATATCGTGCTTACAAACTTTCATTTTTGTTAAAAAACGAAGCTTTATATAATGGATTTAATATATTCAAAAAGTAATTATAAAACCATTTACTATTGTAAACATCTTACAATCAAATTGTTACAAATCGATAGAAAAGTAGCCCTTTCCAAAGTCTGTTTACACCTTTAGGCGCCAAAAAATAACGAATAGCTAGTTGGATTATTATTTTATGTGGATAAGTCCGTTCAGAGTTGCATGGCCAAATTGGCAGTTTAATATCTATTAAAGGCAGATTCCAGGGCGGATCCCGCTGTTGCATCAAGGAACCAATCCAATGTTCCGTTCGCCGGCGCAATCAGCTGCGCAGGAAAAGATTCGATATTTTGGTCTGCTTCCAGGATATTTTTGACGGCTGCGGCCTTAGGCTGCCCGTATACCAAAAACGCAACGTGATGAGACTGATTAATTAGTGGGGCGGTAAAACTAATGCGGTAAACTTGTTGCTCTTCCAGGAAAACGGCTTTTACCGAGATGGTTTTATCTTGTAATATAGGTGTGTGTGGAAACAGTGAAGCAGTGTGGGCGTTGTCACCGAGCCCCAATAAAACCAAATCAAATTTCATTTCTTTTCCGGCAAAGTACTGACTGATTGTATTGATATATTGCTCTGCTGCCATGGCAGGTTCCAAAGAAGTATCGACTGCAAAAATATTTTCCTGTTTTATTTGCAGCGGATCAAACAAAGCTTTCTTTGCCATTAAAAAATTACTGTCGGCATCCGTTTGTGGTACATATCTTTCATCACCAAAAAAGAAAAATACTTTAGGCCATTGTACCTGGCTGTTGTATAATGGAGAACTTAATAACTCATATAGTTTTTTAGGAGAACTGCCGCCGGATAAGGCAACAGCGAATTGTCCGTTGCTATTAATGGCTTCATTGGCTATCGAAACAAAATATTTAGCCAGGCTGTGCAGCACTTCTGCTTCTGTTTTATAAATATTTATTTTAACTCCCATTATTTTTTACCATTTAGAGGTAATGTAAACCAATGAAATCCGTCTCTTGCTATCAACGCTTCGGCCAGTTCCGGGCCCCAGCTGTCTGCTGAATAATTGGGAAAATTTAGACTTTTCCGACCTTCCCAGGAAGTTAAGATAGGCATCAATAAATCCCAGGCCACTTCCACCTGGTCTCCCCGCATAAACAAGGTTTGATCGCCGGCCATGGTATCCAGCAGCAGGGTTTCATAGGCTTCCGGCGCCTGGCTGGTATAAGTACCTTTATAGTCAAAAACCATATCCACTGTATTCAATGCCATTTCAAGTCCGGGACGTTTTGCCTGAACCTGTAAACGAATACTCATCTCAGGCTGTATGCTGATGACAAGCCTGTTCTGCTGCCAGCTTTCGCTCACTTCTGCCGGAAAAATCTGGTGGGGAACATCCCTGAATTGTATGCTGATAACCGAGGATGACTGGTGCATGCGCTTTCCGGTTCGTACATAAAACGGTACGCCCTTCCAGCGCCAGTTGTCTACAAAAAATTTAATAGCGGCAAAGGTTTCAGTGTTGGAATCCGGGTTTACCTTTGGTTCCTGACGATAACCCGGCACTTCCTTACCTTCCATCCATCCATCTGAATACTGACCACGCACGGTAGACAAGCGCACATCTTCAGGACCAAACTTTCGCATGGCATTCAGTACATCTACCTTTCGGTTTCTTACTTCATCTGCATTAAAATTATTAGGTGATTCCATGGCTACCAGGCAAAGCAATTGCAACAAATGATTCTGAATCATGTCCCGCATGGCGCCTGATTTATCGTAATAATCGCCACGTTCTTCAACCCCTAATTGCTCTGTGACCGAAATTTGTACATGTTCAATATAATTGCGGTTCCAGATGGGTTCCAGCAATGCATTGGCAAAACGAAAAGCCATAATATTTTGCACTGTTTCCTTGCCTAGATAGTGATCTATCCGGTAGATCTGGCACTCATTAAAAATGTCACTGAGTAGCTTGTTTAAAGAACGGGAAGTTTCAAGGTCACGACCAAAAGGTTTTTCAATTACAATCCTTGTTTTTTTTGTATCATCTGCCAATTTGCTTTTAGACAAATTTTCTGCGATGATGGGGAAATATTCCGGTGAAACCGCCAGGTAAAAAATTACATTGGCTGCGGCTTTCCATGCTGTATTTAATTCTTCGATGCGATGGCCGAATTCTTTGTAGGTCTTACTATCTTTTGCATCAGCAGACTGGTAAAAAAGGTGTTTGCAAAACTCATCCCATTTGTCTTTTTTCACTTTGCCACTCCTGGAATATTTATTGATGCCTTCCTGAATTTTTTCGCCAAATTGCTCATCACTTAGCGGTGTTCGTCCTGTACCAATAATGGCAAACTGATCGGGCATCCAACCATCTAAAAAAAGATTGTACAATGCCGGCGCCAGTTTACGGGCATTCAGGTCGCCGGTGCCTCCGAATATGATAAATATGACAGGTTGAGATTTTAAATTTGCGTACACCATTTCTTAGTTATAAGTTATAAATTATGAGTTATGAGTTTTTCACTGACAAGCGTTTCAGGAAGCAAGTGAAAAGTAAAAAATCAAAATCAAAAATGGTCACATTCCCCAATTAAATCATCCGGATTGTCTACTGTTTTTCTTTAACTCCCGAGCCTTTAATACTGATGCTCTTTTCGCCCCACTTGGTATGAAACACACCTTCTTTGCCAATCAGTTCATAAGTATGTGCGCCGAAATAATCCCGCTGCGCCTGAATTAAATTACTGGGCATTTGTTTATTGCGAAGGTTATCGAAGTAACCGAGAGAGGCTGCATAGGCTGGCATGGCAATACCTGCAGTGATGGCCTTTGACAACACAGAACGAATACCAGGTAAATTTTCCATCGCCAGTTTTTGAACGCCTTCATCCAGCAGCAAATGCTGCAGGTTATTGTCTTTTTCGTAAGCGGTAAAAATTTCATTTAAAAAGCCGGAACGGATGATACAACCTCCCCGCCAGATTTTCGCTATTTCAGCCAGGTGCAAACCATATTTATATTCTGCAGATGCCTTGCTTAACAAATGCATGCCCTGCGCATAAGACATGATCATCGTAAAATAAAAAGCCTGTTCCAGCTCTATTAAAAACTTGCTTTTATCAACTGATAAAGGTGCATCATTGGTGCTGTAGATTTCAGACAATTGAATCCTTAAAGCTTTGTATTTGGAAAGGTCACGCATTTCTACAGCTGAATCAATTGTGGGTATTGGGCTTTCCAAATCCATTGCAACCTGGGAAGTCCACTTACCAGTGCCTTTGGCTCTCGCCTCATCCTTGATATTATCGAGCAGTAAATGATCGGAGCCTTGTTCTTTATATTCAAAAATATCGCTGGTAATTTCCATAAGGAATGATTGCAACCTACCTTCATTCCACTGCGTAAATATTTTGCCTATGGCTTGGTCATCCATCTGCAATCCTTTTTTCATTACCTCGTAGGTTTCGGCAATCAATTGCATTAAGCCATACTCAATCCCATTGTGCACCATCTTTACAAAATGCCCCGAAGCGCCGGGACCAATATAGGTTACGCAAGGCACGCCATCAACTTTTGCTGCGATGGCTTCCAATATCGGCTTCATTACATTGTACGCTTCTTTATCACCACCTGGCATCATGCTTGGGCCGCGGCGGGCACCTTCTTCGCCACCTGAAACACCCATTCCAAAAAAATGAAATCCTTTTGTTTCCAGGTAAGCTACACGGCGATCCGTGTCTGTAAAATGCGAGTTTCCGCCATCGATTAAAATATCGCCTTTATCCAGCAATGGCAACAAATCTTCAATTACACTATCTACAATTTTGCCGGCAGGCACCAGCATCATAATCGCCTTCGGGCTTTTTAAACTTGCTAAGAAATCTTTTACATCGCTAAAGCCTTTCAGGTTGCCATTTTTATCTTCCTCTTCCAGCAACTTTCCTTTGCTGGCATCCTTATCATATCCTGCACCTGCCACACCATGATCGCCCATGTTTAATAAGAGATTGCGCCCCATTGTACCAAGGCCTATCATTCCAAAATCGTACTTACCTGTTGTATTGCTCATTGGTTAAAATTTTCTTTTTTTAAGTTCTCTAATATTGATTTAGTCTCTTCAAAATTGGTGTGATGAAAAGACCGGATGCCCAACTTTTGTGCCGCATTGGCAAACATGGTTCTATCGTCAAAATAAACACACTGACTTGGAGAGGCTTGCGCAATACCCAATGCCAGCTTAAATATCCGCGGATCCGGCTTGCGCATATTTACTTCGCAGGAAGATATAAATGCATCAAACGCCTGGTGCAATTTAAATTTTTGTACGCGGTAATCATTCAGTTCTTTGCCCTCGTTGTTGATAGAAATAATACGAAAGCCACAATCCTTTTTCCACTCCTTTAACCATGCCAGCATGTCGGGCAATTCTACAGATTGCGAATACATAAAATCCTTAAAATCCTGTCGCACAAAATCCCTCGGATAATTGAATATTACCGTATCCAGGTATTCATCCAGCGTGATGCTGCCGATTTCGTATACATTGAAAATGAAATTGTGCAGGGCATCAATTTCTGCATAGTCCAGGTTAAATATTTCTGCTGCTTTTTTTCTTGACTCATGGCCCCAGCCATTGGTTAAAAGAATTCCGCCTACATCAAAAAAGAGAATTTTAAGGTCGTTTATTTTTTGCATTGCTGGTATTTATTTTTCGAGTAAATGTACTTTTTGTAATCGGCGCATGTGCCGTTCGGCCCCGGTAAAACGGGCATTTAAAAAAGCGATGATTAATTCCTGTGCTGCCATATAGCCGGTTACTCTTCCTCCCAAACATAACATGTTGAGGTCATCATCTTCTACACCCTGGTGAGCGGAAAAATGGTCGTTGATGAGTGCTGCTCTTACACCTGCAATTTTATTGGCTGCAACCGAAGCCCCTACACCACTACCACAAATGGCGATTGCCCGGTCGAGCTCCTGATTAGCGAGTGCCCTGCCCATGGGCACAACAAAATCAGGATAATCGTCTGTGTTATCCAATTCGAAAGCGCCGTAATCGGTTACTTCATAACCCAGCGATTCAAGGAAAGGGTGAATGATTTCTTTCAATTCGTATCCGCCGTGATCGGCTGCTATGCCTATTTTCATGTGAATAGTTATAGGTTATAAGTTATAGGTTATAAGTTAAAAATGCAGATGCATTCGTTGCGATCCATTCTTTCACATCTATATTTCTTTTCTTGTTTCATAATTCTGTAGCCTTTAATTGAAACATCTCGTCCGCTTCATTCTACGCTTTGGTAAAAGATGCCCATGGCTTTCAAGTACAAGAGTGCGACGCCAATGCAGTTGCAAATGGCTGCTGCATTGGCCGGGACAATTTTTTTATCCGCTCTAAATAACAGTAGTGGTGGTAGATTGTTTATCTAACAATTGCCTTGCCTTTTCTACTACGTTGTCAACCGTAAACCCAAAAACTTTATACAGGTCTTCTGCCGGGGCCGATTCACCAAAGCTTGTCATACTAATCACTGCGCCTTCATCGGTTACATATTTATGCCAGCCCAATGGAGAACCGGCTTCAACAGCAAGGCGTTTCCTGATGCTTTGGGGGAAAATCTTTTCCTTGTATGCTTCGTCCTGCTTTTCAAACAACTCCCACGACGGCATGCTTACAACGCGGCTGGAAAAACCAGCTTCTGCTAACTTTACTTGCGCTTGCAAAATCAAATCTACTTCAGAACCCGTCGCAATCAAAATTATCTGTGGGTCCATAAAAGAATCTGATAAAATATAGGCCCCTTTTTCAAGCTCTACTGCTTTGCCAAATTTAGCCTGATCAATTACGGGAAGGCCTTGCCTGGTTAAAACCAACACCACTGGTCCGCCGGAATGTTCGAGCGCCACACGCCATGCCTGTGCGGTTTCATTGGCATCTGCGGGCCGTATTAGTGTAATATTAGGAATAGACCGCAGCGAGATTAATTGTTCAACTGGTTGGTGTGTTGTCCCATCTTCGCCAAGGCCAATACTGTCGTGTGTATAGATAAAAATGGGACGTATTTTCATGATGGCGGCCAGCCTGATTGGCGGTCGCATGTATTCTGAAAATATAAGAAAAGTGGCGCCATACGGGATAATACCTTTTGTAAGCGCCATGCCGTTTAAAGCTGAGCCCATGGCGTGTTCCCGGATACCGAAGTGAAAATTTCTACCCTCAAAACTATCGGGTGTAAATGACTTGTATTCATTCAAATTAGTATCCGTTGAAGGAGCTAAATCAGCTGCACCACCCATTAATCCGGGCAGACTGGAGGCGATGGCATTGAGCACTTTGCCCGATGCCTGCCGCGTAGCCATTTTTTTATCGGAGGGTTCAAATACCGGCAATTTTTCCTGCCAGCCTTCTGGTAATTTACCGCTTAATGCTTGTTCATATTCGGCAGCTAACTCAGGGAAAGCCGATTTGTAACGACTAAACAATTCGTTCCATTCTTTTTCCAGTGTACCTCCCTTTTCGCCGATGGCGCGGTAATAATTCAATACATCCTGCGGCACCTCGAAGAATTTTTCCGGGTCAAAACCAAAAAACTTTTTCACCAGTTTTACTTCTTCTGCTCCCAGCGGCGAACCATGAGCTCCTGCAGTATCTACCTTATTCGGACTTCCATAAGCTATGTGCGTACGCACTTTTATTAGCGACGGCCGCGTAGTTTCTTCCTTTGCATTTTTTACCGCTGCGGCTATTGCTGCTATGTCGTTACCATCTGCAACTACCTGTACATGCCAGTCGTAGGCTTCAAAACGTTTGGCCACATCTTCCGTAAAAGCAATGCCTGTACTACCTTCTATAGAAATATGATTGTCATCGTAGAGGTAAATCAGGTTACCCAATTTAAGGTGACCAGCCAGCGAGGCTGCTTCTGAAGTAACGCCTTCCATCATATCGCCATCGCTGCAAATGGCGTAAATGTTATAATTAAAAAGATCGAAACCCGGCTTATTGAACCTTGCCGCCAAATGCTTTTGTGCAATGGCAAAACCAACACCGTTGGCGAAGCCCTGGCCCAGTGGACCGGTAGTTACGTCAATGCCGGGCATTAGCCCATACTCCGGATGGCCGGCTGCTTTGCTGTTGAGTTGCCTGAAATTTTTAAGATCGTCCAGCGTACAATCGTAGCCCGTTAAATATAAAAAACTGTATTGCAACATGCAACCATGACCGGCAGATAAAATAAACCTGTCGCGGTTTGGCCAGTCCGGATTTTTTGGATTGTAGCGCATATAATGCGCCCAAAGCACATGCCCCATCGGTGCGGCGCCCATGGGCATTCCGGGATGACCCGAGTTGGCTTTTTGCACTGCATCCACTGATAATATTCGTACGGTATTGATACCTGACTGTTCTAACTGTTTTGAATCTTCTGACATTGTAGGTGTTTATAAGATGACTAAAATTAAAAGTAAGTGATTAAAATGCTCCGTCATCCCGGCATTATTTTTTACCTAAGCCGAAATTAAGACTATCTGTGTTGATCGTATGTTATACAATTGGTAACAACAACAACGGTTACCTGGTCATTCAATAAAGCATTGTCAAATTGCTGCCAAAAGCTGTGCCAGCAGCCATAGCAAGACTATTGTTGAATCGAGAGAAGACGCGATGCCATTTTTACAACAAATTGTGCAATATATTGCTCAATGGCAGATGTGTGTGCCGACTGACGAAATTTGTAGCAGGATGCTTTTGTGAAAGTAAAAAGCAATCAACAATTATGGTCACCAGGTGATTTGCAATACAAAAACCTGGATTTGTCAACAAAAAAATCAAATTAATATTTAGCTGTTTTTTTAGGTACAATGGCCTGATTTATGTGCCCGACTACCCTTTCACTGTTTTAATTTTTAAACATTCTAAATAATTATTTATGACAACAGCAACAGCAAACATGACAACCAAACAAATTGCCAACCGGCTAAAATTACTTTGCAGCAAGGGAAAGTTTGAGCAGGCTCAACGTGAATTATTTGCAGACGATGCCGTAAGCATTGAACAGCAATCGTCGCCCATGTTTGAGAAAGAAACACATGGTATTGAAGCCATCGTTGAAAAGGGACAAAAGTTTGAATCAATGGTAGAAAAAATGTATTCCAATACCCTGTCTGATCCCCTGATGGTGGGCAATACCATTGCTATGACCGCTTTCATGGACGTTACCATGAAGGGAAGGCCCAGGGAAACAATGGGCGAGCTTTGTGTGTATACAGTAAAGGATGGTAAAATAGTTTCAGAGCAATTTTTTATGTAGCCTGAAACGTTTTTTGCTTCTAAAGTTTGTTGCCTTCTTTCGGGAAAATGATGGATGGTTTAAAGCTTTTCGCGGCTTCAAAATCCATTGTGGCGTAAGAGATAATGATGATGATATCGCCTTCGGCGCCGCGTCTTGCCGCTGGCCCGTTGAGGCAACAAACTCCTGTTCCGCGGCCACCTTTAATTACATACGTTTCAATCCGGCTACCGTTGTTTACGTTTACCACCTGCACTTTTTCATTCTCAATAATATTAGCCGCATCCATCAGGTCCTGGTCAATGGTAATACTTCCTACATAATTCAAATTTGCCTCTGTAATTACTACCCGGTGTATTTTAGATTTTAGTATTTCAATTTGCATTTTTAATTTTTAGAGGTGCAAATTATGTAAATTTTATTTTAGGAAATGCGCTTATCACTTTTACATAATTTATAAGTGTAATCCTCACTTCAAAAAATTCAACCTATTGTAACAATCTCCTAAATCTTTTTATAGTACCGTATTATCTGGTGAGGGAATTTCGTGTATTTATGAATTATTAAAAATCTCTGCATGCCTTTTAGAGTCTCCTAATTATATTCAGGGAACTTGCATTATCTCACAAAAACGCTATCTTCTTGTATTCCTCAATAGGTACGCCCCTCAATACAACATCCCTACTCTTTATATGACTATCCTCCTTACTTACAGATATTTTTTACCCGGCGCTCTTTTTTGATGAAATACCGAGATAATAACAATACGATTTGTTTCAATGATATAAACAACTGTAAAAGGATATTTTTTTAGCTTTATTTCATAGTAGACCTCATGTAGCTTTCTTTGTCTGAACGGATCTAATTTTATGGATTCGATAGCTTCCTTTGTAGCTATCACAAAATTTTCAGCAGCTTGTATACTCCGTTGCGCATACCATTCAAGGCCCTCCTCATATTCTTCCAATGCTTTTAGGCGAAACGCAATTTTATACATTATTTATTCCTTAAACCATGTAAAACATTATTGATGCGCTTGTCTGCCTCTTCTTCAGATACAACAATACCATCTGCCTTATAGTCGCTGTACTGCTTATCCAATGCGGCTTTAAACTCATCTGAATAAATATCATCTTCTTCAATCTCATGTTCAAAAAGCACATACAATGCTTCTAATTTTTTATCTTCCACCTTATCAATATAGAGGTGTAATTTATCTCTCAATTCGGTATTTGATTGTGACATAACAGATGATTTAATTAACCAAATTTAATCATTTTAAAAGTAATGTGAATAGCTTCATTCCCTCTGAAATAAAAGCCGCGATATAAAGGCATTACCAAATTTTTTATTTCTCTTAAAAGACATTCCAGACTTTCTTCGCAATTACAGAAACCACTTTATTGTATAGAACGGCATTCTAGAAAGTTCCAACTATTTTTCCATCATCGCACTCAGTTTTTTAATGGGCGTCAACTCCATTTTCCTGCATTCTACTTCTGCTCCTTCAGCCTGGAAGGCAATCTGGCCACGATCGGCAGTGCAGCCAAAGCCATCGTTTACCAAATCGCCGTTTACCCAAACCCGAACACTTCGTTTATAGCATTCCACCACCATCCTGTTCCATTGGCCCAACGGTTTTTCAGAGCTGTCGGTTAAATTTTTTATCCGGCGCCCCTTTCCTTCGGTGATGCCCCAGTCTTTTTTTGGGCCCCGCCGCTCCTCCATTTTTTTTACTTTGATATCTTGTACAATGCACCAAAAGTCACCCGCATTATCATGCATCATTTGTGCTTCAATGGATTTTGGAAACATTTTATACAATGCCCTGGGTGTAGATGCATGCACCAGCAGGCCGCAGTTACCTGGCTCTCCGGCAAAACGATATTCTATCACCAGCCGGTAATTTTTATACACCGAGTCAGTGATCAAATGGCCTTGTGGATTACCCATACTTACCAACATACCATTCCGTATTATAAATGGATTTTTTGCCAGTGCATTCGTATCCATTTCAGGAACATCCACATGCCAGCCGGTTAAATCTTTACCATTAAAAAGTGAGTACGACTGTGCAAAAACGATACCTGAAAAAGAGGTAAATAACAGCATACTTACAAGCAGATATTTATTGATATTGAAGGTCATAAATTGAATTTTAAAATTATTATCGGGCCAAATCAGGGCAGTGCAAACGCAATGATTTTATTTCCTTTGGGCGTGCCTAATTTTTCTCCGCCACAGGCCATTACAATAAATTGTTTACCATTCACACTGTACATAGCAGGCGTAGCAAAAGAAGCTGCCGGCAATTTTATTTGCCACAGTAGTTTGCCGGTATATTTATTAAAAGCTCTGAACATGCCGTCTTTAGTGGCAGCAATAAATAGTAATCCGTTTTCGGTAACAATCGGCCCGCCATAATTTTCGCAGCCTGTCGGGTTGGTATCCTGGTTGGGCAAGCTTGCTGTTATTCCTAAAACAGATTGCCATAGCTGCTGCCCTGTGTTTAAATCAATGGCGGTCAATGTGCCCCAGGGCGGAGTGATGGCTGGTAAGCCTTTGTCATCTAAAAATTTGGGATAGCCTGTGTGCTGGTATTTATCGGCCGGTATTTTTGCCAGCTTATCCGAAACCGCTTCCTTCTTTTCTACCCCAAATAAAAAATCTACCAGCGTTTGTTTTTCTTCTTTGGAAATGCCGGAGACACCGGGCATTTTTCCTTTTCCGTTGCTAACAACCTGCAATGCTGTTTGCAGATTTAGTTTTTGCGCAATGGCAGTAAGGTTGGGATAACCGCTGGCAGCCTTGCCTTCCCGGCTTTTACCATGACAGGTGGCACAGTGTACCGTATACAATTGTTCGCCTGGTGATTTGGGTTGGCTTCCGCCGTTTTTTACTAAACCCTTTCCTGCAACTGTTGCTTTTTTTGCAGCCTGTTCCTCTGTTTCCATTCTTAAAAACCAAGCCATTTCGTTGGCGTTTACGTACAAAATTCCCTTGTACGGATCGGCCGCGGCGCCACCGTATTCTGCGCCGCCATCATAGCCGGGTAGCAACAATACATTGCTGGTATCCGGTGGTGCAAATGGCCTTTTATCCGCAGCCATCAATATTTTTTTAAGCTCCTCCCTGTTGCCGGCGAATGGGCTGATGTCATTTTCTGTAAGCTCCGACACTTGCCTTGCAAAAGGTTTAGGCAGCTCCGGTACCGGTTGTGTTGGCCAGGCTTCTTCGCCGGTGAGTTTTGATGGCAACCCTGCCACTTCTTTAATGGGAAACAATGATTGACCTGTATTTCTGTCCAATACAAAAGTATGCCCCTGCTTGGTTACCTGCGCTACTGCGTCTATTTGTTTTCCATCTTTTGTAACAGTAATTAAATTCGGTGGCGCAGGAGGATCTCTATCCCACAAATCGTGGTGCATCATCTGGAAATGCCATTTATAAGTGCCACTATCTGCGTTCAGTGCCAGCAGGCAGTTTGCATACAGATTGGCACCCTTGCGATTGGCGCCATAAAAATCCGGGGCGGCAGAACCCAATGGTATAAAAATAGTTCCCGTCTCTACATCTACCGCCATACCGGCCCAGTTATTCACAGCCCCGACGTTGGTGTTTTTGTAAGCTTCTTTAGGCCATGTATCATACCCTTTTTCTCCTGGTTGCGGGATAGTGTGAAAAGTCCATACCAGCTTACCCGTGCGTACATCAAATGCCCTTACAAATCCAGGGGCTGCACCGGCATCTTCCGCAACCCTTACCGGCATGATGATTAAATTTTTATAGATTGTTCCGGGTGTAGTGCTGTTAATAAATTTGTCTTTTGCAGCATCGGGTAAGCCAGTATGCAAATCAACTTTACCGTGGTTGCCAAAGCTTAAAACCAGTTTTCCATCCTCCGCATTTAATGCAATTAGGTTGGACGCTACGGAAACAAAAATGCGTTTATCACTGCCATCCTCCCAATAGGCAACTCCCCTGCCTGTGCCATTAGAGGCAAGCGAATCCTTGTACAGCCAACGTTGCTGGCCGGTGGCAGCATCCAGGGCAAAAACCTGTAAGCCGGCCGTTACGCCAAACACCACGCCGTTCACCATCACCGGGTTCATCTGCATTTGCCCACTGTCGGGGGTATCATACATCCAGGCAATTTTTAATTGTTGCACGTTGCTTGTGTCCACCTGGTTCAGTGTAGAATAATGATTCCTGTCCGGACCGCCCATATATTCACTCCAGGAATCGTACTTATTTTTTACAGCTGACTTACAACCTGCCAGTAAAAAAATGGCTGCCAGTAACTTTATATTTTTCATACCCTCGCTTGATTTTTTTAAATAACTACGGCTTATCATTCAGCATGATAAGCCGTATATTTTTTCGCTTACAGGTCCGTAAATTTCGCCGCTTTTATTTTTTTAATTTAGCCACCTGGTCGTTGTAAAACTTTACCGTTTCAATTACATCAGGCACATTATTTTCCCAGTTGGATTCATGCTCGATAGAAAACATGCCTTTGAATTTCTGCCTGTTCAATTCTGCAAAAGCAGGAGCGAAATCAATTACACCTTTACCAACCACGGTATCGGCTGCATCTGTTTTATCAAATTTTACAATGTCTTTCAGGTGAACACCATAAATATGTCCTTCCAGTTTCTTCAAACAATCTACCAGGTTTAAACCATTGCGTGCCCAATGGCCAAGATCGGCGCAGGAACCTATATTGTTGTGACCCTTAACAGCCGCCAGTACTGAATCCGGGTGCCAGTATTCATTTGGTTTAGGATGATCGTGTATGGCGATTTTTATACCATATATTCCGGCAAGACTATCGGCCAGATCCCATTGTGTTTTGATTGGCTCTGAAGTGATATAACTCAAACCGAATTCTTTGGCCAGTTCAAAAGTTTTTATCCACTCATCTTTACCATTAGGTGTTGTTACACCCATGGCTACCATTTGAATGTTATGTTGTTTCAATACATCTTTCAATTTTTGCCTGCCTGCTGCAGACATGTTGATACCAAAAGTATCTTTACTGGTTTTGTCGAAAGGTTGCCCCAGGAAAGCTTCTATATATCTTACGCCGGCACTGTCTGCTTTGGCGATGGCTTCACTTTGTGTAAACAGGCGGAACGTCCACAACTGCACGCCGATCTTCCAGTCCGCCGTACTATTTACCGTTGCGGCGCTGTCTTTTGTTGCGGCCCCTTCTGTTGAAGTAGAAGCATTGTTGCAGGAAATAAAAATCAGCAGCGCTGCGACGGCGCTAAAAAAGGAAATTTTGTTTGTCATTCTTGGCAAGTTTTTAATTTAGTTTTTAACAATCAGCCTGTAATGTAGCATTAACAGCCAACGTTTTAAAATTTTATTGCTTTTTTCTTTACCCATGTAAGCACCCTTTATGGCTAATTTAATTTTTCATTTAAGCGATTGCCTGCAATGAGATAACAAAATTGTAAACCGTTATGGTGGGTACAACATAATAAAAAAAAGGTTCTTCAAAAGTTGGGCCTTCTAAAAAAGAAAGCCAGCAACTTTGAAGAACCCACCGCGCCGCAATGAAACACTATCACTGATCAATACTTAATAAAATTCTGCCACTCTTTAATGTCATTGTCGTACACCAGTAATGTTTTGTAACTGTTTTTATCTTCCATATAAATTACATAGGTAGGCAACAATCCCTCTGATAGCATTGTCAATACTTCCTGCACCTGGTAAATACTAAAATCAAAATATTCTCTTTTGATCATTGTTCTCAGGTCTTTCGCCATCTTGCTTTCATCGTAGGTTTTTAAGCTGCCGGTCCAGTAACCTTTCTTATTATAAAAGATTGAATTTTTGACATTGTCAGTATTAAACCGAACCATGAATCCTTCATCGGTAATATGCCAGCTGGCATCGCCTGCGTTTTTATAAGATTTATTAAAATTCTTTAACGCTTTGCTGTTGATGGATGCAAGCGAAACCGTGTTTGACTTTGCAGGTTCTGCGGCCACTTCTGCTTTGTAAATTTTTCCCATTTGCGCATTGTTGTGCAAAACAGCAACAGTGCTTGAGTTTTGTGCTGCTGCGGTGTTGGTTGTTGTAAGGGCAGGAATAAAACCAGCCACTAAAGCAAAAAAATACTTTTTCATTTTGTTTAAAATTTAAATTGTTTTGGATGATTTGTTTTTGATTACCTGGTACCGGTACTTGTTGACCTATTGGTCGCAGAACAAAGAAGGATGGAAACAAAAAAGATTTATTTTTTTTGCTTCTATTTAAAAAACGATCAGGTAAAGTCCACTTTCCAGTATAGGCGTGGCTTGCAGCCGATCAAAAAACCGGTAAAAAAAGAGCGTACCCTATTTGGCAACCCGACGTGCTTATCTGAAAATTTTTATTCTCGATTATTACATGATGGCACATGCCTCTTTTATCAGTTAAACTCCGGCATACTGCTCAATATTTCAGCAGCAGCTAAAAATTCCATGCTTTTATCAATTAGTTTATGACCTGTTTTTAATAATAATCAAAAGGCTTTTATTCTCATAATTATTTTATTATCTTTCTGTAACACTTATCAGATATGCCTTTTGAGCAACATACGGTTTCAACCGATGAAGATTTAATAGAAAATCTTCATCACAATGCTTTGCTGAAGCGTAAAGCAGAAGACACCATTTTTACCCGCTATACTTATTTTATAAAAGAAGGAATGCATAAATACACATTGCCGGAAGAGGATGCATTTGACGCCTATTCCGACGCTGTGTTGCAAGCCATCAACAATATTGTCAGTGGTGTCTTTGAACGAAAATCATCCCTTAAAACCTATCTCTACAGAATTTTTACAAACAAATGTGTTGACCTTATCCGAAAAAAAACGACTAATAAAAACAGCATACATCAAACATCCTCTTTAACTGACATGCTTTTTATGATTGCTGATTCGGCAAAAACGGTGGTGCAGCAACTGGTTGAACAAACGGATATGGATATGCTAAAAAACAGAATGAATGAACTGGGCGATAACTGCCGGCAATTGCTGACGTTGTTTGCAGACAGTTATACTGATAAGGAAATTGCTACAGCAATGGACTATAAAAGTGCTGATGTGGTAAAAACAAGCCGCCTGCGGTGCCTTGAAAAATTACGCCAGTTATACCTCAACAAATAAAAAAAATTCAGATGAGCACCCTGGAATATATAGATGATTATTTTAACGGCTCCCCGGACGATCAGCAAAAAAAACGGTTTGAGCAACTAATTAACAACGACGTTGCTTTTGCAGAAGAAGTGGCATTTTATGTAGCCGCAAAGACAACTTTGCAACAACATGCCCGGCAGGAAAAGAAAGAACGCTTCAGCAATTTATATAGACAGCAACAAGCCGTGCCTGTTGTACAATTAAAGCCGGCTAAACGGGTATGGAAATATCTTGCTGCAGCCAGTGTATTGCTCTTTGCATTGTTGTTAACCTGGTTTGTAAATAATCAAAAGACTTCTCCGGACCAACTGGCAGACACCTACATTCAACAGCATTTATTGACGCTTCCTGTAACTATGGGTACGCAGCAGGATAGTTTGCAAACCGGGCTGAATTTATACAAGGCAGATAAACTGCCGGAAGCATTGCAATACTTTGAAGCGCTGCTAAAAAATAACCCTGACAATGAAGCGGCAAAAAAATATGCAGGCATTGTTTCCCTTCGGTTAAACGCCTACGACAAAGCGCTGAGCTATTTTAAATCACTGGAATTGAATACTGCTTCGTTCAGCAATCCCGCCAAATTTTATCATGCGCTTACATTGTTAAAACGCAACAATACCGGTGATAAATATGCAGCCGTTTTGATATTGCAAGATGTGGTAGCGAAAGATTTGGAGGGGAAAGAAACAGCGGTTGGGTGGTTAAAAAAATTATAAAAACATATCAATCTTTTATAAGTCAATAAAACTAAATCATCATGGACAATACATTTAAATCACCCAGGCAATTGCTAATTTTTATATCCCTTACCTTATGCGTATTCTTTTTTAGCGACTGCAAAAACACCCAATATGTGGTTAAAGGCAAGGAAATAAAATGGGTCAATTGGGAGGTCACCTTTAAAGACGATGTCGACAAGATCGCAAAGGAAAAGACGTTTGTTTTAATGGAAAAATATGTTACTGAAAAATATTTCGAAGACCCTCCCGGTAAGTTGTTGGTTCATCTTAGTTATAGAATTATTCAATCATCCTTTGGTATAAAGAATTCCTATGATTTCAGTGTATCGTTCGGCCCCGGCGACGCCAGCCAGACTGGCTTTTCAACCGTAAAGCCTCCACCCCCCGGACCAAAACAAGAATTATTAAATCAATTCCCTGCGCTTGTCGATATAAGACCTATTTTATTCAATAAACAATTGGGAAACTTCTAAAACGTAGCACATTAATTTAAAATAATGATGAAAGATGATACTGTTGGACAGGCTTACTGCGGAAGCGAAAAAGGTTGGTTTAACAGTATGCCTTTACTTGCTAAAAAGTGCCGCCATTGGTTGGCACTTTTTAGCTTATTGCTTTTTATAAAAGCTTTACATGGGCAATGCCCGGCAAATGCCGTCTTTCATGAAAAGATCAATGCGATTTATGTATCAGCAGAATTAAATACAGCGAATAAATTAACGGGACTTCAGCAATTGATGGAGCAGATGAAGACATGTAGACGGGAGAATGATTCCGTATATATGTTTTTGTTGCAGAAAATAAGTGTGCTTCATTTTAAACAAAAGGAGTTTTTAAATGCAATCAGCTTTGCCAATCAATCACTCGGTTTGGCAAAGCATTACATAAAAAATAAAGCCGCTTCAGATTTAGCTGTCATCGACAATTATTTCAACCTTACTTTCTATTATCAATCGGTTGGCGACCCGGATAAAAAATACGCCGCCACAGACAGTTGTATTTATTATTGCCTGAAAGCAAACACTGGCTTTGACATTGCGGTTGTAGTATTGTCTGATAAAACAGATTACCTATTTAATATTGGCGAATATGGTCCATGTATTACAAATGCAGAGATGGGGGAAGAACTTACCAAAAAGTATTTTCACGGCAAAGACAGTATTACCTACCTGGTTTCATTTATTATCAACAAAGCAAATTCTCTATATTATTCCAAAAATATTGTTGAAGCTGCAACTTTTTTGGAAACAAAAATGAAACCATTTATACTATCCGGAAACACCAATCAATTGTATGCTTTTTACAGCTTGCTCGCCGCTATTAGCCGGGATAGACAGAATTACTCCAAAGCACTTGCGCTGTTTAAGCTATCTTTTCAAATAACATCACTTATTAAGTTTAATAAAGGCTGCGCTCAAAACCTTACCCAAATTGGCAGGCTCTATTCAAAAGCATTTGGTGAATTTAATACCGGGTTGGCCTATTATTCCAAAGCTTTAAAATACGCAGATGCAACTGATTCCGTATTAATATTAACAGAAACAGCCAACACCTATGTTCAAAAAAAGATGTTTGATAAAGCACAGTATTATTTTCAGCAGGCATTTAATATCATACAGCCCGGCATGGATGAAACTACCATGCTTAAAAATACTTTTCGGTTTCCGGGCTTTAACCAGTTGCAGGATTTATCGGACCTTACAACCGGTAAGGGTGATGCTTTTGTGCAGGAATACCATGCCACTAAAGAAGCAGTTTGTCTTAAAAAGGCTATAGCCGTTTATAAAAAGAATGATCTTTTTTTAGCTAAGATAAAAACCGAGCAGCAGCTACAAATTAGCAGCAGTCTTGTATGGAGAGCAACGGCCCGAAATTTATATGAACATGCCATTGATGCCTGTTATGCAAACAACAATATAGAAGATGCATTCTACTTTTTTGAGAAAAGCCGGGCTACATTATTAAATGACCAGGTAAAAGAACAACAATGGACGAACGACAGTGATATTGCCAAATTGACTTTCATAAAAAGAAATATTATAGCGCTGCAAAAAAAATTGAGCGGCTTATCCCCTTCGTCAGACGGCTACTCTTCGATACAAATGGATTTATACAACAGCGCTGAAGACCTTACATTTTTATCAAGAAAATTAAAGATGAATAGCCCGTTGTTTTACCAGCATTATTTGGATACCTCTTTTATGAACATCTCAGAATTAAGGAAAAATAATCTTGGAAATTTAACAAGCCTCTTGGAAATTTTTTCTGGTGATAGTTCCGTATATGTATTAGCCATCACTTCAACCTGCAAAACATTGCTAAAAATAAATCAGGCCCAATACAATAACCTGGTCGATTCTTTCAACAGCTTCCTCACAAACCCGGATCTGCTGAATACCAGTTTTAATGTGTTTATAAGAGTTGCACATCAATTATACGGGTTGCTATTTCCTGAGAAAACGGCGCCACCCAAAGGCAGTCTTATCATTTCCCCAGACGGTAAAAGTTTTCCATTTGAAGCGCTGGTAATAAATGAAACCGGCCTTCCTGCAAGTTACCTGGTGAATAAATTTGCCATCAGCTATGCCTATTCTGTAAAATATTTAACGAATACGTTTTCCTATAACACAATCAATACAAATAAATTTCTGGGCATAGCTCCTGTTGACTATACCAAATACACAGGTTTAGCCACATTGCCAGGAAGCGATATCTCTTTAAAAAATATCAATGCCTATTTTACTAACGCAACTAATTACCTGTCAGGCAAAGCAACCAAACATAATTTTCTGGTAAACTTTCCCAGCTATACAATTATCCAATTATACACCCACGCATCAGATAGCAGTGCAGGCAACGATCCGATTATTTACTTTGCAGATTCTTCTATGTTGTTGTCGGAACTGGTTACAGACCGAAAACCCATTACGCAATTAGTGGTGCTATCCGCCTGCGAAACAGCCAATGGAAAATTGTATGAAGGGGAAGGTATATTTAGTTTTAACCGGGGCTTTGCGGCGCTTGGTATACCCGCTGCAGTCAGTACCTTATGGTCGGTTGAAAACGAATCGACTTATAAAATCACTGAATTGTTTTATAAATATTTAGCACAGGAACTGCCAACAGATATAGCGCTACAAAAAGCAAAACTGGAATTTATCAGTACCAGTTCTTCAAAAGAAAAAACACTCCCATACTACTGGGCCGGCCCTATATTAACCGGCAAAGTAGATACGATTATCACTAAAAAAAATACACCGTGGAAACCAATTTTAATGGCAGGTATTGCTTTGCTGGCGGTTGCATTTATTGCTAAAAAATACCTGTTAAAAAAGACGAACCGTTTATAGTTTAATAAAAACAACTGGTATTATTGCTGGTAGTTAACGCCCGCCTGCTGCAATACTTCGTCCATTATTTTACTGATGAGCAATGTTAGCTGGTGCGGCACTTTAGGGCTTTGAAGTAACCCGTTATCAAGGCAATGCATCACTTCTTTTATTTGATGCTCAAAGCCATTGCTTTGATGCGGCATGTCAAAATGTTGTTGTGTACCATCATTTAAGTGCACGGTAATAGCGGTTGCTTTAAACCAGGGATTGTGAATTTGAATGCGGCCTTTTGTTCCGATAATCATCGCTTCAATTGGCGTATTAAAATCAATGGTGGAAAGCAGGTGTGCAGATTGCCCGCCGGGATATTGTAATAAAATACTGGCGTAGGTATCCACACCGGTGGCTGCCAGTTTAGAGACTGATTTAATAAGCGAAGGCTCACCGAAAATAAGTGTTGCAAGAAAGATAGGATAAATACCAACATCCATTACCGATCCGCCCCCGAGCGCCTTGTCAAACAACCTGCTCTCCGGATCAAATGCCGCTACAAAACCAAAATCAGCCTGAACGTATTGCGGTTCGCCAATTATACCTTCTTTTATAAGTGATAAAATTTTTTCGATAAAAGGCATGCACCTGGTCCACATGCCTTCCATTAAAAATAAGTTGCTTTTTGTGGCAGCAGCCAGCATCTCAGCGGTTTCTTTGGGTGACAGTGACATTGGCTTTTCGCACAACACCGGCTTATTATTTTGTAAGCAAAGCATTGTTTGATCATAATGAAAAGCATGCGGTGTGGCTATATAAATAATGTCAACATTTGCATCTTTTACCAACGCAGCATAATCAGTGTACACCGCTGTAGCATTGTATTTCGCTGCATAGGCATTTGCCCTTTCGGCATCACGGGAAGCCACTGCATACACGTCAGCTCCCGCCGTTTCACTTATAGCGGTACAAAATTTTTCAGCAATTCTGCCTGCACCTAAAATGCCCCAGCGATAGTTTCTTTTCATCATAAACGTTGTTATCAAAATTTGTCTTTAGTAAGTTATAAGCTTCTGAGCATCCATTTGCTGCAACCAAAGTGCACACTGCTTCCCAAAGGCCCATCCAAATAATGGAAGCCAAATTTTTCGTAGACTTTAATAGCCTGTTGCAATTCCGGCATAGTTTCAAGGTACATATTTTTATACCCAAAATCCTGGGCCGCTTCTATACTTTTATCTATAATCATTTTACCAATACCCTTCCCTCTTGCAATGGGCAGCAGGTACATTTTTACCAGTTCGCAGGTACCCTGCGGCAAACCTTTTGTTGGATAAACACCCCCGCCGCCGGCTATTGCGCCATCAATCGTTGCAATAAAATACACCGATAAAGGTTGCTGAAACAATTCAAATAAATGATCTGTTTCTTCATCATAATAAACTGTTCCGGGATGATTGGCGCCAAATTCCTTTAACGTGCTCCTGATGATTGTGGCTATGGCCGCATTGTCATTTTGTTCAATCTTTCTAACCTGTGTATCCTGTGACATTTTCGCTGATGGTATAAAATAAAAAAATATCGTTGCTGCATTTCAAATAAAATTACCCATTTGAAATATTGGTAAATATAGAACAACTGAAAAAAAATCAACGTCGCTATTTTTTTACCGGATGAGTTATTGATGTAGTTATTACGAAACTCCGGAGACAATTGGCGGCGTAAAACCTGATTAAAATCAATTTTTTACCTGATTAAACTATGCTGAAAATATTTTAAAAGTGAATATTTTAATGGTTCAAATTCAGTCATGGTATTGCCAGCAGAAATTCGCTCTTTTTTATCCGAAGCGGGTGAACTTTCCAGGTTTACCGGCCGCTTCTTCAGCCAGGCATTCAGACCACGTTACGAGCTATACGAGTTTACCAGGCAATGCTATTTAATAGGCTATAATTCGCTTCCCTTAATTGGCTTAACCTCCTTTATTATGGGGTTGGTGCTTACCATGCAACTTCGTCCCTCCATGGTGGATTACGGTGTAGAATCGGAGTTGCCCGCCATCGTCGGTATTGCCATCGTTCGTGAAATTGGTCCTGTTATCAGCGCCTTAATATTTGCATGAAAAATAGGCAGCAGCATTGGAGCAGAGCTGGGTTCTATGAAAGTAACGGAACAAATTGATGCCATGGAAGTGAGTGGCACCAACCCTTTTAAATACCTGGTAGTAACGAGGGTATTTGCCGCAACGCTGATGCTGCCCGTACTTATTATAATCGGCGACGCCGTATCCTTATACGGATCTTATCTCGGCGTTAATATTCGCGGCACTACCAGCTCACACTTGTTCTGGACGCAGGTGATAGACAGCCTTGCCTTTAGTGATGTACTACCGGCATTTGTGAAAACTTATTTTTTTGGTTTCGCCGTGGGCATCATCGGCTGTTATAAAGGATACAACAGCAGCAAGGGAACAGAAGGTGTGGGAAGATCCGCCAACTCCGCGGTGGTGGTAGCATCGGTGGTGGTTTTTATAATTGATTTACTGGCAGTACAGATTACTGATCTGCTGGGCCTTAATTAATATGACGGGTGAAGTAACCATATTGCAACCGGATCAATCCATTTCAGCTGCCGATGAATATGCGGTTAGCATTCAACACCTGTACAAATCTTTTGGCACCAATCAGGTGCTGATTGATTTTAACCTGCAAATAAAAAAAGGTGAAAGTGTGGTGGTGTTAGGTAAATCCGGTTCAGGAAAATCGGTACTCATAAAATGCATCATCGGCCTGTTGAAACCAGACAAAGGCAGCATTGCGGTATTTGGGAAAAAAGTACCGGAAATAAAAGAAGAAGAACTGGATAAGCTACGGGCCAGGGTTGGCTTTCTTTTTCAAAGCAATGCCCTGTATGATTCGATGACGGTAAGAGAAAACCTGGAATTTCCGTTGCGCCGTCACTGGATAAAAGTATCGCAGGAGGAAGTAAATAAGATGGTACTGGAGGCGCTGGATGATGTGGGATTGGCACATACGGTAGATATGATGCCGGTTGAATTATCCGGCGGCATGCGGAAAAGAATAGCCCTGGCAAGAACCCTTATTTTGAAGCCGGAAATTATTTTGTATGATGAACCAACAACAGGGCTGGACCCGATTACCGGTAAAGAGATTATCGATTTAATGAACGAGATACAGGACAAATACAATACAACTTCCCTCATCATTTCGCATGACATGAATTGCGTGCGACTCACCAGCGACAGGGTTGTAATTTTGGTAGAGGGTAAATGTTATGCGAATGGCACATGGGAACAATTGCAACAAAACAACGACCCGAAAGTGAAACAATTTTTTGAATAACGATATGGCACGAAAAAAAATCAATACAATTAAATTAGGTGCATTTGTGCTGGCTGGCTTATTGTTACTGGTGCTGCTGTTGTACATGATTGGGAAAAATCAAAATCTGTTTGGATCTACTTATATTTTAAAAGCCAGGTTCGAAAATATACAGGGCCTGGTTGCAGGCAATAATGTGCGTTATGCAGGCATACAAACAGGCACCGTAAAGCAAATCAATATCATTGATGATACCACCATTGAAATAGCCATGCTCATTGAAAAGCGGATGCAGAAAATCATCCGGAAAAATGCGATGGTAGCAATCGGCACGGATGGCTTTGTGGGTAATAAGGTCGTCAATATAAGTCCTGCAAGACAGCGGTCGGAGATTGCTAAAGAAGGTGACATTCTGCTATCTAAAAAATCAGTCGCAACAGATGATATGCTGCAATTACTTTCTAAAACAAACAGCGACATTTCAGTAATTGCTGCCGAGTTAAAAACAACCGTACAACGTATCAATCAAAGCGATGCCTTGTGGAGCTTATTGAACGACAAATCCATTCCGCAAAATATCAGGCTGGCGGTGGCCAATATTCGTTCTGCCACCGAAAAAGCCAACAGCACAGTCGCTAATTTTGAATCTGTTGCATCAGATATACAGCAAGGCAAAGGGTCGGTAGGAATACTTTTAAAAGACACGGTTTTTGCCACCCACCTCAACGACGCTATTCTTAAAATAAAATCAGTTGGTGGCCAGGCCGATTCACTTCTGTACGAAATAAATACCATGGTTGCGGGTATAAAAGATGATAAAGACAATGGCAACGGCACGCTGCATGCGCTTTTTAAAGATTCCTCCATTGTAATAAAATTAAATGCCAGCCTTGATAATATCCAAAAAGGCACAGATGGTTTTAACCAGAATATGGAGGCGCTGAAACACAATTTTCTTTTCCGCGGCTTTTTTAAAAAACAAGCCAAACAGCAGGAAAAAGAAAATAAGTTAAAGGCGACTGCAGCACAATAATCGCTGAGGTTTGAATATTGTTTTAACACTACATTTTTACCAGTTAATTTTCTAATGAAAGTCAATACTGCAGGTGATCGTTGTCAGCGTAACTGAATGGCTGATACATTATACACGCAAATGATTGCTGATACCTGCTGTTTTACATACACTTTTTCCCTGTTGCGGGGCAAGCAGGGCTACTGCCGGATCAAGCAGTTGTTACTTACATAACAATGTTTTTATTTGTAGTTAAAAGAATTCAACAAGCAATAACCGTCTCCCTTGTCAAGTGCAAAACTGCTCCCGGGTCTTAAATTTTTAACAGGCGCTTTTGATAACGATAGCATTTGAAAGCCTACATTTACAACCGGCTGAAACGCTAAAATCTTTACTATGGAGAGTAACCTGGATAACCTTAAACGCTTGATTGAAAGCATCAAAACAATTGGCCTTTGGGGCCGGCTTTTTGGCTGGGGACGAATAAGAAATCAATTGGTGGATGCAGCTACCGACCTGCAAAAACTAGTTTCAAATGCAGATAATTTAAAAGTAAGTATCGCCCACCTGGAGGCCGCTAACAATGGGCTTAATAAAGACCTTGCAATAAAAACTGAGTTGCTGATAAAAACCGAAGCAGAGATTGACAACCTGCATTCAACAGCACAATATTTAAACAGTCAACTATCCAATTGTACTGCCAGCCTTTCAGCCGCAAAAGAAAATATAAAAGGCCAGGAATTACAGATCAATCAGCTGTACACAGACAGTATTCTTTTAACAGAAAAGAATGCTCACTTGCATGCCGACAATAAAAGGTTAACCGAAAATGCCGGCACCAATACACAAACTATTTCGGCCCTGGCCCAAAGAAAAACTGAGCTGGAAATAGAGCTGGCCGAAATAAAAAAAGACATGCAAAACATACAGCTTGAATTGGGTGAAGTAAAAAAACAAAACATCCAGCTCATAAGTGATGAATCCTTCCGGCAACAGCACCATTCCAATTCGCTGGCTTCGCTCACAAAAATTCAGGACCAGATACAAACAGAACGCAGCAAGGAAATTGAAGAAAGAAATAATAAAGCAATTGAACATATCAGGCAGCTGAAAGAAACCTGGAACCGGCACCAGGATAATGCAAAGAATAGCATCAAATCGATTTGCCAGAAACATACGATTCAATATGTTGAAAAAGTACCGTTTAAAGGAGAGCCCGATAATACCTTGCTTATCTGTGATGAATACATTGTGTTTGATGCCAAAAGCCCCGGCAGCGATGATGTATCCAACTTTTCAAACTACTTAAAAGACCAGGCGGAAAAAGCAAAAAAATACGCCAAACAGGAATTGGTTAAATCAGATATCTTTTTTGTAGTGCCTTCCAACACGCTCGACTTTTTAACCAGTTTCGTTTACCGCCACGGCGATCACAATGTCTACATCATTGCTGCTGATGCTTTGGAGCCGGTGGTTTTAGCACTTAAAAAGATAGAGGAATATGAGTTTGCGGAGCAATTAAGCCCGGAGGATAGAGAAAATATTTGCAGGGTGTTGGGCCGTTTTGCGCATCTTTCAAAAAGAAGAATACAGGTAGACAGTTTTTTTGCAAAGCAATTTATAGAACTGGCCTATAAGTGTGAAACAGATTTACCAAAAGATATATTGGATAGTGTTATTGAATTTGAGAAGGCTGAAAAATTGAATCCGCCGCAGGAGAAACGAGTGAAAGCAATCCCGATTGCCGAGCTGGATAACGAGCATAAAAAAATTAAACAGGAAGCTGAAAGTAAGGGCATACTAATGGAAGATGAAACCATTTTCACCAGCCTGAATGAACTTCCGCTGTATAAAAAATAGAAGACTTTCCGTTTTTAAAATATTTGTCCCTTTTATTTATAACGCTTGGCCGCCATAATGCCGGGCAAGAAATAACAATGTTTTCATATTTACTTTTTTTGCTGGTTGAGTACCGGTTACTGCTGATAAAAAATGATAATCAATGTATTTCATTTTTACATTTCAGCCCATGCAACTTTTTAAAAATAGTCCTTTCTGTTAACGAATGTGCAGGGTTATGTTATTGATGTCTTTTTTATCCACATTAATACAATAAAAGCATTGCTTTTCGGCGTTAGCGTAATATATTAGTAACTGTTCTTTATTCTATAAACTAATATCGGCCATCACAATTAATTAAAATTGCTGATGAATGATAAAAACCATAACCAGGCATGGGCAAGTTTAACAGTAATAAGTTAATTACAGGCGTCATTTGTTGCTTTCTTTTTACGTCTTGTTCTTTAGTAAGAAAAAACACGGGCCGCCCGCAAAGCGTGGCTTACTTCGAAATAAAAACGGATCCCCACTACACATCGAAAAAGAAATCTTTTTTTGAAGTCGTTACAAAACAGGCTACAATCAGTAAGGGCTTTTGCAATGTTTATAAAAAAGAGGACAATTATTTTTTTGAAATCCCCGACTCATTGTTTGGAAAAGATATCCTGGTTGTTAACCGCATTGCCAAAGCGGCCGCACAGGTAAGGCCCGATCATGAATACGCCGGTTACGGAGCTGATCAAATTGGTGAAAATGTGATCCAGTTTTATAAAGGTGCCAATAATAAAATATTTATAAAGAAGATAGATTATTCCGGCAGCCGGGCATCCGACTCGAGTGATAACGGCATGTACAGGGCGGTATCCAATTCCAACCTGTCGCCCATTATGGCCGCTTTTGATATCAAAGGTTATGCGCCAGACTCTTCCAGTGTACTGGTTGATATGACTGATTATATCAGCAACGACAACGAACTTTTTTTCTTCAGCGGGCAACAAAAACGACTGTATAGTTTGGGCAATTTGCAAAACGATAAATCATATGTGCAGGGCGTGTCTTCCTTTCCGCTAAACATCGAAATAAAAACGGTAAAAACTTTTTCAAACGGCAATTCGGGCATGGCGCAGTCAATGCCCTATTTAACGTACGAGCTCAATACATCTATGGTGCTACTGCCAAAAATACAAATGAAGGCAAGGCCGGTGGATGAAAGGGTAGGCTATTTTGGAAGAGGGTATGTTGACTTCGATATTCCGCATCCGCAGGGTTTTAATGGCACCTGGCTGGCAACCCGCTGGAGGCTGGAGCCGAAAGAAGAAGACCTGGAAAAGTATAACAATGGCGAATTGGTAGAGCCCAAAAAACCGATCATTTATTACATTGACCCTGCCACACCCAAAAAGTGGGTTCCATATTTAATAGAAGGTGTAAACGCCTGGCAAAAAGCATTTGAAAAAGCAGGATTTAAAAACGCCATTTATGCATTGGAAGCGCCGTTAAATGATCCCGGGTGGAGTCTTGAAGATTCAAGACACAGTGCCATTGTTTACAAAGCTTCCTGGGTACAAAATGCCAGCGGGCCAAATGTAAATGATCCCCGCACAGGCGAGATTCTGGAAACCCATATCAACTGGTATCATAACATCACCGAAATTCTGCACGACTGGTATTTTATACAGGCTTCACCAAGCGATACGGCTGCCCGCAAAATGATTTTGAGCGACAGCCTGATGGGTAAATTAATTACGTTTGTCTGCAGCCACGAAGTGGGCCATACGCTTGGGCTGGCGCATAATTTTGCTTCTTCCGCCACCGTTCCTGTAGATTGCCTTCGTGATAAAAAATGGGTTGATGACAATGGCATCTGTCCATCTATTATGGATTATGCCCGGTTTAATTATGTGGCTCAGCCTGAAGATTGCATGACAGAGCAAGAGTTGATTCCGCGGATTGGCGCTTATGATGAATGGGCCATTGAGTGGGGTTACCGCTGGTTACCATCTTTCAAAAACGCTGCGGCAGAAAAAGAATATTTAAATCAATGGGTAATCAAAAAACTGGAAGATCCTACATTATTGTATGCTTATAGCGGCTCCCGTTGCCAGGCAGAAGATTTGGGTGATGATGCTGTGAGCGCAGGGAAATACGGCATTAAAAATTTAAAAAGAATACTGCCCGACTTACTACAATGGGCAAAGTTGCCAGATGAAAATTATGATGCAGCTGGTAAAATGGAAGATCAGTTAATGTACCAATACAGACGCTATTTATCGCATGTGAGCCAAAGTATTGGCGGCCGTTACCTGACGCCCAAAACCGTAGAGCAAAAAGGCAACGTGGTGGACTATGCAGATCGTACCCAGCAAAAAGCAGCCGTTAATTTTTTGCAGGAAGAACTGTTTAAAACACCCAACTGGTTATTCAATAAACAATTGTACGCTGCTACCGGTGGCGCCGGTTATATGGACGTACTCAATATTCAGAAAGATGTTTTAAACGAAATTATGTCGCCCCGCATAATCAACCGCATGATTTATTGCCAGGCGTTACAACCCTTAAAAGCCTATACGCCCAACCAGTTTTTTGCTGATCTTGAAAGCGGCATCTGGTCGGAACTTGCTACCAGGAAACCAGTTGATCTGTACCGGAGAAATTTACAAAAGGCATATGTGGCGCAGTTATTAAGTCTGCAGGATGGCATTGAATCTGCACCCGCCAACACCTATGCATCAGAGTTTGGAATGATAGATTTATTGTCAGTTTTAAAAGCACATAAAGCAGCATTGTTAAAAAACATAACCCGGGCGTTAGCAAAATATAAAGATGAAGAAACAAGGTGGCATTTGGCAGATATAGCGGAAAGACTCAAAAGCAGTTCAGCAGCCAGTGCACAAAACTCAAGCCGCCGGGGCAGCAGCAATGCATTTAATCAACAATTGTTGCAGGATGAAATTCCAACACTGGAAAAAATAATGCAGGAGAAGCAAACCAATTGCTGGGGCAGAATGGATGAGAAAAAATAATTGTCCAGGCTGAGAAGCTTTGTGGTACTGCATTGGCGTCGCACTCTTCTACAGTTGTTTTTTATGGCGGCTTTGGCTTTCGGATTAAATAAGTCTTCCTTTAATTTGATAAGTTCTTTAATCGCAACTTTCGGCTGACTTTTTTTTTGATGTTGGCTCTTGTCATTTCGTCGCTTTCGCCTCCAGTTACTGTTTTAAATCCGATAGCTATCGAATCGAATGAATAACTCGTAAGCTTCTACGCTTCGCCCGACAGCAATTTGTACTAAAGCCGTAACAAGTCTAACAATAGAATTACCAAAGCTGAAACCACCATGCACAAAAGCTCAACAAAGCAGCATGCCAGCAACGGGCTGTATTCGTTGCTGGCTTGACTTTTTTTTGTTACTTTTTTTGTGTCAAGACAAAAAAAGTAAAGTAAGAAGCGACAATTAAATAGAAAAGTGCGAACTAAATACATAATTCAAGCTGGCGCAGGGCTTTGTATGCAAGGGTCGGAAACCTTTCAAATTTAGCATCTTCAGTACCCAATATTGAAATGCTTGCGCATGGTTGAATATTTCATCTTGCGCAGCTTCGGTTGTTGGTCAGGAGACACAACAACGGCTCCCGGGATAGACATATTATTTGAATTGATGAGCTACAGCAACGGCAAAAACCAATTGCTGGGGCAGAAAACATTCCACAGCCGTTGATTATGCCATACAATATTATTGTCCGAAAAAATTGCATTCCTTTAATCATTGATCAATCTCGATACCAACCACATCACTCCAGCCGTGGTATGCGTCCATATCTCTTTGTAAGTGGCGTTTACCTGCATGGGCATGTAGGGCTGATCTTCATTTTCAAAAGTTTCAATGCCAACAGGAACGGCTCCCGCTACGTCCCCGGCATACGAATTTTGTGAGTTCAATTTAATGAACTGGATATTGGCATTCATTATTCCACACAGGTTAGTAAAAGTAAACCTTCCTTCACAGCGGCCGGTGATTATGCCATACAACTTGTTGTCCGAAAAAATTGCATTCTTTTAATCATTGATCAATCTCGATACCAACCACATCACCCCAGCCGTGGTATGCGTCCATATCTCTTTGTAAGTGGCGTTCACCTGCATCGGCATGTAGGGCTGATCTTCATTTTCAAAAGTTTCAATGCCAACAGGAACGGCTCCCGCCACGTCTCCGGCATATGCACCGTATAGCAGCGGATAATCATACCCATCGCCATAAATAGTACTCATGGCAAAAGGATTATAACCAACAATGTATTCCAGTTGCCGGGTAGCTATATTTTTCAGTTCCTTATCACCCAGCAAACCTGATAAAATAAATGCCGCTTTTGCTTTGCCCATCAACACCGCATGAAAGCCGCGAAACTGGTAGGCGACCGGAAAACGGCGCAGGTAAAAATTCCCACCCAATGGAATTCCATTTTTTACCTGGGCATTGTACTCTTCCATTGAAGGCATGCCCACCTGTTCGCCTTCATGATAAATTCCGGCAAAGTCCGCGTTGTTTAATTCATACACGGCAGCTGGTAATATGCCATAAGGCGATGCCAACTTTGCAATATCATGCAGGTAATCTGCATAGGCCTGGCAGCAAACTTTCCACGCCGTAGCATCCGCATGTTGTGGCGCTTCGGTCAGCAACATGCTCAACCCCTGCATCATCAATTCTTCATTACTACGGTGAAAAAATTCCAGGATGCGTTTCTTTTCTCTTGATTCATAAAAAAATCCTTGCAGCGGCACTGTCCAATCGTTGCGTCTTTCTTTTTGCTGGCAATCCATTACAACATGCGCATACTGCACTGCCCAATCCAGGTAACGTCGCTCCTTGGTGAGGCGGTACAGATGCATAGCCGATACAGTAGCCTGGGCATACAATTCGGTTTCATTTTTATTGGTGACAAACACGCCTAGCCTGTCGTTGGCAAATGCAAAATCTTCAATGGCACTGTTACGGCACCAGCGGGCAAACACGGTATCGGCCCCGCTATAAAATGGCACCGCCATGGCACAATAGGAAGCTGCAATAAAATTATCAAACGGATTATTGGTGGCCTTGCCTTCAATGTCATCTTTGGTACCGGTGATGTTGTCCGTCCAAATCCCAATGATCAATCCACCTTCCCTGTAGCCATCACCAAAACGGGTGCTCATCGTCCAGTTTAAACCCCAGCGGGCTTCTTCCACCAGGCGCTGGCATAGTTGCTTGTTTTTATTTTTTACCGACGCTGCCAGTTCGAGCATCGCCATGCCGCCACGTGCGGTATTCCCAACGCCCTGCGTTAAATCTGCCGCATCATGCCAGCCGCCATTCACGGGTATTTTTCTTCCGTCGGGATGAACACAAAAAACATCCTGGTGACAAGCCTGGTGAATGCCGGGCTGGTCGTAACCGCAGCGTTCCGCATAGAAAAAATTCAGTGTATGCCAGGCCGTAGCCAACCAGGCAGCTTCGCCTATTGCAAAGGGTTTGGTTACGCTGCCACCTGCCTTTAGCGTATAATAACCAGGCGTATTAAAACTACTGAAATCCAGCTGCACAAAACCACTGTCCAATTTTTTTCCTTCGCCCTTCAACACCACTTTATTTTTGTCATTGATGAGCTGAAAAGAAGTGCCTGTAACATTTTGCACCAGTGCCCGCTTGGACGCATTCAACCTGTAACCGCTGTGACTATAAGCTATAGCATCTTTCCGCAGGTTAAAGCCCCTGCTGTTTTCAGCCTCCACCTTTTCAATCCGCATATCATCAACATACAATTTTAATTTATCAGCGGCACCTTTTGGCGAACCGGTAAGCATAATATTTACAGAAAACCCGGTCACTGAGTCACGGTATAAATCGGGCATTTCCCAAACAATACGATGCCATTTGCCTGGATAGATTGTTTCAAAATGCTGACCTTCAAAACGCCCGGGAACAGGCATGATATGTTGGCCACCGTTATATAAAGTGCACCCCACAAAAACCGAATAAAAACCCGGCGCATCCGCATATACCCAAACAGAAAAACGATTGTAACCAGTTAAATTTTCACCATTCAAAGGCCTGATCATTTCCGCCGAAGCATAACTTCTGTTGGTGGGATTTTTTATTGCAAGAGAAGCAGGTGTTTCCAGCAGGATGCTTCCGCTTGCTGATTTCGCTATGTCGTGATTGACATGTATTGAACTGGGACCACTTATCTTCAAGGCATAAAAGTCTTCAGCCAGCGGCAATGTCCTTGATTTTTCTACCGGCTTTTTTAACCACCTTGTCAAGCCCGCATTGGCAGGATCATTTTTCATAATTGTCCGCAGGTACTGCCTTTGTTCCAGTTGCTTTTGCAAGGTGGTATCCTGGGCCTGCACTGTTTTACCAGCTAGCACTACACAACATTGCAGAAAAAAAATTGCCTTCCAAATTTGATATACAGGTGAATTCATACTAAGCGATTGGTTGTAAAGATCATCGTTTTTAGCAACTATTATTGAAATTGGCCGGTTTCATACAATAGCTTTTTGCAAAACTCTATCAGGTGCTTGAAATAACATTTAATCATCCACAATCAGGGCTGATAAAACTGAATACCATTTGTTGATGACCTTTTGGATTAAAATTTGTTTTTTGCTACAGCAATGAGACTAAATAAAATAAATTATAAGCTGGAAGGGCCACGCACAAACTGCTATCCAAAAGCTGTATTTTTGGTACCAATAGCGATATCCTTATTGCTTTTATGTAGCGCCAGTAAAGGTTACGGCCAATCCGTTCCTGTTGACACCGTGAAGGTAGATTCATTGAATCATCCCGAATTAAAACCTGCAGTACCAGTTACCAAACCGGTTGCGGAATACGATGTGGCCGACTTAGGCCGGGACATTTTTTACCCAAAAGGCAAGGTGAAGATGAGTAACAAGAAACCATCGGGCATTACGGTAATACCCAATATTGCGGCCAACCCAACCATTGGGTTTCAAATAGGCATTAAGGCCGTGGCTGGCCGCAAGCTTGGGACTGATCCCGCAACCTTTATGTCTGTTGCCGCAACATCGGTTTCTATTACAACAAAAGGCATCATTTATTTTTATATCAACCACAATATTTATACTCCCGGTAATAAATGGAACCTGCAGGGCAGCCTGGTAACAGCCAAAAGCGTAACGCCGGATTTCGGACTAGGCATCGGCAATGCTTCAGGCACGAGCGATGCCGACCTTATACTCAGTAATCCCAATAGAAAAGGATATGTACTGCATTCACTCTATTTTAACTTTCGGGAAAAAGTATACAAAGAAGTACAAAAAAATCTTTTTGTTGGGGCAGGTGTTTCGTTTGAAATAAGAAAGAATATTGAAGAAAAATTAGGCAGCACGGCGTTAACACCCTATTCAATTTATAGCGATCGTTATGGGTTTAACCACGATCATTACAGCTCCAATGGCCTTTTGCTAAATGTGCAATACACCACCCGCGACAACCAGAACCGTGCCTATAAAGGCATGTATGCCGACGCAGGTTTTCGTTTAAATCAAACCTGGCTGGGCAGTTCAAAAAATGCGTTGCTGTTTTTAACGGACTTCAGAAAATACTTCGGCCTTTCTGCCAATCACCCGGAGCATGTATTGGCATTTTGGAACTGGGGCTCTTATTTAGTGAGCGGTGTACTACCCTACCTGGAGATACCAGGTACCGGAAAAGATGCTGGGTTTAGAAGTGGCCGCGGTTATACGGTTGCCTATTTTAAGGGCACCCAATACAATTACTCTGAGGTAGAATATCGTTTCCCGATAACCAACAATCAATTTTTAAGTGGCGTTACCTTTTTCAATATGCAAACCGCCAATGATGCATTCGGCACAAAATTATTTGACCGCTGGCAACCTGGTGGTGGCGCAGGTTTACGGGTGCTTTTTAATAAACATACCCGTACCAATCTGTGTCTGGATTATGCATTTGGTAAATATGGATCAAAAGGGTTTTTTCTTGGTTTGAATGAAGCTTTTTAAGGATTGTCAATTGAAATGAATAAAGTCATCCTAAAAATGACGATGTTCCCCAGAGTACTGTACCGCTATATGAGAAAGGTTTGAACCAATTATTTGTTTTGTCCAAATACAAAACAAATAATGCGAGGTATCAGGAAGTAATCTATTACTATCTTCCAATAATTTTGTTTCTTGTTTTATTTTTTTCAGTATTCATGTTACAGCATAAACAGGGGAAGAAAAAATGATAGGCAATCAGTAGAAACATAGGGTCCAGGGAGTAAACGGCAATTGTTTAGAATTACATGTATACATCCCTGGAAATATTTTGAGTGGTACAAATCAGATTGTTAAACCAAATATAGTATTCAAATGATGGCGGAAATTGTGCTAATTTTTTTTTGTCATCTTTTGGCAATATCCGTACCTGTTTAGGAAACAAACGCAACTATTATTCCGGCACTTTTTTCTCTTTAAAAAAATTCTACAACAGAAATAATTTTGAATGCTATCTTTAAATGAATGAAGTGCTATTTAATTCTTATTTGTTGCCTTGCATTTAACATCGCTCATCTTAATTTATCTGCGCAGGAGAAAGAATACATCTTTAAAAATTTCACCCAGGAAGAAGGATTACCAAGCAATGAAGCCTACTGTATTTTTGAAGATTCCAGGCATTATATATGGGCTGCTACTGATCTTGGCGTGGTGAGGTACAATGGTAAAAAATTTGAACAGTTTGACTTGCCTGATAATGTTGTTTTCAAAATAAAAGAAGATAGCAAAGGCAGGATATGGTTTTTTTCGCATACAGCACAGTTGGCTTATTTTGAGAATGAAAAAATCCATCCATATGAGTTCAACGCTGAAATAAGAAGACGCATTAAATAGATAGAGATTATTGAAGCGTATGTAGACAGTGCGCAAAACATTACACTGAATTCGAGCATTGACTCCAATTATGTTATATCGCCTGAGGGACATATTCAGGCTTACAATCATAATATCCCTACCGTTTTTTCAACAGAATTCAGAATCAATTATATAAATGAAACCAGTTGCTCCATTCAAAAATTTGTAGCGGGAGCTCTTGGTTCTGATACGTTGATTTTTAATCTGAATAAAAATGGGCATATTTATACCTATACAATCCCGGTAAAATTCAACCCTTTTCCGCATTACGGCATCGTTGTAAATAATTCAAATGACATATTTTTCTTTGGGGGAAAAATGCTGATAAAATTAAAACAGGATGGCTCATATATACTTAGACAAATGCCTAATGATATACTGTCACTGTCTTTAAATTCGGACAACATATGGATCGGGATGAGAAAAGGTGGCGCTTTGCTGGTCAATAGTAATTCGTTAAAAGAAACTGAAAAGCCAATACTGACGAATAGAAGTATTTCATCTGTTAGATCAGATTATGAAGGTGGACTATGGCTTTCCACCCTGGAAAACGGAATCTTCTACAGGAAGAATGCTCATATATTTCATGTCAAAAGCGAAGAGGAAACGAATGTTGACATTTCAAGAATGCTTAACATAAAAGACAGTATGTTGATATATGCTACTTCTTCCGGAATATATAAGTTAACGGATTTAACAAGCAGCCTTTTGCTATCGCTGAATTATTACAACACGACCGATTTATTTGCGGATCAAAATAAAGTACTTTATTATATGGGTGGGGTTGGCGCCGAAAATCGAATTAAAAAATCAACAGATTCATATTTTAAATACTACTATCTTTTAGGATCTACCTCGGAAAGTATTCTAAAAAAGGATACAATGATCTATAGCAATTCAAGCTCCCTCGTGAAATTCAGAAGCAGTTTCCACCTCCACGCCAATATAAATTCATTTTTCGACAGTAATTATTACGTTAAAGCAAAGAGAATTTTAGACAAACCCTCTAAACCTTTTCTTGATTTTAATTTGAATATTTGGGCCGGCAACAATGACGGACTCTATAAGTCTGGCAGCAACTGGGATACGCTTCTCAAGTTCAAACCATCTTCTGCATTGCTGAATAACGGCATCAGTTGTATCCGGCAACTTGACAATGGCCTAATGGTAGCAGGCATCAGGCTGGGCGGAATCGCTTTACTAAAAGACACCAATATTATAGCTACGGTTACTGAAGCAACCGGCCTGTTAAGTAACAAGATAAAATACATATTGCCAATCGGAAATCAGCTATGGGTGGCTACTGCCAAAGGAATTTCAATTATTGTTTTTACAGCCTATAACCCGGTAAAATATACCATTACGCAGATTGGAAAAAACGATGGCTTTTTTAATTTAACTATTAACCAGCTGACAAAATACAAAGACAACGTAGTTGCTGCTACAAGTAACGGGCTTTATTTTATTAATAACCCAGACAGGTTTTTAACAAGAACACTTCCCGTAATACCGTTTTACATCAATGCGGTCAGCAGTAGTGGCAAAGATACCAGTGGCGTAAATGCAATCAGCCTTCCTTATTCAAAAAACAGGGTGCTAATTAAATACAGTGCGGTCAGTTTTAATGTGGCAGACGAAATCAGCTATTTGTACCGGCTTGATACTACGGACAGTACCTGGTCGGCCACAAGTAATAATGAGTTGCTAATAGAAAATTTAAAACCAGGTACCCACCACTTCCAGATAAAAGCGGTAGCGCTGCACCAGAAAAGAAGTTCTGATATTATAACGTTGCAAATTACGGTTGAAAAACCATGGTGGCAGAATAATTGGCTCAGGTTAATGACGGCCATTTTACTGCCTTTGCTTATCTATATTTATTTTAGAAAAAGAATTGAAAAAGTAAGAAAACAAGAGAAAAGAAAAACCAACTTATACAGCCGGATACATGAACTGGAACAAGCCGCCTTCCGGTCTCAAATGAACCCGCATTTTATTTTTAATTGTCTTACATCTATACAGCAGTTAATTCTTGTAGGCAACAAAACGGAAGCCAGCGAATACCTTGTAAAATTCGCACGCCTTATCAGGAAAACGATGGATCTTTCCCTTGTTCCTTTTATTACAATTAACGGTGAAATAGAATATCTTACCGAGTATTTAATGCTGGAGCAACTAAGAATGCCGGGCCAGTTTGAATATAAACTGACTATTGCAAACATAGATGAGCCGGATAAAATGCAAATTCCGAACATGATGCTTCAACCGTTAATTGAAAATAGTATCAGGCATGGAATTAAATCCCTGGAAAACAGGAAAGGCTTGCTGACAGTACATTTCGAAATGAACCATGAGTTCGTGAAATGCACGGTAACGGATAATGGTGTTGGCAGAGATAACATCAACGATTTTAAAAACAATATGTATGCTGAACATAAAAGTTACGGACTGGATATCATCAAAAAAAGGTTGTCTGTAATTACCGAAATGAACCAGTTGAAAATGAATTTTGAGATTAAAGATTTGTACCTGGATAATGGCCTTTCTGCGGGCACACAGGTTATTATACAATTGCCATTTAAATATAAATCATGATAAAGGCTGTACACATTGAAGATGAACCAAGAAACATCGAACTACTGGAAACAATGATACAACAGCATTGTGCTGATGATGTTACTTTGATTGGTAATGCAAAGAATATACCCGATGCAATAAAACTGATCAACAGGGTTAACCCCGACCTGGTATACCTTGATATTGAACTAAACAAGGGCAATGCATTTGAGCTGCTGGAACAGTTAGCCGATATCAATTTCCAGGTAATATTTATTACCGCTTATAATGAATATGCCGTTAAGGCATTTCGCCACAACGCGGTAGATTATTTACTAAAACCCATCAGTATTGCCGAGTTGAAAGAAGCCACTACAAAGGCCGTTGACAAAATAAATTCCTTGTCTGTTAATACGGACATTGTTAAAGTGCTAAAAGATCTTAAATCAAATTTTAGTCATCATAAAATAGGATTGCCGGTTACCGATGGTGTTATTTTTATCAATAAAGATGAGATAGTTAGTTGCGAAGCAAAGGGCAGTTATACCATCGTATCACTTGAAAATAAAAAGAAAATAACCTGCAGTAAAACCCTCAAGGAACTGGAACAGCTTTTACCGGAATCCAATTTTATAAGGGTACATAATTCATGGGTGATCAATACTCAATTCTTAAAAAAATATTACAAGGGTAAAAACAGTTACATGGAAATGGAAGATGGAAGCACGGTGGCAATATCCTTTAGAAAAAAGGGCGAAATTTTGTCGTTCTTAAAACACCTGGAATAAAAAAATTATTTCGTTTCCAACATTCCGGGCCTGTTGCTTTTTTTTATTACAATGATCGTTCAAAATTTTTATTTGGCGTAACACTAAATTTTTCAATCGATATCGCATCTACTTCTTTTTCGGTTTTGTATTCGTGTGCGATGGAAAAATATTCACCTGTTAATTGCGGCCCATTCTCTTTTCTTTCAATCATTATTTTTAAAAAGCCATGTTTGTTATCGCAATAGCTAACAAGATCAATATTTTTAAACAAGGGATGATCGCCTGAAAACTGCGGATTATCCAGCGAAGCCAAAGGATGCAATTCATCATACCCTCCTGCGCCCGCCACTATGTAGGTGGTACTAAATCCATCCGGGTAAGTTTTAAAAAATCGCTGGTAGCTATGTACATGACCGCTAAAAACGGCGTCTGGTCTAACACCTGTTTGTTGAAATGCCGCTTCTAAAAATTCAATCATTTCAATACTCGAACTGTGGTTGATATCCGCTGAATACGGCGAATGATGCAGACAAACAATCAGCATTTTTTCCGGTCGTTGCTTGTTAGCACTTATCAATTCTTCAGCAAACCAGCTGCGTTGCTGTTGGGTAACCTTACCATATTTAGGCACATTGGTATACAACCCAATGATGGTAACCAAAGGTGTGTCCATCGTCCAGTAAATATTGGGCTGCGTCATACTCAGTCTGCCTTTTACCGAACTAAAATCAACCTGCTGTGGCGCAGGTGAGCAAAACACTTTTAAAAAAGGTGCCAGGCTATTATAGGGTTTTGCGGCAGCCGGATTTATATCACTGTCATGATTGCCCGGAATGGCGAAAACTGGCCCGGGATATTGCTGATAGGGAATAAAAAACTGGCGGTCATATTCAGTCACTTCACCATGATTGTAAACTACATCACCCAAATGATACAGAAATTGTGGCTGGTCATTTTCGGATTCCGCACATTGCAGGGCCATGGCATTGGCCACCAGCCGGGTAAAATCCGGGTTGCGTAAACTACCCGTATCCCCTACCATATTAAAAACAATTTTTTCATTAGTGATAGCAGGAATGATTGTCTTGATATCCAGGTGAAACGGGTATTGTCCGATCGGTTCTGGTAGCGGTTGAAATTTGTAACTATCATCTGGTTGATCTTTTTTATATACCGGCGTTTTATAACGGCCAATGAAATCTGTACGCATGCCCTAAAGTAACGAAAAACACCAACGAAAAAACGGGTGATAAAAAATTTCAATAATGCATACAGAAAAACAGTAACCAGCGTTTTTACAATCGGGAAAAGCAGCCGCAACTACAAATTGTCCGGCTGTTTTATACCACACGCACATAAACTGTGTGTAAAACTGGCCGTTTACGCCGTATTTGCAGCAAATATATTTTTACCTTCAATACAAATTGACTCAGTATGAAAAACATATTTTTCACCCCGGTGCTCCTGCTTTGCCTGCTGGCGCTTGCAGCAGGAAAAGCTTTTTACAAACCTGTTAGCATCGCTACAGTTGCGGAAAAACACGATGTCATTTCCTGCGGCTTTCCGGTAACTGATGTAATGGCTGACGACAATGGCAAATTTATTCCGCTGTTGCCGGGATGGGGACATTACAGTTATGCCATTACAACTACCAATGACAGTGCTCAAATATATTTTAACCAGGGACTTAATTTTTATTACGGCTATCATTTCAGGGAGGCGTTGGCTTCTTTTAAAGAAGCCGCCCGTTTTGATAACAATTGTGCCATGGCGTACTGGGGCCAGGCGTTGGCAATGGGGCCTTACTACAATAATTATTATTATACAATGGGCAAAGGTATACCAGCTGTATTGAAAGAAATGAATAGTCACATTTCCGCTGCAAATGAAAAAGAAAAAGAGTTAATCAAGGCCATGCAACTGAGATATTCCAGCGATACAAGCAATGCGGACAGGCCTCAATTAGACAGCAATTATGCAGCCGCCATGCATGCGCTTATAAAGCAGTTTAGAAGCGATGATGATATTAAAGCCCTATATATAGATGCCGTTATGCTACAGCACAAATGGGATTTTTGGAACAATGATGGCAGTGCCAAAAGCTGGACGCCCGAGCTGGTAAGTCTTTGTGAAGGCATTCTGCAACGTCAACGGTTGCATCCTGCCGCACTGCACTATTATATTCACCTGACAGAGGCATCGCATGAACCCCAGGTGGCTCTGCGGAGTGCGGAAATACTAAAGGATGCTATGCCGGGTGTGGGACACATGGTACATATGGCTACTCATATGTACCAGCGAAATGGCCTTTTTTCAAAAGGTGTTTCGGTAAACGAAGATGCCAATACTGTAAACAATACAGTAGATGACCTGGCGCCCAATTTACATATCGGTAAAAATAATATTGTGCATGTATACGCGGTGCAGTCTTATTGCGCCATCAATGCCGGCATGTACAGCAAGGCGGCTCCGTTATACCAAAGAGCAAAAAGCAGGATGCTGGCGCTTACAACAGGTATTGATAAAGATGCTCACAGCCAGGATGTTTTTATGCTGCCGGTGTTGGCCATGGTACGGATGGGAAAATGGGAGCAAATACTAGCCTCGCCCAGGCCAGCTGAAAACTGGAAATATGCAATGATACTGGATGATTTTGCCAAAGGACTGGCACAGGTGCACAATAAAAATATAGCTGCCGCACAACAACTGCTGGATCATCTGCAAACAACCATGCAGGATAGTTTACTGGCTATCCGTTCAATGCCTTTTAACGCACCGGTACAATTAGCCCGCATAGCGGCAGGCATATTAAAAGGTGAAATTGATTATGCCGAAGGAAAAACACCCGATGCCATCAACGCCTTTAAAACCGCGGTGGAAGAAGAAGACAAACTTATTTACCGTGAACCGCAGGAATGGTTGTTGCCGGCAAGACAATACCTGGGTGCTTATCTTTTAAAAATGAAACAACCTGCCGCTGCAGATAAAATATACCGGGAAGATTTGCTTGCCAACCCTAACAACGGCTGGTCGTTACTGGGCCTGTACCAAAGCCTGCTGGCAGAAGGTAAAAAAAACGAAGCCGTGCTTTATAAAGATAGCTATATCTCGGCTTTTAAAGATGCAGATGTTATGCCTGTGGCTTCTGTTTATTAAGCCTTAGAAAAAATTTTTTGTTCAGTGCTAGATCTTTTAATCCACCGCATGATCGGCCGGTACATCCTGCCCCGACCATATTTGTACGGATGTCCAGGGCTCAGCAGGTTTACTCCAAAAATCATCGGTTGCAGGTAATCCCAGGGGTAAAAATATTTGTGTACAGAGATATTCACTACCGGTATTAATATAGCCTTCTGCGAGGCCGGGTTGTGAACCATACAGGCCAATATTGAGCCATCCTTTTTCATTGAAGGTTGCCGGAGCTTCCATTGTTTTTTTTATTACCGCGGTTAATGCACATCTTACTTGTTCCGGCTTTAATTCGTGTGGCAGTTGTTTTGTAAAAGCCATATTGGCAAGATGATGAAAGGCGCCGCCCCGGTAAGTAATAGATCTTCCCGTTACCGGAAAACTACCATCCGTGTTGATCATCCTTTCCTGTATAACCGCATAACGTTTGCAAATTTTATCAAGCGTTGGTGCAAACAATTTAAAGCTGCTGTCTTTTTTATTAATGATATCAACAATGCATTGCAGGTATGGCTGAATAACATAGCTGTTATAGTAATCCAGGTGAAACTGCATACCATCAGCAAATAAACCGTCGCCGGTATACCAATGATTGGCAAATTCCTTAACGGCATAATCAATGCGCATTTTATCGTATGGCAACTGGTAATTGCAAAAAAATGTTTCAATCATGGCACTAAACAACAGCCAGTTGTTGTAATAGGGAATGGTGTTGCGGGTGGATAAGAAAGCTGCCTGTATATTGTGCCGGGTAGCAGCATCCGCCTGTTGCCATAACCAGGGACAGCGTATCAAAGCAAGCGATAAAAAAGAAGCATCTACCAAAGATTGCGTGCCGGTAAACAACAGGTAATCTTTTGCGGCAGGATTTACCGCGTTCGCCAATGCCTTTGCAGCCAGCCCGCGATATTCATTCCTTAATTTTTTTTCTTCTGCATTACCTTCCTCCAATTGAAGCCAGGGCGCAATGCCAGCCAATGTTCTGCCAAAAGCTTCCAGGTAAGCCGCTTCCATTCTTGCTGTTTTATTATCTACCTTTTCAGATAAAACCACCGGCATTTTTTCTTTCAACGTATTGTTAGCAAGATTGGTTAAAACAGGACGGGCAATTTTATCAAGGTACCCCAGCCAAATTTTTCTATCCGGCATAGATGCATCCTCTTTTTGTTGCGCAGCAATGTTGTTGAGAAAAAATATGCTCATCAGTAAAAAGAGCATCCGGATAAACATTGTATAATTTGATTGGTGGTATGAAGTAGTTGCCATGGTTATTCGTATTTGTAAGTCAATGTACACCAAATTTCATTTCAACCCTTTCTGCAATATCGGCGATCATACAAACATATCTATAAAATCTCGACACAGGTATAGCAACTTTTAGCCCAAACCTTTGCTGTTAGCGCATTAGTTTCTTACTGTTAAAAAACAACCATGCCGCAACAACAATAACTTTTGAAGTATCAGTAATTTTAGTCAATTTTATCCGGGTATGTTGGCCGGCTGATGTTGCCCAACCTCCTTTAAACTATATTGCATTTTGCCAGCTCAAAACAACGCTCCTTCCAGGTAATTATGAAAAAGAGATTCATCAACGCTTTACTTATTTTTAGTCTTGCCACGTTGTTGCTACCTGCAACAACCAGTTGCCAACAACATCAACTGCAAAAACAACCTGTTGATTATGTAAATGTTTTTACGGGCACTTCCAATGCCCGCTGGATGCTGGGACCTTATGCAAGTGTGCCTTATGGTATGGTGCAATTGGGGCCGGATAACCAGGATGCTGGCTGGATGAGTGGCTATGAATATTCCATTTCGAACGTTACCGGCTTTAGTCATTTGCATTCGTATAACATGGCAGGTTTAATGATCATGCCCGCCGTGCAGGATTTCACCAACTCACCCGGCCCCACCACCAGTGCCTATCGTGGCGCAGGCGCAGGCTTTCATTCCCGTATTGAAAAGCAAACGGAGAAAGCATCTCCGGGTTATTATTCCTGCTTTTTATACGATGCTGATTGCCTGGCGGAAATGACGGCTTCAACGCATTGTGGCTTTCATAAATACACTTTTTCTAAAAATGAAGAAGCCAGGATTTTACTCAACCTGCTTTTTCCTACCGAGATGCACGCTGTTGTAAGCAATGGAATTATCCGCAAGGTAAATGACAGTTTGGTGGAAGGATCGGTTGATATCAACAAAGATCAATACACCCTTTATTTCTCTATCCAATTCAATAAACCATTTAAATCTTTTAATGGCTGGGTGGGTAATAAAGTAACAAAAGATGTGGCTGATATTTCGGGCAATGGTAACGTTGGCGGCTTTGTGAATTTTGATGTACATGATAAAGAATCCATCATGCTAAAGGTGGGGTTATCCCTGGTTGATTTGCCTGGTGCCAGGAATAATTTAGTACAGGAAATGGATGGCTTTGGCTGGAACTTTACGAAAGCCAGGCTTGATGCCAGTAAGCAATGGAATGAATTGTTATCAAAAATTACAGTGGAAGGTGATGAAGCCAATAAAGCAAAATTCTATACCAATTTGTACAGAAGCTTTTCAAAACAAACCTGGAGTGATGCAGACGGCAGGTACCGGGATCCAAAAGAAATTATTCAGCAACTGCCGGCCAATGGTAAAATGTATGGCGGCGATGCGTTCTGGAATTCTTACTGGAATTATAATTTCCTGCTATCCACCATTGCACCCAATATGATGAACAATTGGGTAAAGACAGAACTGGAATTGTTTGATAAAACCGGCTGGACCAGTGATGGCCCAACAGGGATAGAACATACCGGCATCATGGAGGTTACACACGAGATCGCCTTGATGGTAGCGGCCTATCAAAAGGGCATCCGGAACTACGACCTGGATAAATTTTACAAGGCCATTATCCACAATGCAAAAGAGCAGGGAGGAAGAACAGAAAAGTCAGGCACGGCAGGTATGGAAAAGCTGGATTACTTTACCCGCCTGGGTTACGTGCCGTATGAAATTGAACGCTCCTCCCGTACATTGGACTATGCATACACTTTTTATTGCACCGCACAACTTGCTCTTGCAATGGGTAAGCAGGAGGATTATACCTATTGCATGAAGATGTCACAAAACTGGAAGAACCAGTTTCACCCGGAATTAAAATGGCAGGTGCCAAAAGATTCCATGGGCATCTGGGAAAAAAATTATGACCCGTTTAATGGTAAAAACTGGATAGAAGGAAATGGCTGGCAATACACCTGGTATGTTCCGCATGATGTACCGGGGTTAATTGAAATGATGGGTAAAGACTTGTTCAATCAACGGTTGGAAGAAGGATTTAAAGAAGCAGAGAAACATCATTTTACCGCCTATGTTTTCGACCGGCACCAGGACAGTAGTTTTCGTTATTATGTAAATCACGGCAATGAAGAAAATATGCAGGCTGCATGGTTATTTAATTATTCAGGTAAACCCTGGTTAACGCAACTATACACCCGTAAAATAATGAATGCCTTTTATGGCATGTCACCTTATAACGGCTGGGAAGGAGATGAAGATGAAGGGCAGCTATCTGGCTGGTTTGTAAATACCGCCATGGGATTTTTTGAGATGACCGGTGGTGTGGAAAAAGATTCAAAATGTACATTGACAGCGCCCTTGTTTAACAACATAACAATCTGGCTGGATCCAAAATACCATATAGGTAAAAAATTTGAAATCGTTACTAAAAACAATTCGCCTAAAAATATTTACATACAATCCGTAACGCTCAACGGTAAAAAAATTGACATGCCCTGGATTTATTTTAGCGACATTACCAAAGGTGGCAAGCTGGTATATGTGTTGGGAGATAAACCAAATTTTACCTGGGGGAGGTAAATAATAGTGCGGGAATGCTATGGTATAACTGTCGTAGTAATTTACTGGTGTGACGAACACACTTGTTCAATCAGCAAGAAAATGTTTCTTTATTTTACATTTTATTTGTTGTCTTTGCCGAATATTACCAGTGCTGTTATTTATCCAGCAATTTTGAAAGCAACACGTTCTTTTCGTCAGTTACCTCTTTTAACCGCCTTTTCCATTCCCGGTTTTTTCATGTAAAAGACAACAGCTACAATTGGCATAATTGATATTGCGCATAAAGCCACAATAATAAAAATCCATTCAGAGCCACCAGGCATTCCTATTAACAAAGTTCCTGCAATCATAATAAATTATTTAAAATGTACCTACTCTATTCAGTTTTCGGTGACCCTGTTTAGGTTGATTTCGTCAGCCGTAAATTGAATATTAATTGTGATCATGTGAAGGTAAAACGCTTATCCCAGTACTTTGAGAAACAAGTGTCACACCCCCGGGTATAAAACGCCTACTCAACTTTTTATTTCCACCTGTTGGGTACAGCCAGCGTGAAGCCCCATTTAATTTAGTAATTCCATACTTCGATTTAGGTCGCTTTTCTTGTTACGACTAATCAATAAACTTCATACTACTTTAAAATAACAGGATAGCGTATTTTCTTTTCGTTTAATATTTTTTTGATGACTGTGTCAGCCTGTTAAGGCGGCAATTATTCTTCTTCAGTTTAGCTTCCGAATAAAACATATGCAATGTGAAATCTAATCGGTAAAAAAACTGCTACGTCACGGGGTTTTCAGCGACAATATAAACAGAGGAAAGCTATTGTTAGTTTTGTGTTTTTAACCAAATTAGGTATGGAGTGTCACAAAATAATTACAACTTTTCAACTACAACTTCTTTATTTTACAATCAAATTATAATCGCCATTCCAACTATCAGGAGCCAACATTTTATCATCGGTATTGTCAATTAATAAATTCACGTGCAGCTTATTTTTCGTAATAGTGATTTGCCCCTTGTATCTATAATATCCTTCTTCTACAGGGATATCTTTTCCTTCGATGGTGCAATCCGTTAATTGTGAGATGGAAAACGAAAATGAATCTTCGTATGTTTTATTAAGAAATAAAGAAACAGGGTCGTGTACCATTAATTTCCTCTGACCTCTAAGTTTTACAATAAGCCGTCCGTTATCTTTTTCGACTTCGGCATTTTTATAATTTTTAAATCCACTGCTATTACAGCGAACCAGGGCGATAACGATGAGGCCAATCAATAGCAGAAAAATTATACTAAATATTTTCATTTAAAAAATGATTTACAATTAGCTTAAACCAGGATACTGATCATCAGACCATCAATAATAAAATTTCCGACCCGGGCTCCCTTATCTGGTCTTTTCATTTTATCAATTGATTTTTACTCCTCCCCCTTCACAGCCATCTGTAAAGTATACACCGATTCGGAAGCGGTGATCAGCAGCAGGTCGCGGTGACGACCGCCGAAACACAGGTTGCCCACCCATTTGGAAGGCACGGGTATGTTGCCCAATTTTACGCCCTGCGCATTGTACACGGTTACACCAACACCGGCCAGGTAAATATTACCTTCCCTGTCAATCGTCATACCATCGGAGCCCTGGGCTGCAAATAACTGGCGGTTGGTTAAACTACCGTCTGCATTGATTTGATAGCGATACGTTTTATTGTCGTTGATGTCGGCCACATACAGGGTGCTGCCATCTGCCTTGCCCACAATGCCGTTCGGTTGTACCAGCAGACCGTCAACGATCAAGGCTTTACTTTTTCCCTTGGGCAGGTAGTACACATAGCAGCCCTTCATGTCGGGCTTTTTTCTTTGCCAGTAATCCCGCTGGTAATAAGGATCTGTAAAATAAATACCACCTTTTTTATCTACCCACAAATCGTTGGGACCGTTTAATTTCTGGCCTTCAAAATTGTCCAGTAGCACGGTTACTTTCTTTTTTAAGGTAATGGCACGCAGTTCATTCTGTTCATCAGCACAGGCAATGATGCGTTGCCGGTTGTCAAAATACAAACCATTGGCACGTCCGGTTTTTTCCATGAAAAGAGAAAGCTTGCCGTTAACATCATACTGCCATATTTTATCATTGGGTTGATCTGTAAAATAGATATCGCCTTTTTTATCCACCGCAGGGCCTTCAGCAAACGCAAACTGCTGTGGTAACTTTATCAATGTGGCACCGGGTTTTACAACTTGAATGGAACCAAGGGATGCATCTGTACTTTGCTGGCAAAATGCAGTACAGGAAAGCAATACGATAAAAGTAAATAGCAAGAATTGTTTAGTGTACATTTTTTATAAAATGAATTTTATTTAATACAGTAAATATCGGGAAATCTTATACCAATTAAAAAGGTTGCATTTAAGATTGTGGCGCCACCAGGCCGCAAATTATTATTGCCATCACTTTATAAACCTTTTCACCCCACCCGGCTTTACTTTTAAAATATTTCCATTGCCATCAAATTGAAGGCTGTCAATACACAATTGCCTTAACACGTAGGCCTTTTTTTGTGGATGGATGCGGTGGTATAAAATATAATCCTGCCCCTTTACGGTAAACACGGTATGGTGGCCGGGGCCGTAAGTGGTGCTATCTGCAGATGTGGAAAGAATGGGATCGTTAACACCTGCTGTAAACGGACCAAAGGGTGTATCGCCGGTGGCATAACCAATTTGATAAGTAGCATCAATGGCTTTGCCTTCTGAAAACATCAGGTAATATTTTCCGTTTCGTTTTATCATGTGCGGTGCTTCAAAATAATTGGGTGGCGTAACCTCTTTTGGCGGGCCATCAAATGTTACCATATCGCTTTTTAATTTTACGGCCATGCAGTGCCCGTTAACCCAGTTAAAACCAGAGCCCCAGTATAAATAAGCAGCGCCATCCGTATCTATAAAAACATCGGCATCTATATTATGTACTTCGGGAAAATCATTTTTTGTAACCAGCGGGGAGTTATCTTTCTTTAAATTTTTCCATGGGCCAAGCGGCTTATTACTTACACCCGCCCATACTTCGCTACCTACCGAAACGTACATGTAAAATTTCCCATCGGGTCCTTTTCTAACGGAAGGCGCCCAAACCTTTGAATCGCCGGACGTTGGGCTGGTACAGGCTTTTTTGGTAGGCCAATTAATATGGCGCCGCGTAAATTTTTTAAAATCCTTTGTTTCAAACACTGCCAGTTCATCGCCACCCCAGGGATCAATGGTGGCATAAATAAAATAGGTATTGCCATCCTTTATAATAGTTGGGTCTGCAAAATAACCGGGCAGTATAGGGTTGGAAATAAAATTTTTACTTGTTTGAGCGGTTACATCAAAAGCAGTGCTGCACAAAAAAAAGGCAAAACTAATTGTATAAAAAAAGTAGCGTTTATTCATTTTAAATGTCTTAGGTTAATGCAGCGTTGGCTACTTCCTCGAATAAAAAGTGCTAAAAATTTTCAATATAAGCCGTTAAGAAATCAAGCCCGCCCGGCTGACGCCAGTCGGACGGGGTTGTTTGAGCCAGGATAGACTACCAAGTATTTTTCTTTGGTGGCGAGATTCTTGATCTTTTTGTTTCTTTTTTCTATCAAGAAAAAAAGAAAATAGAATCTAATTATTTCAAAAAGCAATTGCAAAGTAGCAAACCAATTCTACTCCTACTTTATTCGCTCTCACTTTTCAACTTGAAAGAGTCGCCTCCGCAGCCGGCGTGGCTGCGTAACTGAAGCGCTGCTGCTTTTGCTTCTTTCAAAAAAAAATGTTGCGCATTTTTTCGAATTCCGGCAAGCCGGAACCGAACCAAAAGAGGCAGCCTAACCAGTTACTGTTTTAAATTCGATAGCTATCAGATCGAAACATATTCATATACTTCAAGGTTTGTTGACTTTGCTTTAAAAAACATAATAAATTTTCAATAAACTAAGTCAACTCCATACAATGTTGATTGGCAGTTATTCTTTAAAAGAAACCGTTATCTTTTTTTCGGCCTGGTTGCGAATGATGGTGCATTCCGCAGTCCCCATCCATTTTATACTCTGGTAAGTCTGTAATAAATCGCTGATTGCTTTGATGGCCGTGTTATCCAGTTGGATGATGACATCCCCTTTTTGCAAATCGCTCTTTTTAGCCAGTGCATGTGCAGGCATTTCTACCAGCATGGCGCCGTTATTGTCGTGCATGCCTGCTGCAGAGCGTTCACCCAATGTTTCAATATTTTTAAAGCGGGCGCCCAGCCATTCAATGGTGCTTACTTTTCCGGATGCTATATCCGTAAACAATGGCTTTATCTTGGGCGTTGCTGCTTTCCTTTTTAATGCAGGTGATGTTACACCAACATTGCCTACTACATTTTTAAACCCTGTTTTGAAAACGGCACCGCCGGGTTTGATTGAATAATTTCCAGCAGTTGCATCAACAAATTTTACCTCGCCAGCAAGGCTATTTTTATCAAGGGTTAGCTGTTGCGCTTTTTCCAATCCGGCTTTTGTTAGAAAAAAATTACTGTCGATTGTGCTGCCCCAACTGTTCATTAAAATGGGCGCATAGGGTGTGCTGACAATATTATGCATAAAAACATCTCCGCTGTTTTTTAACCATACATGCGGATGAAAAGTATTGTTGATGATAATATTATTGGTTACAGTACGATGGTATCCTTCCCGCAATTTTAACCCGCCGTTTAAACAAATATTATTATAGATGAGGTAGTTGCTGCTGCCATCATCCAGGTCAATATCCCAGCCATGATCGCATTGAAAACGATTGTTACGCAGGATGATGGGATCAACCACATCCAGTAATTCTATGCCTGGCCTTGCAGCAACAATGCTATCAATTACCGCCCGGTCGGGGCTCCAGAACCTGTCACGCCCCCAGGAGTTAAAAGCGCCATGGTCGCCGGTTTCCAACACGGTGTTGAACACATCATTGAACTCAATGATATGCCCGCCCCAGCAACCATCGCCAATATTGATACCGGCTCTTGGTGTATTGTAAATCGTATTGTGACTAACCGTGATGTGCGCCGACATTTCAATTTCAACACCGGTCACCTGTTTTTCAATGGTACCAATGTGGTGAATTAAATTATCCTGCACCAAACAGTATTGCGGATAATCGGTTGATTTGGGCCCTGGCGTATAATCCATTTCGCTCCAGGGTACAGATAACTCATACCGGAAAGCAGGTGAACGCACGGCATCCGGGTTGCCAACAAAAGCAACCGCACTGGCGCCGATATCATGAATATCGTTGTGCTGTATGCTATCATTTTTATTGTAGTTGCTTAGCAAGATGGCATTGCCACCAAGGCTATAAAAACTACAGTTGCTGATGCGAATATTTTCTGTACCATCCAGCAAAATTGCACCGCCACGATAGACCGTCCAGTCGCTGCGCAACAAGGGCTCTTTGGTTTGCATAAAGCTGCGGCTGGTGGCCGTAAAAGCAATATTATTGATGGCAATATTTTTTATGGGTTGATGAGTGCTACCAGTAATATGCAGCAGGCCTGTTAAATGGCTTACTTCAAACTGACCCTGCTCAACGGCTTTCCCTTTTGGTGGATAGCAATACAATATTTGTGCATGGCTATCATACCACCATTCGCCCGGTGCATCCAGTTCTTCAAAAATATTTTCTACAAAACGGTATTGGGGATGCATGGGTGCAGGACGGTTGTTTTGCCAGCCACCTTCGTAACTCAATTTTCCATCGGCGGTTTTACCGGTTACCAAATAATGAAAATCGCCCCATTCTCCATTGTGCAAGGCATGAATAAATCCGCCTTCCGGATGCTGCCAGTTGCGCACTCGTTCGTCGCTGATGGCATCTGCAGCAGTACCATTAAATACCCTTGCAGTGGAATCATAGTTTGGATAACGGGCCATTGGCAGGTTGATTCCATTCATCAACAACCTGTCGGGCTTTTCCGTTAACGCTGTGTGCGATTGAAGTATGCCGTTTTTATACGGCTGCCATTGCGGGGTAATTTTTTGGGCACCGCTATTGGTTACTTTTTCATTTTTATAACTGCGGATAATGAGCGAATGCAATTGATATGTAGTAGCAGTTATGTTAATGGTTTTATCCAGGTGATACACGCCGTTTCTAATTTCAACAACTACATCTTTACCACTTAGCGTAATGGCTTTGGCAATGGCCGCCGTTGGTGATTGAAATGGGTGGGTGATTGTTCCTGGGTTTGAGTCGCTGCCATTTGTTGCGACAAATAGTTTTACCTGTGCGCTGCAATAAAACACGCAATGAATAAAAACTATGAGTAAAGAACTTCTTTTAGTCATAAATTTGGTTACTGCAGCTGTTAATACAAATTAAGTTTAAAACAAAATGAATATCTGCGTTAATCTGCGCCATCTGCGGGAAAATTATCCCTCGCTGATTTACGCAGATGAATACAAAGACAATTAGCCAATTATGTCACTCACTTTTTCAGAATTGACATGACCGGAAATTGAATACTTCACTTACTTTTTTGCCTTGATGCAAAAAAGTAACAAAAAAAATCAAGGCTGCGAAAAAATAGCTAAAAATTTAAAAGCCCGGCTAAAATGAAATTAAGTTCGATCGGCTGTACATAAGTGAACTTTTGTGCGACTTACCAGCTATCAGCAAAGCCAGGCGTTGGCAACATTATTTCATTTTTTAACGCCAGCCTTTTAAATTTTCTTAACGCTATTGTTTCGAGGCCGGTGACGACCCTGCTATTCGTGTAGATGCGACTTGAAACTGACTTATGTGTTGTCATTTATGCCATTACATCCTTAATAACAGTTCCCTTTTTTTTATTTTTTATTACCCGGTATAATCGAATATACTTTTCCTTTTAGCGTATTGAATGTTATAAAATAGCCATTATTATCTGCAACTGACTTTGCATCGACACCCACAACATTAAACGGAATCGCAGCTCTTACTTTACAACTGCCACCAGCATTTGATTTGATCACCCCACCGGTTAACAAATGGTTTTTCCAGCTGATAGATACCTCAAAATCACCACGGGCTTTTAAGCCTTGAATACTTCCCTGCTGCCAGGCATCGGGTAAGGCAGGTATCAAATGCAGCTCGCCCAAATGACTTTGCAGCAACATTTCGCTTATACCGGAGATGCCACCAAAATTGCCATCAATCTGGAAAGGTGGATGGGCATCAAAAAGATTTACGTAAGACCCGCCACCATTGGCATAGTTGGTGCCTTCCTGGCCGGTGAGGTGCAATAATTTTCCGATCATTAAATAGGCATGGTTGCCATCCAGTAAACGGGCCCAGAAATTGATTTTCCAGGCAAGACTCCAGCCTGTTCCTGCATCGCCTCTCAGCTCCAGTGTTTTCTTTGCTGCATTCGCTAAATCAGGCGTTAACACCGGCGATATCTGGCTGCCGGGATATAAACCAAACAGGTGCGAAACGTGCCGGTGGTGCGGATCTACATCTTCCCAATCTTTATACCACTCCTGCAAATTTCCTTTTTTACCGATATGGAAAGGATATAGTTTTTCTTTTTTTGCAATCAGCAGGTTACGAAAATCAGCATCTTCATTCAACTCTTTTGACGCCTCAATCAGGTTGCTAAACAAGTCCCGGATGATAGACATATCCATAGTCGTGGCAATGGAGGCCGCACCTTCTTTTCCCTTGTCATCAATAAAACTATTTTCAGGCGAAAAAGAAGGGGCGGTTACCAGGTAACCATCTTTATCTTCTACCAAAAAACTCAGACAAAATTCAGCCGCTCCTTTCATTAACGGATAAGCTTTTTCTTTCAGGAATTTTTTATCTTTTGTAAACGCATAATGCGTCCACAGGTGTTGCGATAACCAGGGTGAACCCATCGTCCAGTTGGCCCACATAGGATCGCCTTTACCAATATCACCTACCGGGTTGGTGAGCGCCCAGATATCACTGTTGTGGTGCAAAGCCCAGCCGTTGGTATGATAAAATTCCTTTGACGTTACTTTACCCGTGGTGGCAACATTGCCGATAAAATCCATCAGCGGTAAATGCATCTCTGAGAGATTGGTTACCTCGGCCGGCCAGTAATTCATTTGCACATTGATGTTGGTGGTGTAATTGCTACTCCATGGCGGCTGCAATTCTTTATTCCAGATGCCTTGCAAATTAGCAGGCACGCCCGGCGTGCGGGAACAACTGATGAGCAGGTAGCGGCCATATTGAAAATACAGTGTTTCAAAAGAAGGATCTTTAGCTCCTTCCGTGTACCCCAGCAAACGCTCGTCCGTTGGCAAGCCCGCATTTTTATTATCTGCCGGTTTGGCCAGCGTAAAATTTACCCGGTTAAAAAAATGATGGTAGTCGGCCAGGTGACTGCTTAGCAAAGATGCCCAGCTCTTTTTTGCAGCGGCAATTAAATAGCCGTTCGCAATTTTATCTTCATCCTTTCCTTCTGAATCCGGGCATTTATCAAAGCCGTTAAAGCTGGTAGCAGCAGAGAGCAGGATCAATACATCGGTACCATTTTTTACGGTGATGCCCTGTTCATCTGTTGTGATGGTAGCTCCTTTGCTGATGGCTTTCACCCGCCATTCAAAACGCATGCCCCGGCAACCAGTGGGATCGGTTTCATCCACCGCATTTTCGGTACCTACATAAACGGGTTGAATATGCGAAGGCACTTTTCCCTTCATCGCAATTTCATTGTTGCTGACAATTGATTGCTGGTATTTCAGTAAGCCGCCGGTGCCAATCAAAAAATTTAACGTTCCCGGCTTGCTGGCTGTCAGGTGAATGGCAATTACCTGGTCTGCCCCGGAGCTGATGATTTGCCTGGTGAAAACTGTGCCATCTGCGGTAAAACGGGTAATGGCTATTGCGTCACTGATATCGAGGTCGCGGTAATAACCGCTGATGGTACTGTCTTTTAATTGCTGGTGAATTTTTAAATCGCCTAACGGCAGATAGCTCTCTGAGTAGTACCCTTGCATGCCTTTGGCGTATTGATAAGCACTGTCATAATGCTCACCGTTAAACAAGGCTTGTCTTGCCTTTAATAAATTGTTGTAGGCACCCGGGTTCACGTTGGTTCTAACAGGTCCACCAGCCCAAAGTGTCGCTTCATTTAATTGAATCAACTCATTGGCAGCGCCACCAAATACCATGGCGCCTAAACGGCCATTGCCAGTGGGCAAGGCTTCTGTCCATTTTTTGGCTGGTTGTTTATACCATAATTTTTGGCCAGGCTGCGCCTTTAATCCAGCAGTAGAGGCAAGTAATACCATGCAGCTAACAAGCAATCGTTTTATCATCCTTTTCTATTTTTCTGTAGTGAACTTTTAATTTTTAATGCTTCCTTTCGGTTATGAAACTTTTATATCTCTTCCCTTTACTACATTGTTTAAGCCCCATGTGTAAAATTACAATACACTTATCTGCATATCAAACGTTACCTGACACCCTGATAACTTATTCCTGTCAATTTAAATAGTGAATCATTGATTTCATTTAAATGCCACTTTGCCGTGTCAGAAATTCTTAAGTAAAGCATCTGACGGGAAGAAGGAATTGCCGGGGGTGTTGTGGAGTATCTTATTAATTCCATTTTGGTTATCGTATCATAGTACTTCCTTTCACGATTAAGCCAATACTCTCTTCTTTCATGTAATTCAGTAACTGATTTTTCTTTACTATTACTACAACTTAAACCGAAAAACATGCACAGAATTACTATAAGTACCCGGGTCATTTTATTTTTTTATTGTCAGCTGAAGGATTAGATAAAATGTTATTAAAGATTAGATGCCTTACCTGATACTTGTTCCTCACCCGCGTTTGTTATAGTTCTATGGATAAATAAATCGTGCTTTAGACATACGATTTCTATGTCATCTTTTCCTTATCAACTGTATAAGCATTATATTTTTGGAAAGTCGGTATAAGCAATCGAAAAGATGGCAAGAATGTTACCAGTTCTTCAATTTTACTGGTAACACAATTCAACACAACAATTGTTATCGGATATTTATCGAGATTTTGTTGAAACATTAAATTCTTGTCAATCGTAAGTAACATATCAAAATTATGTTCAACGCAGTAGTTCATTAACTGACCGTTCTTAATACCACTTAAATTTAATTCGGTAACAGTGTAAACTTCAAACTCTTCCAAATGCTTTTTAAACCGCTTTGTTACACATTCATCAAGCAAAATTTTCATTGAGAATGTTTGAGGAAGTTTCAATTAATTTTTGCGACATTTCGAGTACCCTGACAACCTGGCTTTTACTAACTCCTTCAAAGTCTTCTAAAAAAACATCAATGGATTCGCCTGTTTCAAGATAGTCGAATAAGTTTTTTATTGGCACTCTTGTTCCATAAAAAACGGGTGTTCCACCTAAAATTTCCGGGTCGATATTGATTACTCTTCCATCCATAATGTAGGCTTTATTTCGTCTTCACAATGTACGTCTTTTTACTGAACTAGGAAGGCATCTCCACCATCGCTTTAATAACCCCGGTAGCCGGCACCAGCCAACTTTTAAACACGACTTTCACCTCTGAAAAAGTTGCCCGGTGCGTAATATAGTTGGCCGGGTTCACCAATCCGCTTTGCATCGCTTCCATCACTGTTTCAAAATCTTTGCGGGTGGCGTTGCGACTGCTCATTAAGGTAGATTCCCGTTTGTGAAATTCAGGATGACTGAAACTGATCTCGTCTTTTTGCAGACCAATCAACACAAACCTGCCGCCATGTGCCAGGTATTGCAACGCATTGTTAATAGCCTGGCGGTTACCTGTCGCATCAATCACCACCGTTGGCATGTCATTATTGGTAATTTCTTTTATTCTTGCCATCGCATTTTCGGTAGCGGCATTGATGGTATGCTGGATGCCGATTTTGTCTTGACAAAACTGCAGCCGCTGGTCGTTGATGTCGAGCGCTATTACGGTGGCCCCCGCAATTCGGGCAAATTCCATGGTACCTAAACCAATTGGTCCGGCACCAATTACCAACACAAATTCACCGGGCGTTATGTTCGCCCTGCGCACGCCATGGGCGCCGATCGCCAGCGGCTCCACCAGTGCCAGTTCATCATAACTTAACCCATTACTTTTTACCAGCGCATACGAAGGCACGGACACATATTCCGCCATGCCGCCATCGCTGTGTACGCCAAATACGTTGATCTGTGTGCAACAATTGGGTTTGCCATTGCGGCAGGCAATACAGGTACCGCAGTTAAAATAAGGAATAATGGTGATGGCTTCGCCCGGTACAAATCCATCTGCGCCATCGGCTTCAATTAAATCACCCGCCAGTTCGTGCCCTAAAATTCTTGGGTACGAAAAATAGGGCTGCGTTCCTTCAAAGGCATGCAGATCTGTACCGCAAATACCAATGCGTTTTATTTGTACAATGGCATGACCAGGTGTTAATACCGGCGGCACCATTTCTTTATATTCAAAAGCACCGGGTTCAGTGCATACCAATGCTGTCATAACAGTTTATTTTTTTAAACTTATTTTATAAGTCACCGCGTGTTGCGACGGATAATTTTTGGACGGCTTTATTACCAACGCATCGGCTTGCTGCGACCAGGATACTTTTTCCGTACTGCCCACCAGTTCAATAGATGAGATGGCACTATTGCCAGCCTTTACACCCAGCGCTTTGATAGTAGTATTGGCGGCAGGTACCCCCATTGCAATGGCGTACAAAATATCACCCTTGGTTGTAAACCGGATATCCTGTGCGGTAAATGGCTTTTTCTGATCAGCAAAACTACCACTGGCAGATTCTGTTGGCCCTTCGCCAAATAATTTCCAGGGACGGGTGCCATAAATAGCTTCCCCGTTTACTTCCAGCCATTTGCCTGTGCCCAGCAAGGTTTGCGTTTCTTCATCGGTGATAGTACCGTCAGAACGTGGACCGATGTTCAACAACAGGTTGCCATTTTTGCTAACAATGTCTACCAGGTTAGTGATGACATATTTGGCATCTTTAAACGTATTGCCAGCGGCGTATCCCCAGGAATTGTTGCCGATAGCATCGTCTGTTTGCCAGGCTAATTGCCTTATGCCAGCCAGTTTGCCCCGTTCCAGGTCAAGCACCGCGGTACCATCGGGATAGGAAATATTTTTATAGTTGATCACTACGCCTTTGTTCCACTCTAACCCTTTGTTGTAATAGGAAGCGGCAAATGATTTGCGGTAAGGGTCCATGGCGGGTTGCTCAATCCACCAATCAAACCAAAACAATTGTGGCTGATAATTATTCACCAGTTCGGTATTCCGCAACAACCAGTCGTTCATATACTCGGCTGATGGGGTTTCGTTTTCCTCCCGGGCAGGTCCGTAAAAATCTTCGTTCTTGCCACCCATTACATCCGATTCAAATTTTCTTCCGCCATTCATAAAAAACCAGTGTTCTATCCGGTGGGAAGACAATCCAAAAACCAATCCCTGCTTTTTTATTTCCGCTGCCAGTTCACCAATCACATCTCTTTTGGGTCCCATTTCAACAGCGTTCCATTTTGAATACGCTGTTTTATACATGGCAAATCCGTCATGGTGCTCCGCTACCGGCACCACGTATTTGGCGCCTGCTTGTTTAAACAACGCTACCCATTGCTGAGGATTAAACTTTTCGGCTTTAAATAGTGGGATAAAATCCTTATACCCAAACTTGCTCTGTGGACCATAAGTGGCCACATGATGTTTGAATTCATCCGACCCCTGCTGGTACATTTGCCTTGGATACCATTCAGAACCAAAAGCCGGTACCGAGTACACGCCCCAATGAATAAAGATGCCAAATTTGGCGTCCCGGAACCAATCGGGTGTTTGGTACTTTTTTAACGATTCCCAGGTGGCCTGGTATCTTTCCTGTGCCTGTACAACTGTTGTAAAGCAGCAAAATAGTATTACGAAAAACAAAAAAAACTTTCTCATTCCCTTATTCTTTTAGATTATTAAAACTATTGATTGAACAAATGTTGGTCGCCTGCTGTTGTAAGCCGAAAGTTACAACACATACAGAACATACCCTGGCACCCGCACAAAAACGCTGGCTGCTATCGTCGCACAAAAGGCGGGTGCTTAAGGTATGCATTCACATGTAAATTGGTTTTTCAATAAGTACATTTATTTCCAGTATCATACTACTACAAAAGGAGAAATATAAAAAGATAAAATATTGCTATTACCGGCAAATTTTTCTTATTGCAATCATTATTGTTCCCGTTAGTAAACATGGCATTCCTTATGGCATCGTATTGTAAGTGTAAACATACTCGTAAGTACTGATTTATCCTGCTCTTTTATTTTCAAAGACTGATGGTATATTACCCTATCTTAGCTATACATTATTTTGACGCATGAAGCCCACTTTACGCCAGATTACCACTACCCCTGAATCTTCTTTTCTAGTGAGGAAGGATGTGGGCGAAAGCATGCTGAACAACTGGCACTATCACCCGGAAGTCGAATTGCTATATATCAAAAAAAGTTCGGGCACCTGGCTGATAGGCGACCATATCGGCAACTTTGATAATGGCGACCTGGTATTGATCGGCGCCAATTTACCCCATTGCTTCCGCCATGAATACACCCACATCAATAACAAGGGAATAGCACGCGGAGAAACGATCTGCATTAAGTTTGTGCCGGATATTTTGGGGAACACTTTTTTACAACTGCCGGAAACCAAAGCCATTCGAAAATTGATTTCCACCTGTAACACCGGTTTAAGAGTTACCGGCAAAACAAGAAATAAACTCGGGATGGCAATTGAAAGAATGCTGACCGCAACCCCTGGCATGAAACTCATTTTCCTGCTACAGGTACTGGAAGAAATTGCAGCCAACAAAGAGTACATTTCCCTGTCTTCTGCAGGATTTATGCAATCGCCGGGAGATACCAATAAGGATAAAATAAAATTGGTTTTTGATTACACATTTAATCATTACCATGAAAAAGTCAGCCTTCACCAGGTGGCTGCTATTTTGAATATGACGACGCAATCGTTTTGCCGGTATTTTAAAAGCAAAACCAATAAAACCTACATCCAGTTTTTGATGGAGGTGAGGATAGGCTTCGCCTGCAGGCTACTGGTAGAAGACGAAAAAAATGTATCGGAAGTATGTTATGAATGCGGCTACAATAATTTGTCACACTTCAACCACCAGTTTAAACTGACTACAAAAAATACGCCGCTGGAATACAAGCGGGATTATTTGAAGATGAAATTGGTGAATTGAGGTATTGCTATTCCTGTCTCAAATATATAAAATTCAATCGCTTGCTTACTGTTTTTATCCATTCCCTCGCCATCAATTCATGCCCGGCAGGCATTGGATGAATACCATCCCATATCCAGTAATCCGCAGGTGCTTTTGACAACGCTTTATCAAAGGCGCTTTGAAATTCAACAAATATGGCATTGAACTCTTTGCTTAATTTTTTCGCAATGGCACGACGTTGTATCATCTCTTTTGAATACTCATCCCATCGTTCTTTTATCCTTCCAACAGGTAAAATAAAAGGTTCGTTGATTACGAGTGTAGTGTTGGGTAAGGCTTGTTTGGTTTGATTTAACAATTGCCGGTAATCCTGTTCAAACTGTGCCGCAGTAAAATGCTGGTCGCCATGCAGCAAGGCATCCACATCATTGATGCCCACCAAAATATTCAATACGTCCGGTTTTATGTCAACGGCATCGGCTTGCCACCGGGCTACCAGGTCGGGCACTTTATTGCCGCTGATGCCACGGTTAAAAAAATGAAATCCTTTTTTCGGAAAATCGTAACATAACCTGCTGGCGATTAAATACGCAAAACCATGGCCCATTACATGATTCCAGTCTTTATCCCGGGTGCGGTTACCGTCTGTAATGGAATCGCCCTGGAATAAAAAAGTATACCCATCGCCTGCTTTGCCGGTATTGGCTGCCAACGGGGTCGAAAAAATAGATGTTGCAGGTAGCATAGACAGGGCTCCGAGGCTTGCGGCCTGCTTTAAAAAATTTCTGCGTTGGCCGCGTATTTCATTGCTCATTGAATATATTTTAAGTGCCGATTTTAACGATTAGCAAAGCTACATTCAATCATAAAAATAAACAGCAGCCTATACTGCCATTTTATTTTAAATGAGCTAATCCCTATTTTCTACTTGCTATTTCTTTTGTAAAATCAACGCTTCAATCGCTGGCAACATCGCAGCCGCCTTTGCTTGCGCTTCACCCAAAGGCAGTCCTGTAGCCATTCCTGGCCGGAGATGTTTAGTTGCTGTGAGCCAGGCATCCCTTAACATATTTTGCCTTTCCGCAACAAGTGTCAGCAGTTTTTTTGCATCGCTTATTTGTGGCAGACTTCCTGCTAAGCTGTTACATGCAGCAACCTTTTTAAAACCCAGGTACAGCAAAATCTGTTGGGCCATTATCCAGTGGCCTGTTGCATCAGGATGCACGCCATCCTGTGCCAGCGCAAAACTTGAATCTAATTTGCGATGCTCCGCCAGGTATTTTTTCATCGGGTAATGAATGTCGATCACCTGCCATTTTGAAGACTTTACTTTACTCAAGAGCCAATCAGAATAGATATCCAACACTTTGGTATACCCCACGCTTTTACCTTTTACTTCATCATAATCCGGTGACGTTAAATGCACGAGCCTTGCTCCTGTTTGTACAATGGTATCATGCAACCAATTGATACCATCTTTAAATTTTTGAAACCGGCCAGCATCCAACGGCATGTAAATTCCATCGTTCATTCCATAACAGGCAAATACCAAATCGGGTTTTGTTTGCTCCAATACCCGGGCCAACCGCTCGTGCAAATCCGGCCTGGGAAATTGCCCGTCTGCATGCCCCGGCTCCGACAACCCGGAAACCGTTTCACTCGGCAGGCCAACATTGATTACTTCGAATTGTCTTCCCGGGTATTGAACCCTCAGGTATGTCTCCACATCATTTACATACATGCCGGCCCAGGTAATGCTGTTACCGATAAACAGTATTTTTTTTGTAGACTTCCTGATAAACTGCGCATTTGACATCGTGTAAACGAGGCTTAAACAACTCAATAAAATAACCAGGTTAAGCTTCTTCATTTTTATTTACAACGCATTTTTAATTTGTACCACAAATAATTCTGCCGCCACATCACCGGGTTTTAGCGCCGATAGATCAACGATGGCATCTTGCCCAACCTGTTTTATTTTAAGTAATTTATTATTGCCTAAAATGGAAACGGAAGCACCCGTAGCTACTTTAAAATTGCGCAGTTTTATTTGCGGTCTGTAGCTGGGTATAATGCAAAATAAATCCCTGCCTTTGGTTGTAAAAAAAGCTTCCACATTGGCATAGTCTTTTTTAGGCTTTACCATTTCTGCAATGCTGTAACCTGCCATAAAGGCTTCGCCTTTCTTCTCCGGCTTTTTGCCGTCGCTCCATTCGTAAGGTTGTTTGTAAGCTTTGGTGCCGTAGATGGCCTCCCCATTGGTTTGCAGCCAGGTGCCTATATCTGTCAGCCGCTGCTGCATAATTACGGGTATGCGTCCATCGGCTGTAGGCCCGATATCCAGCAACAAATTACCGCCTCTTGATACAATATCAGCCAGCATTAAAATAAGGTCGTGACTGCTTTTATAATCTTCTAATTTTTCGTTGCGGTTATAGCCATACGAGTGTCCAATGCCCTGGCTTTCTTCCCAAATAACACTGGCATCCATGCCGCTGCCATACTCCGATGTGGAGTACGTAGCGCCTGTATTTTTACCGCGGGTATTATTGCCCCAGCGGTCGTCTACCACCACTTCTTTTGCCACTGGTGATTCATTGAATAACCAGGCCAACAGCTCTTCACTTTTCCAGGCAGTGTCGGAAAGTTCCCATTCGCCATCAGAGAAAATGATGGAAGGTTTGTATTTTGTAACCAGGTCTTTAAACTGTGGTATCATGTGTTCTGTTACAAATCTTTTTTTATCTGTTAACCATAAAGGATTGAACCATTCATACAAAGAATAGTAATAGCCCATTTTTAAACCAGCCGCTCTTACGGATGTACTCAGGTCGCCGAGCAAATCGCGTTTAGGCGTACCCGTTACGGCGTTCCAGGGACGGTTCCAGTCGCGGTCGGCTTCGGCGCTGTTCCATAAACAATAGCCTTCATGGTGCTTGGATGTTAGCACCACATATTTGGCACCCGATTTTTTGAACACATCCGCCCATTGATCCGGGTTAAACATCTCCGCTTTAAACTGCTTTTCAAACTGTGGATATAAAAAATCGGCCCCATACATTTTATTATGAAAGGCGGTAAAATTTTTATTTTTTTCCTGCAGGCGATACCAGTACCATTCAGCATAACTGTCGCCGCTGTTGGGTATTACGGGTGCATAGGCAGGCACCGCATACACGCCCCAATGAATAAAAATGCCAAACTTATCCTGCTGAAACCATTCGGGCATTTTGCGGGTATTCAGCGATGCCCAGTTAGGTTGAAACGTTTGTGCAAAGGCTGCGCAAAAGGCGAACAGCGCTACAATCAAAAGGTGTATTTTTTTCATCTTCTTTATTATTTAGAGAGTGTTATTGCGGGTATTGAGCGGTGAATGGTGAGTGTAGTTCAATACTCACAACTAACTACTTTTATTTGAAAACATCAATTGATTAGAAAATATTAGTTGTGAATGTTACGTCACCACTCATTACTAACCATTCACTTTATCACTGGTATTTGTTGCGCATTTTTATCCAGCTCCAGCTCTATAACTGAACTTACAGCGTCGGGTAATTCTTTCGGTAAATCAATGATTATGGGCGAAGCTGTTTCCTGTTTAAAACTGACTGCAGGGCCATTCATGAAATGTGCTTTTACTATTTTTATTCCGGGTAAGGGCGGCAGCTCCAGCGTGGCTGCTTTTCTTTCAAAAATATGCAGGTAAATGATGTTGCCATTTCTTGTTGCAGCATATGTTTCATTGGGATAATAAGGTCCCCCCTTTGTACCATAAATGGAAGCGCCATATTTTTTCAACCAGCCGCCCATCTCTTTCAAACGATTTACCTGCCTGGCTTCCATCCTGCCATCCATCATCGGACCAACATTAAAAAGCAGGTTGCCGTTGCCGCCTGCGGTTTTAATCAGTGTTTGCAAACATTGCTTCAGCGACTTCATTCCATCATTTGGTTTCCATGCCCATTGGTTACAAATGGTGATACAACTTTCCCATGGATCGTCCATATTCAATGCGCCCACTTTTTGTTCAGGAGTAAGATAATCGCCTACCGACTCTGATGAAAAAGCGATGTGCTCCCCTTTGCCCAAACGGTTATTGACGATTACATTTTTATCAAGATTTTTAATGAACTGGTAAACATCCACTGCATATTCCTTTGTCCAGGGCTTCTCCCAGTTGCCATCAAACCAGAGCATGTAGGGTTTATATTGTGTAATCAGTTCCTTTAATTCTTTCTTAATTGTACCAACAAAACGGGGCATATTGCCTGGTACATTTTTGGTAGAGTCATGCGGACTGTGCACCGGGTAATCCGCGTCATGCCAGTCTAACACCGTGAAATAAATACAAAAGGCAATGCCCTGTTTTTTGCAAGCCGAGGCAAGCTCACCAACAATATCTTTTTTGAATGGCGTATGCATGATGTTGTAATCAGAGGCAGCAGTAGGCCATTCGCAAAAGCCATCATGATGTTTGGCGGTGATGGTGATGTATTTCATTCCAGCATCTTTCGCTGCTTTTACCCATGCATCTGCATTAAATAATACCGGGTTAAATTCTTTATACAGATTATCATATTCTTCAGTAGCAACTTCACTTCCGCGGCTCCAGCCAATCTCTGTTCCACGTAAACTTACAGGGCCAAAATGTATAAACATGCCAAAACGCTTGTCCATAAAACCATCAATAACTGCTTTGGAAGTTTTAATGCCGGACGCCAATTGCTGCGCCTGCACGGAGCAAAAAAGCATTGAAAGAACAACAGCTAGACTAATCATTGCAAGCAGTCGCTTTTTGTTTCCGTGTTGTTTTGCTGTTTGCATGGCTGAAGATATTTTGTTAATACGCATCGGTTGTAATGTTACACTGTCCCTTTGTAATGCAGATAAATAAAATCCCGACTTGTATTTTTAAGAATAAAATCAGGCGTTTAATTTACGGTCAATTCCACCACCGGAATTTCGTAGACAGGCTTTTTTTCAGGCAATGTTAACAGGATGTCATTGCCCTGTTCCATCATCTTCAGCTCTGAATTATCGTGCAGAAATTGGGCATATTTTATTTTGCCTTTGTAACCAGGCAACAACAATTTGCCATCCGTAGGATACTCAAACAAATGCACATACAAGCGCTTTGCAACTGCGTTGTAAGTTAGTTTATCGTTTGAAGGAACCTGGTAAGTGTCAGGTGCAAAGCTACAATAGTAAATTGATTTATTGTTGGCATGCATCCAATGCGCCAGGCTATCCAGGGCGTTGTTGGCCCGGTAGTCAAATTCGCCCCTGGCGGTTGGACCTACATTTAAAATCAGGTTGCCGCCATTGCTGGTGGAAGTGATCAGCAGATCAAGCAACTGGCGGTGTGTCTTCCACGAATTTTCGTCGCGGTAATAACCCCATGAACCTGAAAATGTTTGACAGGTCTCCCAGGTTTTGCCTTTGTATTTTGCCAGCTCTTCAGGGCTTACCTGCTCGGGTGTATCAAAGTCTTCGCCATCAGCATAGTCTCCTAAATCAAGTCGATTGTCTACGATAATACCTGGTTGTAATTTTCTTATTTGTTTTATCAGCGCTACCGAGTTCCAATCATTTTTACCCTTGCCATATTTTTCAGGATAAGAAAAATCCAGCCACAGGATATCAATCTTACCATAGTTAGAAAGCAGCTCTGTTACCTGGTTGTACAGGTAGGTGCGGTACTTCGCCATATCTCTTCCCTTATTCAATCTTGCATAAGCCGTGTCGCTGTCGGTAAGCGGCCGTTGCGGATGCACTCTGTCAATCGGGAAATCAGGATGATGCCAGTCGATCAGTGAATAATAAAATCCAATCTTTATTCCCTCGGCCCTGAAGGCATCTACATATTCTTTTACGAGATCTCTTTTGGCGGATGTATTGGTTGCTTTATAATTGGTGTATTTGCTGTCGAACAAACAAAACCCTTCGTGATGTTTGGTGGTGAGCACCGCATATTTCATGCCCGCTGCTTTTGCTTCCTTTGCCCATTTTTTGGGTTCAAAAAGATCGGGATTAAATTCGTCAAAATATTTTTGATAGGTTTCATTGGTAATGCGTTCCTGGTTCTTTACCCATTCATGCCTTGCCGGCAATGCGTATAAGCCCCAATGAATGAACATGCCGAAACGGGCGTCTGTCCACCATTGCATGCGTTTTACTTTTTGCGCAGCTGTTTCATTGCTGAGTGATGGCTTGGTTTGTGCGCTGGTGGTGTTGGTAAATGTTGATGCAAATAACAACAACATACAACAGGCGATGGGTAATAATTTTTTCATGCAGTTTATTTATTTTTAAGCATTATTTTATAAAAATTGAATGGAATTTATTTGTTCCTAATCAGACAGCTTATTTAATTTAATCCGGTGAAGGCGAAGACACTAAAACCGTGGGCAGTCGTGTCGGATGTCTCCACCGCCACTCGAAAAAATTGAATGCGCATCTATTAATTCCTGATCAAATAGCCTACTAATTTAAAAAAATCTCATCCACAAAAATCCATCCTTTATCCCCTTTACCACGATGCCACAGTGGTAATTTTGGAACCGGCACTACTACTACTTTTATAAACTTTTCTTTAACCGGTTCAAATACCAGGTCGTATCCTTTTAAATAGCCTGGTGCTACTTTATCTGGTTGCGCAGGGTTTATTTTTTTCACCAACCGGAGATGTGCCAGATCATTGCCTGCCCATACTTCCAGCTGCTGTGGCGGCATAATGTATCCGTCGATGTTGACCAGGCTGCTAACCGTAACTGATGAAATACTTCTGAGCGTATCAAAATATAACACGGCCTGCATTGGCGCGCCACGGTAGCCAATCCATTTGCCACTTCCCTGGTTAAGATCACCCTTTTGCGCATCGGCCAGCACAGTCGCCGGAATTGATTTATACGGCACATCCGCGGAAGGTTGTACAAAGCGAATGGAATCAATTTTAAACCCGGCTTTGTAAAAAGTTTTCTCTACTACATCACTGCTAATCCACCCGGGCTTGTATGCTTTCGCTTTTACTGTGGTATTTTTATCCAGCATAAAATCTCCTTTGTAAATGGGTGATGCAATGCTGTCGGGATCTTTACCGTCCGTAGTGTACCGAATGGTAACTCCTCTTACAAAATGTTTTAATTTTAAGGCAACCGGCTGCATCAATACCTGCTCTTCATTTTCAACCATTGGCTTGTTTAATTTAATTACAATGGTATCGCCTGTAAAGCCGGTTTCAATTTTCGTATTTTTAAATTGCTTTTCCACCGCCACCAAATTTTCAGCTTGTGCCGGTGTGCTCCAAATGTACAACTGGCTTAGCTTTGGTAAAGATGTCAATACCGCAAGGCTCGCGGCATTTACCCCCGTACCGGAAAGCGATAACTGTTTTAATTCTTTTAGCATCGTCAATGCTTTTAGTCCCGTTCCTTTAATATTGGTAAACGATAAATTGAGTTTGCGGAGGTTGGTGAATTGTGCAATGGTGGTAAGGTCTTCATCCTGCACCGGCATTTTATTTAAGTTAAGCGTAACAATCTGTTCCTTTACCGCCAGCAATTCTTTCAGTTGCTCCGGCTTAAATTGTGCGGCGCCAAAAAACTGTACGCCCAATGCCGGTGAGCCCAAAGCCAAAGGAGCCACAAGCCGGTAATTGTTTCGCAACTGGCTTATTTTGCTTTCATCTGCAGGTTTAAACGTATAGTCATCTGTTTCGATGGTATTAAATAAAGTGGTTGCAATGGTGCGCAGCGTATCGGTTGCAGGCAACGCGGCAACTTTGGCGGTATCATTCGCACCCATTTTTATCCAGTGATATAAAATACTGATTTCATCACCGGTGAGCTGCGGTTTACCAATCGGTGGCATATGTTTTTTATTTTCTTCCTGCAGGTGCACCCGGCTCATCAGCAATCCAAAATCAGGCTGTGTAATATCCCACAAGGCGCCATCTTTACCACCTTTTTTTAGCGCCGCAAATGATTCCATTACCAGTTCGCCTTTTGCCTTTTGCGGGTTGTGACAACTAACACATTTCGATTTTAAAATAGGCTGCACCATGTTGGCGTACACAATAGCGTCTTCAAATAATACGGGTGGCAACTCTTTATCTTTTGAAACTGGTGCCAGTATAAAATTATCGCCGTGCGTAATATCAGCACCAAGGTGACCGGTAATAATAACAGCTGCAATACCGGTTACGGAAGCCAGTGCCAGTATGGCTTTGCTGTTTCGCACACTGTTGCGGAATGCATACCATCCGAGTGATAATAATGATACGATTATACCGCCCCATTTATGCCATGCCACTACTTCCTGCGTGTACCCGCTTTCTTTTGACAGTAATAATCCCATTAAAGCGCTGATAACAGATGTGATAGAAGCCAGCAGCAGCAGCCCGTCGCCAAGTGATGCCTGCTCAGCCGAAGGCGTTTTTTTTAAGCCTGCAATGGCTTCCCAAAAAATGCATAGCAAGAATAATACGATGGGAAAATGCAGCAGCAACGGATGCATTCTGCCGATAGCTTGTACCCACGGCGGAACAACTAAACCCTTCTCAAAAATTAATAAAAATACCAGCAGGCAATTGAATGCAAAACTGGTATTGTACAAAATGGTTTTCCACCGCTGCATATTTTTTATTCAGTTTTAATCTTCTTACAATACAGTGCCACACTGCTTTTTGCAGTTATTTTTAAACAAGAAAGAAATTGTTCTTTAAACAACCGGGGATAATTTATAAGGATAGACTTTACCAGAGTTCCATTGTGCGATGTACAGGTTTTCCTCATCATCCACACATACATCATGGGGATAATCAAAGTATTTATTGGCCTGTTTCATCTCCTGCAACTTGTTATCTACATACAATGGTTCGCTGCCACCAAGATTGGAAACTACTTTAAAATCTTTATCCAGTATGGTGACAAAGCCGGATTGTTTCCAGAGGCTTGAATTGCTTTGCAGCACAGCGGAGTATAAGTAGGCACCTTTGATAACCGGGCGGCAAACCCATGCGCCGGGCAGTGGAATGGTATCAATATATTCACCATTGAAAGTGTATCTTTTAAAGGCATTTTGCTGCCGCGAAGTCACGAGTAAACAAGGCTTTTTTGCATCGCGACTATCAATGCAAACGCCATGTGCGTTCAGTAAATGTTTAGGCTCATCACCCCTGCCCCCAAAATGGCTGATGTAGCGCCCCTTTGCATCATAGCGGATAATAAAATCTTTACCGTAGCCATCGGCTACATAAATATCACCGTTGGGTGCAATGGCAGTTTCTGTTGGAACGTATTCTTCCGCCTTGGTATATTGCCCGGTTTCTTTAGGATAATCCAGTGTGAGGAGCACCCTTCCATCCATCGTGGTTTTAATTACCTGGTGGCGGCTATTGTCGCAGATAAATAGCACTTCCGTTCCATTTTCATTGAAGATGGTGAGGCCATGTGCGCCGGGATATTCGCTTCCCCAGGTGCTTAATAATTTACCGCCTTTATCATAAATGAGCACATTGTTTTTTATTTCGTTGGTCAGCAAAATAATCCGGCCTTTGCTGTCCTGCACCATTTCATGGCAATCGTTCACCGGGTTGCGTGCCACATCTGCCTGGCTCCAATGGTTGTTGAGGCGATAACGTTTGGTGCCCTGGCCAAGCACGGGATCATCGTAAAAAGCCTGTGAAGGTTGCATAATAAGCCCGGCTGCGGCAATAGAAGAATTTCTAATAAATGTTCTGCGGTGCATGGTATTGATTTTATAGTATGGCAAATAATTTTTTTCTGTTTTTAGCTTCCAATTTTACAATTTTATCTTTCAATATTTTCGTGAGCAATGCTCACAATTCAGCATGCTATTGTTGTGCATTCGGACAACATTGTAAACTTCATCTTTCGATTCTCTTACAGCCTCCTATTCCGTAAGCTGTTGTTGCGTCTCCGACCAACAACCGAAGCTTTGACTGGTTTACCCTTAGCAATGTGTAAGCATCTCAAAGTCGTCCACTCCAGTATGATAAAATTTTGCTGAAGAATAATAATATTCTTCAGGCCTAGTACATAACCCCGCCTTTACAGGATTCCAATGTATGTATTCAAGTTTTTGCATAAATACAGCGTTAGTAAATAAATCTATGCCCAATGGATTTCTTTCCCAAAATTGATATTCCCTGTCTTTTGCATTTACCTTAAATTTTTCCAACACCAGGGGATGTTGCTTTTCTAAATCCAGCTTCATTTTCCGGGCAGTAAATTTCATAAAACTGCTTTGTATTGTTTCTGGCGTGAAGTCTGGCAGCGCCTGCCAAATTAAGTGAATATGATTTTTCATTATAACGAATGCATAGAGTGTAATTCGATTATTTTTTACAAGATATTGCAGGCATTCTATAATGTAGTTTTTGTACTTATCCTGGCTTAATAAGGGCTTCCATTCTAAAATGGTAGCTGTATAAAATTGAGGCCAATAAACCGGATATTTTTCCAAGCTAATAATTTATTGTTTTAGATTAAATATTTTTTTACAAAGACTTCCTGTTTACGAACACTCTTATGAAGCAAACTTCGGCTGTTGGTCGGAGACACAACAGCGGCTCACCGGGATTAACAACAGTTTTTAAATGCACCGATTTTCAAATTTGCCCCTTCAGAGGATGAGAGAAACTAAGCCACAATCCCTTTCACCACATTACCCGCCACATCGGTTAACCTATATCTTCTGCCCAAATGTTTAAACGTTAGCTTTTCATGATCAATCCCCATCAGGTGTAAGACCGTGGCATGAAAATCATTTACATGCACCGGATCTTTGATTACGTTATATCCGAATTCATCTGTTTCGCCATATACGCCGGGCTTTATGCCACCGCCAGCCATCCAGATGGTAAAGCACCTGGGATGATGATCGCGGCCGTAATTCGTTCTTTCTAATTTGCCCTGGCAATAATTGGTACGGCCAAACTCACCGCCCCAAATAATGAGGGTTTCGTCAAGGAGGCCCCGTTGTTTTAAATCGGTGATCAATGCAGCGGAAGCCTGGTCGGTATCCATGCACTGCCCTTTGATTTCGTTGGGCAAACCACCATGACTATCCCAACCCTGGTGGTACAATTGCACAAAGCGAACACCACTTTCTGATAGCTTTCTGGCCAGCAAACAGTTCGCCGCATAAGTGCCCGGTATCAGGCAATCCGGACCATACAATTTTACAATATCTTCGGGCTCTTTACTTACGTCTGTAATTTCCGGCACCGCAGTTTGCATGCGGTAAGCCATTTCATATTGTTGTACTTTGGCATTGATCTCCGGGTCACCAGATTCCTGGAAGGTTTGCGCATTCAATTCTTCCAGTTTATCCAGCATCTTTCTTCTATCTGCTTTATTAATACTTTCAGGATTGTTGAGGTATAATACCGGGTTGTCGCCACTGCTGAACTGTACGCCCTGGTGAACAGAATCTAAAAATCCATTGCTCCATAATTTTGAATACACACCCTGGCCGTTGCCTTTGCCTTTGGACAGCAACACACAAAATGCCGGCAGGTTTTTATTCTCGCTGCCTAACCCATAACTAAGCCAGGAACCCATGCTGGGGCGGTTGCCCACCTGTGCGCCGGTTTGAAAAAAGGTAAGCGCAGGATCATGATTGATGGCTTCGGTGTGCATGCTTTTTACGAAACATAAATCATCTACCACTTTTGAAGTATAAGGCAACAGTTCACTGATCCATGCCTTGGCTTCGCCGTACTGGTTGAACTTAAAAGCGGTACCGGCCAAAGGAAATTTCTTCTGGTCTGCCGTCATCCCCGTAAGGCGTTGGCCCATGCGGATAGAGGCCGGCAAATCCTGGCCAAACATGTCTATGAGCTTGGGTTTGTAATCAAACAAATCCAATTGAGAAGGAGCACCGTTTTGAAAAAGATAGATGATTCTTTTTGCTTTGGGCGCAAAATTGGGCAAGCCTGCCAGCAACATTTCTTCATCGCTTTTGGCACCAAATAAATCCGGTATCAGCAACGACCCCAATGCCACACTACCAATGCCAAGACTCATTCGTGAAAGAAACTTACGCCGGTTCATACCCAGCCCGTGTTCCAGAATTCGTTTATCCATAACTTATGTTTTTATAATGGCCTCTTCCATATTGTACAGCATACTAATTGTCTTCATTAATGCGGCCGTTGTGTTGGCTTCCACATTTTTATCCTGCGGATATTCCCCGGCATTTAAGGTGGTGGTTGCATCCAATTGCTTTTGCTGAAATTGTTTTAGCTGATCATCAAAATACGATTTTAAGATGCCCATTTCTTTAGTGCCCGCTGTTCTGCAAATGATGCGGTGAAACGCTTTTTTAATCTTCTCTTCCGGCAATGATTTTTCTTCCATCAGCTTTTGTGCAAATACCCTGGAAGCTTCCAACACTGTTGGGTCATTCATCATCATCAATGCCTGCAAAGGAGTGTTGGTCTGCGTACGCTTTACTTCACACTGGTCCCGGTTGCTGGCATCGAATAAAATCATGCTGGGTGGTGGTACGGTTAATTTAATAAACGTGTACATGCCACGCCGGTAGAGCGCTTCGCCTTTATCCTGTTTGTAAGTGGCGAGTTCTCCCCTGCCCGAACTTGCCATTTCCCAAAGACCTTTTGTCTGATAAGGTTTTACACTTGGCCCGCCGATTTTATTTACCAGTAAGCCACTGCTTGCCAATACAATGTCGCGTACAAATTCCGCTTTTACTTTCATTCGTGGAGCCCGGGTCAGCCAGATATTTTCCGGATCTTTTTTATAGTTTTCGTCATTTACTTTACCCGATTGACGATAGGTTGCCGATGACACAATTTGTTTTAACAGCCGCTTCACGTCCCAGCCGTGCTCCATAAAATCTACCGACAGCCAGTCAAGCAATTCCGGATGTGTTGGCAGTTCGCCCTGCATACCAAAGTCACCCGCTGTTTTTACCAGGCCGCGGCCAAAAATTTCCTGCCAGATATGGTTTACAAAGACCCTTGCTGTAAGCGGATTGTCATTACTCACCGTCCAGGCAGCAAGGCCCAGCCTGTTGCGGGGCAAAGAAGTGGTATCAAAAGGCAGCACTGCTTTTATTGTAGAAGGCATTACTTCTATTGTTGGCTGATCGTACACACCGCGATTGAGAATATATGTTTTGCGCATGGTATCCCTTTCCCCCATTACAGATATCGTCATGCCACCCGTATCTTTTTTATTTATAAACGTGAGCATGCTTCTTGCCTCTGAATCGCTGATGTTTAAAATAGGATTTTTGGCAGGCTTCGAAGTGGATACATCTCCCTCATACCCTACTTCTTTGGTGTTATTAAAAAAGGCAAACATTTGGTAATACTCCTTCTGAGAAATGGGATCGTATTTATGATCGTGGCATTGGGCGCACTCGGCCGTTAAACCAAGGATACCTTTGGTATAGGTTTTTGTTTTATCCAGGATATAACTGATGCGGTATTCTTCCGGCACTACACCGCCCTCTTCTGTATATTTATGATTGCGGAAAAAAGCCGTGGCCAGTACCTCTTCCTTGTTGGCATTGGGCAGCATATCGCCTGCAATTTGCCAGGTAAGAAAAGTATTGTAAGGAATATTTTTATTGAAAGCATGAATCACCCAATCCCGCCAGGCCCATTGTGTTCTTACATTGTCATCCTGGTACCCGTAGCTATCTGCATACCGTGCAATATCAAGCCAGTGCACAGCCATTTTCTCCCCGTATTCGGGCTGGTTTAATAAAGTATCTATGAATGTTTCATACGCATTGGCTTTTCCATTGGCCGTGAAATCATCCATCATTTTTTCTGTTGGCGGCAGGCCAGTTAAATCCAATGACAGTCTTTTTAAAAGCCTTTCTTTATCGGCTTCTTCATTCATGGTAAGGCCAGCCATTTCCTGTTTGGCAATAATAAAATTGTCAATTTCGTTCCTGACTGCTTTGCTGTTTTTGACTACAGGAAGCGGTGCTTTAACGGGTTTTACAAAGGCCCAGTGTGGTTCGTACTTTGCTCCTTCGCTGATCCATTTTTTAAACAAGGCTATTTCATGGGCTGATAAAACGCCGAGGTGAGAAGAAGGCGTTGGCATCTGGTAGCCGGTATCCAAACTGGAGATGCGTTTGTATACTTCTGATTCTTCCGGTTTAAACGGAACAAATGCAAAAGCGCCTTTGGTTTCTTTCAATGGTTTAAAAGCCGAGTCTGGAATATCAAGCCGTAAACCAGCTTCCCTTTTATTTACATCCGGGCCGTGACATTTAAAACATTTGTCTGATAAGATGGGGCGAATATGAAAGTTGTAACTCACTTTATCCGGCATTGCCGCGGCAGTACTATTGCTATTATTCATGCAGGCCAGCCAGCCAACAACGGTAATAAGCAACAAGGCAAATACGCCAATTATTTTTGATTTCATACAGCTTACTTTTACAATTCAATCTTTTATCCGTCAATATAAATTTAACTCAAATAAATCAACTGTTCAGTGGCCGGCGTTGGTGTACCGGCGGTGGCGTTTTATAAAGCAATCATTTATCAATACTAACACTAATATACCTGTAAGGTTTCCTTTCTATTAACCAAGTCTGCCTTAATTTTAATATTTAATTTTTTATCTTTTGTTTTTGAAAAAAGGTTCCCGATGATTATTTCTCTTACTTCTATAGTTCTGCTTCTACATTTTTTTTCAGATGAGCCAATCTCTTTTTCAAGTTGTTTCGTAAGGTACGTTTTATAAAAATTATTGCCAAATTGAATGGAAACCGAAGCGCAAAAGAATATAAAAATATCACCTCCGTTTTATCAGTACTTATTTTTCTAAAAGTCCAGGATCCGAGGAAGGAGTTAAATAAAAAAGGCCCTTTTGGTCATTTGAATGGCTGTTACAAAGGGCCTGTTAAACGTAATATATTCCGTGACCATTCCGAGGCCGTTTTTGGCCACGCACAATGCATTTACTACTTTGCCTGCCTGCGCTGCTCCCTCAATCAGGTCAGCCTTTTTTAAAAAGCTGTTCCACTGCAACCGCTTCCGGTAATCCTGCGTAAAGTCAAAAATGGTTTCTGAACTACTGTCAATCACAATCTGCTCCGAAAACTTTACTGCATCCATTTGGGTTTATTTTGCCTGCTGATCCGGTGCTACTTCTTTTCTTTCGAAAAAGAATACGGCGCATCAGCATCCTTAATACCTCTTTGTTTATTGGGTGCGGCTCCCATCAAAAATTGCAAAGTTCCACCCTTTTGTAAATCGAAATGGTTCAACCAGTTTTGGTCAATTGTCTTTCCGTTTAGCTGCAGGCTTTGCACATACAAATTTTGTTCGCTGTTGCTGGGTGCAGTGATCTGCAACAGTTTTCCATTTTCTAATTTCACTGACAGTTTTTTAAACAATGGTGCTCCCAATACATACTGATTGGTACCCGGGCAAACAGGATAAAAACCCATGGCGGAGAATACATACCAGGCCGAGGTTTGACCATTGTCTTCATCCCCGCAATAACCATCTGGTGTGGGCTTGTATAATTTTTTCAGCGACTCCCTTATCCAATATTGTGTTTTCCAGGGCTGACCGGCGTAATTGTATAAATAGATAAAGTGCTGAATGGGTTGGTTGCCATGCGCATATTGTCCCATGTTCATGATCTGCATTTCGCGGATTTCATGAATGGTACCGCCATAATAACTGTCATCAAAAACTGGGGGCATTACAAAAACAGAATCCAGCATTTTTATAAATGATTCCTTACCACCCATTAAAGTTTTCAGCCTTTCAATGTCATGAAAAACGCTCCAGCTATAATGCCAGCTGTTTCCTTCTGTAAATGCATCGCCCCATTTAAACGGACTAAAGGGTTTTTCAAAACTACCATCCTTGTTTTTTCCCCGCATCAGGTTGGTTTCTTTATCAAAAAGATTATTAAAGTTCTGGCTTCGTTTTGCAAACAGGTCAATTTCGCTTTGCGGCCGTTTCAATGCTTTTGCCAGCTGATAAATACTAAAATCGTCAAATGCGTATTCGAGTGTACGGGCGGCGTTTTCGTTGATCTTAACGTCGTACGGAACATAGCCAAGGTCATTGTAATATTTTACACCCGTGCGTCCTGTACCCTGCGGACCTTCATTTTCAGCACCGTGCAATAATGCTTCATACAACGTGTTAATGTCATAACCACGAAGCCCTTTTACATAAGCATCGGCCACAATGGAAGCTGAGTTATTACCCACCATCACATTGCGGTAACCCGGGCTTGACCACTCCGGTAAAAAGCCACCTTCTTTATAACTGTTGATCAGGCCTTCCTGCATCTCTTTATTTACAGATGGAAATACCAAATTTAAAAATGGATACAGCGCACGGAAAGTGTCCCAAAAACCAGTGCCTGCATACAGGTATCCCGGCAAGGTATTACCGTTGTATGGACTATAGTGAACAATCCTTCCGGATGCATCTACTTCATATTGCTTTTGTGGAAACTGCATGGTGCGGTAGAGGCAACTGTAAAAAGTTCTTGTCTGGTCCACTGTGCCGCCTTCTGCAATCAGCCGGCCCATTTGTTTATTCCAGGTATCATGTGCTTTTTGTTTAGTAGCGTCAAAAGAATCCATGCCCAATTCAGATGTAAGATTTTGTTCCGCCTGCTGAAAACTGATAAAAGAGGAAGCTACTTTTACATGTACTTTTTCGCCTTTGCCGGTTTTAAAACCAATGATCGCACCAGCATGACTGGCCGTTAACTCCAGCGTATCTTTAACCAAATTACCATCCCGCCAGGACTGTGCAAGGGAAAATTCTTTATCAAAGATCAGCACAAAATAATTTTTAAAATTTTGGGGCACACCGCCGCTGTTGCGGGTTGTGTAGCCAATGATCTTTTTTTCTGCAGAAATTATTTTGATGTATGACCCTTTATTAAACGCATCTACTACAATAAAAGCACTGTCTGTTTGCGGATAGGTAAACCTGAATTGTGCTGCTCTTTCCGTAGGCGTTATTTCTGTTGTTACATCCGCATCTGCGAGATAAACGCTGTAATAATAGGGCTTCGCAATTTCTGCTTTATGAGAGAACCAGCTTGCCCGGTCATTTTGGTTAAACTTTAATTTGCCTGTAACAGGCATTATAGAAAACTGGCCGTAATCATTCATCCACGGCGATGGCTGGTGGGTTTGTTTAAAGCCGCGGATTTTATCAGCGGCATACGTGTATTGCCAGCCGTCGCCCATCATGCCGGTTTGCGGCACCCAATAATTCATACCCCATGGAACAGAGATGGCGGGGTAAGTATTGCCATTGGAAAGATTTGGTTTGGAGTCTGTTCCCATCAACGGATTTACCCACTCTACCGGGTCACTCACTTTTGCTACTATTTGGCTAAACACTTGTATTGCTGTACTGCAACAAATCAACAACAATCCCGCCTTTACTACACTAGGCCTGCGAAGATTACTCATACTCTATTTTAAATTTTTATTTTTTATACCTGCTGCTTTAATGCCTCTTTTTATAGACCCTTACATAGTCTATTACATATTGTTGAGGTAAAACCGCATCGTCAATCGGGCCGGGCCATTGGGCGCCCATGGCTAAATTGAGCAATAAATAAAATGGCTTTCTGAAAGGATTGTTATTTCCTGTGCCTGCAGAATCAATCACAAAATGATGAAATAACTGATCATCAAAATAGATATCCATGGCATCTTTATTCCATTCCAGTGCGTATATATGAAAATCATTTTGCAAAGTTGTGGCAGTCGTTTTGCTACCACTCGAACGATGTCCGCCCGCGGCAGTTGAGTCAGCAAAATGAATAGTGCCATAAATATCCTGCGGATGATTGCCAATAAATTCCATGATGTCAATTTCGCCGCAACCCGGCCAACCAATTCTTTCCCGGTCAATTCCCATCATCCAGATGGCAGGCCAGATGCCGCCGCCATGGGGCAGTTTGGCTTTTACCTCGATGCGTCCATACTGCCATTCGGCCTTTTGATTGGTATTGATGCTGGCGGAAGTATATTGTGCCAGTGAATCTTTATGCTGCCACCCGGTAGATCCTTTTATATAATCACTGTTGGGATAGGATTCTTTTTTTCCGGTGATGGTAAGCACCCCGTTTTGCACCCAGGCATTTTCGGTCCTGGCATTGGTATAATATTGCTGCTCCTGGTTGCGCACATGACCATTTTCATAGTTCCACTTGTTTGGATCCGGCAGGCCTTTGTAATTAAATTCTTCCCGCCAAACCAGTTTCCAGCTGCCTTTCTTTTGCGCCTGGGTAGTAACAGCGATACAAGAAATAAAAAGGAGACAATGTAATTTTAAAAGGAATTGATTTTTCATAATTATATAAAAAAGTCTAAATAAAAGTACGTCAATACCAGCTTAACCAGTGTATTCAATATTGATCATTTGCTATTCATAACTGTATAATTTTAATTCAATCCACCCTGGCCCCTGTATAATTTTACCGGTTTGTCCAATGTAAGTTTTAACACTGTCATGTATTCATCTCGTACATTTTCCGGCACATTGATAAATACCAAGCCTGGCACGGGGCTCCAGGAAATTTTCCCTACTACTTTGTGTTGCAAATGTGTGGGCGTGCCAAGCACCTGTATATCTTTAATGTCGTTCACCAGGCCTTTTACCATTACATTACCTGCTGTTTGCGCCGGTAAAAAAAGATACAATGTGGTGGAGTCTTTGGTCAACGTTGTTGGCCCGTAAAAATGCCCCTGAGGCAAGCCGGCGATGGTATTAAAAATTGCTTCTCCATTTTTTTTATTCCACTTACCCAGTTCTTTTAAAATATGCACCTGTTCTTCGGGTATCGTGCCATCTGCTTTCGGGCCGATGTCCAGCAACAGGTTTCCACCGTTGCTTACCGCATCCACAAAAATGGTAATTATTTCAAAAGGTGTTTTGTAAGCAGTATCATCGGGATGATAACCCCAGTTATTATTGGTTGTCATGCATAGTTCCCACCAATTATATTTAGGCTTGCTAACCGGGAAATTTTGTTCAGGTGTTTCATAATCACCATAGCCCTGCAGCCTTCCGTTGATGATGGCATTAGGTTGTATCGCCAGTATTTGTTTACGTACATTTTCTGACTGCCATTCATCAGCGCTTTTTTCCCAGTCACCGTCAAACCACCACAGATCAGGTTTATACGCCGTATTGATTTCATTGATCTGGCTTTGAAAAAAATGCTGAAAACGTTTCCAGCGCTCCGGTTGTTCCGCAATTTTATAGCGGTTGCTATCTTTCATAAAACCCGGATAGTCAGGATGGCTCCAATCCAGCAAAGAAAAATAAGCACCTCTTTTAATGCCCTGTTCATCCAGCGCCTTGTAAAATGGTCCCAACACATCCCGTTTGGCAGGCGTATTATTTACCACGCTCAAATGCTTTTGTTTGGTTGGCCACAATGCCATACCATCGTGGTGTTTGGTGGTGATCACCGCATAGCGGGCGCCGGTTTCTTTTATCAAAGCCGCCCATGCCTGCGGATCGTATTTTGAAGCGGTAAAACCCTTCATCTGTTTAATATAATCTGCGTAGCTTATTTTTTTATTGTAAAAGCTCCAGCTTTCATCAACACCATTTACAGAGTACATGCCCCAGTGAATAAAGATGCCCAGTTTGGCATCAGCAAACCATTGCATTTTACCGCGGATGGAATCAGGATTTATTTTTTGCTGTGCCACTGCTGCGTTGAAAAATAAAACAGCCATCAGCGAAATACAAAATGCAGAAAAATTCTTTTTTATCATGTCGGTTAGTAGGTTTTTAAGATGTTGTTTACGCCAGCAACTGTGGCTTTGCCTGGTATACTTCCCACAACAATTCGCCAAAGATGGTATTGGCCCAGGCAAACCATTTGCGGGTAAAATTATTTGCATCATCTTTTTGAAAAGACTCGTGCATAAAACCTGTGCCACCATGCGTTTTGCGCAGCATATCAATACAGTGCTTAATCTCTGCATCATTGCTGCTGGTTAATCCACGCATAATAATGCTTAGTGGCCATATCATGTTCATGCCGGCATGCGGACCGCCAATACCTTCCGCAGCTTTGCCTTTAAAGAAGAAAGGGTTGTTGGTGGATAGCAATAATTTACGGGTGTTGATATAAACAGGATCCGTATTTTTAACCGCATTTAAATAAGGCAGCGATAAAAGGCTGGGTACATTTGCATCATCCATTAAATTAAAACTTCCAAAACCATTTACTTCATACGCGTAAATTTTGCCGTACTGCGCATGATTGATGACAGCATGTTGCTGCAACGCTTTGTCTACCTCGTTGGCAAGGGCTGTTAATTCATTCGCCAAACTTTCATCTTTAAAAATTTGTTTTACCATGGTGGAGGCCTGCCTTAAACTTACTACTGCAAAAAAGTTGGAAGGAACCAGGAAAGGGAAAACGGTAGCATCATCACTTGGGCGAAACATAGAACAGATCAACCCAACAGGTTTTACCGGGTAACCATAGCCGCCCAGCGGAACGCCATCCGTAGCCCATGCGGTAGTACGTTGAAATGTATAAGGACCGTTACCGGTTTTTCTTTGCTGCTCTTTAAAAGTTTTTAAAATCAATTCAATGGCGTTTTTCCACTGTTCGTTAAAAGGAGTTGTGTCGCCGGTTTGCTTCCAGTAATTGTAGGCCAGCCGGATAGGGTAACACAACGAATCAATTTCCCATTTGCGTTCGTGGGTACCGGGTTGCATCGTGGTAAGATCACTCTTCCATTCACTCACTTTATTTTCATCTTTATAAAAAGCATTGGCGTACGGATCTTTTAAAATGCATTTTACCTGGCGGTTGATAACGCCGGTAATTAACTGCTGTAGTTCCTTATCTTTTTTTACAAGTGCCAGGTAGGGCCAAACCTGTGCGGTACTGTCCCTCATCCACATGGCATCAATATCGCCGGTAATAACGTAGGTATCTGGTTTACCATCCACCATTTCAAAATCAACCGTAGTATCCAGTGTATTGGGAAAACAGTTTTCAAACAACCAGCCCAACTCCTTATTTTTTACTTTCAACTGAAACTCAGTAATAGCCGCTTCTACTGCCTTGCTGTGAAATTTTCTTTTTTCATATGGAATACGTACTACCGGAAATGCAGGATCAGCCTGGGCAAAAGACAGATTGTTAAACAGTAAACCGGCGCTTAACAGGCTGGTATTTTTTATAAATTCTTTCCGCTTCATGCAGTGATTGGGTTGTAGAGATGCAGTTTTTTTGACTGCATCCAATAGTTAAAAAATCAGGTTCTACTTATTATAATTATTCAAATACTAATGCTATTGGTGGATTTTGTAACAAAATATGCGCTGCATAAAAATGAAGCTCCGGAACAATATAAGTACCTGCCGGTCATTTTAAAAAAACTGTTGCCTGTTAGTCATGCTAAAAAATAAAAGAGCGATATAACAAATATTATTGCGTGCGTTCCTAACTTATTTTACACTCTTGAATTGGTCTGGCTGCTTAGGGAAGGGATGAATTTTCATTGCCGGAATGTGCTCGTAATTTTCCATTACAAGGGCTGCGGCGCCAATGAGTTCTGCCTGCTTTCCGAGCGTGGAAATTTCGACATCGGTACTTTCATATAAACGATAAATACAGTGTTCGTTGAGCGCCTGCTGTATCGGCGCCAGCCATATCTGTCCTGCAGCAGAGCCTCGACCACTCAGCACAATTGTTTTTGGATTTAACAGGTGTATCAATACCGCAACACCTTTCCCGATATTATAGCCTGCTTTTGCAAACAGCTCAATTGCAAACTGGTCTCCGCTTTTCACCGCTTCAATAATGGCATCAAAATCCTGCTCCACGTCTTCTCCCTGCAGCGAGCTCAGTTTAGAAATCCGGCCGGCTTTAATGCCTTCCCGTGCCTGTTCCACAATTAGTAGCAAAGAGGTTTCAGTTTCAAGACAACCGGTTTTACCACAACTACATAATTTGCCGTTTAAAAAAAGTGGGATATGACTAAACTCTCCCGCAAAACCTTCATGGCCTCTGAAAAGTTCACCATTTAAAATAAGGCCAAGACCAATACCCCAGGCAATGTTAATCACCATGGCATTGCTCACACCTCTAGCCGCGCCAAAACGTAATTCGGCGAGGGCAACAAGGCTGCTGTCGTTGTCAATAAAAACCGGCACTTTTATTTTTTCGCTGATATGGCGCGTAATACTTTTATAATTGGGTAATTGCAGATAGGTGTAATTCACTCCTTTTTTAACGTCTACAAACCCGGGCATTCCGATACCTACGCCCACAAATTTTTCTTTTGGTATACCGGATGTTTCCATCACGTAATGTATTTTTTCAATCAGCACCTGCAAGGCTTCAGGATTATCGGGCAAGGGAAGCACAATTTTTTCTATGGGTGAAACAAAATTGTTCTCCATATCCATGATGGCGATCTTGGTAACAAACTGATCCATGGCGACAGACACCAGGTACATCACATCTTTTTGTAAAGTATACGTCAATGGGCGCCGGCCACCGGTTGATGCGGCATAGCCGGATTCAACCACCAGGTTATGTGCAAGGAGATCTTCCAGTAATTTGGCGGTAACCGGAAAGCTTTTGTCTATTTTAAAACAGAGGTCAGCACAGGAAAGGCTATCCTGGAAATACAATTCTTTTAAAATCTTATTGCGGGATAATTTCTTTTTCTCGGTCATTGTGGCTAGGCTAAAAAATCAGTGTACAAAAAATACGATTATGATGAGTTAAAGGTAGAAAAAAACATTTTAAATAATTAAAGAAGTTGGGTTTCACACAAAGAGGACAAAGGATACCAAGAACACAAAGTTGTAGTCGCCGTGCTGTTAATATCCGTTGCCTGTTACGCTTGAAATAAAAAAAGCTATTTTACTTCAAATTTGTAGTCCTGATTGGTGTCCACCAACCACTCGTAGCTGCGATAATTTTAAATGCACCCAGGAAGTTGGGTTTCACACAAAGGGGACAAAGGATACTACGGGGCACAAAGTTCTATTCGCCGTGCTAACAGCGTTGGTTACGTGTTATGTTTGAAATTAAAAAAGTTATTTTACTTCAAAAGTGTAGTGGCCGGAGCCCACGCTGATTTTTGCTACGCCTTCGCCGTAGGATACAAGTTTGCCTGCTACAAGCACTTGATTGTTATAAATTGTGGCGCCCTTAACTGCCGGTAAATAGATAGTGGCTGTTGTATTAACCGGTACCTGTACCTGCAGTAAAAAATGAGCGCCGTCCTTTTTCCAATCCGTGGTAATCCAACCGTAGGGAGAATGAAAACTTCCTTTTGCCGAAACGATATCACCCACCGGTTGCGGGCGGATTTTTATTTTCTGAAAAGCCACTGAGCCTTCTTCCTGGTCGATACCGGCAAGGCCGCTGTAAAACCATTCCATAATATGCCCCAGCATTAAATGATTATTGGATACATCTTCCAACGCAGGCCAGGATTCGGTTAAGGCAGTTGCGCCTTTCTTTAGCTGAAAGCCATAGCCCGGTACATCATCGCGGTTGTTCATGTCGAACAACAATTGTGAAGCACCCCCTTTATCCAATGCATTCACCAAAAAATGAAAACCAATATCGCCCGCTGTAAGGGCTTTGTTACCTGCATAGATAGAATCCACCAGGTTTTTAATTACCGCCTTTTTGTATTTGTCTTCTACTAATCCAACGCTGAAAGGCATCGCCATGGCTGTTTGGCTGCCGGTTGAATACACTTTGGTTTTGCTGTTAAAATATTTTTTGTTGAACGACTGTTTTATGGCGGCAGCAAGTGCCGCATATTTTTTGGAATCTGCTTCATTGTTTAATATACCCGCCATCTTGCTTACCAATACCGCATCGTAATAATAAATAGAAGTGGCAGTAACCGTTTTAGGAGTCAGCTGCGATTCGCCCGGCGGGTTGGGCCCATAATCATACCAGTCACCCAGGCCGTGAGACAATAAGTGGTTAACAGATTTGCTGTCGAGATAATCCACGTATTTTTTCGTCATGCCATAAGCCTTTTCTATAATTGCTTTATCACCATACCATTGATACAACAACCAGGGCAGTATTACGGCACTGCTGCCCCACTCCGGCGAATCCAAAAAGCCACCTTCAAACACTACGTACTCCGGTGCAATATCGGGCACAAACCCTTCGGGGTATTGCGCATCCTGCAGGTCCTGCACCAATTTGCGGTACAGGTGGTACACATCAAAATTGTAATGAACAGAATTGCCCATCAGGTAATCCTGTTCCAGCCAGCTTAGTTTTTCACGGTGCGGACAATCAGTTACCACGCTTTGCATATTGCTTTTAATGGCCCAGTTAATGAGCGTATAAATCCGGTTGAACAATGGATTGCTGCATTCAAAATTACCATTGGCCGGGTTACTGTTCCGGTTATGTAAAGAAGTAAGCTGTACAATTACCGGCAATCCGGTACCGTTAACAGACGTGTCGGTTACAGTGCCATCTACCTGCACATACCTAAACCCATAATAGGTAAATTGGGGTTGCCAGGTTTCTTCCCCATCGCTTTTTAAAGTGTAAGTAAAATAATAAGGATCGCCGGTAGCAGTTTGGTTGGCCAGTTGATTTTTATTAATCAGCTCCGACGGAATCAATTTAATCTGCTGTCCTTTTCTGCCCTTTACTTTCAGCCGGATGATACCGGAAACATTCTGGCCAAAATCGTACAAAAATGTATTAGCGCCGGGTTGTATTACTTTTTTTACGGTGAATGAATCCATCAAGGCAACCGGGTAATCCTGCTCGGGTAGCAGCTGTCCTTTAGGCGCTTTTATTAACAGCGGGTTCATCCATTTTGAATCATCAAAAGCAGCCGTATTCCATCCCGCCTGCTCCATTCTTGCATCATAATCTTCACCGCCATAAATACTGCTGAAGGTAATAGGTGAAGGCGATGTTTTCCAGCTGGCATCCGACACGATGTCTTCTGTAGTTCCATCATCATAACTTATTTTTAAGCGGCAAATTAGGGTGGGCATTCCAAAGGCATCCACTATTTTAAAATATCTTTCCCGGTTAATATTGTAAAAACCATTGCCCACAATAGCCCCAATAGCATTTTTACCACTGGTTAATTGTGGTGTAACATCAAAGGTGTTGTATAAAATAGTTTTATCAAAATAAGTCCAGCCAGGTGCCAAAAATGCGGCGCCTGTTTTAGTACCGTTAATACTCAGGTCGTACTGACCCAACCCCGTAACAAACAGCAAGGCTGCCTTAACTTTTTTTGTGATAGTAAAAGATTTTCTAAACAACGGCACTACGGGACGTTGCAGACTTTTATTGCCCAGCGTTTCAGCATACGGTTCGTGTATGCCCGGTGCAGTACGCATCGATTCGTTCAACTCTTCGTACCCGATCCATTTTGCGGCCGACCAGTCATTGGCTGAAAACAGGCCGGTAATAAACTGCTGTTCGCTGCTCCAGCCGGAACTATGGTTATTGTTGTCCCACACCTGCACTTTCCAGAAATACACTTGTGCTGGTTGTAATGGCGGGCCCTTGTAATCCACCAAAACCGATTGCCTGCTTTTTACAACTTCAGAATTGTACACATCATAATCGCCCTGGGCAAGCTTGCTTTTTGACGAAGCAATTACCAACTGGTAGGCGGTCTGGTACTGGTCATGTTGATCTGAGGACAATTCCCATCCGAGCCGCATTTTTTGCAAAGCAATGCCGGCCGGGTTCACTTTATTTTCGCACAATGCCGTTACAATTTTTAATTGTGCTTCACTGTTTAAAAAACAGGCTAGCAGTATGAGTAGGAAACCAATTTTTTGAAGGCGAATGTGTTTTTTGAAAAGAATCGTAGCCGTAGTATTTTTTTTCATGCAGTGCTGATGTATTGTGTTGCAATTTAATTGTAAGGATGAATAGATGCCATTTATTAGTGTGCATTTATAAAGGCTTTAACTGATACACTTTGCCGCAATGCGCAGGAAGGATTTCGCTCCATTCATTTTTATATACACCTTTCTTTTCACCAGTCCAGTAATCTGTTATTTGGTATTCTTTTGATAAAGGCACCGTGAGTTTTTTTTCCTGGTCTTCCTTATTCAATAAAATAACAAAGGTTACTCCGGGTGTTTTTAACCATCCAATATCCAGCGCCGGGTTAAAAAGCGCACTGGCCTTTTTGGGCGGCAGCATCTTTTTTAGAATGGCTAGCCTCTCCGGGGTAATGGTGGTTAGATCGTCGCCGCTTAGCACTAGTCCGCTTGTTGCAAACAGCAAAGATGCATGGTACATAAATTCATTGGATGGCAGATCACCGGTTAGTAAAACACAATCCGGATCGTTCCACCACAATTGGCCATTCTGCCAGCTACGCAATAAATTTTCATCGCCGGTGGCAGAAAAAGTAGGCCAGTCACGGCTGATATCGTTTGAACTGCGGGAACCATTGATCAACCCAAGCGAAGGCCATAGCGGATGATTGCAGCCTAAAATAAAAGCGTTGCCCGCACCCTTTAATATCGCCTTCATACCACTGCGATAGGCGGTTACACGGGTTGCGCTTTTATCAAAATATACGCCGCCGGGTAAGGCGCCCCAGAAGTTGGCATCCAGTTTAAAATAGGTACAACCCCATTGCGCCGACATAGTTTTAAATACATGGGTAAGATGCGCTTGTACTGCGGGGTTGGTAGCGTCCAGCGCAAACCACGGGGCCAAACGCCAGCCACCAAACGTTACTTTGTCGCTGCGCAACGGCTTTCCCGAATCATCTTTTACCAGCCAGTCTGGATGCTGTTTAAAGATGGTTGAATTACTGTCGCAGATAAAGGGCGCCACCCAAATAGCGGGTTCAAAACCGGCGGTTTTAATTTCTTTTAAAACGGCCTGTATGCTTTTACCAAATGCGTTACCTGTCTCCAGCCAGTCGCCCATGTGTGGTTGATATCCATCATCCAGCTGAATGTATTTTAACTGTGGAATATTTTGTTTGATGTATGTAAGATGATCACTGATATTTTTAGCTGTCACATCCGGACCAAAGCAATACCAGGAACACCAGCCTGCAGGAATATTGCTTTGCAGCCGCGGATGAAAATGATTGATACGACTGGCAAATGCCGCGGTAAGTGCATTGCTGTTTTTTGCAGTGAGCAAAGAAAATTCCTCCAGTCTTATAGAAGCGCCCGGCTTTAATAACGTGTTTTCCAGGTCCATCACTACTTTAACCGTATCGGCGGAAAGATAAAATTTTCCAATAAAACGAAAGGATGAATTAAAGCCCAGCAGCATTGGTTCACTGTTTGCCGGCTGCAATACCAGCATATTGTAAACCGCTTTGTAGCCTGCTGGCTGTGGCAATTTATAATGGCCATTGTCATCATAACCACCTACTAATTTTGGCGCTGCCAGTGTGCCACGGTACTGGCTCAACATTTGAAAACCTTCAGCGTAGATAGGAGTTTCGGGTTTAAATAAATGATTCGCCTGGAACAGTATTGCTTCTTTTAAATTAAGATTATTGATACCTGTATTAGTAATGGTAGTGTTACAAAAGCTCCCCTGCCAGCTCCTGCTAATTTTTATGTTTGTTGCAACGCTACCATCTTTCAACAACACATATGCCTCGCTTTGTTTAATTGTTGAAACGATGTTGTTCTGGCCGGTTGCAGTAAATGGGCAAGCGTAAAATAACTGCACCAAAATAATAAGGAAGAAGTATTTCATTGGTTGAATATATTTCAAAAAAATGATTTGGAGGGATGTAGCAACAATAAAACTAAGATGATTTTATCAAAGCGGTGTTTTATACTCCAATGTCTTCGATTGCTCAACAAGAATCTTTAAAATCTTTAGTTGTTACCCATTACTGTTTTACCAACCGAACCAAAAATCCGCCACCAGGTGCCAGGTGTATTTTTAATACATCATTTTTTTTAACTATAGTATCGCTTAGTATATAATCCGCAGCATAACGTTCGGCATTGACGCCATCGTTGCAGATGGTGGCTTTATAATTGCCTGCTGCAATAAAATCAACCTTAAGATCAATATCCCTGGCTGACCAATCGGTCATTGCGCCTATATACCAGTCTGCGCCTTTTTGTCTGGCTGTAATAATGTATTCGCCTGCTTTACCATCCAGGATATTGGTTTCATCCCAGGTGGTGGGAAGGCTGCCCATCAGTTCTGTAAAAGCGGGTTCCAGCCAGGCTTGTGAGGGATTGCCGCCGAATATCTGCATCGGGTTATCATACACCACAAACATCGCCAGCTGGTGGCTTCTTGTACCTTGCGTCATCACCATGCCTTCAATATTCCGAAACTGTTTTTGTGTGGTGTTGTTAAAAACAAGTGGTTCATAATCCAGCGAACCAGCCAGCATCCTGGTGTAAGGAAGCGTCACATCATGTGGTGGCGTAGTTTTGTTACTCCACATATTATATTCAGATCCCTGCACACCTTCTCTTGTAATATTGTTGGGGTACGTGCGGTTAAAGCCCTTTTGCGGGTAAGCGCCGTGGTACATGATCATGATCTTGTGATCGGCGCAGGCTTTTGCAATGCGGGCGTAAAAGTTCACCGTCTTCTGATCATCCCTGTCAATAAAATCAGTCATGATAAAATCAACACCCCATTTATTAAACCTGTCCAGGGCACTATCCAATTGCCTGTCCAGCGTGTATGCCAAGGTCCACATATTGATCTTTATTCCCTTTTCATGGGCGTATTGAATGATGCTGTCCATATTGATATCCGGATTGATTTTAAACAGGTCCAGGTTATCGCTCCAGCCGGCATCCATCATAATTCTTGTAAAGCCAAAACGTTTGGCAAAATCAATATAATATTTATAAGAAGCGGTATTAATGCCCGTTTTAAAATTGACGTTAAACAGGTTGATATTGATGGTCCATTCATCGGTTGATTTCCCGGGTTTTATCCAGCTTGCATCTCCTATCACTGAGGGGGAGGCCAGGCGGTAAACAATATCATTGGAAGGTAATTGTTTATCTTCCTCCGATATAATCAGTACCCGCCAGGGAAAGCTGTGGCTGCCTTTTGTTTTGGCAATATAATCGGCCCGTTTTGTAACCAGCGCCTGCGGATAGCCGCCTTCGGTAAGTTTTTCTTCCAGCGGATATTTTGCAAACACACCTTTTAAAACAGCACCGTTACTGCCGTTTAAAAACATGCCCGGGTAATCGTCCAGGTCTGATTCTGTAATGGCAATTTTTGGATTGGATGCAGGCACCAGCAGCACGGGCGTGTAAGCCATTTCATCAGCCGCAATCGAATCTAATTTTCGCAGGGGATACTGTTCTTCAAAACTGGTATGAAAAATATCCGCATCATCGCGTTTATGTATACCTGGAAAAAACGCGGCCGGGCTTCCGGGAAAATGAAACTCGGCCACTTCATTTTGAATGGTAATGGAATCTTTAAACTGTGTTATAAACCGGTAGGCAACCCCGTCATCATATACGCGGAAAAGTATTTTGTAAGGCTGTTTAAATTGGATAGACAGTTCATTGTATATGTCAGGAATAATTTTTCTTTTTTCAGGAACAGGTGAAATAATTTGTTGCACTTCTTTTTTTAAAGAAACAGATTTAATGCTGTTATTGACAGAAAAATTTTTGCCGTTGGCAAGCAGCATATCTATCAGCGATGGCGCCACAATTAAATTGCCTTTGTGATAAACAATGTACGCCAGGTTTTTCTGCATCCAGATTTTTACACAAATATTTCCGTTGGGCGAACATACCGATAAGGTATCGGTACAACGGCCATTGATGAATGAGCAAACTAAAAAACCGACAAGCAATAAATTTTTCATTGATAAATATTTTATACATGGCAAATTGAATCGTTAAGGTAAATCATTCCGGCATAAAACGAACGCAGACTAAAATCACCTTTTTAGGGGATCGCTAAAAAATGAAAACAAATCTACCTTTTCAAAAATTTAATCATGAAATATTATATACAAATTGTTTGCGCAACGCTGCTATACTGCATTGTTTTTACCGCCTGTAAAACAGTACCGGTAACCGGTCGCAAACAATTGAACCTGGTACCCAATTCAATGATACAGGCGCTGGCATTTTCTGAATACGACTCTGTTGTAAAAGCCAGTCCTACGCTTATGCAAACAGATGACCGGGCGCAAATGGTAACCCGCGTTGGCAGCCGGATACAATTGGCGGTAGAAACTTACCTGCAGCAAAATAATATGAGCAAGGAAGTCAAAAATTTTAAGTGGGGGTTTAATACCATCAATCAAAATATTGTAAACGCCTGGTGCATGCCGGGTGGCAAGGTGGTAGTGTATACCGGGCTTTTACCCATAACACAAAATGAGACCGCACTGGCAGTTGTAATGGGGCATGAAATAGCCCATGCCATTGCCAGGCACGGCAATGAAAGAATGAGTGAAGGTTTACTCATTAACCTGGGCGGACTGGTGCTGGAAGAAGCCCTTAAAGATAAAAAACAACAAACACAACTTCTTTTTTTAGGCTTGTATGTAGTAGGCAGCAACCTGGCGCTGGCATTACCCAACAGCCGCATGCAGGAAAGTGAGGCGGATAAACTGGGGCTGATATTTATGAGTATGGCGGGCTATAACCCGGAAGAAGCCATCCCCTTCTGGCAACGCATGGCTTCTGTCGGCACCAATAAAACCCCTGAATTTTTATCTACCCATCCCAGCGACGCAACAAGGATAAAAAAATTATCAGCGTTGATTCCTGGAATTAAAACGCTGTACTTCAGGAATTAAATTTTGTTCGTTAACGCATACCGACGCCAACTGTTTTTAATGTCAAAACGGTGCATTATAAACCAAACTACTTAAAATCTCCGCCGATAATATTGGTTACATTGGCCACCTGTTGAATCACCCTTTTTAGCAATATATTATTGGTGCCGGCTTTATACAAATCAGCCCTCAGGTTAATTGTATTGTCTTCGGCACTGATGCCGATTTTTACAATATCAAACTGATTGTTTTGTTGCAGCAGGTATTTGTATTTTGTAGAATCAATTTTGCCGGGCAAGGTTTCTGACAAATTTATAAAGACAATGATTAAATCGCTGATTGACTGCACCAACACTTTGTATGACGCTAAGTGTTCGCCCCCATATGGTATAACAGCCAGGCTATCGTTTACCATGTTGTATGGCAGGCCAGAACCGGTTAATAATTTTTCTAATGCTGACACCGCCTTCTTTACCGGCTGTTTAGTTTTGGTTTGAGAAAAGGCTGCACCCGAGGTCAGCAGCAGTACAAGCAGAAGAGGTAATTGTTTTTTCATTGTTATTTTTTAAAGTGTTTGTTTTGTGAAAATAATTATACTGGCCCTTTGTTTCATGCATTGATTTTGTTACTTCAATTGGGACGGCATAAAAGTGAGGCTATGTCAGTACATTTTTTATCCCGTAAAAAAGGGATATTTTGTTTCACCACCCGAAGGCGCCATTTTTGTACCACGTGTAGATATCCAGGCTTACAACATTGCAGTATCTTTGCCGGGCAACGCCAGTTATTTTCACAACAACTAACCATGAAAATTCCTACTATAGCAGGTATTATTGACAGACGCATTTTAATCAACTTCACTGTTGACGCGGACTTAATTCAGCCAATTATTCCTTCACCATTTCGTCCCAAAATATACAATGGCAAAGCGATTGCAGGTATCTGTCTAATCAGGCTAAAACAGATCAGGCCTAAAGGTCTGCCATATTTTTTAGGCATCTCATCAGAAAATGGCGCCCACCGGATTGCAGTTGAATGGACGGAGAATGGTGTAACTAAAGAAGGCGTTTTTATTCCACGGCGTGATACTTCTTCCCGGTTAAACACAATGGCAGGCGGACGCATTTTTCCCGGGCGGCACTTTCACGCCAGGTTTAAAGTTGAAGAAAATGACGGCCGCTACCAGGTAGCATTTAACAGTTCTGACGGTACCTCCATTTCAATTGTTGGTAAAGAATCAGGAGTATTTAATTCCAATTCTATTTTTAAAACACTCGAAAAAGCTTCCGCATTTTTTGAAGGTGGTGAAGTAGGATACTCTCCCAATGGCAACCATTTTGATGGATTGAAACTGCAAACATCTGCCTGGAAAGTTTCACCGCTGGATGTTACCGATGTGCATTCAAGTTTTTTTGAAAATGAAGCCCTGTTTCCTAAAGGCGCTGTTGTATTTGACAATGCCCTTTTGATGACATCGGTACAACATGAATGGCATTCAGTAGCAACCAAAAGCTGTATTTAAGAAAGTGTAGCTTTATGCGCATACTATTACTTAAACCCAACAACCGCTTCAAAGCCGGAGCCTGATACTTTTAATAAAGCCATTGCTCAATTGTTAGTTGGTAAATAATAAACGGGCTAGCATTGCCTCTTTGTTGCCACCAATATAAATGCTGTGAGTTACCTTTGCTAAAACTGTACTTTGAACAACGAAATTAAAGTCATCAACAACGAAAAGGCGTTGCACTTTGAAAGCCTTTTAAGCAGTGGCGAATTTGCGTTTATTGAATATCGCTGGCACAAGGGCAATTTGGTGTTTATGCATACATGGGTACCCGAAGAATTTGAAGGAAAAGGTATTGCTGCCGCCCTGGCAAAGTTTGCCCTGGACTATGCAAAAGAAAAGCAATTACAAATAGTAGTGTACTGTCCCTATTTAAATGCGTATTTAAAAAAGCATCCCG
>JBBQWL010000021.1:0-107298 GCA_038210625.1 Chitinophagales bacterium | reverse complement strand
TCATGCCCAACAAAAAAGTGTTCTCGAAAAGAACGCTAACTTGTTATGTGCTAAATTGTAATCGGCTGTAACTTCCATGCTAATACTTGGCTGATAAGTAATAATCACTGAATGAAAATTCGTTAATTTGATAGCATTGGGGAAGACATCGTACGTTTTATCCGTGATGATAAAGTGTTGGATATCTGGTCTGCCCAATATTTTAAAGATCTGATTACAAAGATAAAATTCAAATAAATGACAAGTTATTTTTTTATTCAGCCTCTCGGCTTTAGCAGATGTTTATGCAAGTCAAATCAATATATTTTAAATAGCCTTACATAAATCTGCAGACTGCAATTGATAAAAGAAGTAATTTAAATTAACCCTGCAAGATTGAAGTAGATCGGAAATGAAAAAAAATTGACAAGATTTGAATTGTCTTGGAGAGATTTAATTACTTTTACGAGGCTAACAAACTCCTGTTTTTTAGCGATTACAAAAAGGTGAACAGGAATTTTTTATTGTTGTAACAGATTGATTTTTAGATAAAAAAAAGCTATTGGTTCGTTTTGCCATCCCGACTTTTGCATGAACCCTGCCTCTTGGCGGGGTTTTTTGTTTTGCTGATTATCACACTTTGCGTAATTGATTTGCTGCGTTCTGCTTAAATGGGAAGGTCAAAAATGGTAACTTGAAATCTCCAGGCAATGTTGATTTCATTCAAAATTAAAAGTCCGTAAACCTGAGTGTTTACGGACTTTTAATTTTTTAGCCCACCAAAAAATATTAATTTATTTCAAATGATGTGTATACAGATTCAGTTACACTTTACCTGGTAAGACGATTATAGAGAAGTGTTGGGCAATTGCAGCTTAACGGTAGTGATGCCATTGACAATACTGTAGGCGAGGGCATCTGTTTTGCCGGCTTCAGCAAACCATAATTCGGGCACCTTGCCGTCAACCCGAAACGTTGCGTCAAGGTTCTCAATAAGGGATTCCGCAGCTACAAAATTTTGACCATAAATATGTACAACCGAACCAGACTCACGGATATCCGCAACGTGGTAAGTCTGGTCATTCTGCCTATAATATCCGTTAGATGTTGGTGGAAATATGACCAGGGCTGAGAAATTATTATTAAAAGCAAATCATGGTCACCGCCGCTTTTATCTTAATTACTTACTGAATATTCAGTTGCTGTTTTTGTTTGGTGATAGGGGTTATTGCAGGAGCAGGTGATGGTTTAAATTATTGCCTGCAATAAGTAATTCACTAGGGTTGGTGGCAAATGCAATCCACTTGCTAAACTAGCTTTAGGAACATCTGGCGGCGCTTAATTATTGTCTTAGCTTATATAGCTTGATGTATTTTTGAAATGTTTCGTGTGAACAATTAATTGCGATCACAAAACCGTAAAATCCATCTAAAAACCCCCGCCTGATAAAATATCCATACATAAACCGCCACAAAGGATTGATCAATATTTTGACCCAGTTACTTCGCACTCCCTTTGCATGTAAAGCACCCGCCGAAATAGTTGTATAGTGATTAATTCTTGCCAGGTGTTCCTCAATGGTGTAATATGAAAAGTGTAACATGTCGCCTTTTAAATGCTGAACAATTTCGTTCTTCATATTCAATTCAGCTTTGTCATGCGGATTAATACCCCCCATTGCGCATGGCGTTTTAAAAGCCAGCCAATAATAATCCCATTATTAACGTAATACCTTCCAGCCACTTTTTTTTACGGATGATATGGATGATGGCAAATACAAAAGCGGAACTGTACAAAATTATAATGGCCATGCGGCTGGCCAGTAAAAAATTCACTACTAATAAAAGGAGCAATACCGGCACAAGTAAGTTTTCATTAATGAGTGTTGACTTTTTAGCCAGCAGGTAGATGAAGCTAAAAATGGCCAGGTTTACCAGCATGGCAAAATAAATCGATTGAAAGTTGATAATGTCACTTAAGTTATCATTGTACAGTAAAGACCAGTCATGATTTGCAGCGGCACGATAAATACCCCAGGCCAGGCAACCGAGCGCTGCGCAAGCCGTAACAGTGGCAAAGCCTGCAATCAGCCTATCTTTCAACTGCTCATTTATATAAATGGAGCCGATGGCAAAAGGGATCACAAATAAACTAATTCGTATCCCCAGGAATGAGATGCCTTCGTGCTGGTTGTGCGATAGAAGTGCGCTGGCTGCGTTTAGTAAAAGAAAAGCCATCATCAATAATATTTCTTTTCGCTGCTGTAGCAATTTCCATTTTTGCGACATGGAATTAAAAAAAAAGCTATACACAAAAAATAGCCACATCGCAACATTATACAACCAGGTTACGCCCGGCATATAAAGGGCGGCAAAAAAAAACAGCAGTAAAAAATAGAGGGTCTTTTCTTTTTTATCAAAGCCGGGGGCATAAATGTCCCGGAGAAATAATCCTTTTAGCATGTACAGATTTTAGGCAAAAATATGGGTAATGGCCGTTGTTTGATGTTTAAATCTACGGGGATATTTTTTACAGTACAATTGCCATGCGCTTCTTAGTCATCCTGCTTGTTTCTTCCTCTTTCACCGGGATATAATTGATAGACAGGATCGCTCTGCCAATATTGTTTTGTGTCAACATCCATAATACTAAGTTTACCGGTAAAAGCGGCACCGGTATCTATATTCCAAACGTTGCAGGATTGCATGGGAACATCTTCATCGTAATAAATAGTAGGCGTGTGGCCGATGTATATTTCTTTAAATAGATTTAATTTTTTTGGAAAAAAAAGTGAGCCTGGTTTTTCACGCAGGTGCATTGCAACCGCCATATCCCAGAGGGTACGGTCCCGGTTTAATTCAGATAGGTTGGTTTCTTTTTGCGGTCCCTTGTTGGATGTAAAACCGGCATGCACAAACAATCGCTTTTTATCATCAATAAAATAATAGGGCAGTTGCTCCAGAAAAATGAGGTGCCAGCTGCGTGCTTCGGTGGCTGCTGCATAATAGCTGGTGACTGTTTCTTCGCCTCCATGCGCCAACCAGGTACCATTGGCGTTTCCCGATCTTAACCATTCTTCGCACCATTCATCATGATTGCCTTTTAAAAAAATGCAGTCATTGGTTTTATCAAGGGCAAGTAAATAATCCAATACGCCTGCAGATTCACTCCAGCCATCTACATAATCTCCTAAAAAAATCAATTGATCGGTTGTAGTAATACTGGCCCTTTCAAATACTTGTTGCAGCGCCTTCAATCCGCCATGTACGTCTCCTATAACAATCGTCCGGTTCATTTCAATATAGCTTTAAAAATTGTGGCTGGTTATCAAACTGGTTGGTTTGACAAATAGAATACCAATCCTACATACATTTAATTCATTAAAGGGTATGGATGATTAGCCCCCGCAAAATTACAAAAGTTGACTGCTATTCTATTCACAAATTATTTATTTTATTAAAAGACCAGCTGTTCTTAAACAAACCGGTTTATACAACTGGTATAAAAAATCAATTAAGAAACACCTGTATTTTATCGTTACAATTACAATGATGGAGAAGCCATCAAATTCGATCCATGGAATACCCGATATAAAAATTGCCTGGAGAGACCCTTATGTAAATATGCATTGCTAACGTTTTCGATTTGCTGATCGGGTAGTTATAGCATCTTTAATTTGCTGCGGTAACAATTTCTCCCGATCTGGTTTACATTAGCGGCTGCTTTTCAACCTGCGCCTTTTTTAAATTTTATTTGTCAAATTTTGTCACTACCTTATTGTTGATAAATGCTAAGCGATAAGCAATCATTTACATTATCAGCAATCGTTGCAAATGAATACATACTATCAACTAAGTACAGACCAGGTTATAACACACTTAAACACATCCTACACGGGTTTAAGTGACGAAATGGTTGTTACACTGCAGGATAAATACGGTGCCAATGTATTAACGCAAACCAAACAAAAGAGCAGGCTGGCAATATTGCTTGGGCAGTTCACAGATATAATGATCCTGATATTGATTGGTGCCGCTGCCATTTCTTTTATCGCGGGCGAACATACAGATGCCAGCGTAATTCTTGCCATAATAATTGCCAATGCCTGGATGGGGTATTCGCAGGAATACAACGCAGAAAAGTCCATACTGCTGTTACAAAAAATGGATCCCCGTTATGCGTTGGTATTGCGTAATAACAACCCTTTTAAAATAGTTTCGGCAGAACTGGTGCCGGGCGATATAATGGTTTTAAATGCAGGTGATATAGTGCCGGCAGACGGACGGCTGATTGCAGTCCACTCACTTGTTACTGCAGAAGCATCGCTTACCGGCGAGAGCAATACTGTTCAAAAGCATACCAATACCATAGCACACCAAAATCTTGTGCCGGGCGATCAGCTTAACATGGTATTCAAGGGTACGCTGGTAAGTGCCGGCAGTGCTAAAGCGGTGGTAACGGCTATAGGTATGCATACCGAATTGGGAAAGATTGCCAGTATGCTTTCTCCTGTTGCGCAGCAAACGCCACTTCAAAAACGACTGGCAGTTTTTAGCAGGCAATTGTCTGTTATTGTAATAATTATTTGCCTGCTGGTTTTTGCTTTGGGTCTTTGGCGGGGCGAACCCGCCTTTCAAATGTTTCTTACAGCTTTGTCATTGGCGGTAGCGGCTTTGCCTGAAGCTTTACCTGCTGTAATAACCATTGCTTTAGCGCAGGGTGCCCGCAGAATGGTAAAGCAAAAAGCGTTGATCAGAAAATTACCTGCCGTGGAAACACTGGGTTCAGTCACTTACATCTGCACCGATAAAACAGGTACACTTACACAAAATAGTATGCAGGTTGAAAACCTGTATGCAGTACCCGGCTGCGAAGATTTATTGCTTCACGCCATGCTGCTAAATAATGAAGTAAGATTTGCCGCAGATAGTTTACTGGGAGATCCTACGGAAACAGCACTGGTAGAGTATGCTATGCAGAATGGTATTTTAAAGGAGGCTGCACATAGCCGGTTTCCAAGAGTAGCAAAATTGCCCTTTGATTCTGAGCGAATGAAGATGAGCACCTTACATAAACAAGGCAACCAATGGATTTTATTTGTAAAAGGAGCTCCGGTAAAAATGCTGGAATCACTTGATGAAAAAAGTAAACCGCAAATACCGGAGTGGCAGAATAAAAACAGGCAATGGGCATCTGATGGTCTTAGGGTGTTAATTTTTGGCTATAAAATATTCGACAACCAACCTACCGCTATAACGATTGAAATTGAAACCGGGCTTGAATTATTAGGTATGGTTGCAATGATTGATCCACCAAGGCCGGAAATAATTGATGCCATTAGCCAGTGCAAAACAGCAGGTATAAAAACTGTCATGATCACCGGTGATCAGCCACTTACCGCAGCGGCAATTGCGGCCCGAATGGGAATTACCAGTGTCAATTACGATGGAATAAAAACAGGCGCCGATCTGAATATTTGTACGCCGGAGGAATTTGCAGATACGGTTAAAAATACGTTGGTATATGCGCGGGTTTCACCGCAACAAAAATTAAATATTGTACAACAACTTCAAAAGCAGGGAGAGTTTGTTGCCATGACGGGTGACGGAGTAAACGATGCGCCATCATTAAAGCAGGCTGATATTGGCATAGCCATGGGGATAACCGGTACCGATGTGAGTAAGGAGTCTGCAGACATGATTTTACTGGATGACAATTTTGCTACTATTGTAAATGCTGTTAAAGAAGGAAGGAGAATTTACGATAACATCCGTAAATTTATTTTGTATGTTTTGGCCTGTAACCTGGGCGAAATATTGACCATTTTTATAGCGCCGTTTGTTGGCTTTTCCATACCGATGTTACCCATTCATTTACTTTGGATAAACCTGGTAACAGATGGCTTTCCGGGGTTGGCCCTGGTAGCGGAGCCTGCAGAAAAAAACATCATGCAAAAACATCCGCGACCACCTAAAGAAAATTTATTTGCCGGAGGTCTTGCTGTAAATATATTATTTACCGGCATTGTTATAAATATAGCGGCCCTGTCTGTTCAATGGTGGGCCGTTAGCCAGGGCTATGCAGTTAAGGCACAGCAAACAATGGTGTTTACTACATTGTGCTTTGTTCAGCTGGGCAATGCGTTATCTGTCAGATCTTTTCAGTTTGGTATTTTTTCACGCAACATGTTTGCCAACCAATTTATGTGGGTAACAATTGTAATAACAATTGCATTGCAACTGCTGATTGTATTTGTACCTGCTTTACAAACGGTTTTCAAAACTACCGCCCTGGCTGGCAATGCGATAGCAGTTATTGCTCTTGCAACGCTGGTTTCTATGTTGTGTACAGAAGGATTTAAATACCTGCGATTCAGACAATAAAAAATCAGCCGGATTTGAGGCGGCTGATTCTTGTTTTGCTTGTAATCCAGGAGCGTATGCGTCAACTAAGTAAAATCATATATTCTGTGTGAGCTTGAAATAAACATATCGTTAAAAAACGTTTTCAGTTTTTCTTTTACAGAACTGTAAGTGGCCTGTTTATTTTCACAATATTCAGCGTGCAAAATTTTAAATTTTATTAAAACAATGGCACCATTGCCTGCATTGGAATTGTTGCCGGTTACAGCATTATCTTCTTCTTCTTTAACAATGGATGCTCTTCCATTCAGTCGTAAACAACTGTCCTGGCCTTTTTGGTAATATTGTAAATGAGCAAAAAAATCCTGTTCAAAGTGGTTTGCATATGCGCCATTACAGGATGTAAAAAACCAGATGTTTCCTTCATCATCTGTTTTAAAAGTAGAGATGATGTTGTTAGGTAACTGAAGTTCTGAATCCATCTCAGCCCGGAACATAGCCATCTTAAATGCCTGAATTTTATCCTGTATAAAACGGAGATTGTCATCTTTACGCATACAAATAGTTTAGGACAATAATTCAAATGCTGTACCACGACCTAGCTGCCTTCCAATCAGACTTTATTACCTTATAATCAGATTTTCAGTGAAGAAAGTGTAGAGAAAATTACTCGCAGTGCTGTTGAAGGGGAAGATTTTTTATCACTAATATTTCTAATCAGTAACAAAAATTAAGGCACAATACTTTCGTATAATACAATAAAGCAAAAAAATTATGGAAGCAGTTGCGGAAGAAATTTTACAAATACCCAAACGAAAAATTAAGCGTATCATCGGCGATCCTGAGAAAACAGCACAGGCAATTAATTTAATTTATGTGCACGATACAGAGCCAGGCATACAAAGGGTTAAAAAGGGAGATGGTTTTACCTATGTGGCGCCCAACACAAAACCGGTTACAAATGAACAGCATTTAAAAAGGATAAAAAGTTTGGTGATACCACCGGCGTGGGACAACGTGTGGATATGTGAAGTAGACAATGGACACCTGCAGGCAACTGGTATTGATGTAAAAAAGCGCAAGCAATATAAATACCACAACCTTTGGAATTTGTTGCGAAACCATACAAAATATTACCGCTTGTACCAGTTTGGACAAGTATTACCTGCCATTCGTTTACAGGTAGAAAGAGATTTATCCTTACCCGGGCTGCCTGTTGAAAAAGTACTGGCACTGGTGATTAGTTTGATGGAGCGTACTAACATTCGGGTTGGTAACAGCATGTATGAAAAAATGTACGGCTCCTTTGGATTAACAACCTTAAAAGATAAACATGTAAATATCAATGGCAGTGAAGTTAAATTTTCTTTTAAAGGAAAAAAGGGCGTTCATCACGATATTAGTTTGCGAAATAAAAAATTATCGGCTGTTGTAAAAAGATGCCGTGATATTCCTGGTAAGGAATTGTTTCAGTATTATGACGACGCCGGAGTTAGGAAATCAATTGATTCCGGTATGGTGAATGAGTACATAAAGAAGACAAGTGGCGGCGACTTTACAGCGAAAGATTTCAGAACCTGGTCTGGCACATTACACGCATTTTTGGCTTTTAAAGAGTTGGGCTTTTTTGATACTGCAACTGAAGCAAAAAAGAAAATAGTAGAAGCGCTGGATAAGGTATCAGCACAATTGGGTAACACACGGACGGTGTGCAAAAAGTATTATGTGCACCCGGTTATTTTATCGCTGTACGAGAATAAATCATTGGAAAAATATTTAGCACAATTGGATAAAATTGAAGCAGATGATAATAAAACAGGACTTACAGCCGAAGAACAAATAGTGATGAAAATATTAGAGTCAAACTAATTCAGTTACAAAAAATAAATTTTAATTTATGCGACCCATCTGGACAGGAGCAATAGGTTTTGGCCTCGTAAATATTCCGGTTAAATTATTTAGCGCAACGCAGGGCAGCGAGCTGGACCTTGATATGCTCGATAAAAAAGATTTAGCTAACATCCGTTTTAAACGGGTGAATGAAAAAACGGGAAAAGAGGTGCCTTGGGGAAATATAGTGAAGGGCTTTATGATAAGCGATAAATATGTTGTGCTTGATGATAAGGATTTTGAATCGGCCAATGCTGTAAAAACCAAAGTGATTGAAATAAGTGACTTTGTAAATGAGGTAGAAATTAACAGCATTTATTATGAAAACCCGTATTACCTTGTACCGGAAAAATCAGGCGTACGGGCGTATGCATTATTAAAAGAGGCATTGCTAAAAACGGGTAAGGCTGGTGTATCAACTTTTGTATTGCGTAACAAGGAACACCTCGCAATTTTGAGGGCAACTGAAGATGTCCTTATTCTAAACCAATTGAGGTTTCACGAAGAAATACGTAACCCCAAGGAACTGGAAATTGCAGCTTCCACTGTAAAGCCAGCTGAACTTAAAATGGCCATTTCGCTCATTAACCAGTTAACAGCCAAATTTAATATTTCGTCTTATAAGGATACTTACACACAGCAATTATTAAAACTGATTAAGGCAAAGGCTAAAGGAGCCAAACCCGCCGCTACGCACATGAAGGTAGTACACAGCAAGGCCAAAGATTTAATGGGTCAGTTAAAAGCAAGTTTATCTGCCAAAACAAAAAAGGCCTCCTGATGCGGGTTGATGAAAAGTAAATAAATCTTTATGAACAAAGCAACATCAGCAAAAAAAAATACGGCTTCAAAAAACGAAGTTGACGGGAACAATGAGAAAGAAATTATCATCGGAAAAGCAAAAATAAAAATTACGCATCCCAATAAAATTTATTTTCCTGAAGATCATGTTACCAAGGCAATGGTGGTAGATTACTACCAGCAAATGAGTGCGTACATTTTGCCGTATTTAAAAGATCGTCCCGAATCTTTAAAACGAAATCCTAACGGTATTCATGACAGCGGATTTTTTCATAAAGATGCGGGAGAAGATGCGCCCGCTTTTGTAAAAACAAAAGAGCTGTTTTCGGAGTCGGCTAATAGAGCAATCGATTATATCATTTGTAATAACAGCGCAACGCTGGCCTACCTGAACAACCTCGGCTGTATTGAAATTAATCCCTGGAATTCCACTACCAAAAATCTTGATAAGCCAGACTATTTATTAATTGACATTGACCCGTCTGAAAAAAATACTTTTGAACAGGTGATTGAAACCGCCAACGCGTTTAAACAAATTTTGGACAAAGCGGGCGCTGCCTGTTTTTGTAAAACTTCCGGTGCTACGGGCTTGCATATTTATGTACCACTGAGTGCGAAATATTTGTACGAGCAGGTAAAGGATTTTGCTCATTTCCTTTGCGTTAAGGTAAGTGAAATGTTGCCGGATTTTACCACGCTCGAACGCAGCCTGGTTAAACGAGGTGATCAACACATCTACCTGGATTATCTGCAAAACCGACGTGGTCAAACCATTGCAGCGCCCTACAGTTTGCGGCCAAAAGTTGGCGCTACTGTATCTGCCCCTTTGCAGTGGAAAGAAGTAAAGAAAGGGCTTCATCCGGGAGACTTTACCATTCATAATATGTTGGCAAGAGTAAGTAATGCTGGCGATCTTTTTGAGGGTGTGCTTGGTAAAGGAATTGACCTGGACCAATGTCTAACGAAACTCGCCTGATACATCTTGTAGAATTAATTCCACGTAAGTACCCAAATATTTTCCAATAGGTAAGGGGATTGTGCAAATACAGCTATATTTAAAAGAGGCATAATATTTTACTATTATTGATTGATCAATGGTTACTGAAAGTGGTAGCTGATAAATGTGTACGGTAAACCGGGTTTAGGGAATGACAACAAAAGCAATTTTAAAAAAGACAGGTAAGATTTTTTTGTACCTGTTGGGTACTGTTTTCTTAATTGTAATTGCTGTATTCATTTACATCAATACTTCCTCTGGCAAAGCGCTCATCCGAAATAAACTTCAATCATTTCTGCAGCAAAAATTAAAGACTAAAGTATCTATTCAGGCAATTGATTTCAGCCTTCCCAAGTGGGTGGAATTAAAAGGTATTTACGTGGAAGATGAAAAAAAAGACACGTTGTTGTACGGAGAACAAATTGCAGTTGATATTAACATGCTTCACCTTATTAGCGGCAAAATAGATATTGGCAAAGTAGCCGTAAAAAATATGTACGCTAATATTTTAAGGCCTGAAAATGATACAGCATTTAACTACCAGTTTATAATGAATGCCTTTGCCGGTGCAACAAAAGATACCACTATTATCGCCGATACTGCCGCACTAAAAATCTCTTTTAAAAAATTGATCTTAGATGATATTCGCCTGAAGTTTACCGATAATTATGCAGGCAATATTTTTACCGCAAATATTAAAAACGCGGTGGCTAATTTAAACCAGTTTCAGCCAGACCGGATGCGATTTGGTATTGATGATTTTACTGCTTCTGGTATTGGTTTTAATATGATTACAATAAAAGATATTCCTGCCTCTACTACTACAGATACAACGGCTATTAACCTGTTTTTAAATGCAGGTAAAATGAATCTTACTGATATTAAAGTTGTATATCAAAATAAGGTTAATGGAATGTATTATGCCAATAACATACAACGTTTGGAAGTTACAAAAACCAACCTCGACCTGGCTGCTGAAAACGCGGCCCTGGGCGATATTGTTTTAGATAGCTCGTCTATCCAGTTTACAGCGCCAAAACTGGCTACGCATTCCGCGGCAGATAGCGTAACAATAAACAACAATTGGAAGTTGGCCATCAATCAACTGTTATTAAAAAATGATGTTGCAGTTTATGATGATAACAATATAGTGCCCAAACCCGGCTTTGATTATTCCCATATTGGGTTGAGTAAAATTAATGTCAGTACCGGGAAAATATATTATTCAGCTGATAGCATATTGGCCGATATCAGGCAGCTTGCTTTTGCAGATAAAAGCGGTTTTATTATAGATACAACGCATGCTAATATCAGGTACAGCAACCAGGGAGTTGAATTAAAAGAGCTGTATGTTAAAACGCCGCAGAGCGTTATTCAAAATCAACTGGTAATAAAATATGATGATATAAAAAAAATTACCACCACACCGCAAAACAGCCAGGTGGATGTACGGTTAAAAAACACAAGGGTTGCCATTAATGATATTTATATGGTAGCGCCATTTGTGAAGAAGTATATGCCGGAGCAAAAATTCCGCAATCAATTCATTTCAGTATCTGCTGTCATCAATGGTACCTTGAAGGAATTGAATATTCCTGTGTTACAACTATCGGGATTAGATGGCACCACTATCAATGCGAAAGCAGTTTTATACAATGTTACCGATACCAATCACCTGGCGTATGACATTACCATTTTTAACAGCACCTTGCCCAAGTCGGATATCATAAAATTTATGCCTGATGGTAATTCTGCTAATGAGCTGATGAATAAACTGCCTGCCACTTTTACTTTTGGAACACATGTAAAGGGCAACATGAAAAGCAGTACGGCTGACCTTAATATCAACAGCACTGGTTTTATTTTACAGGGAAAAGGTACTGTTAAAAATATAGATAAACCCGCATTCCTACAATATGATGTAGTTATTAACAATAGCCGGGTAGAAAAGAGTTTTATTGAAGCGCTTGTTCCGCCTGGTACCATTCCGCCGACGGTTAATTTACCTCAACTAATGTTGCTTACAGGTACCGCAAAAGGAGATATGAATAATGCGCAACCCAATCTTACACTTCGAGGAAGTTATGGCGTGGCCAGGGTAAATGGATATGTGCATCATTTTAAAGACCCCAAAAAAGCCAGCTATGATTTAAGCTTTGCTACGCAGGATTTTGCAGCGGGCAAACTTGTAAAGCAAGATACGGTTATTGGAAATCTAACCTTTAACGGCTATGCGAAAGGTACTGGATTTGATTACAAAACTATGAATGCGGTTGTAAAAGCCACGGTGCAAAAAGTGGGCTTAAAAAAATATGAGTATAAAAATATAGTGTTCAATGCCAATTTAAAAAATGGCGACATTGTTAGTGACGGAAGCATTGATGATCCCAATATTAAACTTCATTATGATGCTACTGCAAATGTAAACGGGCAATATCCCTCTGTGCAGGCAAATTTACAATTGGATACCATTCAATTGAAGTCACTTAATTTATATCCTGATACGTTGAATGCATCCTTCAATGCAGTTTTAAAAGCCAATAATTTGAGTCCGGATAGCATGGATATTTATGCCATGATTGATTCATCCAATTTGACAATTAAAGATAAGCGCTATGCACTGGACAGTATCATCGCAAAAGCAGGTACTTCCAATGGAGTTAATAATATCAGCCTTGTTTCGCCAATGGCTGACATAGTTGCCAATGGAAAATTTGCGTACGATAAAATTGGCCCGTCATTGTTACAGTACGTTGATAAATACTATAACGTAACAGATACGGTAATACGGGATGTTCCGCCGCAGCAAATTAGTTTTAGCGGCACAATTAAAAAAAGCCCCGTGGTGGAGGGACTGGTGGATGGCTTTACGTATGAAAACATTGCCTTTAAGGGAAGCTATGCTTCCAATGCACAAGATAGTGCACTGCAGCTGAATGCGACGGTGCCAAGCCTGGTATATAAAACCAATAGCGTAAGCAATGGTACCGTTGATATAGCTTCGCTCAATAAAGATATTTCCGGGGCAATTAATTTTGACACGTTGCATTTCGGCAGCAATAGTTTTTATAAAACTGCTGTCATCGCGGCTGTTGCTGGTGATAGTTTAAGTATTACAGCATCTACTAAAGATGTAAAAAATATTAGCCGCTTTGTTATAGGTGCAGACATCACGCAGAAAAATAATGGGTATACTTTCTCTTTAAAAGATACCTTATTGCTTAATTACAAAAACTGGGTTGTTGCGCCCGATAATAAAATTACATACTCGCCTGACGGCATATTGGTTAATAATTTTTTGGTGAGGTATGACAGCAGTAGCATTGCAGCTGCCAGCAGGGAAAATGTATTGAACAGCCCAATTGATGTAACCATCAGCAACTTTAAAATAAGAGATATTACTTCTATGATCAACAGCGATACATTGCTGGCATCAGGTATTATCAATGGCAAGTTTTCCATATCAGAATTTGATAAAAAGCTACCTGCCTTTACAGGCAATATCAATGCAGACAGTTTGCAGTATATGCAACAACCTGTAGGCAATATACACCTGGTTACAGAAAAATCAGGCGAAGATGTTATCACCGCAGCAATGGATTTAACAGGTAATGGCAACAAGGTAAATGTAAAGGGGGATTATTATTTAAATGATGATTCCAAACAGTTTGACCTTACCATGCAAATAGCCAATTTAAACATGACCACTTTGCAGGCTTTTTCGCAGGGTAATTTAGTGCGCTCTTCCGGCCGCATCAGTGGTAATATCGCTATCAACGGAAAGTTTGCTGAGCCCCGATGGAATGGCGCTGTAAGCTTTGATACGGCCCGTTTCAATGTTGCAAAACTGGGCACTTCTTACGCCATTGATAATCAAAAAATCAGTTTCGATTATCCCACTATTTCGCTTGATAATTTTACGGTGAAGGATTCTGCCAACCATAGTTTGGTAATGGATGGTGAGATAACTGCCAAATCCATATCCGTATATGATCTTAATCTTGCTATCAATTCAACCAATTTTACATTGGTGAATGTGGCCAAAGCTTTTTCAAACCAGGTGTATGGTTTTGCAGCTGTAGATGCGGACATTTCTGTTACCGGAAATTCAACATCCCCCAACATTGAAGGAAACATTTCCCTTAATGATAAAAGTGATGTAACGCTTGTGTTGCCTGAAAGTAATGTTAATAAAGATGCCGCCAAATCAATAGTCCGGTTTATTGACCGTGATACTTTTGCGTTACCTGAGAAGGTTCCTTTTCGTACAGTAAATGAAGTGAAGCCGGCATTTGCGCAATTTCTAAATTACAACCTTAATATTGAAATAGGTAAGGCGGCAGCGCTCACCATCATCATTGATCCAAGCACGGGGGATGAATTAAAATTAAAAGGCGATGCGCAATTGAATGCTGGTGTAGACCCTGGTGGCAATATTATTTTAGCAGGTAACTACGAGCTTAGCAGTGGATACTACATTTTAAATTACCAGTTTTTAAGAAAGCAATTTAATTTATTACCAGGTAGCACCATCGCTTTTAGCGGACCGCCTACCAACGCACAAATAAATATAACTGCGGAATACATCGCCAATACTTCTGCCAAAGATTTATTGGGTAATGAAGTGGGCACAGTTGATCCAAAACTCGCCAATACTTTTAAACAGGAAATTCCCTTCAGGGTTTTATTAACGTTGAAAGGAACCATGCTGAAACCCGAAATTAGTTTTGATATTGAGTTACCGGAAGAAAGTAAAAACCTGAATATCAGCAGCGAACTGCGCACTACCATTGATAACAAATTAACACAACTAAAGGGCGACGTGGCAGCAACCAACCGGCAGGTATTCTCCCTGCTTTTATTCAATCGTTTTGTGGGCGAACAAAGTACAGATTTCTTTTCAACCGGCAGTTCTGGCGGCAGCAGTGGAGGCTTTGGAGATTTGGCAAGGCAGAGCGTTAGTAAGTTTCTTTCTTCCGCACTGGATAATATTGCTTCTGATCTTTTCAAAGGTTTGGATGTTGACCTTAACCTGAACAGTTACAAAGATTACAGCAGTGGCGACGCACAGCAAAGAACAGATTTGAATGTGGCGGTAACCAAAAGTTTTGTAAACGACCGGCTGAGTATTAGTGTAGGTAAAAATTTTGGTATAGAAGGCCAGGACGCTGCGGCAAAAGCAGCACAACAAAAAGGGAGTGGTTTTTTACCTGATGTAACTGTGAATTATAAATTGAGCCAGGATGGTAAATATCTTTTAAGAGCCTACAAAAAAACTCAGTTTGAAGTAATACTGGATGGCTACGTACTTGAAACAGGCGTTGCGTTTGTTGTTACGATGGATTATGATAAGTTCAGGGAATTGTTTGAGCGAAAAAAGAAAAAAACGGCAAAATAAAGATGAAGGGATTCAGTATATATGGTTTATTTTTTTTACTGTTAACAGCTGCCGGATGTAGCGTTGGCAAACGATTACCTCCTGGTGAAAGGCTGTACCGTGGGGCAACCATCAAGGTGCAAAAGCAAAAAGATGTAAAAGCATCTGCGAAGTCGTTGCGCAGCCAGTTAAAGGCTGCGGCCAGGCCAAAACCCAATAAGTTTTTATTAGGCCAGCCGTATAAAGTATGGTGGTATTATTTTATTGGCGAACCAAAACGACCTAAGGGTTTCAGGGCCTTTTTAAGAAATAAACTGGGTGAACCACCTGTGTTAAGCAGCAGGGTAAATGCAAAAGTTACTGCTGAAAATATGAATGCCTATCTTGATAATATTGGTTACTTCCATAGTACTGTAACGGGCGATACGGTTAACAAAAGTTATTTTACAACAGCAGTATACAACGCCAATGTTTTTCCGCAACATACAATCCGCAACATCACATGGGTAAACGATAGCTCTGCTTTATTGAAACAATTGGATACTAAAAGGAAGCGAAGAAGCTTGCTAAAAAAGGGAATGCCTTACCGCCTCAGCGATATCGAAGCAGAAAGGGAGCGACTTGACCTAAGGTTAAAAACAAAAGGCTACTACAACTTTAATCCGGATTATATCATGGCTTATGTAGATAGCACTATTGGTAATTACCAGGTAGATTTGTTCTTCAATATAAAGAACACAACCCCGGAAATTGCCAAACATCCTTTTACCATCAACCGCATTACTGTTTTTCCAAATTACACTTTATTGCGCCCGCCGCCAGATACCAGCAAAGTGGGTACAACTGATGTAGATGGATTATCTGTCAGAGATACCATACATGATTTTAAACCGGATTTATTTAAGCGTACGATTACTTATCGGCCTGGGAAATTATATAGCAGTATTGATCAGAATACAACGCTGAACAGGCTCATCAACCTGGGTGCATTTAAGTTTTCTAAAAACCGTTTTGAAGCAGTAAAGGATACAGCTGATCCGTACCGCTTAAATGTTTTTTATTATTTAACGCCCGCTAAAAAGAAATCGCTGCAGGGAGAAATTGATGGGTTTAGCAAGGAGAATAAATATGTTGGTTCGCAGCTAAGCATCAACTGGAAAAACAGGAATACTTTTCATGGATCTGAACAACTGGCCGTAAAAATGTATGGTAGCTTTGAAGTGTCTTCGAATGACTCGCTTAAGAAAAATAACAATTACCGTTTTGGTACAGAAGCTACGTTGAATTTTCCGCGGTACTTAATTCCATTTTTTAGGGTACATGAAAGTAACCTGTACCCTGCCCGTACCCAGTTACTATTGGGCTACGAATATTTCATCAAAAGAAATTATTACACCAAGAATATATTTCGTTTTAACTACGAATTTCAATGGCGTGAAAGTACGAACAAGCAACATATTTTGGCGCCGTTGTCTTTTACTTATGTAAACGCGGTCAATGTTACAGATAGCTTTTATAAGGCAGCGGCATTAAATCCGGGTTTGTTAACCAATGTGTACAGTGAGGCCATTGTTTCGTCTTATTATAGTTATACTTACAACACGTTAAATCCGCTTGGTAAAAATCAGTGGTTCCTGAAATTAGATGGCGAAGTTGCAGGTACTACCTTAGGTTTAATAGCGGGCGCTAAAGAGCCACGATCAAAAAATGTGCTGGGGGCGCCTTTTGCCCAATATGTAAAAGGAGACCTGGATGTACGTTACACAAGGCGCTTTCGCAGTAAATGGCAATTGGCCAACAGGCTGCAAATAGGTATTGGTTTTCCTTATAATAATTCTGCTTACCTGCCATTTTCAAAACAATACATTGTTGGCGGATCCAGCTCTATCAGGGCATTTGCAGTAAGAACACTGGGTCCCGGAAGTTATAAACCCACCCTGCTTGACCAGGCATATTACCAAACCATTGGAGGGGATTATAAACTGCTTGGCAACTCCGAAATACGCATACCAATAGTGGGAAGATTTAGTGGTGCTGTTTTTGTAGATGCTGGAAATGTATGGACAAAGGATACAGTTTTATTTGGTAAAGCCGGCCAGTTAAAAAAAGATTTTTTGAAAGAACTTGCAGTGGCTTCAGGAATTGGAATACGCGTTGACGCAAGTGTAATTTTGTTACGATTTGATTTTGGAATACCCTTAAGAAAGCCTTACCTGCCTGATGGACAACGATGGGTAATTGACAAGATTGCCCTGGGTGATAAAACATGGCGCAGGGCAAACCTTGTTTTTAATATTGCTATTGGTTACCCTTTTTAAATTAAAGCTGTTAACGGCAAATCAATCACAACAAGCCGGTTAATGGTTGTGTTATGGCAAACGGAATTTTGTAGGTCCCTTCTAATTAATAATATTTTTTACAATGAAGATTTTTTTTAAAATATTGCTGGCAGTTATTGTAGCAGGCGCAATTGCAGGTTACATCTACTGGCAGAAAAATAAAAAAGGAATTGTAAAAAATGCCATTCAAAACGCCATTGAAAAAAAATCTGACAGTTTATATTTTATACATTACGATAGTTCGCAGATTGATGAAGTAAACGGTAACGCATCTTTTTATAAAATTACTTTACAAAGCGATAGCATACAAAAAGAGATGTTAAAGGCCGATGATAGTTTACCAAATACATTGTATAATATCAGTGCGGAAGAAGTTACTGCAAGAGGAGTTGATATCCCCGGACTGTTGCAAGGGAATAATGTGTCGGCCAAAGCAATCATAATTAATAAGCCGCGTATTCAAATAATAAATACAGGCGCAGATAAACCGAAGCCTTTTAATTACAATGATACGCTTGAATTGTACAAAAAAATTCTTGGCAGGTTTAATAGTATACGCGGTGATACCATCCAGGTAATAAATGGAACTGTTTTAATAACTGATAAGAAAGGAAAGCCGTTAACTACGTTGGAAAATATTAACATTTCACTCAATCATTTTTTAATTGATAGTACCAGGAATTATGAGAATATCATTAGCTATTTTATAAAAGATGTTACGGTTTCGGTTGAGAATATTCAACTGCCGGAATCTGACAATAAAAACCGGATTAACATTACTAATTTATTGTACGATGCGCCAAAAAGGCTATTAAAGGTGGCCGCTATACAGCAATATAAACGTAGTAATACAAGTGCTTTGGTGGATATAAAAAACGTGCAGGTTACCAACCTGAATACAGATGCTTTTATTTTATTTCAACAATTAAAAGCAGGACAGGTTACTGCAGACGGTGGTCTGATAACAATCTACAAAAAAAGCAAAAAACTACAGTCTGGTAACGAGGCCATGGTGTTAACAAACGATTTGATAGATGAAGCGCAAATTGGCGGTATACAGTTAGGTAAAACTACCATCGTAATAGAAGATCCTGAGAAACCTGACAAACCTCCCTTTATAATAAATGATGTTCAGTTTTCTGCGTCAGATATTGTCAGCAGCACAAACGGTGGAACTTTAAGCAACCTCGTTAGCAATGCCAATTGGAATTTAACGGCTGCTGGTTTTTCTCTTATAACTAAAAATAAGCTGTACAAGTTTACAGCTGAAGGCCTGGCATTAAATAACAAGGCTGGTACAGTAAAGGTAAAACGTGTTTCATATAAGCCACTATTAACCGAGGCGGCTTTTGTAAAATCATTGTCTGTCCAAAAAGACCGTTATGATATAAGTGTGGCAGATATTAATTTAGGTGGGTTGAATTTTAAAAAGCTCATCAGCGATAATATACTGGAAACAGAGGAGGCTTCTTTACAGGTTATACTGAAAGTATTTAACGATCGTACCTTGCCGTTTAATACTACCAGTAAAGTGGGTAAATACCCTTACCAGGCGTTGCTAAAATTGCCGTTTCAATTATACATAAAGAAGCTCTTGGTACATGATGGCGGTGTTTATTATAAGGAAAGAGGTAGGAAATCCCATAAAACAGGGACAGTAAGTTTTTCCAACATCAACGCAACCTTAAACAACGTTACAAATATTGCTGAAAAGATAAAAATGAATGGTTCATTGACTTTAAATGCGAAGGCTAAATTCTTAAACGTAACCGACCTTGCTACAGAATGGAGTCTACCGCTAAATAAGTCGGATACTACCTTTTCTGCAACCGGCTCGTTAGGGGCTATGAACGCCACCTCGCTAAACAGCATTACAGAACCATTGGGAATGGCCTCTATAAAAAAAGGCAGTATAAATAATTTGGTGTTTGACCTTACCGGTAATAATTACCAGGTAAAGGGCCATACTACCTTTTTGTACAATGACCTTGCAGTCTCAGTTTTAAAAATGGATGACAATGATGAACTAAAAAAGCGTGGCCTGGTGTCGTTTCTGGCGAATACCCTGATAGTAAACAACAATCCGAAAAATGGCAAAACTTATAGCGGTGAAATTGATTTTGAAAGGGATATACAGAAGTCGTTTTTTAACCTGCTTTGGAAGAGTATTTTTGCTGGCGTTAAAAATACGGTTATGCGAAAGTAGCTGCCGGTAAAATAAAAAACCGGGTAAATATATTACCCGGCCTGCTATTAAGAAAAGATTGTATTATTAATATTTTATAAAGTCTTCAATTACTTCTTTGATTTAACTTTTTCCGGACCTTCTTCTTCCGTACCTACAGTATCATTTTTGATGCCTTCTTCAAAGGCCTGTAATTTTTCATCAGATTCATTCTTCTCCTCTTCAAAATTCAGGATAATATTTTCGTCCTGTTCATTCACTATTTTTTCTTTGGGGTCTGTATTTCTTCTATAGGAATTTTGATAATCACTATCACTGACTATTTCATCGGCATAATTATACTCTTTCATAACAGTCGTTTTAAAGGTTAACGAAAAATATTTTTAGCAACCGCAAGAGCAATTGATTTTATTTTATACCGGTTATCAGCAAAGAACCGGTTAATGTTTTTTTGCAGCAGGTTATCAGCTGCCTTTGTTACAAAAGATCCATTGTTTAAACCAATTTTATTTTTCAATAAATCAGTAGCCGAAAAAAATGATTGATCCAGTAGGTTATCAAAAAGATGGGGAATGTGATTTTTATTAGAAGATAAACTTCTTCTTAACAAAAAAACCGGGTCTACCGATTGCTGCATAGTATGCACTTGTTGTAGCAGCATCTCTTTTTCAATTTGTCCAACCTCATGCAATTTTTCAATTGTTTTGATTAGCTGCTGCCTGTTATTAATGGACATAAAAAAAATATCAAATTGTACAAGAAATTAAAAAAATGACCTGGTTAAATCAATTCTCCACATCTCAACTAAATGAAATCTAATCGAATAACCAGGCCACTAAATGTACTTTTTAAAACGCTTTTTCAGCATTATAGTTTTCGTTAGATTCTACTTCCTTCTTGGTCTTATCCATCATCTGCCTGGCATCGCCTTTTATATTTTTATATTTTTCAGATACGGTTTCTCCAAATTTGTTTACACCGTCTTTTACTGAATCACTCAGATCATTGCCTTTTTTTGCAATTTTTTTTCTTGTTTCTGAGCCTTTATCGGGGGCAAGTAATATTCCTAAAACTGCACCAGCGGCAGCACCTGCTAAAACACCTGTTAATAATTTTCCTTTTGACATAGTATTTGTTTTTAGAATTGTTTTAAAAAGTTATTGTGAGAATAGGTTCCAAAATGCTGCCAAGTGTTGAAAAGCATTGTTAATACTGTGTAAATCGCTACAATTAAGGCTTTAAATAGTAATCAGCTGCAATCTTATATCGCTCGCCAAGTTTTTTTCAACAAAAGCATGAGTATCTTTTTCTACAAATGAGGAATATAAAGCACATGGAAAAAATACAGACATAAGTTTATCCTTGCTACAACGCTGTGGTTGCTTGGCAAATTGATTAAAAATAACGGCACGATTGTAATATTATGCTTGGTATAACTCATTCTGAAGGAGATAAGAAGTGACAAACCATTTTTAGAAATATCCGGCAGAAGTATTTTTTTAACTTTAAACCTAATCAAAGCAATGAAAAAGTCAACACTTTCAACACTACTGCTGGTAGCCGTAGCAATTACCGTATTACCTGGTTGCCAGGCGATAGGAGATATCTTTAAAGCAGGTATGTGGGCGGGGATATTGGTGGTTGTTATAGTAGTCGGTTTAATTCTTTACCTGATTAGCAGGGCAGGAAAAAAAGAATAGCATTGCTGAAGCATATTGTATTTAAGAGGTAAAGCTGCCAACAGCATTATGAAATACAGTTAGTGAGGCGTTGAATAAATAAAGCAGGCTGAGGAGCCTGCTTTATTTATGTAGAGTATGTCTCTAAATATTGTTTTGGAAAGTAAAATTAGTGTGCCATTGTTTCCATTATACTATTGATAGTTTCCTTTGAAAAAGGTTTGCTGAGAAAATAGTCCACTCCTTCTTTAAAGGCGTTCTGTTTATCAGCAATAGTGTCATGGGCTGTAATCATTATTATTTTTGAAAGTGGGTGAAAGCGTTTGATATAACTAATAAAATTAACGCCGAGCCCATCGGGTAAATGATTGTCTAAAAAAATTATTTCGGGCTCATTGTTTTCCAAAATGCTGGCCGCATCTTTTAATGAATTAACGTATTTAGACTGCAATTGCTTCTTACGCAGCAGGCTACCCAACAAGTAACATATGTCCACTTCATCGTCTATTATCAAAACATCAAGTTGTTCGGGCTCAAAGGTATTCAAAATCAATAGTTTTAATAATATAGGTGTCAATTATAACGCCAAGTTAATGCAGGAGTAAACAGGTCGCCCGGCAAAAAACTTAAAAAATACAGGTCCACATATCGTTGAAATTTCTCCCCATATACCATAAGTGAGTACTATATGTAATGGGAAAAAAAGTGGCAGGATATTTTCAATTGTTCTAATAACTTTCGATAACTACCAATTAAAACATTATGAAAAAAAAAATTCTAATTATTGATGATGATCTGGATATGTGTGCGTTGTTAAGTGGCTTTTTAACACGCAATAATTATGATGTTGAAGTGTCCTATTCTGCCGTACAAGGTATAGCTAAATTTAAGCAATCTAATTTCGATATTGTTATTTCCGACTTCAGGTTAGGTGATAAAGATGGTAAAGATGTATTACTGGAAATAAGGGCGCACAATCCCAATGCGATCGTGCTCATTATTACCGGCTACAGCGATATAAAAATTGCAGTAGAAGTTATTAAACTTGGTGCCTACGATTACATCACAAAGCCACTGATACCCGATGAGGTATTAAGTGTACTTAAAAACGCGGTGAACAAGTTTAATGCAAATGTAGAAAAGCAACAGAATCACCCCCTTAAAAACAGTGCACTAACAGATGATAATTCTTTTTTAACCGGCCATGCGGAGAGTACAAGAGAATTGTATCGCCAGGTTGAAATAGTAGCCAATACAGATTACAGCATTATATTGTATGGCGAAAGTGGTACCGGTAAAGAAGTGATAGCAAAGAAAATCCACGATTTAAGCCATCGCAAAAACAAACCTTTTGTGGCAATGGATTGCGGTACATTATCAAAAGAACTGGCCGGTAGCGAATTGTTCGGACACGTAAAAGGTGCCTTTACAGGTGCTTTATCTGATAAGGAAGGGCACTTTGAAATGGCCAATGAGGGTACCCTGTTTTTGGATGAAGTAGCCAATTTATCGTACGATATACAGGCTTCTTTATTAAGGGTGATACAGGAAAGAAAATTCAAAAGGGTGGGCGGTACAAAAGAGATGTCATTGGATATAAGAATTATTGTAGCATCCAACGAAAATTTGCAGGATGCTTACCGCAAAGGAAAATTCAGGGAAGATTTATACCATCGCTTCAATGAATTCTGTATACAGCTGCCGCCTCTGCGCCAGCGTAAAGAAGACATTCCTTTGTTTGCAAATTTCTTCCTCAAAAAAACATGTGCAGAACTTAATAAAGAAGTAAAGGGTTTTGCCAATGATGTAATTGACATGTTTGTAAATTATACCTGGCCTGGTAATTTAAGAGAATGCAGAAATGTAATCAGGCGATCGGTATTACTTTGCAATGAAGAAACTATAACAGCCAATTTACTCCCTGCAGAAATTATATTGCAATACGCCAATAAGGAGTATAAGACGGATAGCCCCGTATATGCAACTACTGAAAATAGTGGCAATGGAGCAGATGTTTTAATACCTGTTAAAAAAGATGTTTACCTGAAAGATACTGCGGCAAAAGCGGAATATGAAGCCATTATGAAAGTGCTGAAAGAGGTAAATTTTAATAAAACCAAGGCGGCCATTATTTTAAATGTTGACAGAAAAACCCTGTATAACAAAATAAAAAATTACGAAAACTAAAGTAAAAATTTAGTTTCCATGTTTTTAAAAGCTGGTATGAAGTTAGTGCGATACCCATGTAAATAATTACTTAATTTTTAAACTTTCGATTATGAGTATCACACCAGGTGAAATGACAACACTTTCCGCTGTGCTGGAAAAATTGCGTATCAAAAAGCGTGATAACGAATTTAGGATGACGCCAGAAGGATTTGGCACAGGCAACGGAAAATATTACACTCCCGAGCAACTTAAGATCATTAAAACATATCGTTTTGAAGGAGATTCCGATCCTTCGGATTCTTCTATTATCTACTTAATTGAGGCGGATAACGGATTGATTGGGTACAGCATGGATGCCTATGGTGCATACAGCGATCATGAAGATGATGGCTATGATGATTTCATACGCAAGATTCAAATGGAAGAAAGGGATGAGCAAATTATCTTCGAGGATAAACCAGAAAATTTGGCACCCGTTCTCTAAGTATGCCGGAAGGTAGAAAGTGTATTAGTTGATAACAGCATACAAAATTTAATTTTATAAATTTTGTATGCTGTTTTTTTAGTTTCTTTTTAATTGACGTTTAAACATCAGTTAATGTGTAATCACCCGGGTCTTGTGTTCCGAAATATTCATTCAATATAAAAAATAATTGCACCGGCATGTCACTCTCTTTACAAATTGCATGGCTTTTTCTGCTGCCTGTTCCTATTGCATGCATTGCGTGGACGGTAACACACGAAGAGATATTTAAAGAGCCCAGGGAGTTTTGTGTACAATGCAGCAAGGAAGGCTCTTTGCTGAAAAAAAAGTTCTTCTATCTTTTTACCTGTGAGTACTGTTTCAGCCATTACATCACTATAGCCATGCTTTTTTTAACGAACTTTAAATTATTACTTCCCGATTGGAGGGGGTATATTATCGCGGGTTTTTCATTGGTATGGATAGCCAATATTTACATGAGTTTATATGCCCGTATCCGCATGGATATTAAGAAAGAAAAAATCGACATTGCAGAAAAAGAAGAACAATTAAATAACAAGAAATAAATATTGAAGCATTTAGTCAATACCTATTTCCTGTTAGTTTATATATTAGTTTGATACCGGTTCACTGGCCGGTTGTACAATATCCTCCAAACTAAAGAACATGTCAGGCTGTTCCTCGCCATTTACTATCAACTTACTTACCTGTCCTTCATTTACTTTTTGCTGTTTTATTTCAATCACCAGCTGTACACCCTTATAGGTATAAGTAAGTTTAACCCCCGGCCACGTTTCCGGAAAACAAGGGTTGATATAAAATTTATCTCCTTCTTTTTTGAAGCCAATAAATGACTGTATTGTCAATTGGTACATCCAGCCTGCGGAGCCTGTATACCAGGTCCAGCCACCCCGGCCTTTATGCAGCGGTTCCGCATAAACATCGGCGGCAATAACATAAGGCTCGGTTTTATATACATCAATTTTATCTGCTGTGTTGCCGCGGTTAACCGGGTTAATCATCTGTAATAATTCCCAGGTTCTTTTTTTATCTTCCAGGGCAGCAAATGCCATAACAAGCCAAATGGCCGCATGGGTATATTGCCCCCCATTTTCTCTTACACCTGGTACATAACCTTTTATGTACCCAGGATTCATAGCAGATTTGTCAAATGGCGGGGTAAACAATTGTATCAACCCGTCGTCTTGCTGAACGAGGTATTTATCAGCAAACTGCATCCCTGACAGAGATTTCTTTTTATCACCGCCGCCCGACAGTACCGACCAGCTTTGGGCAATAGAATCTATGCGACATTCTTCATTTTCGTGTGATCCCAACGGAGTGCCATCATCAAAATAAGCACGGCGGTACCAGTCGCCATCCCAGGCATTGGTATCAATATTCAGTTTTAATTTTTCAGCCTCCTGTGTGCACTTGCTTACAAATGCATTGTCGTTTTTGATTGCTGCCAGTTGCTTAAAATTAACCAGTATATCATACAGAAAAAATGCGAGCCAAACACTTTCACCCTTTCCATGGTTGCCCACTTTATCCATGCCGTCATTCCAATCGCCGGTGCCCATTAAAGGCAACCCGTGTACGCCAAAAATAAGCCCGTGTTCTATTGCCTGTACGCAGTGATGGTAAAGGGTTGCTGAGATATCTGATTTAATGGGTAAATCAAAATAAGATTCTTCTCCTTCATTTAACACCCGTCCTTCCAGGTAGTGTACTGGTTCGTCTAAAATTGACTGATCGCCGGTTGCGGTAACATATTTCGCAGCTGCATAAGGCAGCCATAAATAGTCATCTGAACAGGTAGTGCGCACACCACGGCCAACAGGCGGATGCCACCAGTGTTGTACATCCCCTTCTTTAAATTGACGGGATGCACACAACAGTAATTGTGCCCTTAAAATTTCAGGTTTGGTATAAATCAGCGATAACGTGTCCTGTAGCTGATCGCGGAAACCGAAAGCGCCGCCAGACTGATAAAAGCCACTTCTTGCCCATATACGGCAAGCCAATGTTTGGTAATTTAACCAGCCGTTGGCCAAAATATTGACCGCCCTGTCAGGGGTTTCAATTTGTAAAGTACCCAGTGTTTTTTGCCAATATTCATGTACCCTTTCCAGCGCATGGCGTGCGGCAGGGGCGCCCTCAAAATTGCGGATAATGTTGGTAGTGTCATCTATCGACTTGCCGGCACCAAGCCTGAAGATAATTTCTCTTTCCTGGTCCTCCGCCAGGTCAAAAACTACCTGTATTGCGGCGCAGGGATCCAGTGCCGCGCCTGTTTTGCCGGAAAGTTTCGCCCTGTTAAGTGCATCCGGATTTTGCAGCGTTCCGTTGCGGCCGATAAATTCAAACCGATCGGTGGTATGCGTTTTATTAATGTCATCCACATCAAAAAATGCTACCCTGCTACCAAACTCTGTATTGTAGGCATTCCTGGCCAGTATAGCCCCGCTCTGTACATCTACTTCAGTAATCGTATGCATAAGGGTTTTGGCACGAAGGTCACCGAGCACCCATTCAACATAACCCGTTGCAGAAATACGACGGGCGCGGGTAGAGCCATTGCGTACTTTGATTACAACAAACTTTACCGGTGCATCAACATCAACATACACACACATATTGCTTTCGATACCGTCTTCGCTGTGTTCGAATATGCTGTATCCAAAACCATGTCTGGTGATATAAGGCGATTGCCCGCGAACAGGTAAGGGTGAGGGCGACCAGAATTTGCCGCTTTCTTCATCCCGCAGGTAAAAGGCTTCTCCTTTTAAATCTCCGATAGGGTCATTGTTCCAGGGAGTGAGTCTTAACTCATGCGCATTTTCAGTCCAGGTATATGATTGCCCGCTTTCTGATATCACGGTACCAAAGCCGGGGTTGGCCAATATATTTACCCACGGAGCCGGTGTAGATTTTGATGGCGTTGTTGTAATTACATATTCCTTTCCATCTGCAGAAAAACCGCCCGTACCGTTATAAAATTGCAGGTTGGTAGCCGGCGTTACAGCAGTGTAAACCGATGCATGAAATTTGCTGGGACTAAAAAAGGGAATACTTGTTTTTAATTTATTGCGCCTGTTCATCTGTTCTTCCAAACTGCCAAGTGCATCTGAAATAACAATATGGGCAACCGTTTGAAAAAGGATCCGGTCTTCGTTGGCTATCTGGTCTGCCGAGCGGATAAAGATGCCTCCAGGTTGTTCCCTGGAATCGCCTGTATGGCCCGGTGCAACAAGACTTTGAATATCATTGTGTAATACCTGCCTGTAGCCGCCATGATCCTCGTTCCAAATCACAAGGTCCACCATCAGCCCTTTTAAGCGCCAGTAATTGTGGGCCTGCACCATTTGTTTTACCAGGCCGATGTTGGAGGCGTCCTCAATCTGTAGCAATACAATCGGTATATCGCCCGAAATAGAATACCCCCACAAACCCGATTGACCACGCTGATTTTTTATGATAACAGAAGGATCACAACGCAAAGACGGGTTGGAAAAAATAACAGAGCTGGCCAGTTTGCTGAACAATTGTGCATCTGCCTCGGAAGCGTTGATTTGGCGTAAAATAACCTGGCTATGGGTCCAAACCAATTCCAGCACACGATTGGTAAGATGCCTGTCCTGGTACTTATCAACCAGTATATCACACTGTTCTTTTGTTTCTGCAACACCAAAAATCATATCAACAATCGCTGTTTCCTGCGGTTCAATTACAATGCGGTACTGGATAGAAATAACAGGGTCCAGCACAGATCCACTGCTATTGGATAAAGCAGTTTTTTGTCGTACTGCCTTAGGAGCATTGATGGTATTGCCACGGCCAATAAACTGATCCCGGTCTGTTTCGTAAGCAATATTTTCAATCGCGGCATCATGCACTTTCATCAGGTGAAACATCCACGGTGGTTGTTCATCTAAAGACCTTGGCCTTCTTGTACATAGAAGGGCATTGCGTGGCTTATTAATTTCTGTTTGAACAAACAGGTTACTAAATGCCGGATGCGCTTCATCTGCTGCGGCAGTGGTAAGCACTACTTCCGCATAACTTGTTATTTCCAGTATTCTTCTTTTGCGGGAGCGGTTGGTGATATGTACCCTGCGCAGTTCAATATCATCTTCCGGGGATACCACAATTTCTGTATGTGTTTCCAAGGAAAAATCGCGGCGGCGGAATTCTGCCCTGCCTTGTGAAAAAACGGCTTCATAATTATCGCCTTCCTGCAGTGACGGTTGAAAGGAAGAAGACCAGAAGGTATCATTTTCCAGGTCACGGATATAGCAAAATGTACCCCAGTTATCAGCGGTGCAGTCTTCGCGCCAACGGGTAAGGGCTATGTTTTTCCAGCGGCTGTAACCACCACCGGCATTGGTCACCATTACATTGTAACGGCCATTTGATAACAGCTGCACTTCCGGAATGGAGGTGTGTGGAGTATTGATCACCCGCATGGTAGTATCTGCAGATGGATTGATTGCTGTATCACCTGCGTGTACACTCGGTGAGTAGAAAGTAGTAATTCTTGGAATCCTTTCCTGTAACAATAACAGCGTGGCTTTTACCTGCACATCATTCTCAAAGCGCCGCTGCATCGGTTTATCAAACAACACATAAGCCAGCGATAAAAAACTCATGCCCTGGTGATGCGCCATAAAAGATTTTACAACAGAATTTGTTTGCCGTCTTAATAACCTGGAAGCAGTGTAATCCACCGCTTCGTAATAGCCATATTGTCCTTCAAACCCGGCTTCCTTTAATACCTGCAGGTTATCGCAGGAATCCTGCGGCGCTACCATTAAACTCATAATGGTTGAGTAAGGCGAAATAACAAGGTCTTCTGCCAGTCCACGTTTAAAGCCCAGCCCCGGCACGCCGAATGCCCGGTACTGGTAGTTTAAATGTGCATCCACCATATTGTAACCACTTTCTGAAATTCCCCATGGCACACCTCTTTTTTTACCGTAATCAATTTGCTTTTGTATAACTGCTTTATAGGTCTGATCGAGCAATGTATTTTCATAAGTAGGCATTACAAGCAGCGGCATAAGGTATTCAAACATAGAGCCGCTCCAGGATAAAAGGATTGGGCTGGTACCCAGGTTGGTGAGTTGCCGGCCTAAAGAAAACCAGCTTTCCTGCGGCAGCTTTCCCTGGGCGATGGCCATAAAAGTAGTCAACCTTGCTTCTGAAGCCAGCAGGTCATAGTAGCTGTTGTCTCTGCGGTGCTCATCTACATTGTATCCAATCGTTAGCAGGTGTTGCGCACGGTCATACAGAAAATCGTATTCCACAACAGAAAGTGTCATGCACTTCATGGCCAACCTTTCCAGCGTTAATAAAATTTCTTTTGCCCGCCGGCCAGCTTCTGTAACATACTGCCTGAAACTGGTCAGCCATTCATTTTCGTCCGGGGTATTTTCTGTTGCATAGGCGGCAAAAATAGACTGCAATAAATGTTGTTCAACTTTAGATAATTCTCTAACGGTAGGGATTGCCGGCAGTACCTCCAGGAGGTATTTAAATTTTTCGGGCGCTGCAGGTATCAATAGCCAGGGAACAAGCGAATGCAATTCTCTTTTGGCGTTGGTTATCTGTGCCATTATTTTCTGTGCCCACTCATCGTCTTCATTATCCGGCTCAAAATCAAGCTCAATAATAATTTTTGTAAAGGCGGTTTCTATTTCATCCAGGTAAGCTTTTGCATCCGCTACGGATGCACATTGGTCATCATATTCTTTTTCTATTTTTTCATACAGGTTTTTAATTGGTTCCGCGTTGTCAGCTTTTTCAAGCAATACACCCAATGCATCCAATATGCCTTCATAAGTACCAGCTGTAAATATCTTATTATCGGCCAACATCAACAGGCCCTGCTGCATCGTAATCAGGTGGCCGGTCAGGTTACCACTATCAACAGTTGATATGTACCTGGGCGACAAAGGCCAGAGGCTTTCCGTGTCGTACCAATTGTAAAAATGGCCGCGAAACCTTTCCATTTGCTGCATCGTGCCAAGTGTATTGGTAGTGCGTGTAATCACTTCTTCAATGCCTATATAGCCAAAATCATGGGCGGTTAATATGGATAGCAAACTTAACCCTACATTGGTTGGCGATGTACGGTGGGCAATTCTTTTTACGGGATCTTCCTGGTAGTTATCCGGGGGAAGCCAATTGTCTTTTTCTGAAACAAAGGTTTCAAAAAAGCTCCAGATTTTTCTTCCAAGCAGGCGTAAAAAAATGGTTTGGTCGGCAGAAACAATTTCTTTTTTTTCTGTTACTTCCCTGCTTATAAACCAGGCGGCAAAGGGGCCTGTTATCCAGATGGCGATAAAAGGAACTGCGAAAACTAATGCCCCCGGCGCATATACTGTTAAATAAACAAACAACGCAATGGCCAGGAAGGGGCCAAACCACATTTTAATATAGGCTGATAAAAGGGTTCTTTGATTGTTGAGCGTGCTGTGATAAGGGTTCCATTGCAATAAATGTTTGTGGCTGATGAACATACGCCATAACGTGCGCAGAATGGCATCTGTATTTGAAAATGCTTCGTACGGTAAACAAAAAAGCTCAATGATATACTGGTAAAATTGATCGCTGGCCGAACGAAAAGAAAATATAAAATGCTGAGAGAAAAGAACATCGGCTGGTTTTGAAAATAAGGCCCAGCAAAAACTGATGATAGAAGGCAGTACGACGATCAGTGAAACGGCAAGCGTCCAAAACAAAGGGGCAGGTGAAAATACCCATCCATATAACAGTAGCAATAGCAACGCCTGTGGTACCAGGCTGCGTCGTATGTTGTCAAATATTTTCCATTTTGAAAGTAACGACAATGGGTTTTTTACAATCTTTTTATTTGCGCCCGGCACCAATGGCAAAATCCAGTTGGCAATCTGCCAGTCCCCCCTTATCCAGCGGTGCCTGCGTTGCATGTCGGTAAAGTAACGGGCAGGGTAATCTTCATACAATTGAATATCTGTTATCAGCCCTGAGCGGGAATAGCAACCTTCCAGCAAATCATGACTGAGAATGGAATTATCAGGCAAAACATTATGCAGTACTTCTTCAAACGCCGCTACATCATAAATGCCTTTTCCAATGAATGAACCTTCCTGGAAAAGATCCTGGTAAACATCCGAAATGGCCCTTGTGTACGGGTCGGTACCCGGTTCGTTGCCGTGTATTTTTGTGTAGATGGAACTGTTGATTTGCGGTAAACTGTTACTAACCCTGGGTTGCAAAATTGTATACCCATTGATAACTCTTTTTTTCTTTTGAGAATACACGGCGGTATTCAAAGGGTGTGACATGGTGGCCACCATTTTCCATGCAGCATCTCTTGGCAGGTCTGTATCGGTATCAAGCGTAATGATATATTTCACCTGCCGGTAAACCATTTCTTCGCCAACAATAAGCGAAAAGAAATTTTCATCCCTGCCCAATATCAATGCGTTTAATTCTGATAGTTTTCCCCTTTTCCTTTCAAAGCCCATCCATATTTTATCCTTTACATTGTATTTCCTGTTGCGATGAAACAGTAAAAAGGTGTCATTGGATGGACGGTCGTATTTTCTGTTTAATTCAATTATTTTATTGCGTACCGTTGCTACCAGCAGCTCATCGTCGGGTAAACTTTCTGTAGAGGCATCTTTAAAATCTGTTAGCAATGCGTACTGCAGGTGCTCATCCCTGTTGGCTAAAAAGCGTACTTCCAATCCTTCCACCAAATCGTTGATAGCATCCACTGAACTCAGGATGGTAGGCACCACAACCATACAGCGCTGTTGTTGTGGAATACCTTTCGAAAAATCCATTCTTGGTAGTAAAAATGGCTTTGCAATCATACTTGCCATCCAGTTAACAATGGCGACTGTCAAACGGCTGGTGGCCAGCATAATTAATATCGCGGCAATGGCCAGCTGCCATTTTACAAGCCCCTCGATGTACATGATATACACCAGGTACCAGGATATCAGGGCCGACATTACTACAATACCACCTGCATAAATCAACAGGGGAATTTTATTAAATATTTTTTTACAATGATCAGCAGTAGAAGAGCGCATTTTAGCCAGCTGCTTTATTTCCACCAACCCTTCGCCGGTAAAAAAATAGCCGGCATGAATTAGCCTTGGCTCGCTGGTTTTTTCTGCATTGTTTTTGGCCATTTGGATGGCCATTTCTGCAACTTCTTTTTCTGTAAGATTACTGTTTTTGGCAATTTTTTCAACCACATGGCGATAATTATCACGGGTGTAAAAATCCATTTGTTGATATACCCCATTTATATCCTGCCGTAACACCTGCTCCACAATACTGGTGTTTTCAACAAACTCCCGCCAATCGGTAGTACTTAAAAATCTAAGGCTGCTTATGCTATTGCTGATGGATACCTGGTCAGCGGCTTGTTTCTGGTTTTCCTGGTGTATCAGTTCATTGCTACTCAGGCTTTCTTCAGATAATCTTTGTTCTATCCAGTTTAGTGGTAAGGAGAGGGCATTGCCTTTTTCCTGCAGGCGCCGGGTTAGTTCTGCCACAAATGCACTATCCATCGGAGGCTCGCTACGTGCCATATCGGCAATTACCAATACAAGTGTTTTAGGGTCATTTTCGGCAGCTTCAATCATGTTGTCAGCCCATTTATTGGCCAACGCTTTATCAATAATGTCACTTGCTATTTGGATGGAAAGCCGGCGAAGATTTTCAATCAGTGCCAATCGAAGCATAATTGGAATGGCCCATAGTTCGCCTAATTTTAAATAGGTATTGGTTTGATAAGCGTTTACGAAGCCAACCAGGCTATTCAAATCAACATGCCCGTCACTGTGGGAAATAATTTCTACAGCGATATCGTATACGCGGGGCAAACCTGCGGATTCGCCTTTCAGTAATTGGGGTAATCCTTTACTATATCCTTTGGGCAAATGTTTTTTACCGGTATAAATCTGTTCTTCTATCAGGTAAAAATTATCCAGCAACCATTCGCCGGCAGGTACAATTCTTGTATTTGTTTTAACCGCCTCTGTTAAAGCGGCATGTACTTCCAGTAAAATATTTTCATTTTCCGCAAGTCGTTTAAGTAATTGCTCTGATGGGTGACTGGTAATAAGCTGGTGTTTCCTGGAAATGGCGCTGGCATGTTGTTCCAGTTGCTGTTCGGTAAATAATTCTGATCTTAAGGGAGGCCGCTCGTTGGCATATTTATCATACCTGCTGTCTCCAAAAATAGGTTCTATAATATTTTTTCTCAAAGCGGCGATGGCTTGGGGCAACATTTCAAAGAGATCAGTTGACGGATTTTTTCTTTGATTACTCATCTTTATAAACAGTGATTTTATTTTACATATTCCTGCCAGGAGAAACCGGCATTTCAAGTTGTAAAATACCGGCTGCTAATATCATGCCTCGTAATTATAAAAATCAGCACATAATTTGTTTCAACAATTGGAGCCATACCTTGTTAAATTAATAATTTAGTTATATGGTGCGGGCAGCGCTATATTTCCTATTTTTATTGGTAGTTGAAAATGTCTTCAGTACTATTATTTTTTACATTCTATAGAAAATGCCGGAAGTAAATAAATCAGCATCTGCGCAAACAGATCATCCGTTTCTTTCCGGTAACGGTGAAATGGCCAATTTAATCCGGTTGAAAGACTGGAAGGCTACGTCATTGGGTGATGCGTCGTTGTGGCCACAAAGCCTCCGTACCACGCTGAGCATACTTACAAGCTTAAAATTTCCGATGTTTTTATGGTGGGGTCCACGGCTCACCTGCTTTTACAACGATGCTTACCGCCTTTTTTTGGGAGAAAATGGAAAGCATCCAGACATACTGGGTATGGATGCAGAGCTGGCATGGCCTGAGATATGGACAATTATAAAACCCCTGATAGATGAAGTATTACAAACGGGTTCCACAGTATGGCGGGAAGATCAACTGATACCCATTTTCCGTAACGGCCACATCGAGGATGTTTATTGGACATTTAGTTATAGCCCGGTAACGGACGAGACAGGTACGCCTGGAGGCGTGCTGGTGATGTGCACAGAAACAACTCAAAAAATAAAGGGTATAAAGCCTGTGATGTTGGACCCGAAATCTCCTGATAAAGAGATACAGGCGCAACTTGATTTTGTTAACCTGTTTAATGAAAGCGAAAAAAAGTTTCGTAACACAGTGATGCAAGCGCCGGTAGCCATTGCTGTTTTTAGAGGGCCAGGGTTTATTGTTGAAACTGCTAATTTACTGTATCTGCAAGTAGTGGGTAAAACCGAAAATGAATTGATAGGGCAGCCCCTGTTACAGGTATTGCCTGAAGTGAGAGAAGCCGTGGAATCATTGCTGGCAGCAGTTTTAACTACCGGTAAGGCATCAAGCAAGTTAGAGTATTTGATACCCATTTGTCGTTTTGGCAAAATTGACAATGCTTATTTCAATGCCGTTTTTGAACCGCTTAAAGAAGCAGATGGCACCGTGACAGGAATTATAGTGGTGGCTACTGAAGTTACATCACTGGTTAATGCCAAATACAAACTGGCCGAAAGCGAAAAGCACTTTAAACACATGGTGATGCAATCACCGGTTGCTATGGCAATTTTTCGTGGCCGTGAGTTTATAATTGAAATTGCCAATGTAGAGATGTACAAAAACATTTGGCGTAAGAATGAGGAGGAAGTACTAGGCAAAAAATTACTGGACGCTTTTCCCGAACTAAAAGATCAGAAATTTGCAGCGTTGCTGGATGAGGTTTTTGTTAATGGAACTACCTATAGGGAAAATGAGGCGGCGGCCTGGTTACACTGGAATGAAGGAAAGAAGAAATTTTACCTGGACTATGAATATGCGCCACTGTTCGAAGCGGGCAATAAGGTGTCGGGTGTAATGGTTACTTTAAACGACGTTACTGAAAAGGTAGAAACCCGCAAAAAGCTGGAGGTAGAGGAAGATCGCCTGAGGCTGGCTACAGAAGGAACAAAACTTGCTACCTGGGACCTTAACCTTCAAACCGGGGAAATTGTACATTCACCAAGGCTGGCAGAAATATTTGGGCACCCTTCATCAATGATTTTGCTACACAGCCAGATGCGCAGCCAGCTTCATCCGGATGACTTGCATACCATTGTTGAGCCTGCTTTTGAGGTAGCAGTACAAACCAGTATTTACAATTATGAAGCCCGGATAATTTGGCCCGACAAAACCATTCACTGGATAAGAACCAAAGGGAAAGTGATTTATAACGATGATGGCAAGCCGCAGCGAATGATTGGTACATTGTTGAACTTTACAGAAGAAAAAGCTAACCAGGAGGAAGTAGCCAGACTGGCGGCGGTGGTGCAGTCTTCAGCAGACGCTATTATCAGTAAAAAACTGGATGGCACCATTACCAGTTGGAACGAGGCGGCGGAAAAAATGTTTGGCTATAAAGCTTCCGAAATAATTGGCCAGCCGCTTACAACGATTATACCTCCGGATCACCTGGATGAAGAAACAGAAATATTAAGAAAAATCGGGCTGGGATTAGGAGTGTATTCACTTGAAACACGGCGGATAAAAAAAGATCACACAGCGATAGATATTTCATTGACAATTTCTCCCATAAGAGATCCGCAGGGTAATATTATCGGCGCCTCAAAAATTGCCCGGGACATCACTAAACAAAAGCTGATAGAAACAAAAATTGTTGCCAGTGAAGAAAGGTTTCGTTTACTGGCCAATTCTATGGCCCAGCTTATCTGGACGGGTGATACTGATGGAAACCTGAACTATTTTAACCAGGCAGTATATGAATTTTCGGGAATGATTTTTGAAGAGCTGCATACAGATGGATGGTTGCAGATGATACACCCCGATGATCGGGAAGAAAATATAAAGAAATGGCAACATTCTATAGCTACAGGTGAAGATTTTATTTTTGAACATCGTTTTAAAAAATCCGACGGCAATTACAGGTGGCAATTAAGCCGGGCACTTCCCCAAAGAGATACCAATGGAAACATACAAATATGGGTAGGTACAAGTACCGACATTCATGAGATAAAAGAAAGTGAGCATCAAAAGGATTTCTTTATCAGCATGGCCAGTCACGAACTCAAAACACCCATTACTTCTATTAAGGGATATGTACAGATTTTAATGAGCATGTACAGTGACAAGGAAGATGAGTTTTTAAAAAATTCGTTGACAACAGTCAACAAGCAAATTGTAACCCTAACCACGCTGATTGTAGATTTGCTGGATTTGTCTAAGATTAAATCAGGCAGCCTGCAGTTGAATATGGAGCATTTTTGTTTAAATGAACTTATCAGCGAAATCATAAAGGAAATCCAGGTGATTGAACCCGGTTGTGTAATTCATTTCAGTCCTGATAAAAATACCGGCGTGTATGCAGATAGGGGTCGCATTGGCCAGGTATTGATTAATTTTTTAACCAATGCCACCAAATATTCACCCACTTGTAAGGACATTAATGTAAATACTAAAATAACAGCAACTGAATTACAGGTTTCCGTTGCAGATTCCGGCATCGGCATCAGCAAAACAGACCAGCAGAAAATATTTCAACGCTTTTACCGCGTGGCAGGCAAGGATGAGAAAACCTTCCCCGGCTTTGGAATTGGATTGTTTATTGCTGCTGAAATTATTCAACGCCACCAGGGAAAAATTGGCGTGGAAAGTGAGCCTGGTAAAGGCTCTGTTTTTTATTTTTCGCTTCCTTTGACTCACAATAATAAAACCGATATTTAACAATGCAAAACGAACAGTATCACATTTTGGTAATTGATGATAATGCAGATATTCTTTTTATGATAAAGGCCATGCTGGAAATGAAAGGGTATAAAATAACTGCAAAAGATAGCCCTGAGAACGTTGAAATTTTTATAGAAGCGATCAAGCCGGACCTTATATTGATGGATATGCTGCTATCCGGTGCTGATGGCCGGGAAGTGTGTAAAAATTTTAAAATCAATAAACAAATATCTCATGTTCCCGTTATAATGATCTCGGCCCTGCCGGATGCAGCAGCCAGTTGCATAGAATCGGGTGCTGATTATTTCCTGGGTAAACCCTTTGAAATGAAAGATCTTTTTCAAACAGTCAGTTCCGCTTTATCAGCGGTAAATACTTAATGACTGAATTAACACAACTTTGTAGTATTCACTAATGTAAAAAAATAAAAAAGATTATGAAAAAAGTATTCACAATTCTTTCCATGGCAGGTTTGCTGCTTGCAACAAATGCTTTATCTGCACAGGATAAAAAAGAAGATAAAAGTAAAAGACCGAGCCCTCCTGCAAAAGTAACACAAACCCTTGCTTCGGGTGCGGTTATCAGTATAGATTATAGTCAACCTTCTGTAAAGGGCCGTACCATTGGTAAAGACCTGGAACCAAAGGGTGACGCGGTTTGGCGTACGGGAGCCAATGAAGCAACAGTATTTGAAACAAATAAGGCTGTAAAGGTAAACGGACAAGCCTTGCCCGCAGGTAAATATGGTTTATTCAGTATTGCAGGAAGCGGAGAATGGACAATGATTTTTAATAAAACATGGAACCAATGGGGCGCTTTTGATTATAAAATGGCCGATGACGCTTTAAGGGTAAAAGCTGCCGCTGCAAAAGCCCCTGCATTTGCTGAAAAAATGACCTTTAGCATTGGGAAAGATGGAACAGTAACCCTGCTTTGGGGCGACCACCAGGTTAGTTTTAAAGTGGAATAATTTATCTGAAAATAGCGACTTAGGTTTTACAACGTGCAACATGGTTTGCACGTTTTTTTATGCGGTTACCCTGACAGGGAAGTTTGGCATGGCATTCTCTCCATCATAAAAAAAACATTGTATGAACAAAGCACCAAACCCAATTACAGAGCATGAAGAAGTTGCTAATAATCCGGATAGTAAAATAGACCAGGATTTTAAAGGCTTTCCACATGGTACTGCAGCTGAAAAATTAATCAATCCAACAAGTACCGAGGATAAAAAAGTGGCGGCTGTCAATGTAACTGACGGTGAAAAAGTAAATAAAGACACAACTGAAAACGATGAGCAGGAATCTGATGGATCTGGCGGCGCTTTTGACGCTACCGAAAACATGCAGGATGATTGATGCCGCTTATTTAGTCGGATGGTAAGTTTTAATGGCATGCTGCAACACTTCGTTTTTATCAAGCGTCATATGTTTTGTTTGATGGTTTTGAAAAAGTGGCATCTGGTCTTTATAATGCGGCGAGTCGGGATGGCTGGAGGCACCAAAGGTGTTAACAGATTCAATTAGCGGTAAGCCGTTTTTCGGATATCTTACAAAACAAATATAGGCATCGCCTGTAGTAATTTTTAGCAAGCCATTTTTATAGGGTGATGTATAAGCTGCCGCCAGTACGTCTGGTAAACCGCTTGCGGGGCGTGCATCTTCGCCCCTTACCAATTTTTCAATATCGCCGAGTACAAGATCGGTACTTTTAAAATGTTGTATCATATAGTCGTACACATATTGGTAGGCTTCAATGCTTTCGGTATGAGTAATTGCCCTGGACGCTTTACCAGCTAATTTTTTGGTGAAATAATTATATACCAATAAAAATACAGCTGCGCCTTTGCTGTCGGCAGTGCCGTTGTGATCCCATTGCTGCAGATTTAATATTACATCTTTTAAAAGGGGATATGAATTGGCATCCAGTTGCATCATGCTATCGATAGTATAGGCAAACTGCAACGTTGCGGGATATTGCTGATCAAATTTGATCTTTTTAAAATGTTCGTAATCCATTTTTCCGGTACCGGTCATTAGTTCTTCAAACCGCTTGCTCCGGTTGTTATCAAATAACTCGTATCCGTCTTTCGGATCATACTTTGTTGGGTTTAAATTATCTGCAGTATCCGTAGCTAAAAAAGGGGAATGGTTGGTATTGAATAAATAACCCGAGCGGGGATTGATATATTGAGGTAATGCTGTAACTGGTTTAAATTCGTTCCACAAAGTAGCGCTTGTATTACCCGCTACGGTACTACGCCAATTGTATTTTGGATATGGATTTCTAAAAGGAATTTTACCATTGCTGATGTAAAAAATTGTATCGTACCGGTCCGCATAAGTAATGTTAAACATGGGCAAACTTACCATGCTAAGGGCTTTGTAAAATTCGGTAAAGTTTGTTGCTTTGTTCATGCGATACCATTCTTCCAAAGCCTTACAATCCATATTGGCGCCCAGCCGTATGCTAAATACACCCTGCTTCGTTTTTATAGTTGCACCATATTTACTCCAGTATAATTTTTTACCGATGGCAATTGGAATGCCTTTTACATGCAGTTTGGCTTTGCTTACTTCAAGGTCAATCCAGTCATTATCAAACTTGTACTGGTTGCTGTTGTTGGGATTCATCTGCAATTGAAAAACGTCAATTTTGTCCTGGTTATTGACGGTATGTGCCCAGCCCAAATTTTCATTGGTTCCATGAAAAATAAGACATCCGCCGGGAAACAAACCACCCAGCATATTCCAACCCTGTTCACTTTGCACATGGGCTTCATAAAAAGCGGTGGGGCCTTCAACAGGTTGGTGAGCATTGATGGCTAAAAATGCTTCGCCTGTTGTGGTACGGGATGGATGAAACGCAAATGCATTGGAACCCTGGGATGTAAACCCAACGGAGGCAATTTTACCCGATAATATTTGGGGTAATACACGATCTACTCCGCAGAAAATACTGACAGAAAAAACCACCGCTGTTAAGTATTCTTTTTCATTAAAAGGGAAAGCCTTTTTATATTTCACCTGCGATGGAAAGGCGGCGGCATACGCATTTAACCCATCAACGTAGCCTTTAACCAGCGCCACAAAATCCGGGCTCAATGTATTCCACTGCTGATCTACTAACTGCCGGCAACGCAGTAGCTGCACAACATAATCTGCCTGTGCGCCTTTTTTGCCTAAAGCGCTGCCCAGCATAGCTTTACCGGAAAGTACCACCAACTGCAACGTTTCAAAATCATCTTCCGCGTGGGCCCATGCAAGGCCGTAAGCCACTTCAGCATCGGTAGGCGCAAAAATATGGGGTACACCAAAACTATCTCTTGCAATGGTGATGTTGGTTGGGTTTATTTGCGCAGTAGCAGCAATGGGAACAAACAGGAGGAGTAAGCAAAATAATTTCATAGCCCAAAATAAATAAAACTGCTGTTAAATCAGCCGTGTGCCAAATTAATATTTTAATAAAGTAAGCTCGGGTTGCGCATATTTATACACTTTAAAATACAGCGTCGTTTTAGTTTGATTCACACCGGCTAATTTGGAAATTCGGTTAATAAAATCTACCAAATGTTCATTGTTGCGACACATTACATCCACTTCCAAGTCATGATCACCCGAGGTGCCGGCAAGAAAACTTACTTCGGGCATAGTGCTGATTTTCTTGGCTACTTTTTCAATCAATGTGGCCGGCCTCACAAACACAGCAATTTGTGCATAAGAATTAAAACCCACTTTATCAGGATTTACCCTGCCGATAATATTGACCGTACCATCTTCAATTAATTTATTACAGCGGGTGCGAATGGTTCCGATAGAGACTTTTAATGCTTCTGCCATTACCGTAAATGACATCCTGCCATCTTTTTGCAGGCACGATAAAATTGCAAAATCCAGGTTGTCTGCGGTTGTTGTGTTTTTTCTTTCCATATCAAATTATTTTCGACGTACAAATATCTGGCTATTGGATATAAATTTGTCAGTTATTTTGTAGACAGCTAAAATATTTTTAAATTAGGCTTTTATTTCTGCAAAATTTATAGTCAATTAAAATTATGAAATACCCACAGGTCCAAAATTATACCAATGGTCAGTTTGTTACTGCCGCGTCTTCCCGGCAGTTGCCGGTAATATCCCCGCTGGATGGAACGCATTTGTCAACAGTTCCATTATCTGTACAGTCTGACCTGGACGATGCCGTAGCTGCCGCGAAAAAGGCTTTCCCTGGCTGGAGCAAAACGCCCATCAAAGAACGCGTGCAGGTGTTTTTTAAATATAAATCGTTACTGGAAACACACCTGGATGAACTGGCCAAATTGTGCAGTGAAGAAAACGGCAAAACCTATGGTGAGTCGGTTGCTGAAATAGAAAAATGCATTGAGCTAACAGAATTCGCAACATCTTTACCCCAATTGGTAACAGGCGAAGTGCTGGAAGTAAGCAGGGGAGTGGAATGCAGAACGGAATATGTTGCAGTGGGTGTAGTGGCCTCTATCGTGCCGTTTAATTTTCCGGCGATGGTTCCCAACTGGACCATTCCCAATGCCATTGCTTTGGGTAATTGCATGATCTTAAAACCGTCTGAAAAAGTGCCGCTCACTTGTGGAAGAATAGCTGAACTGTTGAAGGAAGCAGGGCTACCTGACGGCGTGTTCAACATTGTACATGGTGATGATACTATGGTGAATGCAATCTGCGATCATGCAGGCATTGAAGCCGTTTCTTTTGTGGGGTCTACCAAAGTGGCTAAGCTGGTATACCAACGGGCTACGGGTAATTTAAAAAGATGTTTGGCACTGGGCGGCGCAAAAAATCATTTGCTTGTATTGCCGGATGCGGTTGCCAATATGACGGCGCAAAATGTGATCGCCAGCATGAGTGGTTGTGCCGGTCAGCGTTGTATGGCCGCCGGGGCTATGATTGGTGTGGGCAATGTAGATCACATCATTGATAAAATTTGTGATGAGGCCCGCAAGATTATCCCTGGTGAAAATTTGGGCGCCGTTATAAATAAAGCTTCGCAGGAAAGAATAGAAAGGCTGATCACGGAAGCCGAAGCACAGGGAGCAAAAATTTTGGTAGATGGCCGTAATGTAAAAGTAGCAGGTAAAGAAAATGGCAGTTATGTGGGCCCCACAGTAATAGACTATGTTACCCCGGCTATGGGCGTAGCAACAGAAGAAGTTTTCGGTCCGGTGATTTCTATCATGCGTACCAACACGGTTGATGAAGCGCTTGCCATTGAAAACGCCAATCCTTATGGGAATGCTGCCAGCGTGTTTACCCAAAACGGAGGCATGGCACGATATATCATCGACAGGGCCAGCGCCGGTATGACGGGTGTTAATGTTGGTGTGCCTGTGCCCAGGGAACCGTTTAGTTTTGGCGGATGGAATGAAAGTAAATTTGGTGTAGGCGATATTACCGGTAAAAGTTCTATTCAATTCTGGACCAAGCTGAAAAAAAGTACTGTAAAGTGGAATGCGGAAGCTGGCGTAAACTGGATGAGTTGAAACGTTTAAAAGCCTGGAAGGCTGAAATTACTATAGCGAACAAAGAATGAATAAACTGTTAGAACCCCATAGGGGTGACATTTAAATTTACACTAATGGCAGGCACGTTTTCTCAAATCTACATTCAATATGTTTTTGCTGTACAGGGTAGGATGAATATGATTTTGCCGGTTTTTCAGGATGAAGTGTATAAATACATCTCTGGAATTGTAACTGCGAAAGGTCAAAAGGTATTGGCTGTGAATGGCATGGAAGATCATGTTCATGTACTTGTTGGTTTAAAACCGGCGATGCGAATTGCCGACCTTGCTAGGGATATTAAAAATAATTCCAGCAATTTTATAAATGAAAAAGGATATCTGAAACAGAAGTTTTGCTGGCAGGAAGGGTATGGCGCTTTTTCTTATTCTCAATCCAATTTTGGAAGCGTGATTGAGTACATAAAAAATCAAAAAGAGCACCACAAGAAAAGGACATTCAAAACGGAGTAATGGGATTTTTAAGAAAGTTTAATATTGTGTTTGAAGATAAATATTTGTTTGAATTTTATAACTAATATAGATATCGGCGCAGTTTTAATATCACCCTTTCAGGGTTTTTATACCTTTTCTTTTTGTTTCTATAATAATACCAGTCCTTCGGACTTAAGTCAATTTTACAAACTAATTCTACTTTACAAGAAGCTTGGTGTTTGAAAATTTTATTTTACTGTTGACGTCAAAATTATGATTATGAATACAATATTAATTTCCGAAGCAAATGAAATCATTCGGGAAAATTTGGATTATACGCTGTTCAGTTGGAGCAAACAAAAAGGCATTGACCCTATTGCAGTAAAATACGGCGAAGGGGTGTACCTGTATGACTATGATGATAAGCGTTACATCGATTTTTCATCGGGATTGATGAATGTAAACATTGGTCACGGCGACCAGCGCATTACCGATGCCGTAGTTCGACAGATGCAGCAGATTAGTTATGTTACGCCCAGTTGTGTTACCAAAGTAAGGGGCGACCTGGGGAAAAAACTGGCAGCCATTTGCCCGGGCAATTTAAATAAAGCCTTCTTTACACTTTGCGGTGCAACCTCCATAGAGAATGCCATTAAATTGGCCCGGCTATACACCGGGCGACATAAAATTTTAACCCGGTACCAGTCTTACCATGGCTCCAGCAACGGGGCGATGACGGCCAGCGGCGACCCCAGGAAACTGTTTTCTGATGCACAACAGGCGCCCAATTTTGTACACTTCGATTTGCCCAATGCCTATCGTTGGGAGTACGGGGAAGAAAATTTATTGAAAGAAGCGATAGCCTCACTTGAAAGGATAATTGCTTACGAAGGACCTTCTAATATCGCAGCCATTTTACTGGAGGGCGAATCAGGATCATCCGGCTGCCTTAAATACCCGGTAGGTTATTTGGCCAAACTAAGCGGCTTGTGTAAACAGCATGGCATTTTATTGATAATGGATGAGGTAATGAGTGGCTTTGGCCGTACCGGAAAATGGTTTGGCTTTGAACACCATGGTATAGTACCGGATATGATTGCGATGGCCAAAGGACTTACCTGCGGCTATTTACCTTTTGGCTGCCTGATGGTGAGTGATACCATTGCAGCCAAATACGATGACAATATGTTACCGCTTGGTTTGACTTACTCAGCGCATCCCGTTGCCTGCGCTGCCGCATTGGAAACACTGCAGATTTATGAAACGGATCACCTGGTAGAAAATGCAGCCGAAATGGGCGCCTATGTAGAGCAACGTGTGGAATTGCTGAAACTAAAGCATCCATCCATTGGCGACTTTAGAAGCACCGGTTTGCTTGGTTGTATTGAACTGGTAAAAAGCAGAACAACCAAAGAACCAATGGCACCCTTTAACGCCACCGCCGCACAAATGGAGGTGATGAATAAAGTGGCTGCAAAAATCAAAGCACTGGGGATGTATACATTTGTTCGGTGGAGTTATATTTTTATTGCACCTCCACTTTGTGTTACCAAAGCGCAAATTGATGAAGGTCTTGCCATTATAAGTGAAGCTATCAGCATCGCAGATGCGTATGTTAAATAACGGTCTTAGTGTTTTTTTAAGTAGTAGCCTTATACAATAAACCCCGCCAAGGCGGGATTTATTGCTTCTGTATAAAATCTGAACAATATCCATATTTCAGCAACCCCAGGTTTTATTTGTTATAAAAAAACTGGCATATAAAGTTCAAATTTTTATTGTAGAACACGCTATTCAAAAAGTGGAACTATCACTTTGATCAACTTTTTAAAATTCTGTTCATAAGTTACTTCATACACACGTTGTTCCACCAATCTGCCGTGCATCTCAGCAATATCATAACCGGTTTCTTCAGAATCTTCCACCAGTTTTACTGACTGATAGCCACTGATTTTTTCCTTAAAACTTTTATCAATGGCTTGTTTGGTCATTAAATGCGCCTGCGGATTGCCATCATTTTTAGGATCCAGGTCCATGTTTTTGGCAAAGTTACTCAGCCGTACTACCTTCTTAACAGAGCTGTGCATGTGCGTAACTGTTCCGTCATTATCCACCGTAACCCTCACAATACCCTGGTCGTGATTTATTGTTGGCACACCATTAATTTCCTGCCTAAACTGCACCGTAGTATCAGTAATGAATTCATCACCTTTTTGGTGAACGTCTTTTGTATTGCCTCCCGCGGTAACTCCCAGCCGGATCATGTCGAATTTTAATTTTTGTCCATGGTCCAGATCGTGTTTTTTAATGTGGGTTTCGGCAATTTTGATAGCTTCCTTTTCATCCAGCTTTTTTTTGTTTTTGTAATTGATGTTTGCCAGCTTGATATTGAGATGCCCCTGTTCATTCAGGCTAACCATTTTATCTTTTGACTGAACGGAAAAAACACCATCCTTGCTCAATCCGGCAACAGGATTTTGCAGTCCCAACGTTTTTGCTATCATATTCACTTCATCCTGTTCAAAAGTTACATGCGCCAGTTCGGCGACCATTAATTTGGCGGGAACCATTTTGTTACGGGCTGCAACTGAAGAGGCGTAATACCAGCGCCATTGGTACCAGTTACGGGCCACCGCAGACCAATTGAAAAAACGTTCGTTGTACAATATGTTGGAAGCTTCTGTTGCATTGGCGCCAGACGCCACTACGCTCGGTGACTGGTTGTGATAAATGTCCCAGCTGGCATTGAGCCAGGCAGTTGAAAATGCCTCGCCACTTTTCCAGTGATTCCAAAAATTTGAACCATAGTTGCCACTGTCGATACTGGTGGTTTCAAAACCAAACAACATTCTAAAGCCAGGATTGCTGTCATCTGCCCACCAGGTGCTGATAGGGCTTAAGCCACCACCAACCCTGCAGGATAAGCAGGTTGACCAGAAAACATATCGCACACGTTGGTTGCCAAAAAAAGCTTTGTTGTTGGAGAAGAACCAGCTTTCATTATTCCATTTACCACCCATAGGCGCCTGAAAGACGCCGCCAGACGTCATGTTACCGTGCCCTGAATGATAAAAAATGCAGACCGCGTCTACACCATAAATATTTTGCCAGTGGTCATACGGCTCTTCATACAACCATGTTTTTACTGAGCCATCTCCATACCAGTAGTTGGCCGTGTACCAGTTATTCAGGTAAGTGTAAAAGCCCCTTGCATCGGCATGGGTGGCATGTAAATCAGAATTGTGGTTGCCGAAAACACCAGAAAAATCCTGTATACTGCAAAGGCCTAATAAATTATTGGCCGCTGCAGGTGCGGTAGGAGCCTGCTTCTTTTCATCATCTAATACAGCCAATGGTGACATGAGTGATTTGATGATCAGCTTTTCTGATGCGAGCAGATCGTGTTTTGTTACTTTGGGTTTTGTTTGCATAATGTTTAATTTTTCAGATTTAATAAGAAATAAAAAACGGTAGCTGTAACGCCGTATTCAGTTAAAATTGAACCGGGTGTTGGGGATATTTTAGGGAAGTTCAGGCAACCATATTTCAAATGCAGGGACGTGTGAGTAATAGAAAAGAGCTCTTTTTTATAAAGCTGCAATTAAGCATGCAGTTACCTTAAACAAATGTAGATACAGAGCCGGCCGCGGTCCAAAACTATTTCGTCAAAAACATTTCACGTACAGGGGAAGTTATTTCTTTACAGCATCCAACACATATTTTGAGATACAGTGGGGTACAGAAATCGGAAAATTATCGTCAATAAATAAAATTTTTTCGGCTTCATTAATCCCTGAAAAATGATTGCGGTTTAAAAGATAGAACTTGTTTAACCGGATAAAATTGCCGGGAGGTAATATGCCCAAAAGGGCTTTAATGGTACAATGCCGGCTCATCCATTTTTTTTGTTTTCCATTGCTGATAAGGGCTTTCACATAATGGTCTGCACTTACCACAAAATAAATCTGATCGGGCTGCGCCCAATAATATTTTTCTTTTTTCTCCTCAAATCTTATTACGGGAAGACTGGCTGTAAACAAAGGAGTAGCATTTGTTACAGGTAAGGCTGTGGTTTTGCTACCGTAAATTGGGATGGTTTGCATAAGCAAAGTTTTCAGTTTTAAATAATAAAAACAGCAAGGATAACTGGATGTAAAGCCATCGCTAAAATAATATTTTATTTGTTGGATACATAGTAAAATTTACTTTATTTATGTGATGACAAGGCTGTAAAAAGTAGCTGGAAGTGCTAAGGAGAAGCTATCTTATTGGCCACTATATGTTTATGGTTCTTATAGCTTATAGCAGCCACTTTATTTTTTTTCGGGTAATAACAAGGCAGTTTTATGTAGCCAAACGCAACAATACTAAACTTAGTAGTGCAAACAAAAAAGCCACGCATTTTTTGCATGGCTCTTTTGTTTGCTATTCATTTTATTTAAGCGTTTACCGCATGGTGTAAATCCCTGTATTTTTTAATCAGGTTATGCGCAATTCGTAAAGTAGATTGCTGGCTTGTAATTAATTGCCTTGTCTCTGCACTCATTTCTGCATCCGAAGCCAATGCATCATTATAAGCCTTTTGAGCCGCATCTTCTCCGTATTCGCACGATTCTAACACAGACTGACGATCATGACCTGTGAAGGTTGCTTTAACATCCATCCAGGCACGATACACTTTACCGCTTGTTGTAGTATCTGTTGTTGCATCACCGCCAAATTTATTTATCTCTTGCGTTAACTCGGCAGCATATTTCCGGCTATCATTCGCCAGGCTTTGAAATATAGACCTCAGATCTACATCCAGGTCTTTAGTCTCTTCATTTGCTTTTTCATAACCTCTCACACGGTCATTATTAATTTCGATAAGGTCATTTAAAACCTCTACAATTTTTTCATTTGCTTGCATAAAATATAAATTTAGATAAAAATAAAAACCAAAATGGTGCCAGTCAGTTTTAATACGGTGAAGCACGTTTTAAGGTCATTTTTTGCCGCTTTCACATCCCGGTTGGGGAAAATTTACCTGCTTAATTTTGTAGAGAAACAATTAACAAAATAACAATGTAATTTGCCTCTATGAAACATTGTTTATCATTAATATCAGCAATCATTTTAGTATGCGGCTGCGCTCAAAAAAAATATACAACTCCGCATGTGCTGATCAATACAAGTTATGGTGATGTGATAGTAGAATTGATGCCCGGGAACGCACCGGTATCAGTCGCTGCTTTTTTGTCTTATGTAGATTCAGGCTATTATAAAGACGGATTTTTTTACCGGGTATTGAGCAATGACAATGTGCCCCGGCAATATAACACCGGCTTGATACAAGGAGGCATATTTACCAGTAACCAGGCCCTGCTGGATCGCATCCCTGGTATTGCCCATGAAGCTACGGCAACCACTCATTTATCGCACACCAATGGCACTATTTCATTGGCAAGAACAACACCCGGAACGGCCAGTACAGAGTTTTTTATTTGTGTGGGTGATCAAACGCAATTCGACAGCAATCAATCTGCCGATAGCCTCGGCTTTGCGGCATTTGGAAAAGTAGTGGAGGGAATGGACGTGGTAAGACAAATTCAAAATAACCCCAGCCGTGGGGAGTATTTTACGGTACCCATCCGCATCGAAAACATTAAAAGATTGTAGACCGAATGAGGTGTTCGTTTTTTGGTAATTTGTAAAAATATATTTCAGGCCAGTACTTAGGCATTTAAACATGTCACTACTGGTCAATTGTTTGGCCCATGTACAGTTGCTTGTTTTCAGTGTTGCCACCTGCATCCCTTTCTTCGGTTGGCTGAAATCTTTTTTATCTTTACAGTTGAGGCAGTTGGCCGTTGATAAAATCAATTTCCTCCTTCGTTAGTGACAAGTGGATGGCCTTTGCATTTTGCACTGCCTGCTCTTTGTTCCTGGCACCAACCAGCGCAATTGTTATGCCGGCTCGCTGGAGTGTCCATTTAATAACCAATTGCGCAAGGGTAGCATTTTTGCTATCGGCTATGGGTTTTATTTTTGCCAGGAAAGCGTTGGTTTTTATAATACTCTCTTCTGTAAAATATTTATTGGTTGCCCGGTGATCGCCTTCGGCAAATGTATAGCCAGGTGTTATTTTACCAGATAACAAACCCCGTTCAATGGGGCTGTAAGCCAATATGGATTTATTGTTTGCGATACAGTAAGGAACCGTCTCGGCTTCTATACCCCGGTTAACCATACTAAACGGAACCTGGTTGCTTACCAGTTGTATGGTTTGTTCTGCTTCTGCCATTTGTGCTGCACTATAATTGCAAACACCAGCGTACCGAACTTTTCCCTGCTGAATTAATGTAGTAAGCGCCTCCATCGTTTCGTGAATGGGCGTAGTTATATCAGGCCAATGAATCTGGTAAAGGTCAATGTAATCCGTACCCAATCTTGTCAAGCTGTCTTCGCATTCCTGAATAATGCTTTCTTTGCCTGCATATTTATAGATGTCAATATCCTGCCCCTGGTTGTTTTTGCTTTTAAAGGCAAGGGTTCCCTTTGCCAGGTTCCAACGCATTCCAAACTTGGTAAGCAGCTGCACCTTATCCCTCGGAATGCCTTTGATAGCTTCACCAACAATCAGCTCGCTATCACCCTGGCCGTAAATGGGTGCGGTATCTATTGAGGTTACGCCTTCGTCGTAAGAGGCTCTAATGGCAGTTATAGCATCGTTGCGATCTGTTTTGCCCCACATCCATCCACCGGCAGCCCAGGCGCCAAAAGCAATGGCTGATATGTGAAGTGGTGAATTGCCAAGTTGTCTGTATTCCATATTAATGCGTTGAATTTTAAAATGTTGATTTAGATGTGCCAAAGGCAAATTATATACCTTTTTTCTTAATTACAAGTTAATGCGATTGCGTCAATTTTTGGTCTGGTTGAGCAGATGTTTTAAGGAGAGCAAAATAAAATGCCCTCCTTGAAAAGACCGGCATAATAGTTTTCTAAATTAAAACAGTGAACCGGTTAATAGAAAGAAAAAGCAGTATAGAAATACCACCCCCCTTAACGATTGTTTGCCATGTAATTAAACCTGACGTCACGGATGGATTCGAACCATCGTAAAAAGTTTTGCAGATTTAAACCTAACCACTCGGCCACGTGACTGTTTAATGCAACACCAATAGGGTTAACATTAAAAAATATTGTTGATACCTGCTTTTAAGAGCACAAAGATAGGGGTGAAGTATTAGTCTACCAAATTAATAGACTAACATTTATTGTAGCTGCGTAAATGGCAGCTGACTATTTTGAACCAGGGCACTGCTGCAGGAGAAAGTTATTTGATGGTAAACCGGTCAATGTTGGATATCTTATTTTGTTTTTAATAGTAAACAATAAATACGCCAGCTGTTTAAACCTGGTTAACTGGTATAAAAATATTGCCGGCCTGAAAACAGGCCGGCAAGGGATTTCAACCAAACCTAAAAAACCAAACTAAAACTATTACACAGCTTCCGGTAATTTTCAGCGGTGACTATTTTGCAAATGATAATTTTCTGGTTGTTGCTTTCCAATTTTTTTTCATTAAAAGATAATAGTATGTTACTATTTATGCCGATAAATATCAATTTGCCATTTCTTTTTCCGCGTTAATGAATAAGGTCTGCGTTGGAAAGGCAAAGTCAATTTCTTTACTTTCAAAAGCCCTGAAAATTTCATAATTAATTGCTTGCTGACGATCCATGAAAAGGTTATAATCTGCGCTCATAATAAAGTAAACAATTTCAAAATTGAGGCTAAAATCACCCAAGCCCGCAAAATGCGCCCGGTCAAAAATTACATCAGCTTTATCTATAATTATTTCTTTAACCATGGCAGGCACTTCTTCCAGTAAATCGGGTGGGGTTTGGTAAGTAATTCCGAGTTTAAATACAACTCTTCTTTTTTCCATACGCTTGTAATTGTGAATCCTTGAATCGGTCAGGTCTTTATTGCTGCAAATCAACTGTTCTCCCGCTAGGTTCCTAAGCCGTGTTGTTTTAATGCCAATATTTTCAACAACACCCATTTTATCATCAATCGCAATAAAATCGCCTATCTCAAAAGGGCGGTCGAATAAAATAACAAAATAGCTAAATAAATCGCCTAAAATAGTTTGTGCTGCCAAAGCGATTGCAATACCGCCAATACCCAGGCCGGCAATGATCGTGGATATATTGTACCCGAGATTGTCCATCAAAAAAACAATTCCCATTATCCATACCAATGCTTTTATAATTACCAGGATACCTCTTGCCTGCCTTTTTTTTGCATCACCGTTTTCCTGGGTATTTAAAAAGCTAAATAGAAAATATTGAACTGCTGTGTTGATGGTTCTAAGTACAAAAAATGCAGAAACCAGCAGCAAGGCTTTGTTGATTACCAGGTCTGTTCGCATGGATAAATCAAGCCAGTGAAGACCAGTATATAGGGATAAAAAATAACCGTAGGGAATAGCTGATTTCTCAGCAATGTTCACTAGAAAATCGTCGAGTGATGTATTGGTTTTTTTTGACCATTTTTTCAGGTACATCAAAAACTGAGATTTTATTAGTCTTAGCGCAATACATCCTCCTAAAAAAATCCCGGCGGCTGTTAACCATTCAATCAAATTGTTACCAAAATACACGTTATGCCAAATATCCTTCATTTAATTATTTTCTTTTGTTCTTTTAAAATTTTATAACAGGATAGAAATAACCTGCTGTCAATGTATTTGTTTAATTATTTAATCATAAGGCGATGCCGTTAATACACTCAATTTAGGGTCGGCCATATCTGTAATATGGGTGCCTAATAAACTACTGAGAGAAGTTTCATCAAATGGATTTACCATTACAATGTCTGCATCTATTTTTTGTGCGTATTTTAAAATGTTTTTAGCAATGTTATTTCCCACTGATACTTTATAGGTTACGGGATAATGCAACTCCTGGGATAAGCTCCGGTAGGTATCAATAAATACCTCGGAGTCCAACGGGCTTTTATTGCCTTTTTGTACAGTAACAATGTGAACAGTGGGTTTGTGCTTGTTGGTGATGGTAAGCAATAATTCCAATTTTCTTCCGGGTATAAACGAACGCAATGGCATTACAATATTTTTTATTTTTGAGAGCCTTGTGCCCGGAACAACATTCAATACGGCCGATTTTGTTTCGCGGGCAATAACGCTGCTATTGATTAAATTAAAAAAGCCAAACCACTGATGGCTGTTGTTTTTACTGATTACAATCAGGTCTGCTTTAACCTGTTTTGCTTTAGAAATTATCGCCTCCTGCACTTTGCCGGAGCTACCTACGTGTGTCAATATATCCAACAGCGGGTATCGAACCTGTATGCTTTTTTTTAATTTAAATAAGCCTTCCTCAATGCTGATGCCTTTTTCTATGATATTATCCCCGGGCATTGCAAATGAACCATTGATATGATAAGGTGCAACTGTCCAATAATCAACTTTAACATGAAAGAGATGTACCTTAGTGTTGTTTACATCGCACATTGCTATTGCGTTATCAATAGCGGCATCTGTGTTGATTGTAAAGTCTACCGGTACCAGTATATTTTGAAAGTGGTATACCATGAAATTGTTTTTCTGAATAAGTACTAATTCAGGTAAAACTATCATGCGTCCATTAGCCATAGGTTAAATTCAAATTAGAATACAATTAGAAAGCAATCCATGTGACAAGGGTTTATTAAATAAAGAAATTAATCAGAAACAGCTGATGGAAGAACGTAAAATATTGGTAATAGAAGATGAAAAGAAAATAGCAGACACATTAAAATTTGGACTGGCCGAGCATGGCTATCATGTGGAAGTTGCTTACGATGGAAAAATTGGGTTGAGGATTTTTTCGTCGCACACATTTGACCTGGTAATACTGGATGTGAATATGCCTGGTCTGAACGGTTTTGAGCTTTGTACACAGATACGGCACAAAAACAATGCGATTCCTGTAATTATGCTTACGGCGATGGGAACACTGGAAGATAAAATTGAAGGGTATAATGCCGGCACGGATGATTACATGGTAAAACCCTTTGAATTTAAAGAACTGCTGTTAAAAATAAGGGTATTGCTGAAACATACCATGAACCAGCATTTGCCCGTAGGTAACCGCTTGTTGGCAGACGATCTGGAAATGAACCTGGATACAATGGAAGTTATCAGGGGCGGTAACAGAATTAATCTAACCGCCAAAGAATTTCAGTTACTTGAATATTTGCTTAGAAATAAAAACAGGGTGGTATCACGTGCCGACCTTGCGGTAAATGTTTGGGACACCGATTTTGATAGTAACACCAATATTATTGATGTATATATTAATTACCTCCGAAATAAAATCGACAAAAATTACGGGAACAAACTGATACAAACCCAGGTTGGAACAGGTTATATTTTAAGAGCAAATTAAAACACATGCCGGTTAAAGTAAGAATTACCTTGTTTTTTACAATGATTGTTTTTGTCATCCTGACGATGGTATGTATTTCCATCTACACCATTGCCTATACTAACCGGGAGAAGAATTTTAAAACACGGCTTACCAACAGGGCGGTAACCACAGCCAGGCTGCTAAGCCAGACAGACGTTTTTAACCAGGCCCTCATTCAAAAAATTGATTCGTCTACCAGTGTTGCAATGTTGAACAAAACCATCCAGGCTTATAGCTATACAGGGCAACGCATTTATAGTTATGCCGATAAAGCAGCGGATACCATTTCTGTAAGCGAAGAAATACTGGAGGCTGCAAAAAAAAAGGATTTTTTTTATTTTACCATCAATCAAAAAGATGCGGTAGCGTATCATTATACGGATGGCAATGCAAAACTTATCATCATCACTGCAGCTTCTGATCCGGAAGGACAAAAAAATTTACAACAATTGCGGTTTATATTATGGAGTTGCTTTTGGGGTGGTATTCTTTTTACTATTGCCGGGGGATATTTTTTTTCTAAAAGCCTGTTGCGCCCGGTAAAAAAAATTGCCGATGAAGTCAATGATATTACAGCGCAAAATTTAACCAAACGTATTGTATCGCCTTTTCGTAAAGACGAATGGAGTTACCTGGCACAAACTATCAATACCCTGTTAAACCGGCTGGAAGAGAGTTTTGAAACGCAGGGCAGATTTATTGCCAACGCCTCCCACGAAATGTCAACCCCGCTTACCTCTATCTACAGCCAGCTGGAAGTTTCGCTGCAAAAAGACCGGGACGCCACAGCATATCGCCAGGTGATGCAGTCAGTGCTGGAGGATGTACACCACCTGAACAAGCTAACCCAAACTTTATTACAATTTGCCAAAGCATCCGGCACTTCGGCGGGTATTGAAATCAGCCTGGTAAGAATTGATGAAATTCTGTTACGGATGCCTGGCGAAATGTTTAAACTCAACAACAACTACCACGTAAAAATTTCTTTTGAAAAATTGCCTGAGGAAGAAACAAAGCTATTGATATTTGGAAACGAAGGGCTGCTGTTCAGTGCTATAAAAAATATCGTGATCAATGCCTGTAAATATTCACCGGATCATGTGGCGCTATTGAAACTCGCAGTGGTGCAAAATGATATTTTTGTGACTGTAGCAGATAAAGGCGCCGGCATTCCGAAAGAATCATTGGCGCTAATTTTTCAGCCTTTTTACCAGGCAGGCGAAAACCGTTCTGAAGAAGGATTTGGACTTGGTCTTCCGCTGGCGGCACGTATCATAAAATTACACAAGGGCACAATAAAAGTTGATTCGGAACCAGGGCAAGGCTCTAGTTTTGAAATCCAACTGCCAATTGCCGGCAGCAGTAATTTGTAAAATACCGATCGCTTCATTATACAGGGCATAATTTTTAATAGCCCGTTCTCCAATACTTTAAACAACTCTAATTGAATTCTAATCTTAGGTTAATTAAATGTTAATGCAACGCGGCTACCTTGTGTGCAATGATCAGAAAAATCACTGATAGAGGCGGGCCTTGTGATGCACAAGAATTAGCTATGCAAACAAATGCCTACGTAACAGTTGCGACAAAGATGTAGCTGCTGCCAGCAGGGTAGCCAATATCATCAATGTAAAATATATTCAAACAAATATCAGTACAGATTCATTCGGGATAGCGTTTGGGGCAGTTCTGAAAAATAGTATCGGCATTGCAACAGGCATAGCCAATGGACTTCACTACGGTGAAAATTTTCGGGACGTGTTTACTTCCAATACCATGAGGAGACAGCCGCAATACCCTTGATCAATACCATTCATCGAATCCTGCATCAACATGCAAATGCGTTTCATGAATTCAAATTAATAGAGCAACACCTTAGATAACACAAAAATATTTTTTATGATATTAGCAACAGATTTAGATAGTGCATTTCTGGGAGGCCAGAGCCTGCATAAACAACAGCTGTACAGGTTAATAAGAAAAAACGCTTCCATACGGCTGATATTTGTTACCGGCAGGGGATTGGAATCAGTGATACCGTTGCTGAACGATCCCATCATTCCCAATCCTGATTTTATTATTTGTGATGTTGGAGCTACAGTTGTTAACGGACGCACGCTGGAACCAGTAGAACCTTTACAAAATGAGATAGATAAAAAATGGCCGGGGCGTCTCAAAATATTTGAATGCCTCAATGATTTTACCACTTTGCAGTACCAGGATGTACCACAACAACATCGCTGTTCATTTTATTGTACAGATGAAAAAATGATTCAGAAGGTAGGGAAAAAAGTGAATGCTATCGACTGTAGTATTATACATTCTGCCGGTAAATACCTTGACGTGATGCCGCAGGGCACAGACAAGGGTAATACCCTGCTAAAACTGGTTAACTACTTAAATGCCGACGTAGAAGACGTGCTGGTAGCGGGCGCTACATTGAATGATTTGTCAATGTACCAATACGGTTTTAAAGGCGTAGTTGTAGGTAAAAGCGAACAAAAACTGGTACAACTTACAAGGAACATTCCCAATGTATATACCGCCAAAGAAGAAGGGGCAGGCGGAATTATTGAAGCTATCAGAAATTTTGACCTGCTGGCCCATTCTGCAATAAACATTACTGCAGAAACTCTTCAGGTTGAAAAAATGAGTTCTCCCCAGAACGCCTTGTGCAGGCATTAATGTCAAGTGACAATGATCAACAAGTTCGGATGAATAGGTTACACGAACAGGTAAAGAAATATGGTATACATTTTTGGGCGACGGGTTTTTTAAAACATCTTTCGCCAACGAATAAAGAAAGTAACATGAATTGCCCAGTTGAAATAAACGAATTATTACCGGAACAAATTGGCAACAAACGGCAGCCATGCGGCAATGGCTAATTTTTTTTCATTGTTTGTTTTTTATACGGGAGAAGTCTGTGGGGGCTTCTCCTATTTTTTATCCTTGTTTAACTGCCATAAGTTTCCACGGTTATTATTGTTGTTGGTATGAAAGCTAATGGATGCTATTATCTATTCAGGTTGGTAAAACTTGTATTTATATGGAAGAGAATTTGGATAATCAGGGGGCTAATAATGGCAAGTTTTTTATAACAGCTTTTGATACTTCGTTATATAATGCAGGTATAGTTTTTTTGCTGGTGGTCCACCATCTGAACAAATTGCTTTTGAGACAATCCATGTCTTCATGATAACGCATACATTGTACATCACATTTTCCACTGATTGTACTTTGTTGCAAATAAAGTGGTTTAACAATTTATCAGTTATAAAAAGAGTGCTTATCCAGGAGGTACGAATCAGTCACTCCGACTGTACGAACAATTGATGTAAATTTAAAGCCATGCGCTGTTGCGTGGCGAAGTATTAATAAGGTTCTATTACTTTACTTATGCGTATTTATTTGCTCTTGAATGCGAAGCCTGACCTCGGCAACTGATGCGCCAGATGATTCTATAATCGCCAGGAGTTTTTCCGGGTTAATGCCTAAATGATGTGTCCACCAAATAAATTCGCCAAAATTATTGGTGTTGATAATATTCATGTTCTTTGGGATTTTTATCTGCATATGGTCAGTCATTGTAAAATAGTTGGCTTTGTTAAGGATTAATTGTGACAGCATCAAACCAGTATCGAAAGAATCGATACTGGTTTTCCTGCTTTCTATGGCAAATTATACTGCTTATTTTGTGCCTTTAGCTTTTTCTTTTTCCACCAGTTTTTTTAATATTTCTATGTTTTTGGCGGCATCCGAATTGGTAGGATCAAGCATAACCAATTCGGTAAAATAATTTAAAGATGCTTCATAGTCTTTTTTGATATTGGCTTCGTACCCCCCAAGATATTCGTAGGCGGCTAATAATATTCCTTTGTTTGCTACAGTATCCTTTGATGCCACTTCAATTAATTTTTGGTAATGCGGTACAGCCAGGCCAAGTGTCATTGTAGTGTCTATAAGGGCACTGCTTCTTGCCCGCCATAAATAGCCATGTACATGATCCGGGTACTTTTCTTCATACAAAGCAAAAACACTGTCAGCCTTTGCATATTCCTTTCCGTAATACAATGATAGTCCCCATTTATAAATATCAAGATTGGTTGGGCTTTTTTTAGTTTCAAAAATCCTTTGTCTCCAAAAAGCTTCTCTATCCCTGTTCCCTAATTCTTTTTGTAAGTCGGCAAGGTTCATCATGTAGGTCACTTTTGCCACGCTGTCCTGCTCCATTCTGATTGCCTTTTTATACCACTCAACGGCCGATGATTTGTCAGGGCTGAGTTTTTCAAGTAACCCGGCTTTCATCGAAAAGTCTTTTACAACAAGGTCAGATGAATCCTGTTTATCGAAATAGATGTTCATATTTGTAAGGGCTGTGGCCGAATCGCCCAGGGCTGCATAACTATAGGCAATTAACTTGTATAGTCTCGGTAATGCGTTTTGTTCATCTTTTGCAATAATTGTTTGTGCATCATTGATGGCCTGTTGATATTTCTGAGATACATATAGCAGGTCCGTCTTTAAATAATCCTGTTCGGGGCTCGGGTCTGAATGACGGATATAGGAGTCCAGAAATTTGCCCGCGGTAATAACGTCAACATAATAATTGTAAAAATACAGCTCGTACAAAACCGGGGTGTAAGTGCTGTCTATTTGATAAGCAGTTTTAAACTTGGCCACATAAATGTCGGGGTTTTTCTGCGTTTTGTAAATCTTGCCTTCCTTATACAAAGCCTCCACATTGTTGGCATCCAGGCGAAGGGCCGATTCATAATTCATTATTGCGTTAGAGCCATCATTTAATTTTCGGTAAGCATCACCCAATGCGATATAGATTTCAGGATTTTTTTTATCACGATCGATGGCTTTTGTCAATAACTCAATAGCCCATTTCGTGTCGCCCTTTTTGCTATCGATATTGGCATTGGCAACCTCCAGCAAGGCATCTGCATTTTTATATTTTAAAGTAGTCAACAATGCTTCCATTCCGGCTCTTGCTTCAGTAGTTTTGCCCGAATCCAGTTGCGCATGTGCCCAGCCAATATATACCAAAGGAGACTCCTTTTTTGAATAGGGCGTCTTCAAAATATCCAATGTACCATTGTCATATAGTTTCCAGGCCGCGTCTACACTATCCTGTTTCAAGTAAATTTCTGAAAGCCAATAGCGGGCATCGGCCGCATCTTCTCCTTTATCAATACTGGATTTTAAAAGTTGTTTTGCAGATTCATATCTTTCGTTATAAATATACTTTTTTGCATCTTTTACCGATTGCGACCAGCAAGTGACAACTGCCAAAAGTATAGCCGCCGTAATGGAAAATTTTCTCATCTTTTTCTTTTTTTATTTACTATTAAGGTTGTGTTGAAATTTGAAGTGTTGTAAAAAATTCGTTTACAGGACCGGCACTTATTTACTCCTGTAAAATTTGATTCTTATTTACAAAAGCTTTAATACGGCAGTGGCCCGCAACTGTAAGTTGATTTTTATTTAATACAATATTAAACCCCACTAATTAGAAAGAAGTTAATACCAAATTAGAATTTGATTAAAACGAACGTCCAGGCTTTTATCTTAACAGAAGTACGGGAAAATAAAAAGCCCGCTCATTACAACGGGCTTACAAAAAATCAGAAATAAAATTTATACAACTCCGGCAAGTTCAAGACTTCGCTTGCTGATTAGTTTGTAATCTATATTTTCTATTACCGCATCCGGGCAGGCAATCAGTGAAATACCGGCCTGTTTCCACCAACCGGAGGTAAACAGGTGGTCCGCTTTAACCACGCCAATCAACCAGCTATAGTTAAACTCATTGTGCCATTCTTCTATCCATTCAAAATTATTTTTGTTCAGTTTTTCGATGCTGTCAACACTTACAAAAATCCTTAGGTAATAGTCGTTGCTTAAAACAGTGTCTGTTTGATGGGCAATTTTTTTATACTCATATTTATAGTCGTAGCGCAACGCGGAGATATCACTCAATACTGCAGATGCAGTGGGAAATGCGCCTGCACCCTTGCCTTTGAAAAAGTGACGATCGGCAAAACTGCTTTCGGTGGTAATGGCATTAAACTCGTTGTGTACATGGTAAAGGTCATCGGCTTCGGTTACAAATTGTGGCAATACAAAAGCCGCTAATTTTCCATTGGCTAACTTTTGCGCATTGGCGACGAGTTTAATGCTGTATTTTTTTTCTTTGGCAACAGTAGCGTCCTGCAAAGAAATATTGGTAATGCCATTAAAAATAAATTGGTTTGTTTTGGCAATGATGCCAAAACTATGGGCCAGTAAAATGCATAGTTTATTGGCCGCGTCAAAACCGCCAATATCCAGTATGGGATTGCTTTCTGCAAAGCCAAGCTGTTTTGCGGATAACAGCGCTTCATTGAACTCTACCTGCTCGCGGAAAATTTTGGTGAGAATGAAATTAGTAGAACCATTAATGATGCCACGGAACGATTGCAACAAATCATTGTCATAATACTCTTCCAGGTTGCGGATAATCGGCATACTGGCGCAACAGGCAGCTTCGTATAAAAAGGGGGTATTGTATTGTTGTTGCAGTGCATACAGTTCTTCAAAATGTTCCGCTATCATTTTTTTGTTGGCACTTACCACAGCCTTTCCACTTTCTAAGGCTTTCTTTACAATGGCAAATGCTGCATCGGCGTCATCAATTAATTCTACTATTACGTTGATGTTTTCATCGTTCAGCAACACATCCGCGTCGGTAGTAAAATTTTCCGCCGCAATGCTGCGTGTTTTGCCGCTGTTTTTAATACATATTTTTTTGATGGAAGCCTGCAAGGTAGGAGTGCTGTGCAATACGTCGTACAAGCCTTTTCCTACTACGCCAAAACCAAAGAGGCCTATACAGAGTTTATTAGTTGACATGGTGTTATTGTTTTATGCTGTTTGAAGCGATGATTCTTTTTTTGTGTTTTTTATTATACTGATTTTTTCAAATGCCTGCTCAAGGTCTGCAATTAAATCTTCTGCCTCTTCCAGGCCAACGCTCAAACGTATAAGGCTATCACTAACGCCGTTGGCCCTTCGGATAGCTGCAGGAATACTTTTGTGCGTCATGTTTGCCGGGTGACTGATCAGGCTTTTAATACCGCCTAAACTTTCTGCCAGTAAAAAATATTTTGTGCTGGTTACAAAGGCTATAGCAGCGGCTTCTGTATCTTCCTTTAAAGAAAAAGAAATAATGCCGCCGAAACCTTTCGCTTGTTTTTTGGCAATGTCATGGTTGTGATGTGTTGCCAAGCCTGGGTAATAAATTTTATCTACCAGCGGATGTGTGGTCAGCCAGTTGGCCACTTCGCCCGCATTGATGCAATGTTGTTTTACCCGGAGATGCAGGGTTTCGATACCCCGTATCAGCAACCAGCTATCAAATGGAGAAAGAATGGCACCGCAGGCATTCTGCAAAAATTTTATTTTTTCACCAACCGCCGCATCCTTACAAATAACGAGGCCGGCAATTAAATCGCTGTGGCCACCTAAATATTTTGTGGCGGAATGAACCACGATGTCGGCACCCAACGTTAGGGGCTGCTGTAATGCAGGAGAAGCAAAAGTGCTGTCTACGCAAAGCAAGCAGTTGCTGGCTTTGGCAATTTTTGCAATGGCTTCAATATCGCTGATTTTTAAAGTGGGATTGGTAGGTGTCTCCAGCCAGATCAGTTTTGTGTTGGGTGTGATGGCGTTGAAGACATTGGCTGCATCAGTAGTATCAACATACGTTATTTTGATACCAAATTTTTCATACACCTGCGTAAACAGGCGAAAAGCACCACCATAAATATCGTCGACCGCGATAATTTCATCGCCGGTTTTCAACAGTTTAATTACGGCGTCAATGGCGGCCAGTCCGCTACTAAAAGCGGCTGCTGTGCTAGCTTTTTCAAGTTTAGCGATGATGCCTTCGAGGGCAGCCCTTGTAGGATTATTGCTTCTTGCATAATCGTAGCCCTTGTTTACGCCCGGGGCTTCCTGCACAAAAGTGCTGGTTTGATAAATGGGTACACTGATAGCGCCCGTTAAGGGATCAACCGGGATGCTGTGTAAAAAATCTGTTGGGTTGCTCATGATAAAAAATTTTTAGTCCCGGCATTTTATTTAAACCGGACGTGAATAATAATTTCTTTCATGCCTGTCAAGAAGATTGAAATATACCGGGTAAACTTTTATGTTGCTTACGTGTAGGGGCAACAAAAAAGCTCACCCGATAAATCAGATGAGCTTTTAATATTTTGTGCAGATATTTTGAGCTGTGGATCTGACTTATCTGTCCCGATAACCATCGGGGTGGAATTGGCACCTTTTCTTTTATTTCCTGCGGAGATAAAAGAGAGGTTGTCAAGGCTTCACAGGGCCATAACCCTCTGCCTTTCTTGATAAGCGATAACTAAAGAACTGGTGCAAAGGTATAAGCACCAATTCTAAAATTCCAAATAAAAATTTTAATAAAATGTTAAGGCTAGCTAAAAGCATTACCCATACTGCATTTCGGACAAATATATTTTTTCTCCCCAGTGTCCGGATTCTTTTTTTACAGCAGAATGACTAAAAGATTTTTATCTTGTCGGCAGGATAAAATCAACCGGCCCGATATGCATAGCATTCAGCAAACTTTACAGCAATACTTTGGCTATAATTCCTTTCGCCACAACCAGGAAGAAATTATTGAAAACGTGCTGGCGAAAAAAGACAGCATTGTTTTGATGCCGACTGGTGGTGGAAAATCTTTGTGCTACCAGGTGCCGGCATTAATGCTGGAGGGAGTTACAATTGTTGTTTCGCCCTTAATAGCCCTTATGAAGGACCAGGTAGATGCATTGAAATTAAATGGTGTTGCGGCTGCCTTTTTAAACTCTTCCCAATCTTCGTCAGAGCAGGCTTCAATCATTCAGCAGTTAAAAAATAACCGGCTTAAATTATTGTACGTTGCGCCCGAACGATTGCTTGGTCAAAATAACTTACTGAATTATTTAAAAGAGATTGATGTGTCGCTTTTCGCCATTGACGAAGCGCATTGCATTAGCCACTGGGGGCATGATTTTCGCCCGGAATATTTGGTGCTTGGCCAATTGAAAAAGCAGTTTCCTGCCGTACCTATTATAGCCTTAACGGCCACCGCCGATTCATTGACAAAAAAAGATATTATTCAAAAGCTGGAAGTAACGGATTACACAGTGTATGAAAATTCTTTTAACCGGCCCAATATCAGTTATTATGTAAAGCAAAAACGCAATTATTTTGATCAGCTCACTGATTTTTTAGCGGAGCATAAAGAAGATAGTGGCATCATTTATTGCCTCAGTCGCAGCTCAGTTGATAAGTTGGCAGAAGATTTACGGGAAGAAGGATATGCTGCAGCAGCCTACCATGCGGGGCTTGACAAAAATTTAAAAGAACAAAACCAGGATTTGTTTTTAAAAGATGAAATAAAAATTATCGTCGCCACAATTGCCTTTGGGATGGGCATTAATAAAAGCAATGTGCGCTTTGTGGTGCATGTTGATTTGCCAAAAAATATAGAGGGATATTACCAGGAAACCGGCAGGGCTGGAAGGGATGGCTTACCAAGTGAAGCCATTTTATTTTATAGTGCCGCGGATGTATTTAAATTGAAGAATTTTGCAAGGGTGGAAGGCAATGAAGCACAAAGCAAAGTGATGCTAAAGAAGCTTGACCAGATGGCCGCTTTTTGTGAAACAAGACAATGCCGCCGTAAATTTTTACTAAATTATTTTGATGAGCCCGCCGCCAATTTTTGCGGTAGTTGCGATGTATGTTTAAGCCAGGAAGAAAAGGCCGATGCCACCATTGAAGCGCAAAAATTATTGAGTGCGGTAACTAGATTGCAGGAAAGATTTGGCATTAATTACGTGATTGATTTTTTACGGGGAAGCAGTACTACCAAAACAGAACACCAGCAAATTAAAACATTTGGCATTGGAAAAGAGATCAGCAAAGACCAATGGAAAATGTATGTTAGAGACATGCTGCAACTTGGTTATTTACAGCAAAGTGACACAGAGTACCCGGTGTTGCAATTGAATGAAGTAAGCAAACAGATATTAAAGGGAGAGATGAAAGTGATGTTGGTGAAATCTGTTACGGTAAATAAGGAGCTGGTGCAAAAAAATGCAGTATCAGCGGCGGTGAACGCAGATTTATTTAAAACGCTAAAAAATATCCGGCTGGCGCTGGCGAAAGAAGAAAATGTAGCGGCTTTCCAGGTATTTAGTGATGCTACGCTGGTTGAACTGGCTACCTATCTTCCACTCACCAATTCTGCGTTGGCGAAAATATCAGGATTCGGCGCCATTAAGCTGGAGCGGTACGGTAATTATTTTTTAGATGCGATCATTGACTATTGCAGGGAAAATAACCTCACCACAAAAATTGATGCAAAGCAGCCGAAACGGGCACGAAAAAGCACGGCAACGGAAAAAACCAGCGATACCAAGAAACAAAGCCTGCAATTGTTTCAAATGGGCAGGTCGGTACCTGAAATTGCAGAATCGAGAGGACTTTCTGCCAGCACAATAGAAAATCACCTGGCGCATTTTATTTTTACCGGCGAACTGAATATTAATGAAATGTTGAGCAGCGAAAAGCTAAAAGTGATCAGCAAAGCCATTGAAGCAAATAATAACAGTTTGGCCATTGCACCCATCAAGCAACAGCTTGGTGAAAATTATAGTTACGGAGAAATTACCGCGGTGATGAATTATTTGAGAAGGATGAGAGAGGCGTAGTAGCGGCTCCTTTTATAGTGAACCCAGATAGACAGTTGAATCATTTCTAACCGGTATTGAAATAGTTGTCATATCCAGATAAAGGGCCCGCCATTGTTTATCGCCTAAGCTATCGGCAGGGTATTTTTTTGATTTAAAATCTTTAGTAATTACTCTTAAAGTATTTGATCTTCTGTATTGGCTTTCGAAAGCAAATTGATTGATTTCCTTTAACGGGTATCTAATGTTCTTCCAACGAAAAACGTAATTTTTTATGATGAAGCTCCCCTGGTCCACAACGAAGTAGTTCATTTGAGTACCGATGGCACAAAAATATAGAGCGGCGGGAAACAAAAATGCAACTACGGAAAAATTACTATGGCTTGCTTTACTAAGGAAGGATACCGAAAATATAATAAACATGATCAATATTGATAATGCGCTGAATGAAAAGAGCGGGTTTCTACCGTACACTTTTTTTTCAGCATACATCAAAGTGCTGTCCTTTAATGATGGCTCAGCATCGCTTATTTTTTGCTTGACTTTATCATTAAGATAACATCTTATTTCTGCAAGATTGGAATATACATGGTCCCACAAAATAATTTTTCCCGCTTCATGAAAAGTCAGGCTTAGGCACTCCATATTTGTGCCCCCAATTTTCAGGTAAGTGTAATTTTCTTTCTTGCAAAGAGTAATACTATGTACAGACTCCCAGAAATATTCAGTTGTTTTAAAAGGATGTTTAAAGACAATGGAGACGCTGGTAAATACGACTACCGGGGCATTTTTAATAAAATTGTATATTACTAAGATTGCATAGAAGAAAATGAAGAAAGCCATTGTCATCGCTGCCACCGATCCGTCTGGTTGACTCGAGCTAAATTTAAATAGAGCGATGATTGCGACAACCGAAATAACAAATACTGTAATTACGAAGCAAATTTGCGTGCGCCTGAATTTTGATTTTATCATAATCAATTTTTATTCTTTCATATTTTGCGCCATCCAGGCTGCTTGTGAATGTGTGGGTTGCTCCACCAACACTTTTGCCGCTATTTTATTTTGCCCTTTTATGATGGATTCCGTCACATAGGAATGTTCAATGGCCTCGCTTTCCTTAAAACCCAGTAGTTTTATTAAGGGCACCATTTTATCGCTGCCAAAATGTTTAAACAATGGTTCATCCATGGCGCTAAACACCGGTATGCCGGTGAGTTGCCAATCTGCGACCAGTGCCAGCTCCTTTGCATTTAAGGGGTAGTGTTCAATAAATACCGGATGATGATTTTGCAACAGGCCGGGATCCATTTTTTCTGCTAATACAATTCTTTTTTCATCAAAGCCATACTGGTTAAAAAATTTTACAAAAGTTGTGGCAGTCTCAGCAAACCAGGCAATAAATATACAGTCCGGACTTGCCTTCGCTAATTGCAGGCAGGCGACAATTTTGCCAGTCGAATGCAAGTATACTTTGTCTTTAAAAATAGCGGTGGACTCGGTTGTGTCTTTTTTGCCAAAAAGGTTTGAAAGCATGGATCTGATTGAGGGTGCAAATTAGTAAAAGAAAATATGTGGAGTGGATTTCGGGAAGATAAAAATAATGTTTAAAATTTTCACTAAAATGCCTGTAAAAACAGGTACGAATGTCGTAATTATGATCAGGAAGTGATCTTTCAGGAATTATTAAAAAATGTCTTAAAATTCCACCCAACCAAAGCCCCGCCTTTTTGTTTTGTATATTTGCAACTCAGTAAAATAATACATGGCGAAAGTTAAAAAGACCCCTTCCGAAGATATCATTTCCAACGAATTTATTGAAGTGTTTGGTGCAAGGGAGCACAACCTGAAAGACATTGATATAAAAATTCCCAAAAACCAACTGGTAGTGTTTACCGGCGTTAGCGGTAGTGGTAAATCATCACTGGCGTTTGATACCATTTACAACGAAGGTCAGCGCCGTTACATGGAAAGTTTCAGCGCCTATGCCCGCCAGTTTGTAGGCGATATGGAACGGCCGGATGTGGACAAAATCACCGGGCTTTCACCGGTAATTTCCATCGAACAAAAAACAACCAATAAAAATCCAAGAAGTACCGTTGGTACCATTACAGAAATCTACGATTTTCTGCGCTTGCTGTATGCCAGGGTGGGAGATGCCTACAGTTACAACACCGGAAAAAAAATGGTGAAGTTTAGTGAGGAAGAAATCGTAAGCAACATCTTTGCGAAATTTAAAAATAAAAAAATTAGCCTTTTGGCGCCCCTGGTACGTGGTCGTAAAGGTCATTACCGGGAGTTGTTTGAAGACATCCGCAAGAAAGGCTATTTAAAAGTGCGTATTGATGGTGAAGTGAAAGACCTGGTGGCAAAAATGCAAATTGACCGGTATAAAATACACGATATTGAAGTAGTGGTAGATCGGCTGGCCGTAACAGATGATATGAAGGTAAGACTGAGTCAGAGTGTACAAAAAACGCTGCAGGTTGGTAAAGACCTGATGTTTTTATTGATCAACGATGACAATAAAACAGTGCAATACAGCAAGCAGTTAATGTGCGAAGAAACGGGTATCAGTTATGAAGAGCCCAGTCCCAATGCCTTTTCTTTTAATAGTCCATATGGTGCCTGCCCTACCTGTAAAGGATTGGGTACGGTTTATACAATTGATATGGATGAAGTGCTGCCTGACAAAACAAAAAGTGTAAAGGATGGCGCCATTGTACCATTGGGCGAAGAGCGGGATGCCAGTGTGTTTCAGCAGGTGCTTGCATTTGCCAGGAAATATAAAATCAATTTGGATAAACCGCTAAAAGATCTGCCGCCAGAGCAATTAAATCTGCTGCTGTATGGCGATCAGCAAATCAACCCGGCGCTGGAACTCGACCTGAGTGATGAGACCGTTCCGTTGGAATATACCGGTAGTTATGAAGGCATCATACCCATGTTGAAAAGATGGTTTGCCTCACCCAATAGCGGAGAAGCATTGAGGGATTGGGTAGAAAAATTTATGCAGCTGAAAGAATGTGGCACCTGTAATGGTAGCAGGTTAAGAAAGGAAAGTCTTTGGTTTAAGGTTGATGAAAAAAACATCGCCGAACTGAGCAATATGAATTTGGATAAGCTGGCCATTTGGTTCGAAAGCATTGAAAAAAGATTGAGCAATAAACAAAATGCCATTGCTAAAGATGTGCTGAAAGAAATCAGGGAAAGATTGCAGTTTTTGCTGGATGTAGGGTTAACTTATCTCACATTGTACCGGCCGTCGAAAACGTTAAGTGGTGGCGAAAGCCAACGCATAAGGCTGGCAACGCAAATAGGCAGCCAGTTGCAGGGCATCACGTATATTTTAGATGAGCCGAGTATTGGCTTACATCAACGGGATAACCAGCGGTTGATTACGGCGCTTCAAAATCTTCGGGACATTGGTAACAGCGTGCTGGTGGTAGAGCATGATAAAGACATTATGCTGGCGAGTGACTACCTGGTAGATATCGGTCCCAAGGCAGGTACACACGGAGGTGAAATTGTTGCCATGGGAACACCGCAGGAAGTATTGTTGTCCAAATCGGAAACATCGAAATATTTAAGTGGTGAAAAAAGCATTGAGATTCCAAAGGAAAGAAGGAAGGGCAACGGAAAGTTTATAGAATTGACAGGCGTAAAAGGAAATAATTTAAGAAATGTTTCGGTTAAATTTCCCTTGGGAAAACTGATTGTGGTAACGGGAGTAAGTGGCAGTGGCAAATCTACCCTGATCAATGAAACCTTGTATCCGCTGCTGAACAAGTATTGCTATAATTCCAAGGCCAATCCACTGGAATATAAATCCATCAAAGGGTTGGAACAAATAGACAAGGTAATTGAAATTGACCAGAGCCCGATTGGCCGTACGCCAAGAAGCAACCCTGCCACCTATTGCGGATTTTTTACCGATATCAGAACCCTGTTTGCAACTGTTCCGGAAGCAAAAATAAGGGGTTATACTGCAGGCCGTTTTTCATTTAACGTAAAGAGCGGACGTTGTGAAGTGTGTGAAGGCGGCGGTATGCGGGTGATAGAAATGAATTTTTTACCGGATGTGTATGTGCATTGCGAAAAGTGCAACGGCAAGCGGTACAACAGGGAAACACTGGAGATAAGATATAAAGGCAAATCGATCAGCGATGTATTGGATATGACAGTGGATGAAGCAGTGGAATTTTTTCAGGCAGTGCCTTTTATTTACCGTAAAATAAAAGTGCTGAAAGAAGTTGGATTGGGCTATATCACACTTGGCCAGAGTGCTGTAACCCTTAGTGGTGGCGAAGCGCAGCGGGTGAAGTTATCCACCGAACTAGGTAAAAAAGATACCGGCAAAACATTTTATATATTAGATGAACCTACTACAGGTTTACATTTTCAGGATATACAACATTTGCTGGAAGTGATAAACAAACTGGTTGACAGGGGAAACAGTGTGCTGGTAATTGAACACAATATGGACGTGATAAAAGTAGCGGATCACATCATCGATATCGGACCCGAAGGCGGAGATGGTGGGGGATTGGTTTTGTTTGAAGGGCTTCCGGAAGACCTTGTAAAAGTAAAAGAAAGCTTTACCGGTAAGTACCTGAAAGGGGAATTGAAAAAATGACAAAGGATAATCTGGAAATTAGAATTGTGGTTTCAGGGGTAAGCATTTGCACGCATATGCAGAAGCTACTGGTCATTTCCGTTTTATCTCTTTGCCATTTAATTCATTATTGATCATTAGAGGGTAAGCATAATTTTACTGACACACGCAGCACACTACTGCCGCATGCGTAATTCTTTTTAAATAACAAATTAACTGATTAACCTCCCTTTGATTTGTTATACAGCATCACCAGCATAAAACAGGTCACCAAAACAATCATCTTAAAAATAAGGGGATTGGAGTGTAAATTGTTTTTCATATTTTATTGTTCTTTTTTTACTTCTTATTTTAAAATCTTGCAGGGCATCTTGTATGCGCCACGGCGTTTGCATCAGAACTATTGCTGCCACCTATTCTTATACCTACTTTTAGTAAAAATGAAAAATAGGCATCGTAATTTTTAGGATTGCCCCGCTGATAGCCCGGATCTGTTCTTGTTAAAGCGCCTGTTGATTTATCTGAAATAGCGGTAGCAATATTGGCATCCGCCGGCGACAGATATTTATCGAATAAGTGGTAGTCAATATAGTTGGTACTTACATCATCAATATAATCTGTAAAGGTTTTTCTGTACAGCAATTCAGCACTTAGATTGACATTGTCTGTCAGCAAATATTTTAAACCTCCACCTACAGGCACGTTCACCTGGGTGAGTTTATAATTTTTCCTTTCAGGAAACTCGGCAAAGCCTTCTCCCTCTGTATGTAGTGGTTGTAGATAGTGCCATGTTTTGTTGCCATTTTGATCAGTCAATGATCCTTGCGGGTTAAAATGAAAAACGCCTGCTCCACCAAAAACATAAGGGCGAATTTTCGGTTCATAATCTTCTTCACCCCGGTGTAAATACATCAAAGGAAAAAATTCGATAGCACCATATGCTTCCCATACATCACTTCTGAAATCGAGATTGCGGCCTTTTCTGAATGACTCGGGTCTTCCATTGGTAACAATAATCTTATCCTCTCCCGCCAGGTAAGTGTATTGAGCGGCTATTCTAAAGCCAAGCCATTCGTTAGGAGATATACTTATAAAAGCACCCTTCATCAATTTTGTGAGCGGAATATTTAAATCTTTTACGAAGGTGGTTCCATAACCGGCGTGGCCTCCTAAATCGCCGAGGAAAAATGTGGGACCAAAGTTTAAACCAATTTCTACCCGGTTACCCAGCAGTAGCGATTGGGCGTAAGTTGGCCTTGTGAATAGTGTAGTAAGACAAATCGTTATAAAAAGCCTGTAAATAAAATAGTGTAGACGATTTTTCATGCCTTGCCGGATTTTTGGATATTGGTTTTGGGTACGTGTTAAATAGTTAAATAAACTATAAAGCCATGCACCTGTAGAATAAAACGACGGGCTGTTGTAAATATTGTACCGGTTATTTTAAGAAAAACTAATGTGGAAAACTCTGCAGGTGCAGACATTCAAAAAAAAGCAGTAGCGTATAAAACAGTTTTATACAATGAAAAGTAGTATTTGTTATTGTAAATCTTTTCTGATTTATCGGTCAATGCATATTTGCTTTACATAGTTGTATTATGTACAATGAAAATATTGTTGATATAATATTTCCTTTTTACAAGAAATGAAAATAGTATCAATGACTTGCGAAAATATCGGAGGCATATTTTTAGATGCAGGGACTGTACCAGCTTACTTTACAATTTATTAGCATCAGCCATTTTAAACTGCATTAATCCCGCGATGGATTTGGCTCGTGTTTTAGCAAGGGCTGCTATTTTGCCTTCAAACAAATCATCTACAGCACCACAAAACAACAATACCCATTTTGCAAAATGTTCTTTTTGCAAGGGCATTTTTTTGTTCAGTACATAATGCACTTCCATGGCGTTTTTTGTATACACAGGATTATCCAATAAAATAGATTCCCAAAAATCTACAATAAGTGGTATGTGATGGTCCCAATTAATTTTAGCTACATCGGTAAAAATAAATCCGATCGTATCGTCTTTTTTTACCTGCTCATAAAATGTTGTTACCAGTTGCTCAATGTCTGCCCGTGACGTGATGTCCTTTTTAGTATCCATATTTAGTTTTCCATCTTTCTTTTAAAAACTTTCTTATTTCTTCTTCACGGGCATTTTTTTGCGGCACATAAAAAGGGGTGCCTTTTAGTTTATCGGGTAAGTATTCCTGCAAGATAAAATTATCCTGGAATTGATGAGCATATTGATAGTCTTTGCCATAATTCATTTCTTTCATCAGTTTGGTAGGGGCGTTACGCAAATGAAGTGGCACCGGCAGGTCGCCGGTTTGCGTAACTGCTGCCAAAGCGCCGCTGATAGCGGCATAAGCGGCGTTGCTTTTAGCACTGCCTGCCAGATAAGTGGCGCACTGAGAAAGAATAATCCTGCTTTCAGGATAGCCAATCATACTCACTGCCTGGAACGTATTTGTTGCCAGCAATAAGGCATTTGGATTGGCATTGCCAATATCTTCACTCGCAAATATCACCATGCGGCGGGCTATAAATTTTACGTCCTCGCCGCCTTCAATCATTCTTGCCAGCCAATATACCGCGCCATTGGGATCGCTGCCCCGCATACTTTTTATAAAGGCAGAAATAATGTCGTAGTGCTGTTCACCTTTTTTATCATACAGCGCAATTCGTTGCTGGGCAATTTCCATTACAAGCTCATCTGTAATTACAAAAGGCTGTTTTTCTTCCCCTTTGGGGAAGTTAGAAGGGGCTATATCCGTTACCAGTTCCAGCAAATTAAGCAGTTTGCGGGCATCGCCGCCACTAATGTTCAGCATCGCTTCTGTTTCCCTGAGCTCAATGTTTTTTTTGCTTAGTACCTCATCTTTTTTTAGCACGTCTTTTAAAAGGCCCACCAACTCTTTTTTGTCAAGCGCTTTCAAAACGTATACCTGGCAACGGCTTAGCAAGGCACTGTTTACTTCAAAGGAAGGGTTTTCTGTTGTGGCACCAATCAGCCGTATAATGCCTTTTTCAACCGCCCCCAGCAAGGCATCCTGCTGGCCTTTATTAAAGCGGTGAATTTCATCTATAAAAAGAATGGCGCCGGGTTTTGTTTTAGCGTCTTCAATAACTTCCCTTACTTCTTTAACGCCAGAGGAGATGGCGCTGAGTGTATAAAACGGCACCTTAAGTGTATGTGCGATGATGTTGGCAATGGTAGTTTTACCCACGCCCGGAGGGCCCCATAATATCATAGAAGGCAGCTTGCCCTGTTCAATGGCCGTTCGTAATATACTTCCTTTACCGGTAAGGTGTTGCTGACCTGCCAGTTCGTCCAAATTTTGCGGACGCATTCTTTCTGCTAACGGAGCTACACTCATACCGTAAAGGTAAATTGTTTTTTTACCCTTCCTTCTTAATAAAGATTGAAAATTTACTGTGGGGGTTAGAGAAGATTTTTACTTCGCCTCTTGTCGGGATCTCCGAGGACTGAGTTATGCATTTTAATTTATGCGATAATAACTTTATTGTTGACAAGTAAGGATTGTTCACCAGAGGTTACCTGTAAAAGTGTGCGACGCCTATGAACCTTAATAGCAGCACAAAAGCCTGGTTCAAAAAAAATGATTAAACGATTTTTTAATGTAACAGTGGCAAAATGTCTTCAAGGCTAACAGGCTTTTGTACATCGTTCAATTCTATTACAACCAGGTAACCATCAGCACCACCTGCTGCTTTTACAGCATCCGCTAATTGCTGTTGATCGCTTACAATACGCTTTCCGTCTGCATTCCAGAGTTCCCGGGTACAAAGGCAGCCCGCGGTAGGTGTATAAGGATAATATTTTTGCCCTTTGTAAAACTCAACATCTACTGCGGTTCCATGCGCTATAATTTCAGTGCGGCCTGCTGCGCCCGCATTAAAACTTTGGTATAATGGGCTATAATTAGCCAATGCAGCGGGCAATAGTTTTTGATACCAGGCGGGGCTCCAGGCCGTGTCGGTAATACTGCTGTCTTTGAAAAAATGCCGGATAGAAGTTTCGCCGGGCATGGTGAGTTGCAGGTTTTCTGTTGGACCAATGAAATTGCTGCGGCTTTTATCGAATCCAAATAACCTGTAAATGCCTTGAGGTGTATTGCCATTGGTTAAATAATACGGCATATTACTAAGGCTTCTTGCCAGTTGTGGAAGGGTAAAAATTTGTCCACTGGCATCGGCCACAAAATTGCCTGCGGTGTCTTTAATTACCAGCATGCCCGTATAATCCCTGTTTTTTCTTTGAATGCTGTACACAATGGTATTGCCCTTTAAATAGCTTTGTTTAAACAGGGGTTTAAATGATGCAGCCGTCATTTTTTTTGTTTGATAAAGATCTGCCAGCCTTTTAGATAAGTTTACTGCAACTATAAAATCTTCGTCGTGGGTTAGCAGGTTCATTTTTTTAGCTACCGTTTTGGTAACATAATTTTTATTGCCGGCGGATGTATCAGCCATTAATAAATACTCAGCACACATGGCCAGTATTTTACCGTTGACAGTGGTTTTAAATAATTCATCTACCTGTTTGCTATAGGCTGTTTGTGCCGTGGCATACAATAATTCAATACAGCTGCGTTGAAATTCGGGACTTCTTTTTACAAGGCTGTCAGCCGCTGTTTTGAGTTTAAAATTTGTCCAGGGCTGTTTATAATAAATTAATTCCATTGCGCTAAATGCATCTTCCCAGTTTTCTTCTGTACTGTCGGTTAAGGGTAAGGATAAGTTTTTGTTGATTGAATTTTTGATGAGGTTACTGTAAAATTTAGTTCTGTTTTGTTCAGTGGTAAATTTAAAAAAGACGGCTGAATCGGTTTGTGCAAAAGCACTGCAGCACAACAACATAAATATAAAAAAGCAATATTTTTTTTTCATTGATGTAAAATAAGTGATGATAGTGTAGCCACGCCAGGCTGCGAATTTAAAAGCTTTGTTACAAAACATTCGCTTCAATAAACGCTTGTAATTTATTGAAGGCATCAAACATGGTAGCATTATCCCAAAAACCGATATGGCCTGCATCGGGATAAAATACATACTGATTGGTAACGCCTGCATTCGCCAATTTTGTTTGTACTTCCGTTGCCTGTGTTGCACTTACCAACGGATCTGTACCTCCCTGAAAAATTATTGTTGGGGGCGATGAGTTGGTGATAAAATTAACAGGGCTCGATGTGGCATATAATAAAGAATCCTGTTGTGGCATTAAGCCGACAGCCTGCGCCAGTGCCAGTGAAATAAGTGAATTGCCACCGACAGGGTGATAATACATTTCAATTAGATCAGACGGGCCGGAAAAGGACGCCACCACTTTAGGCTTAACGGGTGAAGTATATTTAAAGCCCTGCAACATGGCCAAATGGGCACCGGCGCTAACGCCCACCAATGCATATTTATCTGAAATTAAATATTCAGCAGACTTACTATAAATAAAATCAAGCGCCGCTTTTACATCAGTTTCCTGCGCCGGAAAAACGTTGTTGGGGGTAGCCGATAACCGGTAATTGATGTTAAAAATAGCATAGTCGGGCAGCCTTCTTTTAAGCGAATCCACGTAACCTGTAAGGTCTTTTTTATCGCCACTCGTCCAGGAGCCGCCATGTATTGTGACTAGTACTTTTGTAGTGGCAGCTGTTCTGTTAGCCGGCAGGTAAACATCAATTTTTTGCGATGGATCTGCACCGTAAGCAATATTTGTTTCATTAACCGCGGCGACCATATTGCCTGTAGAAACATCTTTTTTACAGGAAACCAGCACTATTAAAAAAAGCACAACCGGGGAATATTTGTAAAAATGCATTCTGATAAATATTAGGCAGAAAGTTAGCCACAAAATTGTTAAGGAAAAATTATTCAAAACTTATGGGCATAAAAAAACTGTCAGCCCGCTGACAGTTTTTTTGACTTTAGCATTACTTGTCTTATTTTAAGTTCAATTTTATTTGCAGCTCATCAAATTGCTTTTCATCAATGGTGCTGGGTGCATCCAGCATTACATCCCTGCCACTGTTGTTTTTTGGAAAGGCGATAAAATCACGGATGCTTTCACTGCCACCCAGAATAGCACACAAGCGGTCGAAACCAAATGCCAGTCCACCATGCGGCGGTGCGCCATACTCAAAAGCACCCAGCAAAAAGCCAAACTTGTGGTGTTGTTCTTCTTCATCCATACCCAGTGCTGCAAACATTTTTTCCTGCAGGGCCCGTTGAAAAATACGGATACTTCCGCCGCCAATTTCATTGCCATTTAACACCATGTCATAGGCGTTGGCTTTGATTCCCGCATAGGGGTGTTCGAGGTATTTAGTAGCATCTTCAATCACAGGATTGTTGTTGATCATAATATCAATGTGATCCGGCTTGGGTGAAGTAAACGGATGGTGTCTTGCCACCCAACGGTTATCATCTTCCGCATATTCAAACAACGGAAAATCCAGTACCCACAATAATTTAAATTCATCAGTTTTGCGCATGCCTAATTTATCCGCCATGTACATCCGCAGATCGCTGGCAGCTTTCCTGGTGCGTTCTTCTGCGCCCGCCAGTATTAAAATTAAATCGCCTGCTTTGGCATTGGCCGCATCTGCAATGGCTTTTAATTTTTCGGGGCTATAAAATTTATCTACGCTGCTCTTGTAAGTACCATCGGCATTACATTTAATAAATACCAATCCTTTCATTCCTATCTGGGGACGCTTCACCCATTCTGTTAATTCATCCGTTTGCTTACGCGTGTATTCACTGCAACCTGGTATTGAAATGGCCAGCACAGTTTCGGCATCGTCAAACACGCCAAAGCCGGCACCACTGATTAAAGCTGCCTGGGATGCTTTTGTCGGAAATGTGTGCTGCGGAAATTTTAGGTTGGCTATTTTTATTTCGAAGCGGATGTCTGGTTTATCATTGCCATAATTCCACATGGCTTCTTCCCAGGTCATGCGTTCGACAACCGCCGTGTAATCTATATTTTTTACATCTTTAAAAATGCGCTTTACAAGGCCTTCGAACATGTTTAAAATATCTTCCTGCTCCACAAAACTCATTTCACAGTCAATCTGTGTAAATTCAGGCTGGCGGTCTGCCCGAAGGTCTTCGTCCCTGAAACATTTTACAATCTGGTAGTAACGGTCGTAGCCACTTACCATCAGTAATTGTTTAAAGGTTTGCGGACTTTGCGGCAGCGCATAAAACTGGCCGGGGTTCATCCTGGAAGGCACCACAAAATCTCTTGCTCCTTCCGGCGTTGATTTTATAAGGAAGGGCGTTTCAATATCCATGAAATTATTTTCATGCAGGTAGTTTCGGGTACTACGGCCAACCGCATAGCGCAGCTCCAGGTTTTTCTTCACCATATTTCTGCGCAGATCCAAAAAGCGGTATTTCATCCTCAACTCATCACCACCGTCGGTATCATCCTGTATTGAAAATGGTGGTACGGCGCTTTTGTTCAGAATGGTAAATTCAGACACAGCGATTTCAATATCGCCGGTCGGGATATTTGCGTTTTTATTACTGCGTTCGTTTACGGTTCCCTTTACCTGCAATACAAATTCCCTTCCTAGGGGGTTGGCGTCTAACTGTACATTCAGGGTTTCGGAAAATAACAATTGCGTAATGCCGTACCGGTCTCGCAAATCCACAAAAGTTATGCTGCCAAACTTACGGATGGTTTGTACCCAACCGCTCAGGGTAATTTCTTTTTTTACATCAGTAATCCTTAATTGGCCACAGGTATGCGATCTGTACATGGTATTTTTTTTAGTTTTTGCTCCATAATGGAAACGGGATTTATTGTATTTATTATTAACCAGCATCCCAACCATGGTTGAGCCGCCTTGTCACCGAGGCCGGTCCTTCAATGTTGTTTTGCTATTGAGCTTTGTCAAAGCGGCTGCAAATATACAAATAGAAAGTGTAGAGTTGTGAAGGCTATAGGCAAAGCAAGTTTTTTTAATTGTAACTGATTTGATTCAGTGAAATCATATACATTTACTTATTAAGTTATTATTTCATACTGGAATCATAATATTAAATCGCCAGACCTGCTATACTAAATTACCGTGCTATGAATGAGCTTCTACAATTTTTAAAAAGTATTTATCCATTTTCTGATGAACTGGAACAGTTTTTAAGAAAAAATTTGCATGTAAAAGTGTTAAAAAGAAATGAGTTGTTATTGAAAGCAGGTACGGTTTGCAAAAATGTGTATTTTATTAAAACTGGAGCTTTTAGAAGTTTTTACTACAATGATGAAGGCCAGGAAACCAACACGTGGTTTATGAAAGAAGGAGACGTCATTCTTTCAGTAGAGAGTTTTTTCAGGCAAAAGTTAAGTACTGAGTCTATTATTTCAATAGAAGGGTCGGAGGTTCACTTCATCGATTATGATACATTGCAATTATTGTACAGGAACTTCCTAGAGTTTAATGTAATTAGCAGAGTTTTACTTGAACACTACTATATTTTATCGGAACAAAGATTGTATGCCGTAAGGTTAAAAACTGCCAGAGAAAAATACCATTGGCTGATGCAAAATTTCCCTGAAATGATTTTAAGGATTCCATCTAAATACCTGGCTTCATATCTTGGGATGTCTGCTGAAACATTTAGTAGAGTAAAATTAGTAAGTAAATAATTTCTTGACAACCGTCAATTTTTTTTTAAAAAAAGCAACCTACTTTTAGTTGATAAAAACAACTAGTTGTGAAAAAAATTGCAACGCTACTGATTGCTGCTATCGTATTTTTTGGATGTCAAAAAGAACCGACTTCCACCCTCTCTGGGACTGAAAGTTTAAAACTGAACTATAAAAATAATGTTAGTGCCTATTTAAAAGCAAGGCTCTCAGAAGAAGATTTTAAAAGTTTGGATTTGGTAAGTATGAAAATTTCTGCGTACCAAAATGGGGATAGTAATTTTATCAAAATCCCCTTTCAACGTAAATCTATTAAAACGGATTTTATCGCAATTCAATCTGATACTGTTGGAATCTGTAAAATTGCTACAATTGTTCATTTTGAAATTCCTGATACTTCTTTACCAGCCTATAAAAAAATTACAATAAATAGTTTGAGCAGAGCTCAAACATGGAACTTTGATTTCACAAAAAATAATAATCGGAACTCCACTACTTCACAAAAGGATTTAATTGCTGAAATTCCCTTAATGGAAGATGTAACGGTAATTGCATATTTACCTAAAACGGGGGGCTTTACACAGTTTGCATTTGATAATATTTTGTTTTTGTTAAATCCAAATGGAGCTTCAGCAATGCCCGGGGGTGGGCTAGGTATGCCCGCAGTAGGGGTTTTGAGTGGAGGATTTGGAGATTATGGAAATTATTCGGACCCAACTAGCGGAGGTATCAAAAAACTTGAATTTGAAAGACCAGAAAGCGAGCCTGCGGCAGACATCAATAGAATATTTAACTGTTTTAATTTACTTCCTGATGCTGGCGCTAATTATCAAATTACAATTGAAGCCCAGATACCAATTCTAAGTGATCCAATGAGTCCCTATAATTTGAAGCTTGAACCTGGTCACAGTTTCATTACCATAACAAAGAAAAATGGAGGTAGTAGTGTTACTAAATCTTATGGTTTTTATCCAAATAGCGGGTATAAATCTGTCGCAGATCCTTACGGAATGGTGTTGAGCAAAGTAGTAAATAACAGTGAACATAAATTCAATTCAAGCATTACTAAAAGCATGTCTCAGGCGCAATTTAATATTGTTAAAAGCACTTCAATCGCAAATGCAAGTAAGCACTATTGCTTAGCAAATTACAATTGTACAGATTTTGCCTTGGCAGCTTGGAACAGTGCCTTTTCATCAGCACCTGATAAAATAGTCCTCCCTCAGTTTGCAGCTCTCTATCCTGCCACTCCTTTTTCGCCACCAATACCGGTTACGATAAATAATTCACCTCAGATGCTTTTCCAATATACAAAGGGACTTTGCGGTACCGGCGACAATTATAATCCGCCTCCAGGCGTTTCAGCCAAAGAAGGAGTTGCATCTAAATCTCCCGGAGAATGTAATTAATTAAGAATTTGAATTCAGGATTTTATTAAATTAACATTAAAGTTCAAAATAAAGATGAAAAAAGTCTTTTATATAACGTCATTTATATTGGCCGTGTTGCCAATCAATTCAAAGGCCCAACGGCAGCAGGAAAAATTTAGAGATATGAAGTTTTGCGGAAACATTCTCAGGTCTTTAAGTCCGCGTCTAAATGATGAAGATCGAAAAAATATTGATTTGGATAAAGCATATTATTTGGAAATGGAAAATACAAATCACTATTTTTTAAGGATACCCTTTAAGGAGCGACCAATTAATTCCGATTTTATTGGGTTGGAAATGGACAGTTTGGGTAATTGTAAAAAAGGTAGCATCGTTCACCGAAATAAGGGGAAGTTGCCAAAGTTTAGCGAATATGCAGACAGCTTTGTAATTTACAGTTTAAATAGAGCAGCGAAAAGGGTGGTTTTTATTACGCCAATGAAAGCATTGAGTGACAGCGGTGCAACTAAGGAAAAGGTATTAGATCCTGCAATGTTAATTAGCAACGATCAAAAACTTAACTTATCGGTGCATTTAAATATGGCATCTATTTTAAATCCTGAAAAATTGGAATTGATGGAAGGGGGATATGGTTTTGGCATTGCGCCAGCCGGTGAAACCAGTGGTGGTTTTGGAACCTACAGTTATTATTTTGATGTTGATTTTACTGTACTAAATTATTTGCCTCCTGTTGCAGATAAGGTTGAGTCAGAAAGGCCGTAATTTCTTAACTGAGAAGACAAAAGAGTGAATAAAAAGTTATTAAAAATTGCCCTGGTGCTTTGTTTATTGCTATCATACTTTCAGCAAAATTTACATGCCCAACAACAGGAGCTTATGCACCTGAAATTCCGGGTGAGTATAACAAAATTTCTAAACGATAATTTAGGAATAGCAGATAAAAATAATCTGGATATAGATGAAGCCTATTATCTAAATGTGGGGTCCTATTCTTTAAAAACAGATACGGGGAAAAAGCACCTGTTTTTACGGGTACCTTTTAAAGACAAGCCCATTGCGACTGATTTTATAGGAGTAGAAACTGATAGGTTGGGCAATTGCACAAGAAGTGGCATTGTTCATATCAACAAAGATAAATTTAACAGGCCCTATGGGGATACTTTTTATATTTCAAATCTAAAACGAAATAAGACCTGGCAAATTTATTATACCCAGCCTAAGGTTTCAGATAGTGCAAAAAAAATAAGCCCAAAGTGTTAGATCCATCGGTTTTATACGCTACAAATAATGGAAAGGATTATGTAATTAGTTTGAATATTGAGGCGATTTTTAATCCCGAAGGACTGGAACAAATGCCTGAAGGAGGCTTCTTTGGTATTACACCTGCTGGCGAAACGGGTGGCGGTTTTGGCACCTATAGCTTTTATTTTGATGTTAACCTGAACAGACGAAATTTCTTACCATCAGAAATAGATCAGGTAGATTTTGAACGGCCATAAATATAAACAATGTATGAAGGCCAAAACTGAAATATTTACCATATCCAACTTAGTCGCAATTATCCTTCCCACATTGTTCTTTTATGCCACGTTGCGAAACCCGGATTGGGATGATGATATTTGGTGGCCAGTGGCAATCTACGGGGCATTTCTTAGCCTACCAGCGTTACTTTTGGGATTAACGATTGCGATGCTGACTAAAACTTCTCAACCAGTACGCAGGGGTTATTTCGCAACCGCCATGCTCAATCTTATTTACGGAATGGCTATTTTTATTTGCACTGCCAATGGTGGCGGTCCGTTTGTTTTTTATTGCTACAGCCTTTGCTTTTTTCTGACTGGCGCTTACCTGATGTCGGTTAATTTTGCCCATAAAGAAAGTAGCCTAAAAAAATGATTTTGTTGAACTGGGGTAGCTGCGTTTTATATCTACATCGTCTCCAACGCCAGCGGGTGCCTTGGTCTCCACCAAAGATAATAATAGGCCAAAATAATCAATCCTATCATAAAAGGAACGATCGCTAAATGTTTGTAGGTAAATTCACCAAATAGCGGGTTGGCGTCAAAGTGTAAAAATTCGCTGATCATCCAATAAGAGTTGGCGGTAATCCAAACAACGATGGCAACATTGTGACAGACCTCACTCATGAATTGCCTGGTACGAAAAGCGATAACAATAGCTATGATCAGGGTAGGAAAAATCATAGTAATACCCAATGGCTTCCAGATCATACACCAGCTGATATCTTTCAGCAGCCAGAACACAATATGCAGGTTTTCCATTTTACGGTATCGTATCGGAATGGAGTACACTTCGTCGCTCATGCAGTATTTATTTTATAAATGCGAATATATGGGTTTCAATAAATCCGTTGAAGAGCTCGGGAATAAACAGTTTGAAAGGGTGGACGATATCCATAAAAAAAGCCTGCCGAATTGTATTCAACAGGCTTTTAAACAATATTATTAAAGTAAAAGTTATTTTACTGCAGAGAGTGCATTCACTTTCTTGGCAAGCTTACTTTTTAAATTAGCAGCCTTGTTTTTATGAATGGTACCACGTTTTGCCAGTTTATCAATCATAGCGGTAACAGATGGTAATTTTTCTGCGGCTCCTTCTTTATTATCTATTGCCCTGATATCACGTATTGCATTACGCGTTGTTTTACCGTAATAACGGTTACGCTCATTGCGTTTGGTGCTTTGACGGACATCTTTTTTGGTTGCTGCGTGATTTGCCATTTTTAAATCTATTTTTGGGCTGCAAAGATAAGGGTATATAATAAGAAACAAACAATAAACAGGCAGTAATTTTCAAAATTATGGCTTACCTGCTGCAAATCAGTCCAATTTTTTTAAAAAATCTTTTGATTGAATAGTACTGGTTACAAGAATAATTCAAAAAGCACCTGCTTAGCCAGCCGACCTGTTCACAAAACGGGGCTATTTTTTATTGGCACTGTTTCTGTCGGGTTAAAGTCAGATGCCTAATCTTTTTTTGATAGTTGCCGCCAGTCTTTAAATCATCTTTTTTACAGGAAAGTTTATACCAATTTTAATTAAAAAGCGTTTACTTATCTGTTTATAAAAACCGATATTTGCAGACACAATTTGCTGCGATAAAACAAATAATTTTCTAATTTACTATGAAGGATTTTCAATACATAACGAATGCTCATCCGGCGTACATCGAAAGTTTATACAATGATTTTATAAAGAATCCGGAAAGCGTTGACGTGGATATGCGGAGTTTCTTTGAAGGATTTGATTTTGCCGTAAGTAACTACAATACGAATGGCAATGGCAGTGGAAAGCCGGCGGCAACAAATGGAGTGACAGCAGCTAAAGTGCCGACCGACACAGTTCAACTGGACAGAGAATTTAGCGTATACCAGTTGATACTAGCTTATCGCCGAAAGGGGCACTTGATAGCCAGCACGAATCCCATCCGCGAAAGAAAAGATCGTATGGCGAACCTCGGGCTGGAAAATTTTGGCTTTTCGGAAGCAGACCTGGCAACTGAATTTGAGGCCGGTAAATTTGTAGGCCTTGGTAAAACATCCCTTAAAAATATTGTTAGCCATTTACAGCGATGCTATACTACGCACGTAGGTGTTGAGTTCAGTGCAATTAACAGCAGGAGAAAAAGAGACTGGCTTATTAACGCGGTTGAGCATACCATGCTGGAGCCATTATCTCTTCAACAAAAGAAAAGGATATTACAGAAATTGAACGAAGGGGTAATGTTTGAAAAATTTCTGCATACAAAATACATCGGTCAAAAAAGATTTTCGCTGGAAGGCGGTGAAACAACAATTGCAGCATTGGATGCGATCATCAATACCGCCTCTGCCAACGGTGTGCAGGAAGTGGTAATCGGTATGGCGCATCGTGGCAGGTTAAATATCCTGGCCAACGTTATGGGTAAAACCTACGAAAATATTTTTAACGAATTTGAAGGCACTGCCACGCCTGACACGACGATGGGATCTGGCGATGTAAAGTATCATCTGGGCTATAGCAGTGAAGTAGAAACCGACCTGGGAAATAAAATCAATTTAAAGCTTTGCCCTAATCCGTCGCATCTTGAGGCGGTTGACCCTGTTGTAGTGGGCTTTGCCAGGAGTAAAGCAGATGTATTGTACAACAGTGATTTTGATAAAATTTTACCGATATTAATTCATGGAGATGCATCTGTTGCAGGACAGGGTGTAGTATACGAGGTGTTACAGATGTGTAACCTGAAAGGTTATTATACGGGTGGAACCATTCATTTCGTAATTAATAACCAGATAGGCTTTACTACGGATTTTGAGGATGCCCGCAGTTCCGATTATTGTACATCTATCGCGGCAATGGTAAAAGCGCCGGTATTGCACGTAAATGGTGATGACCCGGAAATGGTAGTAAAAGCCGTACAAATTGCAACTAAATACAGACAGGAATTTAACAGTGATATTTTTGTTGATATGGTTTGCTACCGCAAACACGGACACAATGAAGGCGACGAGCCGAAGTTTACGCAGCCCCAGTTATACGCATTAATTGATAAGCATCTTAATCCAAGGGAAGTCTATACCCAGTTCCTGATACAAAATGGAGAAGCAGATGCCCAGGAGTTGGCTAAGGAAATGGAGAAAAAGTTTTTGGCGGACCTGCAGGAAAGATTGGATGAGGTAAAACAACATCCATTGCCTTATACTTTTCAAAAACCGGAAATGTGGTGGAAAAGCCTGCGCAAAGCAGCTGCTGCCGATTTTAACACCTCGCCCGCAACAGCCATTAGCGAAGCTAACTTTACTTTATTGTTTGATGGTTTAATGAAATGGCCTGCAGATTTTAAACCCTTGCGTAAGGTAGAGAAGCTGCTGCAGGATAAAATAAAATTGTACAACGATGAACATAAAGTGGACTGGGCTACCGGAGAGCTGATGGCCTACGGTAGTTTATTAATTGAAGGCAAAGATGTGCGCATGAGTGGCCAGGATGTTAAACGGGGAACTTTTAGTCATCGCCATGCAATTTTGAGAGATGAAAATACTAACAATGAATATAGCCGCCTGGATCATTTCACAGAAATGCAGGCCCCTTTCCGTATTTATAATTCACTGCTGAGTGAATATGCGGTGCTGGGTTTCGAGTACGGTTATTCTATGGCCAACCCAAATGCACTGGTAATTTGGGAGGCACAGTTTGGCGATTTCTGTAATGGCGCACAAACCATGATTGACCAGTTTATTGTAGCGGCTGAAACCAAGTGGCAGCGTATGAATGGCGTGGTAATGCTGTTACCACATGGCTATGAAGGACAAGGTCCGGAACATAGCAGCGCCAGGATGGAAAGGTTTTTACAAATGTGTGCCGAATTGAATATTGTAATCACCAATATTACTACCGCCGCCAATTTTTTTCACGCTTTGCGCAGGCAGCTTTGCTGGTCGTTTAGAAAGCCTTTGATTAATTTCTCACCCAAGGCAAATCTTCGTCACCCCGGCAGCTATAGTGCCGCCGCTGAATTTACCAATGGCAGGTTTAAAGAAGTTATTGACGATGCTTTTGTAAATGATGCCGCAGCAGTTAAAAAAGTATTGTTTTGCAGCGGTAAAATATATTTCGACCTTGCTGAAAGGCAGCAGAAAGAAAACCGTAAAGATGTGGCCATTGTGCGGCTGGAACAGATTTACCCGATACCGCAGATTCAACTGGATGAATTATATAGCAAGTATAGCAAAGCGATCTGGCATTGGGTGCAGGAAGAGCCACTGAATATGGGGGCTGCCAGCTTCCTGCGCATGAATTTAAAGAACATCAATTTCTTTATCATCAGCAGGGTTCAAAGCGCATCTACTGCTACAGGTTATGCTAAAATACATGCTAAGGAACAGGCTGAAATAATTGATACCGCTTTCAGTATTTAATTTCTTACATAAAAATATTTTGCAAAACCGGCTACAAGCCGGTTTTTTTATCCCTGGCACAAAGCAGTCGCTTGTTGGATAAATTCAATAGCTGTAGTTTTTTTATTGATAAGATTAACCGAAATTCGCACAACATTAAATCAATACAATGGCAATAGAAATAAAGGTACCTTCTGTAGGAGAAAGTATAACGGAAGTTACGCTGGTTAAATGGCTAAAAAAAGATGGTGAATATGTGGACAGGGATGAAGTAATTGCAGAACTGGAAAGTGAAAAAGCTACTTTTGAAATCAATGCGGAACAGGCGGGAATTTTAAAAACAATTGCCGCCGAAGGAGATACCTTAAAAATTGGGGATATTGCCTGTAGTATAGATACGGAAGCAGCTAAACCCGAAGGAAAAGCAGCGCCGGCTATGGCAGCGGCGGAACCTGTAAAAGCAGCACAAGCGGAACCTGTAGCAGCGCCCAAAGTAGCAGAAACAGATGTAAAGGCAACGCCGGTAGCAGCGGCAATTATTGCGGATAAAAAAGTAGATGTTAAAACTGTGGTGCCAAGTGGCAGCAATGGCCGTATAGTAAAACAGGATGTATTGGAAGCCATCAATAACCCCGGCAGAAAACCTGGCGTGGAGTTGTTTGGCCGTGAGAAGCGAACAGAAAAAATGAGCAACCTGCGCAAAACTATCAGTCGCAGGCTGGTAGAAGCTAAAAATACCACCGCCATGCTCACCACTTTTAATGAAGTGGATATGAGTGCCATCATGGAAATCAGGGCAAAAAATAAAGATAAGTTTAAAGAAAGCCATGGGGTAAATCTTGGCTTTATGAGCTTCTTTACAAAAGCCTGTTGCTTTGCATTGCAGGAATGGCCTGCGGTAAATGCCATGATAGATGGAGAAGGGTTACAGTATCATAATTATTGCGATATCTCGATCGCTGTATCTGCCCCTAAAGGACTGGTGGTGCCGGTTATAAGAAATGCCGAGAGTTTGAGTATGGCTGAAATAGAAAAGAAGGTAGTGGAACTGGCAACAAAAGCTAAGGAGAATAAATTGACTATTGAAGAAATGAGTGGTGGTACTTTCACCATTACAAATGGTGGTGTTTTCGGTTCTTTAATGAGCACGCCCATCATCAATATTCCGCAAAGTGCTATTTTAGGAATGCATAAAATACAAGACAGGCCAATGGCGATCAACGGGCAGGTAGTAATAAAACCCATGATGTACCTGGCTTTGAGCTACGATCACCGTATCATAGATGGACGGGAATCTGTAAGTTTTTTGGTAAGGGTAAAGGAACTGCTGGAAAACCCGGCGTTGCTTTTATTTGGTAAAGATCCCGTGAAAAGTTTGTTGGAACTATAAATATTTTACATTTTATTAGCACGGCTGGCATTCCCAGCCGTGTATATTTTGTATACTATGAACCGTTTTTACTCCTATATTAACACAACAATAAAACTGATAGAAACGTATAAAGGCGATCAGCCTTTTGCCATTTTCATCAAATCTTTTTTTAGCAAAGAAAAAAAGTATGGTTCAAAAGACCGGAAGCAAATTGCTGCGCTTTGTTACAATTACTTTCGCCTGGGCTTCGCTATGCCCAATTATTCGGCAGAGGAAAAAATAAAATGGGCTGTTTTTTTATGCGATAAAGAATCTACTGATTTTGCTGAAAAAATTATTCCTGACTGGAGTTCGAAGATTGACTGGCCAACAGCAAAAAAACTGGAACTTATAAAAGACCAGTTTTCTGTAGGCGATATTTTTCCTTTTGGCCAGGTATTAAGCGAAGGCATCACTCCTGAAATGTACTGCCAGTCGATGCTGGCACAGCCACTTCTCTTTTTGCGCATTCGCCCGCAGTGCAAAGTCACCACGTTAAAAAAATTAGAGAAATCTAAACTGGATTACCGGCTCATTGAATCCGGTTGTATCCAGCTTCCGGCTGCCGTTAATGCAGAAGACTTTTTTATTATTGATAAAGAAGTAGTGGTACAGGATTACAATTCGCAGCGGGTGTTAAACTATTTGCAGTTGAATGAAACAACATTGTTTGGCAGTACTGTTGGCAATAAGGGGATTACTACCTGGGATTGTTGTGCAGCGAGCGGAGGCAAGTCAATTTTGTTACTGGATACATTAAAACACAAGATAGATCTCACTATTTCAGATATTCGGCCCGGCATTGTGATGAACCTGCATCAGCGATTTAAAAGAGCCGGCGTTAAACAATACAATTATTTTATCGCAGATTTGGGAGACACGAAATTTTCACCGCCGGCCAGCGATTACAAATTGATCATTTGCGATGCACCCTGCACGGGCAGCGGCACCTGGAGCAGAACACCGGAACAACTCTCTTTTTTTAATTTGGGCGACCTGGAAAAATACAGCGACATTCAAAAAAGAATTGCCGGAAATGTAGTGCCGCATCTTAAAAAGGATGGCATATTTGTTTACATCACCTGCTCAGTTTTTAAGGAAGAAAATGAAGCCGTCGCCGGTTTTATAAGAGATACGCTGCACTTAAATTTACTGCACCAGCAAATATTGAAAGGCTTCGACAGGAGGGCCGACAACATGTTTGTGGCCGTATTTAAAAAGGAGGACGTTTAGGGGATCACTACTTTTTTTGTAATGGCTTTTTTATCATTGATCAATACAGTAACAAAATAAACGCCGCGGCTCAATTGCTTCACCGGTATCGTAAAGATTTGCGTACCAGTAACGGGCTGGTTCGGCAGGCTGTATACTTTTTGCCCGCTACCGGTGTATATTTCGATGGAAGCATTCACCGCAGTATTTCTTGTAACGGAAACAAAAAGATGTTCAGCTGCCGGGTTTGGATAAATACTTATTTTTTCTGTAAGAGTACCCGTGCTGCAATTGGGCATGAAATTCACCGTGGCAGAATCCAGGTAAAAACTGGTGTCTGAAGCAATGGTCATTTTAATGCGGTATTGCACGGCCAGGCTGTTTTTTTCAGAGCTCAAATCATCGGTATAACCCAGGTTGTTTTTAATAAAATTTAAGTTGGATGTTTTTAAAGTTGAAATGACTGAATAGGTTGTTTCGCCCGGCAATTTTCTTTCAACATCAACCAACATGTCCGCAGACATTTTAACACCCAGCTGCAAATTAATATCGCAGTTGCTGCCCGTTGTAATTTGTTGTGTATATAATTTTTTAATCAGCAGCACAAATGCGTTTTTCACGTCAGGTACACCATATCCTGTTCTATCATTGGGCGCAGTAAATTTATCTGCTGAACGCCTGAGCGCATCAATAATTTGCATATTATTTACTTCCGGAAATGCCTGCCATAAACAGGTTGTAATACCTGCCATAATAGGGCAGGCAAACGATGTTCCTGAGCCATAAGCAGGATTGCCACTGTTAGCATCAGCTATTACCGCCCGAACTCCCACCGCGGCAATATCCGGTTTTACCTGTCCGTCACTGGAAGGTCCATAACTGCTGAAGGAAGCAACCTGTCTGCTCGTATCAACAGCACCTACAGCCAGTACACTATCTGCATCGGCGGGTGTGGTAATGTAGTGCCAGGCATTGGCTCCTTCGTTGCCTGCTGCAGCGACCATAAGAATTCCTTTTTTTGCAGCGATATCCGCAGCTTTGGCAATAGTGGTAGTATTGCCATCCATATTGGCATATGTGTAATTAAAAACCGGGTTATCAAATGTGTTGTATCCAAGAGAAACAGAAAATACATCTGCACCCAAACTGTCGGCGCGTTCAGCCGCTGCAGCCCAATTATGTTCTTCCACAGGGTATTCACTACTCACGTCTTCTGTGCGGTATAAATAGAAGGATGTTTTTGGTGCCGTGCCAACAAATTTACCGGGCATGTTGGCGCCAATAGTACTTAAACAATTCATGCCATGCGCAAAATCTTCGTTCACACTGGCATTGCCGGCAACAAAATCCCATGTTTCCAGCACCTGGTTATTACTGCGTATGCTATCAAATGTTGGTAAACTCTGGTAATGATAAAATCCGGCATCCATAATGGCCATTTGCATTCCTTCGCCCCTGAAACCATGGTTGTGTAAAAACTCAGCATTGTGTAAATGCACTTGTGGGTAAGAAAGGCCGTAGTTGTAAAAATCTGCGGGACTTTGTGGCCTGTTGGTTTCTGCGGAAGGTATATTATCCACTAAAATATCCTGTTGTTTATTGCGCTGTAAATTTAAAAACCTGGCTGCAACAGGGTTGGTGTTTTTTACAAACGAAAAGGCATTGATTTTACTTAAAGCTGCACTATCATTGGTTTGTATGCAAACCTGGTTGAACCACTTGCTCGCGCTGAGAACAGTCACGGTGCCGGATAAACGGAGGCTGTCAATATAGGCAGGTGTGACAGGTAAGTCAGTTTCATCAATACCGATATTGTACCTCGTTCTTCTGTCGATGGCCCGTTGCGTTAAAAATTGCGCCGGATTATTGATTGAAAAAGAAGAGCCGTTTTTATCTTTTAGCTGAATTACGTATCGGGAAAATTGAGCGAAACTATTGAATTGAAATATAGTGAAAACGATGTAGAAAAAAAGCGGTAGTTTCTTCATTTGTACTTTGATTAACCTGCTGATCAGTTATCAAATTTAAAAAGAATTATTGAAAGCAGCACCCGGCTAATTGTGGTCAATCATGGTGAGTGTAATACCATACCCTAATTTATAGGCTGCTACGCCTGGTCTTGCGGGCTGGTATTCCTGGTGAAGAAAACGGTGGTAAATTAGACCAACGCCTTTGCCATAATTGGATACGCTGAAATCAGTTTCAGTTAAAACATTCGGATCATTGGGATTACCAATTACCTGGTCTGTTTCAAATACTTTTAAAGTGCTGTCGACTGTCATAGATCCAAGCTGCAATGGGGCACCTAAGCTGTCATATGCATAATCCCATCCGTCATAATAATTGTAATCTGAGTAAGAGGAGTTGGCATCGATATACGAATTACCACGCCAGGTGAAGCCATTTTGAATGGGCATTTTTAACTTGATAAAACGAAAATTATTTTCTACAAATTCGTATGAATCGCCCGTATTAATTGCGAAAAAGGTATTGTCAGCAACCCATTCGTCTGTAGATTTTTTTCTTATAAAGCGCCTGATGGTAAAACCTTTTCTGCCAAGGTTATCGGTGATGGTATCCTGTACCAAATGTTTTACCTGGTAGCTCATAACTGTATCGTTGGGAGTAATATTGTCTGCCAATATAAGAGAGTCCAGCTGGTAGGTAATGTATTTGCCTATTTCGAGCGGAGCGTAGTCACTAATGCTATCTGTTTTAAATTCTTCGGTTTTTTTACAGGCGCTAAAAATGATGGCTGCTGCCAAAGAGGCTAATAAAATATTTTTTTTCATAAAACAGATAGGTTATTGATCAGACCCTGATTTTATGTAAAAAGCTGCTCACCTCTTTGAATGATACCGCCGCCAACTACATCGTCGCCTTCATAAAAAACGGCACTTTGCCCGGGAGTAATACCTTTTACGTATTCACTGAAACGAACATTTACCCCATTTTGGTATGTGTGGAGGGTGCTATTTGCGCCTTTATCTTTATATCGTATTTTGGTTATCAGTTCCATGCCTTCTGTTACACCTTCGTACTTGATCCAGTTGATTTTCGCCACCTCCATTGCATTGCCTTTTAAGTCATCTTCTTCACCCAGTACAATCGTATTGGTATCGGGGTCGATAGCCGTTACAAAAGCGGGTTTACCCAGGGCAATATCAAGACCTTTTCTTTGCCCTATGGTATAAAAGGGATAGCCTTTGTGTTGCCCTAAAATATTACCTGCTTTGTCAGTAAAATTGCCGCCTGCAACTCTTTCCTCCAGGCCGGCTACATTGCGTTTTAAAAAGCCGCGGTAATCGTTGTCAGGCACAAAACAAATTTCATAGCTTTCTGCTTTTTTCGCTAATTCCGGGTAGCCAAAATCATGCGCCATCTGCCGGATAGCTGTTTTATGATAGGTACCTAAGGGCAGCAATGTCCGGCTCAGCAGGTCCTGCTGCAGGCCCCATAAAACATAACTCTGGTCTTTGGTTTCATCAATACCCTTTCGGATAAAATAACGGCCATTGGTGTGCTGGTGAATTTGGGCATAATGGCCTGTAGCAATGAAGTCGCATCCCAGCGCATCCGCTCTTTTTAACAGTGCCCGCCATTTAATGTGTGTATTGCACATTACACATGGATTGGGGGTGCGACCTGCAATGTATTCTTCTACAAAATTGTCAATCACAAAGTCACCAAACTCATCCCTGATATCTAGTATAAAATGAGGAAACCCATGCTGTACCGCAGCCTGGCGTGCATCATTAAAGCTATCCAGGTTACAGCAACCAGTTTCTTTTTTACCAGTAGTGCCTACACTTGTAGCATAATCCCATGTTTTCATGGTAATGCCAACCACATCGTATCCTTCTTTATGCAGCATCAGTGCAGCCACTGTGCTGTCAATACCGCCACTCATGGCCATTAAAACTTTACCTTTTTTACTCATATCGAAACTCTTCGATGCAAAGATACAGATAGATTATTAAAATGATTTTTCAAAATGGATAGCCAATGTTGCGTTAATTCCTCAATTTGAGCAATCAAAATATCCCATGCAATATTTTTCTGAAGAGTATAGCTATGTCAAAGGCAGCTTTCTGTTTTTTTAAAAGGGGCATTCTATTTGAAATTACTGAAATATAATTTTATTAAAAGGTTATTATGAAAGTGAGCAATATAATAGTTGGGATAGTTATCGCAGGCGCTTTCTGTAGCTGCGATATGAAAAGAAATGATAGCGCAAGTAGTACCGGAGTGGGTGGAACCGATAGTTCCATGATGTCAAAGACGGATAATGCGGCCGCAACTCCTGTAACACCAGGAACTGACTCGGGCAGCGTTGGAAAAATGGCTGCTGAAAAAAATGATTCTACGGTAAAGATTACAATGGCAAAACCAGATCCGTCTAAAAAGGGTAAAAAAGGTAGGGTAAGTATTGCAGCCATGGAAACAAAAAACAATGGAAGTATGGAAGCCGATAGGGAAGGATTTTATGCCAACACAGAAGTACTGCCTGCATTTCCGGGCGGGCAAAAAGCGCTCGAAAGTTTTTTTGAAAAAAATATTGAATACCCTGCAGACGCCACGGACAATGGTGTTGAAGGAACAGTTGATCTGAATTTTGCAGTAGATGAAAAGGGAAAGGTATATGCGCCTAAAGTAACCAGCGATGCTATCGGCTACGGAATTGAAAAGGAAGCATTAAGAGTATTTGCAAAAATGCCCACCTGGACGCCTGGAAAAATCAAAGGAAAAAATGTAAAAACAAAATATACTTTGCCAATTAAATTTCAACTTTACTAATTTTAACCATCATTAAATTCCTTTATAACTTTTAAAACTAAAAAAAATGACAATCAAAAACCTTTTCAAAATCGCAGCAGTTACACTATTTATTTCTTTCGCTGTTCCTTCCCAGTCAATGGCTACAACTAAGGCCCCGGTTTCTGACAGCACAACAGATGCCCGCATTTTAAGCGAAATTGTAACCCGTGTAAATGAAATTCAGAACATGGATAAATCTAATTTAAGCATGGCAGAAAAGAAATCGCTTAAAAAAGAATTGACTGCCATGAAACAGAAAGCAGATGGTCTTGACAGACGTGTGTACCTTTCAGTTGGTGCTATTATCATTATTATTTTATTGTTGATTCTTATACTGTAATAGGCATATTGAACACAAAAAACGCTTCCTGGAAACAGGAAGCGTTTTTTATTATTTGAATGGCCAGAAATTATAGCCCCATTTTCTTTTTCAGGTTTTCATCAATGGCATCTAAAAATTCTTCGGTGTACAGGTAATGTTCACCATGATTTACTTTGTTACCATGAATGCATACAGCAAGGTCTTTTGTCATCTTACCGCTTTCAACAGTTTCGACACATACTTTTTCCAATGCCTGGCAAAAATCAATCAAAGGCTGGTTCCCGTCTGTTTTACCACGAAACTCAAGGCCTCTTGTCCATGCAAAAATAGAAGCAATTGGGTTGGTTGATGTAGGTTTACCAGCCTGGTGATCCCTGTAGTGGCGGGTTACAGTACCGTGGGCAGCTTCTGCTTCCATTGTTTTTCCATCAGGTGTTACCAATACGGAAGTCATTAATCCCAATGATCCAAAACCCTGTGCTATGGTGTCGCTTTGTACATCACCATCATAATTTTTACAAGCCCATACAAAGTTGCCATTCCATTTCAATGCACTGGCTACCATGTCATCAATCAGACGGTGTTCGTATGTAATGCCTGCGGCATCATACAATGCTTTGAATTCTCCCTGGTAAACTTCTTCAAAAATATCTTTAAAACGACCATCGTATTTTTTAAGAATAGTATTTTTTGTGGAAAGATACAGTGGCCATTTTTTGGTAAGCGCCATATTAAAACAGCTTCTTGCAAAACCGTAAATACTTTCATCTGTATTGTACATACACATAGCAACACCGTCGCCTTTGTAATTGTATACTTCAAACGTTTGCGCCTCGCCGCCGGCTTCCGGTGTAAAGGTCATGGTTAATTTTCCTTTGCCTTTTATTACGGTATCAGTAGCACGGTACTGGTCGCCAAAAGCGTGACGGCCAACAATGATGGGCGCCGTCCAGTTGGTAACCAATCTTGGTACATTCTGCATTACAATTGGTTCCCGAAATACAGTACCATCCAAAATATTACGGATAGTTCCGTTCGGTGATTTCCACATTTGCTTCAGACTGAATTCTTTTACACGGGCTTCGTCAGGTGTGATGGTGGCGCATTTAATACCTACGCCATATTGTTTGATGGCATTGGCTGCGTCAATGGTAACCTGGTCATTGGTCTCATCGCGGTACTCCATGCCAAGGTCATAATATTTAATATCCAGTTCCAGGTATGGAACAATCAGTTTGTCTTTAATAAATTTCCAGATGATCCTTGTCATCTCATCGCCATCCAGTTCTACCACCGGATTGGCTACTTTAATTTTGGCCATGATTGATTTTTTTTATGAGTGCAAATGTACATTAATACTGGATACAGGATACTTGATACTTGATTTTTGGAGGTCTCTAATATAAATCGATGATACTTGATTCATGAAGCTTAATTCTTTTAGGTTTGGAACTCATTGAGGCTTCGTTCAACCGCTTTTAGAAAATTATTTAATTTTTTACCCAGTATTTCTAATTTCCCATGCAGTGTATTGTACATTACCTCATCTTTTAAAGAGGCTGTTTCAAATAGTGTTTCCAGATGATCACTGGTTTCGTCGTTTGATGAAAGCGCATAAATCAAAAATTTTATGAAATCAGCTTTGTATTTTCTTCTGCCATAACCTTCCACAATGCAACTCCTTACAGTTTTTGCCGAACGTCTTATTTGCTGTCCTTCTTCGAACTGCTCAAATTTTGGCAATGTCAGCGACATTTGATGTATTTCAACACTAAGCTCCCTTGCTAGTTTCCATATCTCCAGATTTTTATAACTCATAAAGATGTTTTATAAAACCTACAATTGTCATCCAGTATCCAGAATCCAGTATCCAGAATCCTACAAACTACTGCTCTTCTTTAACATCACATCCGACGTTACGACGCCCATGTTCATAATAATTTCTTTTCCAAATTCACTGGTCTTTAGCAAGGTGGCGCCACTCATTAAATTGTAAAAATCAATGGTTACCCTTTTGCGCATAATCGCTGCCTGCAGTGCGGAAGTAATCAGTTCAGCGGCTTCATGCCAGCCCATATATTCCAGCATCATACAGCCACTTAAAATAACAGAAGATGGATTCATACTGTCTGTACCGGCAAATTTGGGTGCGGTGCCATGTGTGGCCTCAAATACTGCGTAACCAGTGTTGTAGTTGATATTGGCGCCTGGTGCAATACCAATGCCGCCTACTTCAGCGGCCAGCGCATCAGAGATATAATCACCGTTCAAATTTAAGGTGGCTACCACAGAATAATCTTTAGGAGCAATCAGTATTTGCTGTAAAAAATTATCCGCAATAACATCTTTTATCAACAGTTTGCCATCATGCAGGGCTTTGCGTTGTACTTCGTTGGCATGTGCTTCGCCATGTTCCTTTTTAAGCTGATCCCATTCGTCCCAGGTAAAAGTTTTATCGCCATATTCCTGGCGGGCCACTTCGTAAGCCCAGTTTTTAAAAGCACCTTCAGTAAACTTCATGATATTGCCCTTGTGAACAATGCTCACAGAAGGCAGGTTGTGTTCCAGTGCATAGTCAATGGCTGCACGCATCAGGCGCTTGGTGCCTTGTGATGACACGGGTTTTACGCCATAGCCCGAATCTCCGGGGAAGCGCACATTTTTAACGCCCATTTCCTCTATTAAAAATTTTTCAAACTTTTGCGCTTCGGCGCTGCCAGCCTTCCATTCTATACCAGCATAAATATCTTCTGTATTTTCCCTGAAAATAGTCATGTCAACCAGCTCGGGATGTACCACCGGAGAAGGTACGCCCTTGAACCATTTTACTGGTCTAACACAGGCGAACAAATCCAAATCCTGCCGCATGGCAACGTTCAATGAACGGATGCCGCCGCCAATGGGCGTAGTTAACGGACCTTTAATAGAAATGATATGATCTTTGGCTATTTGTAAAGTTTCAGCGGGCAGCCATTCTCCTGTTTGTTTAAATGCTTTTTCACCGGCCAGCATTTCTTTCCATTCAATTTTTCTGTTGCCGCCATACGCTCTTTCAACAGCGGTGTCAAATACCAGCTCTGCCACTTTCCAAATTTCGGGACCAATGCCATCACCTTCAATAAAGGGAATAATAGGATTGTCAGGTACAGTTAGTTTGCCATTACTGCCCATCGTGATTTTTGCTGCCATAGTTTGTTTTTAAAGATGTGTATGTGAATTGCTGTAAAGATAAGCCGCCGCCTTAAAATCTAACAGCACAATTCACCCACCCATCATCAAATTTTACGTTTCCTAATTTTTTATAAAAATTGATAGCCGGTTCATTCCAATCGAGTACCTGCCAGGAAATACCCGCATATTTTTTTGCCTTTGCTTCTTTAAATAATTCATCAAATAGCAATTTGCCTACCCCCATACCGCGTAATGTTTCCGTTACCAGCAGGTCTTCCAGGTACATAGTTTCACCTTTCCAGGTAGAGTAGCGGGTATAATACAGGGCCAATGCCTGTACTGTGGCCACGCCATTTTCTCCCGTTTTTTCGGCCACAAATGCCGTCCATACCGGCGTTTCGCCAAAGCCGGCATTTATAAAGTGGTCCAGGGTTACTGTAACTTCTTCCGGTGCCTTTTCATACAACGCCAGTTCATAAATCAGCTCCATCATGCGGGCGCAGTCTTCTTTAACCGCCTTTCTGATAACAATACTCATATAATAATTAGTGTTTTTTCAAAATTCGCATAAACCGGTCATATTGTGGGAATAAAATAAGCACTACGTTTTTTTGCATTCACAACAGAGCGCTTAACTTGCACCCATGCAGCAATATCTTGAGCTTTTAAAGCATATAAAAGAAACCGGTACAGATAAAAGTGACCGCACAGGAACGGGCACCCGCAGTGTTTTTGGGTATCAAATGCGGTTTGATTTAAGCAAAGGGTTTCCGCTGGTAACCACTAAAAAATGTCACCTGAAAAGTATTATTTACGAATTGTTATGGTTCTTGCAGGGTGATACCAATATTGAGTATTTAAAACAACATAACGTAAAAATATGGGACGAATGGGCAGATGAAAATGGAGACCTGGGGCCGGTATATGGCAAACAATGGCGGAGCTGGCAGGGCGCAGATGGGGTAGAGGTAGACCAGGTAAAAGACCTGATTCATCAAATAAAAACAAACCCTGATAGTCGCCGGATGATCATCAGCGCCTGGAACGTAGCCGATTTACCAAAGATGAAACTGATGCCATGTCACTGTTTATTTCAATTTTATACAGCCCCCTCTAACTCCCCCGAAGCGGGAGAACCAAAACGCAAACTTTCCTGCCAGTTGTATCAACGAAGTGCGGATGTTTTCCTTGGTGTACCATTCAACATTGCATCGTATGCATTATTAACCATGATGATTGCGCAGGTCTGTGGACTTGAACCAGGTGAATTTGTTCATTCTTTTGGCGATGTGCATTTGTACAACAATCATTTTGAACAGGCAGATTTACAATTGAGCAGAACACCTTTCCCCCTGCCACAAATGATAATAAACCCGGCAGTAAAAGATATTTTTGATTTTACATTTGAAGATTTCGAGTTGCTGAACTACCAATCGCATCCCGGCATTAAGGCGCCGGTGGCGGTGTAAGCCCCCCCACCCCCCAAGGGGGGATTTTTGGAGCATGGTAATTCATTTTAGTTTTCTCTTCTTCGGTAAAACCATCAATCAAATTCGAAATAATTTTTTATGAACGAAAACATACACACGAACGAAAACAAAAATCCCCCCTTGGGGGGTGGGGGGGCTGTAGTTGCTATGATAGTAGCCGCCTCCGAAAACAATGCCATCGGCAAAGACAACCAGTTACTTTGGCATTTACCCAACGACCTGAAATTTTTTAAAAATACTACCTGGGGTTTCCCGGTAATTATGGGGCGCAAAAGCTTTGAGGCGGTAGGCAAAGCATTACCAGGCAGAACCAATATTGTGGTTACTACCCGGCCCGACTGGAAAGCGGCCAATACCATCACCGTAGCGTCTATTGAAGAGGGAATACAGCAAGCCATTATCGCCACAAACAGCAAACTGATATTCATTATTGGCGGCGGTGAAATTTACAAACAATCAATGGATATTGCCGATACTATTTACATGACCCGGGTGCATGCTACACTGGATGGAGATACTTTTTTTCCGGTGATTGACGAAACCAAATGGCAACTGACCAGCCACCAGGATTTTGAGGCAGATGAAAAACACCAGTATAGTTATTCATTTCAAAAGTGGGAAAAGAAATAGTGTTGTCTTTGGAAGCATATTGCCGGACCTTTTATGGTTTCTTTTTTAATATTTACACGGTTATTGTAATTATATTAATAGGTGCCACATTCCTGCTAAAAGAAAAAAAAGCGAGGGAAAGCTATAACTTTCTTTATGTATTTAATACCATATTTGCCTGGCTTAGTTTGATCGTCTTTATGTTTTATGTTGTAGGCTTATTCCTGTCATGGTATGGGCAAAATCCTTATGAATGGTATGCTTTTAAAAGTACTTCAACAAACTTTGGGTGGATGGAATTTTATTTAGGCTACTTCCTAACCACCATTACCCCATTTATTTTTTTTATAAGAAAGACAAGAGTCAGCCGGAAGTTTACAATTGCTGTTGTTATCATCACGCACGCTAACTTTTTGCTGGCTTATGTACAGAATTTTTTTCGTGATTATCAACCAGCGGCATGGTCAACTTATTACGAAGACCCGTGGATAGAAAAAATTGCAAAGACATTTTTTTTGCTGATTTTTTTTGCGGTTTTTTATTGGTTTGCTAATAAAAGAAAAAAATTACCTTACCCATCCTTAATTTTAAATAACGGTGTATAGTTCCTTCCAGTTAGCCAAAAAATACCTGCGTTATTATTTATCTGCTTCCAATGGAAAGGGCCATGGTACACACTCTCCCTTTGTATACAATTTTATAACCCATGTTTTAAATGATAATAAAAAGTATGCCTGTTATAAAGATATCGAAGTCATAAGACAGCAATTGTTGCGGGATAGAACTGTAATTGAAGTGGAAGATTTTGGTGCAGGTTCAGCCCTGATAAAATCCAATCAGCGGATTGTAAAAGCCATTGCAAGATCGTCTTTAAAGCAACCCAAATACGCACAATTACTTTTTAGAATGGTACAATACTACCAGCCGAAACAGGTATTGGAACTTGGGACTTCGTTGGGAATTACCACCGCTTATTTAGCCAGTGGTAACGTGGTCGCACAAATATATACCTGCGAAGGAGCACCACAAATAGCCGCCATTGCACAACAGCATTTTAATGGATTGGCATTAAAAAATATTCAGTTGATTACCGGTGATTTTGCCGCCACGTTGCCACCATTATTGCAAACAACCGGCACTGTCGACTTTGCGTTTATTGATGGCAATCACCGCAAAGAGCCCACGCTGCAATACTTTCAACAATTGCTGAATCATGCTAATGCTAATACTATCCTGGTGTTTGATGATATTCACTGGAGCGCAGGGATGGAGGAAGCGTGGGCTGAAATTCAACAGCATCCGGCTGTTACACTTACCATCGATCTTTTTTTCATAGGCATTGTTTGTTTAAACAAGGATATAAAAAACAGTCAGCATTTCATCATAAAATATTGAACTATAAATTTTGCATTGCAACCAACGAAAGGCATATGTCATAGCAGCGGAAGATATAGATCATGATCGGATGGAAACGGGGCAAATTATTTTTTCCTTATCTTTAATTTAATTATTTCCACTTATGATCATTGGCGTTTTAAAAGAACCTTTTCCAGAAACCAGAGTCTCTTTACTTCCAGAACATGTAACCTTTTTAAAAAAATGGAATGTGGAAGTTATGGTAGAAGATACCGCCGGCGCATCGGCTTTTGCATCCAATAGCAGTTACGAAACAACCGGAGCCACCATTGAATCCCGCAAAAAAATTCTTGAAACAGCAGCCATCATTTTATCTGTCAGCAATTTTTCGGAGGAAGATATTTCAACGCTGAATGAAACGGCAGTTGTACTGGGCGTATATCAACCTTTATTTAATTTTCAGTTAATCAATACATGGGCTTTAAAAGGGCTAACGATTTTTAGTATGGACATGTTACCCCGCACCACCCGTGCGCAAAGCATGGACGTATTAAGTAGCCAGGCGAATATCGCCGGCTACAAAGCGGTGCTTACGGCAGCCAATTTATTCCCCAAATATTTTCCCATGTTTATGACGGCCGCAGGAAGCATACCTCCGGCAAAAATGCTGATATTGGGCGCTGGCGTAGCAGGGCTACAAGCCATTGCGACCAGTAAAAGGCTTGGTGCAGTAGTGGAAGTATTTGATACAAGGCCAGCCGTAAAAGAAGAAGTAATGAGCCTGGGAGCAAAGTTTGTTGAAGTGGAAGGTGCGGCAGATGCCAGCAAAGCAGGCGGGTACGCAGTGGAGCAAACAGCTGAGTTTTTACAAAGGCAAAAAGCAAAAATTGCGGAAAGTGTTGCCAAAGCAGATATCATTATTACAACGGCACAAATTCCCGGTAAACCTGCGCCGGTATTGCTTACAGCTGAAATGATCGGCGCTATGAAAAATGGTTCTGTAATCATAGACCTGGCATCGGCCACCGGTGGAAATACCGAACTTACCAAAAACGACGAAACAGTAAATTATAAAGGCGTTAGTATTGTGGGCACTTCAAGGTTGCCCGGCACAATGCCTTCAGACGCCAGCAAATTATACGGAAAAAATATCCTTAACTTTTTACAACTCATCATTGGTAAAGAAGGACAACTGAATTTAAATTTTGAAGATGATCTTGTAAAAGGAACCTGCATTGCACACAACAAAGCCGTAACCAACGAAAGGGTAAACGCATTGATAGTGTAACAACGAACAACCGTTTACTGATAGAAAAAATAATATTAACAGCATCGGATTATGGAAAGTATTTTAAATTTTATTTCATCCAACCAGCAAATTATTTACATCGTAATACTGATGATTTTTGTTGGTATCGAAGTGATTGGTCATGTACCAAGTGTATTGCATACACCCTTAATGAGTGGTGCCAACGCAATACACGGTGTGGTAATCATCGGCGCCATCATTGTAATGGGCAAAGCCGAAACTGGCAATTACCTGGCCCTGGGGTTAGGTTTTTTAGCAGTGATTTTAGGAACCTTAAATGTGGTAGGTGGTTTTGTGGTAACCGATAGAATGCTGGAAATGTTTAAGAAGAAAAAGACTTCCCAGCATTGAGAAGACTATGATTAAATAATGTTGTTACAGTAAAATAAATTGAAGAAAAAATTAAACACATAACACAACCTTTTCTATTTCCTTTCTTCGGGTAAATAGAGGGGTACTTTATTTATGGAACTAAACTTACTCACACTCTGTTATCTTATAGCATCTGTAACATTTATCCTCGGGTTAAAAATGTTGTCCAATCCTGTCAGTGCCCGTAAAGGCAACCTGGTAGCGGCTTTTGGCATGACGGTCGCTATTTTTGCCACCATTTTTTTATATGAAGACAATGGACAAAAACTACACAACTATATTTGGATATTTGGCGGTTTGCTCATCGGTACCGTTGCAGGCACCATGGCTGCAAAAAAAGTAAAGATGACGGCGATGCCTGAAATGGTAAGCCTTTTCAATGGCATGGGTGGCGCCTGTGCAGCATTAATTTCTGCCGCAGAATTTTACCACATTTATGAACTACATAAAGATTCACCTGCAACAGCGTTTGCTGAACTGGCAACAGTTGGCCATTACATCACCATTGTAGCCGGTGCTATCATCGGTACCATTTCTTACACCGGCAGTATCATTGCCTGGGGTAAATTAAATGGAAGGGTAAAAGATTATTCTTTTAAGGGCCAGCACATCGTGAATATGATTGTGCTTGTGCTGGTAATTGTCGCTGCGGTTTGGGCTTATCAGTCTACACTGGGCAATATTCTAATTCCATTTATTCTCATTGGATTCTTTGCGCTGATCTACGGCGTTTTATTTGTAATGCCAATCGGTGGTGCGGATATGCCGGTAGTAATTTCTTTACTCAATTCATTCACCGGTGTGGCAGCTGCATGCGGCGGTTTTTTGTATGATAACAAAGCCATGCTGACAGGTGGTATTTTAGTGGGTGCAGCCGGTACGCTGCTCACCATCCTGATGTGTAAAGCAATGAACCGTTCTTTAACGAATGTGCTGATTGGATCTTTCGGGGGCGGCAATAAAACCACCGCGGTTGAAGGTGCCGCCAAAACCCAGGGAAATTATAAAGAAATCAGCCTCGCGGATGCAGCCATGGTAATGTCTTATGCTAATAGAGTAATGATTGTACCCGGTTACGGACTGGCAGTGGCGCAGGCCCAGCATACATGTCACGAGCTGGAAAAGATACTGGAAGAAAAAGGGGTGGAAGTGCAATACGCCATTCACCCGGTTGCGGGCCGTATGCCCGGCCACATGAATGTGTTGCTGGCAGAAGCAGATGTGAGTTACGATAAATTACTTGAAATGGAAGTAGCCAACGACGTTTTTAAAACAACGGATGTGGTATTAATACTGGGCGCCAATGATGTGGTAAATCCGGCTGCCAAAAACGATCCGCAATCGCCTATTTACGGTATGCCCATATTGGAAGTGGAGCAGGCTAAAACCGTCATTGTAAATAAGCGCAGTATGAAACCCGGTTATGCCGGCATAGAAAATGATCTTTTCTTTCAACCTAAAACCTCCATGTTATTTGGTGATGCCAAAAAAGTATTGCAGGATCTTTGTGCAGAAATCAAGACAGTTTAGTAATTACCAATTAAACATATTAAAGCATAAAATCCTTTTTTCTTACAGTAGAATGCCGTAATTTACGTACAGCATCTTAACCTTTCACCTCCTTAAAATTGATTGCCATGCTAAAAGTTGCCGATATTTTGAAAAACAAAGGAAAAAATGTTTATTCAGTAACACCTGATACATCCGTGTACGACGCATTGACTATCATGGGCCAAAAAAATATTGGTGCCTTGATGGTAATAGAACGTGATGAACTGAAAGGAATATTTTCTGAAAGGGATTATGCCCGTAAAGTGGTGCTGGTTAACAGAAACTCCCGGGAAACGCTCATCAGCGAAATTATGACCAGCAGTGTAATTACTGTTAATCCTTCAGATAGTATTGATCATTGTATGGAACTAATGAGCGGTAAAAAAATCCGACATCTTCCTGTATCAGATAACGGTAGGGTAGCGGGCCTGATTTCTATCAGCGATGTAGTTACCGCCATCATCGAATCGCAGAAAGAAACCATTTCTTATTTGCACAATTATATTTCCCAGTAACAACATTGTATTAAACCGTTTATGTTTTGTGTAACACTTTGTATTTGTTACACGATGCATTGGCGTGTGTATTTGTGCAGGTTTGCAATTGCTACACACGGGTTGGTGCATGGGCTGTCAGCTGTAATATTGCTATCGACTTTTGTACCGGCTATCCGTTGCAAGTCCTGCGTAACCGCTGCCGGGGTTTGCAACCGCCGCCAGGGTTACTCCGGCCTTTCCACTCCTATCCGGCATCCCTTCAGCAGTTATTTTTCAAAGGGGCTTTATTGTGTTATGCACCGGGCATGCTTTGCCCCTTAAACTGCATCGCCAAAAGAACCTGGTCGCAATATGTGGCAATTAATATTGCCACATTATCCCAAATAAATATTATCTTATTGCTTAATAATCCCCTCAATGCATAAACTTTTATCATGAAAGAAATTACCCTTTCCTTTACCCCGGAAGAATTAAGAGAACTCGCCAAGCAATTGTACCTTGGGGGCTACTTCACATTGTGTGTGGATTACGACAACGATGCAATGGCGAAAGACATCTTCAACAGGATTTGTGCAACTGGTTTTAAAGAAGCTCCCGAAACCGGCGCCTTTCGCTACGGCGGGCCTACCGAAACCGCGTTTAACATTAGCTTTGAAGTGGATGATGAGTGCACACCACTGGTAGAAATTTTTGGCGATGATTGCGTACAGAAATACCTGCCATATGCACTTGCCGGCCGTGATTTTCAAGAACAGTATGGCTACCTGGAAGCTGAAAAAGTATTTACAAATCCACCATGGAAGAGAGCGATTGAAGCGATTCAGAAAAAATACATAGACAACTTTGAAACCTATGGCGTTACAAGGTTAAGGCTGGAAGAGCCGGAATAAAAAAGGCGTTTTTAATCTGTGTAACGAATGAGCCTTTCAGTCAAATTACAGCTCCTTTTCAAAAAAAGGAGTACTGGTTGTGATTTGCTTTCAACTTTAGTTCTTTCTATTTTTGGTAACAACCATTCACAGCTAATTGAATTTGACCAGGTAGTTGTGATTTGCTTTCAACTTTAGTTCTTTCTATTTTTGGTAACAACATATACTAAATTAAAAACCATATATCTTAGTTGTGATTTGCTTTCAACTTAAGTTCTTTCTATTTTTGGTAACAACTTTCCAGATAAGATTGAAGGTTATGCTTTGGTTGTGATTTGCTTTCAACTTAAGTTCTTTCTATTTTTGGTAACAACACATCACACACATTGAAGAGTACCAGCCTGTTGTGATTTGCTTTCAACTTAAGTTCTTTCTATTTTTGGTAACAACGCAAAATATTGAACGTCAAGCCAGGCATAGGTTGTGATTTGCTTTCAACTTAAGTTCTTTCTATTTTTGGTAACAACAGTAAGCCAATTTTGCCAATGAATTTGTACGTTGTGATTTGCTTTCAACTTAAGTTCTTTCTATTTTTGGTAACAACTGCGTGCATGATCCTCAATGTTAGCAGATGGTTGTGATTTGCTTTCAACTTAAGTTCTTTCTATTTTTGGTAACAACGCAATATTATTTATCCTATCCCATCCTCTGGTTGTGATTTGCTTTCAACTTAAGTTCTTTCTATTTTTGGTAACAACAATGCCCTGTAGCCATGTCGGACAATCCCGTTGTGATTTGCTTTCAACTTAAGTTCTTTCTATTTTTGGTAACAACCGTTTTTAAAATATAACCCCTATGAATACGTTGTGATTTGCTTTCAACTTAAGTTCTTTCTATTTTTGGTAACAACTAGTTGGACAAGAAATCAATGTGATGAATGGTTGTGATTTGCTTTCAACTTAAGTTCTTTCTATTTTTGGTAACAACAGGATGGTTTTATTTTACTTCTTTGCTGCTGTTGTGATTTGCTTTCAACTTAAGTTCTTTCTATTTTTGGTAACAACGATATTTAACTACATTCGTGTGTTCATCTGTTGTGATTTGCTTTCAACTTAAGTTCTTTCTATTTTTGGTAACAACCAGCCTGTTTTCTAAAACTACCACCGTTACGTTGTGATTTGCTTTCAACTTAAGTTCTTTCTATTTTTGGTAACAACTGGTGGGTGTACCTACATGCGCTTCATCGCGTTGTGATTTGCTTTCAACTTAAGTTCTTTCTATTTTTGGTAACAACAATGGGCATTAAAGGAACCTACCTACCAATGTTGTGATTTGCTTTCAACTTAAGTTCTTTCTATTTTTGGTAACAACAATGTAGCAGTAATACATAAGTACCCATTTGTTGTGATTTGCTTTCAACTTAAGTTCTTTCTATTTTTGGTAACAACGTTTCCTTTAATTTGACCGCAGCAGCCGCTGTTGTGATTTGCTTTCAACTTAAGTTCTTTCTATTTTTGGTAACAACCTCATAATCTTTCGATTGCTTATCCTTATAGTTGTGATTTGCTTTCAACTTAAGTTCTTTCTATTTTTGGTAACAACAGTGATAATATTACGACGAAGTCGGAACTGTTGTGATTTGCTTTCAACTTAAGTTCTTTCTATTTTTGGTAACAACAATGTCCTATTTGCTGCTATCAGGTATACCGTTGTGATTTGCTTTCAACTTAAGTTCTTTCTATTTTTGGTAACAACTTGCCGATAAACAAGCTGCCGCATGGATTGGTTGTGATTTGCTTTCAACTTAAGTTCTTTCTATTTTTGGTAACAACTGAAAAATCTTTGGATGGGATCGCCGCAGGTTGTGATTTGCTTTCAACTTAAGTTCTTTCTATTTTTGGTAACAACAATGAAACATTTGGCGAGTACGGGCCAATGTTGTGATTTGCTTTCAACTTAAGTTCTTTCTATTTTTGGTAACAACATATTGTGATCCACAACACGGTTCGTTTCGTTGTGATTTGCTTTCAACTTAAGTTCTTTCTATTTTTGGTAACAACGGCATATACCCCAGCCCCGATTCCATCTGGTTGTGATTTGCTTTCAACTTAAGTTCTTTCTATTTTTGGTAACAACTGGGAACGGCACTTTATAATAAACTGCTGGGTTGTGATTTGCTTTCAACTTAAGTTCTTTCTATTTTTGGTAACAACGAGGGCTACTTGCGGCGGTAACGCCTGTTGGTTGTGATTTGCTTTCAACTTAAGTTCTTTCTATTTTTGGTAACAACAGTTGCACCCCACACACGACAACCAAGTGGTTGTGATTTGCTTTCAACTTAAGTTCTTTCTATTTTTGGTAACAACGTAGCATTGGTTACTTCTTTGGTAACACCGTTGTGATTTGCTTTCAACTTAAGTTCTTTCTATTTTTGGTAACAACATTGTTAGTTATGTACACATCGATTCCCGGTTGTGATTTGCTTTCAACTTAAGTTCTTTCTATTTTTGGTAACAACCTTTCTATTTATTCATTGGCCTGTTTGTCGGTTGTGATTTGCTTTCAACTTAAGTTCTTTCTATTTTTGGTAACAACAATGTCTATCGTTTTACGTGAAACCTTACTGTTGTGATTTGCTTTCAACTTAAGTTCTTTCTATTTTTGGTAACAACGTGTCCGCTTATCACTACATCGGCATCCGGGTTGTGATTTGCTTTCAACTTAAGTTCTTTCTATTTTTGGTAACAACTATGGTATCTTTTCGGTTAAGATCACGCCCGTTGTGATTTGCTTTCAACTTAAGTTCTTTCTATTTTTGGTAACAACAAAGTTGAATAACAGATGAAGCAAAATAGTGTTGTGATTTGCTTTCAACTTAAGTTCTTTCTATTTTTGGTAACAACGCTTTTTTCTGTCATAGCTTCAACCCTGTGGTTGTGATTTGCTTTCAACTTAAGTTCTTTCTATTTTTGGTAACAACTCAAAGCCCTTTGTAAGTATGCCAACGCTGGTTGTGATTTGCTTTCAACTTAAGTTCTTTCTATTTTTGGTAACAACAGCCACGCCTGTGCCACCATTTGCGCCCAGTTGTGATTTGCTTTCAACTTAAGTTCTTTCTATTTTTGGTAACAACGTTTGAAATCCGTGTTCTTCGTTGCATTTTGTTGTGATTTGCTTTCAACTTAAGTTCTTTCTATTTTTGGTAACAACGTAGCTGCTCCACTACTAAGCAAGGTCAGAGTTGTGATTTGCTTTCAACTTAAGTTCTTTCTATTTTTGGTAACAACTGGCAGCAATCGAAGGAGAAAAAACAATCAGTTGTGATTTGCTTTCAACTTAAGTTCTTTCTATTTTTGGTAACAACCGAGATAATAAAAGTAAAACCTTTATCTGGTTGTGATTTGCTTTCAACTTAAGTTCTTTCTATTTTTGGTAACAACCTAATGCAAAATTTCTTTTTTTCGGGTCTTGTTGTGATTTGCTTTCAACTTAAGTTCTTTCTATTTTTGGTAACAACTC
>JBBQWL010000020.1:0-110344 GCA_038210625.1 Chitinophagales bacterium | reverse complement strand
GATCCAAATTATATTACCGATAACAAAACAAGATTAGTGCTAATATATGTGACAGCCCATAGGGATGGTGGGCGAAGCAATGCGTATTACCTTACAAGCTAGAGCGAATAAATAAAAAATTATTACTCACGGAATCGCTGAAGAAAATATTTTGTATTGTTTGATAAAAAAAATAGCACTAACTTAACAGAGCAATGTAGTTTTTAAAACCTCGTTATATGAGCATTGTAAGAAATATCCTGCAAAAAAAAGGCAATGCAGTACATAGCATAAGCGCCGACAGTTCTGTGTATGATGCACTGGAAGAGTTGGAAGAAAAAAATATCGGATCTTTAATTGTAATAGAAAACGGAAAACTGGCCGGTTTATTCACAGAACGTGACTATGCCCGCAAAGTAGTTTTGAAGGGGCGTTCCTCGAAAGAAACGCTCGTAAGGGATATCATGTCAAGCAACCTCTTATTTGTAAGTCCGGACAACACGCTTGATGAATGCATGCAACTGATGACTGATAAATTTACCCGTCATCTGCCTGTGTTGGAAAACGATGATTTGGTTGGTATTATCTCTATTGGTGATATAGTAAAATATACCATCTACGATAAGGATTTTATAATAGGAAATCTTGAGCATTACATTACAGGCCGTAAATCTTAAGCTTTCTTCCAGGGCGAATTTCTTCACGCCAAAACTCACTGCCCGAATATGCTTGCTGAACGCCGTTGTTGGTGGTGTTGATTGTTATGACTTCACCAAATGTTTTTCAATAGATTTTCAGGCTGCTTCTTTGGTATTATCCACATAAGGTTGTTGCTTATTCACAACAGCTACTGCTCTTAAAACTATTTTGTTTCTTATTGCATTTAATACACTCATGCTATGTTTCCCTTCTGCTTTTTTTCGTTCGTAATACTGTTTAAATTCCGGATAAAACTGGATGACTGACATGGCACACAGATGCACTGCTTTTTTAAGGGTTTTATTAGCCATTGGGTGCACCTTATCTTTTCCCTTTATACTTATACCACTTCTGTTTCCAAAAGGAGCAACACCGGCATAACAGGCTAATGGTTTTTAAACGCCGTTGTTCGTCTTGTTGACCAACAACCGAATCGTTGGGTTTAGCAATGTGTCAACATGTTAAATTCATCAACACCGGTATGATAAAATCTTGCGGATGAATATTAATATTCTTCCGGCAGCTAGCATTGTGCATAGTTATTCGTCGCAAACCGCTATACATGGCGTTGTAAAACTGAGGCCAATATATGGGATAAGTTTCCATTGATGAAAGGTACTATTTTCAATTGCAGTTTTTTTGTTGTTCGCTTCGGTTGTTGGTCAACAAGACCAACAACGGCCTCCGTTATAGCCGATGATTTTAAGGACGTAATGGCTAAAGTCGAGCGAATTAAAAACATTTACCACTACATGAAAACCCTACCAACAACGGCGAAAAAAGCTCTTTTTAAACGCCGTTGTTGGTCTTGTTGACCAACAACCGAATCGTTGGGTTTAGCAATGTGTCAGCATGTTAAATTCATCAACAACGGTATGATAAAATCTTGCGGCTGAATATTAATATTCTTCCGGCAGGTTGCATTGTGCATAGTTATTCGTCGCAAACCGCTATACATGGAGTTGTAAAACTGAGGCCAGTATATGGGATAAGTTTCCATTGATGAAAGATACTATTTTTAGTTGCAGTTGTTGAGATATTTGCTTCGGTTGTTGGTCATTAAGACCAACGGCCCCCGGGATAAGCTACGATTTTAGGGACGTAATGGCTAAAGGCAAGCGAATCAAAAACATTTACTACTACATGAAATCTCTCTACCAACAACGGCGAAAATAAAAGTCTGTAATCCTCACTTTGAAAGAACGGCGAGTCCGGCAGCTTATGCTGGTTGTTGGTTTAAAATAATTTGTGCAGAGACATCGCCTGAGAAGTTTTTGATTGGGAGACCCGGAGCGGAAGAAAAAAAGCTATCTCATTAATAATTGAAAAGCGATATGTAAACATCTTATGTAGTCATCAGGGTATTGATTTAAAAATTGATGCGCTGCAACATGAAGTCGCTGACGACAATAAAAGTAAGGCATTCTTTTTTTGTTGGAAAGGGCAGAAGTCATTGTATGCAAAAATTTCTCTGATTCCCTTTTTATAAGTGTCGTGGTGACTTTTTTCCATGCCGCTTCGTTAATTACGGCAATGATGCTTTCAGGTGACAGATTTATGGATAATTCCTTATCAATAATTGAAAGTGGTAAACCTGTCTTAACCTCAAAATTAGTAAAGAGTTTAGGAGAATGAAGAATTAATGCATTGTATGGACCAATGAAAAAAAGCTCGGGGTTGGATGCACTCGTATTAGGATTAATAAAGTTGTTTGTATTATCCCCTTTGTGATATGTTGTCAGTAATATTAGTTTTGGGTAATTCTCAAATTCATAAGACTCCTCAATGTCTTTCTTCGACTTATTTATATTATTGAAAATAAGTTGTCGTAATTCATCTTCAAATGGTGCTGAAATAATATTATTCCCAGATTCGAGTGAATGGAGCAGACACTGCCTCCAAATAATAGAATAAAAAAATAGTGCAAGGGTCTTTTTACCTGGATTATTAAATTTAAAAAACTTATTGCCTTTGCTAGTTCTTTCAATATTCAAACTTCCAGCACTCAATTTATCTGTCAAAACGATTAAGGTATGATTACATTCTGATTCAATAGCTCCAAGCTTTTTTTCGCAACTAGAACAAAATACATAGTCAGCAGTGTGTTCTGGCTTTTTTATATCAGGGTCGGTATTTAGTAGGTTAGATCGTCCAAAATAGGTAGAGGTAGTTGCCGAATGCGCACTTATCGTATAGATTTCTTCGTAATCTCGTTCTCCAATTACCCTTTTAATTATACCAGCTGGGGTAAAATGAGAACCTGTTTTGTCTGCTGGATTGAGCTGGCACAATAAACAAATATCTTTTGCTGTGCGAAGTATTTTCATTGTATTGCAGTTAAAACGTAAATAGATAAAATTGGGTTATTAGTCAAAAAAATCAGAACTATAATTCAATGATTAGGTTATTATTTTGTACTGCTGTTAGAAGTACCTCAGATACGGTTGGTGAAGATTTAAGCCAATGTAAAGGATTGTTATTTCATTCAACGAATTAATCTGTCCGTTTTCTTTCTCCTTCCAAAAATGCACAATATTATAAGACTTAACTTTGTTTAATTTTAATGAAAGATTATCCCATTTCTTGATAAGCTAGCTATATCTGCAGTCAAGTGTGTTAATGGTTTTAAGCAATAACAGCACCTGGGCAGTTATGATCAGAAATTTGAACAGTACGCATCATTTTAATTCCAGGATTTTATTGTCTCGACTAGCCTTTTTATTTTATTGAAAAGATTGGAATCTGCCGGAGCGATATCATAAATTGAAAGCTTCGATTTCAAAATAAATTGTGCTATTTCTGCAGCCAATTCTACTTTTGATTTTGAAGAGTTGGTACCAACCCTTTTCTTTTCGAAATATTTATTTCCTTTTTCAGGGCTAAAATATTTTTCAAATTCCACCCCTTTATTTCTTATAAAAAACTCCAGATAGGTTTCAAATGTTCCTTCATTAATCCAGAAATATAAAGTGTCATTTTTTGTATCACCCCAGTTTGAAATAAGTAACTCTTCATTGTGATTCGAAAATTTTAATGATTCATTGATAAGCCTGCCTTTATTCCTCCCTGTTCCATTTTTAAATAATTCCCAATTGCTTGGCCTTTCATCTTCATAATCATTGTCTCTATCTAAAACAATAACGTGGTTATGATTTATTTTAGATAGCGAGATAATTTTGTTTTCAAGCCCACCCATTTCAGACCAGTCGAAATCTAAAAAACCTGCATATTTCCATATTGCAGTTGACAATGATTGAATGCAATAATTCATCTTTGATATGTCGCTAAATTTGGTTTTGAATAGATCTATTAACAACTCAAGGTATATAACATCACTTGGTCCTTCAACCCAAATAATTCCATTGCTCAGTAACAGATCGCTAGGCTTGTAATCCAGATCTTTTAGTACGTTTTTATTATCCAAGTAAGAATTAATTGTTCTGCAAATAGAACCATCGATTGAATTTTCAATGTGTACTATTTGAGCGTCGTTATTTGAACTAAAAAGGTCTATTACAATACTAGAATGGGTTGTAATAAAAAAATATGATTTATAGAGCTTGCTATATTGAGCAATATAATTGAACAAACGTCTTAATAAGGAGGGATGTAAATTATTTTCTAACTCTTCTAAACCGAACACTAATTGATTTTTGTTAGTGTTTGTAAACTTAGGAATTACAATAAGATTGAGTAGTACTAAAATAATCGTTTTAACTCCGCTTCCCATTTTGGATAAAGCAACCCATGTTCCATTTTTTACTTCAAAATATATCTCACGAAGAACATGCTGATTTTCTTCTTTGTTTTCTTCTTTAATAATGATATCAATAAATACTATATCAGGCTTAATGATGTCATTGAGGGACTCCAATAGTTCTTTTTTTATCAAATTTTGGTCAAATCCTTTTTTAGAAAGATGTTTCCATATCAAATTTGTCGCACCATCTCCATTGCTATTCACACCATCATTTGTAAAAAACAATTCGGGGACAATATTACGTTCAGCATTAATGCGTTTAAAAGTCTTATATCTGAAAAGCGAACTAAACACAGATTTATATGAATCTAAAAATTGCCCGTAATCATTTTTGTTAGAAATAAAATTTATCTGATGTTTAGTTTTTAGTTCAAACGAAATTTCATGATTTAAAACAGAGTTCTCGGCGTGATCCTTGACCATCCTGATCATGGGGGTTGGGTCTTCAAAGCCATTATTTCTTGCCTCCAATTCTCCAACTTTTGTTAAGATTTCATCTGATAATTTTAATTCAATTACGGCTCTACTAATGGAGCTTTGTGTCTCTAATATGTCGCGATCTCGATTAACAGCGAATTCAATTAGGTCTATTAAAGAGCTTTTACCAGCATTGTTTTTACCAATTATGATATTAACAGGGCAGATTCGTTCAAAACCTTGAGGGACATCTCCGAAGCACTTATAATTTTTTACTTTTAATGCATTTTCAATTATCATAGGTCCAATATAGTTAAAATCACTTAACGCTGTAAGTTCTGTATGCATTTCATCTTCCGCTTCCATAAAAGTCCATCAACGGTATACAGTAAAAGTGAGTGACACAACGATGAAGCCAAATGCAAAAATGCCGGTGCAAAAATTAAGCATTTGATACCGTTGCTAAATGCTGCTGCCTTATTTTTACACCCCGCATGGCTTCACCCATTTTAACATACAACGCAAGCGAAATTATTTTTGAAAATTGTTTGTTTTCGAATATTACACCGGCATTTATTTTGGCCAACAGCGCCAGCATGCCGGATACCGGCAGCGACCGCTTTTTTTCGGTGCAGCCGGATATGATTGACATCAATACGGGTACTTTCAGCAACCCGGGGGGTGGACTGGTTTTTCCGCAGGTGTGGGTACAGTTTAGCAAAGCCACGCTGGCAATGAGTTGCAACTGTAATATGGGCAATCATAAACTCTGCATTCACCAGTCGCAGGTGTTGTACAATATTATGGAGCGGCCCGACCTGCGGCTGTTTTTTGACACGGCTTTTCGGCATGACAAAATAAATGCCGTTGCCAAAAATTACGGGCTGGAGCAATCGCCCAACCCCGACGAACATTTTGAATTGTTATGGCAAAACAAAACCGTGCGCATTGAGCCGCGGATGAAGGAACTGCAACCGGTAAACGAAACAGCATTGAAACAACTGGCGGAAGAATTGCTGCCTCCACCGGAAAAGCCCGCCACAAAACAAGCGGAAACAGTCACCACGATTTTGGTTTTTAGTGCGCATAAATATTACCAGCATTTGCAGGTAGGCTTGTACGAAGCAGCCACCAGCAGCAGCGGTAAAATAAAAAATCCCCTGCAATTACTAAACGCCGAAGCAATGGTATGGACAAGCGCTGAAGCGGCCGAAATAAAATTTTATACTGGCGTGGTAGCCTTTGCCAACAACCATCAAAAAACACCGGAAGCGGCGCACCTGCAGGCTTTGCGGGCCATTGTACACAACCCGCTGTCGCTGCCCGCTTACTGGCACAACCCTGCCCTGTCGGAAAATATTAGTGCCAATAGCCTGGTGTCGGTGATGCTGGCTGTGTTGCAAACGGGGCTGCAATTGTCGGTGTATTTAAAAGGCGATTATTACGAAATCAGAGGGCAACTGGCCATTGGCGATAAAACATATGCATTGAATAATTTGCCGTTACAATATGGCTGGTTTATTCATGCAGAGGGCGTGCTGCACCTGGTGGCTAACCTGGATTTGCTGCGGGTGATGACTTACTTTAAAAAGCACAACAATATAGTAGTGGTACACCGGCAAAAGATGGACGACTTTAGAAAGACCATCCTGGCGCCGCTGGAAGATACTATCCGCATTCACTACGCCTGGCTGGTGGCCGCTACCAAAGAACAACTTGAAGAAAATGGTTTTGATGAACCGCCGCAGCAACTGATTTATTTGAGTGATGCGGGCGTGCATGTAATGATCAGCCCGGTAGTACGCTATGGTGAAGTGGAAGTGAGTGTGCTGAGCAAAAGACAACTGTATGCAAGGGATCAAAAAAACAATGCCTTTATTGTTGAACGCGATGAGGTGCTGGAAAATAATTTTACGGCATTGCTGCTGCAACAACATCCCGACTTTGCGGAGCAATTGCACCAGCAGGCTTTTTATCTTACCAAAAAACAATTTTTAGAAGACGCCTGGTTTTTAGATGCCTTTGAACAATGGCAGTCGCAACACATAAAAATACTGGGCTTTAATGAAATTAAAAACAACCGCCTGAATGCGAACAAGGCGAGCGTACACATTAAAGTAACGAGTGGGTTAGACTGGTTTAATACCGACCTGGAAGTGCGCTATGGCGGTGAGAAGGCGAGCCTGCGGCAGTTGCATAAATCATTAAAGAACGGCAGCAAATATGTTACGCTGGATGATGGTACACTGGGCCTGCTGCCTGCAGAATGGGTGAGCAAAATGGCGAAGTATTTTGAAGCGGGCGAAGTGGAAGGTGAACAAATCAGAACGCCTTTTATCAACTTCGCGACGGTGGAGGCTTTATACGATAAACAACTGTTGAGTGAAGAAGTTCAGGAACAACTGGCGAACTATAGCAACAGGCTGAACCACTTTGAACAAATTGAGGAAGTACCCGCGCCGAAAGGATTACAGGCTACGCTTCGCCATTACCAACAGCAGGGTTTAAACTGGCTGAATTTTTTAGACGACCTGCATTTTGGTGGTTGCCTGGCAGATGATATGGGCCTTGGTAAAACCATCCAGGTGATTGCGTTTATGTTATTGTTGCGGCAAAAACGAGGAGCGCAAACCAACCTGGTAGTAGTGCCCACGTCGATCATTTTTAACTGGCAGGAAGAGCTGGAAAAGTTTGCGCCTTCACTAACTGTGCTGACAATACACGGCAACAACCGCGTAAAAAACAACCATTCGTTTAAAGATTATGATGTGGTGCTGACGAGTTATGGCATGCTGGTATCGAATATTCATTTTATGAAAAGCTTTCGCTTTGGTTATATCTTTTTAGATGAATCGCAGGCAATCAAAAACCCGGATTCGCAACGGTATAAGGCTTGCCGTTTTCTGCAATCAAATAATAAAATTGTACTAACGGGGACGCCCATTGAAAACAACACCTTTGACTTGTATGGTCAGCTTAGTTTTGCCTGCCCGGGTTTGCTGGGCAACCAGCAATACTTTAAAGATATTTACTCGCAACCCATTGATAAGTTTGGCGACAGCAAACGGGCGGCGGAACTGCAACAAAAAGTAAACCCGTTTATTTTACGTCGCACCAAACAGCAGGTAGCAACCGAATTACCTGATAAAACAGAAATGGTGATTTATTGCGAAATGGGCATAGAGCAACGCAAAGTATACGATGCCTACGAAAAAGAATTCCGCAATTATTTATTGCACCAGCCGGAAGAAGATTTGCCGAGAGAAAGCATGCATGTGTTGCAGGGGCTCACCAAATTAAGGCAGATCTGCAACTCCCCCGCCTTGCTGAAAGACGACGCTTTTTATGGCGACACCGCAGCCAAAATTGAAGTGCTGGTAGAACAGATTGAAAGCAAACACAAGCACCATAAAATACTCGTGTTCTCACAATTTGTGGGCATGCTAAACCTGATCCGCAAAGAGCTTGCTGCCAAATATATTCCGTTTGAATGGCTAACCGGTCAAACAAAAGACAGGGCCGCTGCCGTGAATGCATTTCAAAACAACGATGAAATCAGGGTCTTCCTCATTAGCCTGAAAGCGGGTGGCACCGGTCTTAATTTAACTGAAGCAGATTATGTTTACCTGGTAGATCCCTGGTGGAATCCGGCGGTAGAAAACCAGGCCATCGACCGCTGCTACCGCATTGGGCAGGATAAACATGTAGTGGCCGTTCGGTTGATTTGCCCCGATACCATTGAAGAAAAGATTATGAAAATGCAGGCGGGGAAAAAAGCTTTGGTGAATGATTTGATAAGAACGGAGGTGGGTATTTTGAAGCAATTGACGAAGGTGGATTTGTTGGGGCTAACATCGCAGCCCCCATCCCCTAAAGGGGGGTAATTTGACGGGTTTGCTTTTTATTGGGATCTCTGATTGTGCTTAATGCAATGTCTTTACCCGGTCTGTCTAAGATAAGTTTTCGATCTTATAATTTATGAACTCCTGTTGAATAAAGAACAAATAATGATGTGGTAGAATTGATCCCTTGCAACGATTTGAAGCACCGCTCTTTCTCACCTAAGGAGAAGGGATGGGAGGATGAGGTACTACTTCTTTATCAATTCATAAATACCATCATTCCTGATAGAAATCATCCGCTTTTCGTCTAACTGAAAATCTCCAAATGGTGAGGCGTCATCGCTTTGTATAAGCGTTACTTTACCGGTGTTTAAATCAAGCGTGTAATAACCATCAACATTAAATGTTGTGCCATAACCATAATACTGGTAAAAGAGAATGGTATTGTTTTTTATTAATTGTATCGCAGGAAAACGAAAGCCGCGGTCTGCCAGTTCGGTGCCCCCGTATATTTTATTCTGGTTGCGGTAAACACTTAAATGGCTAAAGTACCCAGGTGTGGTGCCGTTTAAATATTGGGTATAACCAGCGGCTATTGCTAACTGGATCGTGTTATCAATATATTCAACCGTTTCAGAAGCACCGGAAGGCACCGGCGCAGTTAGTACTCCGGTTTGCGTATTGACAATCAAATTTCCGGTGTAGATATTATCATAATTATTTTCCCTGATTATTTGAAAATTAACCAGCGATGGGCCATAAACTTTTTTACTTTTATCGGCAAGATTTATCAGTGAAGTATTGCCGTTGGTAAAGATTGGGTTGGTAACAAATATGTGATTGTCTATTACCCGGGATATTCTTCCATACCCATCAGACACCCAGTCAAGGAAAATTGTTTTTGCAGAAACAAAATTGTATTCCTGCAATGCCGCAGAATCGCCACTTAGAAAACGATTGTCAAAGTTTAACGGTTGTACCAGGAAAGAAGAATCTGAAACCGCCCTGATATGAAGCGAGCCGGGTTGAGTGTTTATTGTATCAACTGCATAGTTCTTTAACGATAGTCTTTTGGTAAGCAGTGTATTGGCACTGTCATCAACAATAAACATAAAATTGCGGGAAGGCGTAATATCGAAACTTATGTTTTGCCGGGTTGGCAGCACTTTACGGTATGTGTAAGCATCTTTAAAACTATGTGTGTATTTTGATATGGTGTATTGATAAATAGTATCCTTCAACCTGTTTGTTTGCACCTTAAAGTCATACTGAACAGTTGAATCAAAGTTGTACTGTATGGTTACAGCATAATAATTATTAGCAGAAGTATTGACGGTGTTTTTAATGACGTTATAAGCACCCACTGTAGCAGTATCTTTTTTCAACAACAATTTCAATAAATTTCTTCCCGGGGGGTATTGAAAAAGAAGTTTCACTTCAGTTGCAGAAAGCGGAATTACTTTAAATAACAATTCGCCTGCTTCTTTTACAATGGCGGGCTTTTCAGGTGGCGCAACAAATTGCGGATCTGATTTGGTACAGGAAATTTCGCTAACCAATATTAATGACAGTAAAAGAAAGGGCAGCAGTTTTCTCATGTGTTGAAATTACCACAATAATTCAGTCTTCAAAAAATTAAAATGTTAACAAATCGCTAAGCGTTTGTTCAAAAAAATCACCAATAATTTCCAGTGCCAGTGCTCACCATCTTTTAATATATCTTATAAATTTTTTGAAATACTAAAAAAGAAAGTGCTTCCCTTACCCACTTCCGACTCAAGCCATATCTCGCCGCCATGGTGCTCTACTATTTTTTTACAAATGGCCAGGCCAATACCGGTTCCATCCAGTTTCTTATCTGTTTCAAGGCGCTGAAAAATAATAAATATTTTTTTAAAATACTCCGGCGCTATCCCCTGCCCGTTATCCTGTACGGAAAATAGCCAATGGGTATTGCTGGCAGTGGCATTCACGTAAATTTTAGGCGCAGCTTCACCCCGGTATTTAATGGCGTTGCCCAGCAGGTTTTGAAACAATTGCAGCATCTGCATGCAGTTTACTTTTATTTGTGGCAATGCGCCAACAACAATGCCCGAGCCGGTTTCATTCAATACATCCTGGAAGTTTGTTTTCAATTCCTCCACTACTTCATTTAAATCTACTTTTTCGTAAGCTACTTTGCCAATGCTTGTTTTACTGTACTCGAGCAACTCATCAATCAGCCGTCTCATACGTTTTGCTCCATCAACTGCGTAATAAATATAGGTCTGTGCCTTGTCGTCCAGTTGATCTTTGTATTTTACCTGGAGCCTGGTTAAAAAGCCGGTCACCATCCGGAGCGGCTCTTTTAAATCGTGGGAAGCAATGTGGGTAAAATGCTCCAGCTCTTTATTGGTTTCCTTTAATTCAATGATGGTAGCTTTCAATGCATTTTCAGATGTGCTTAAACTATTGCTCATCCGCATGGCAAACAGGGCGGTTACGGCTAAAATAACGAGTATCAAAAAAATATTTAACCATAGCAACAACGTTTTAATATCTCTTGCTACCTTATCCAGTATCTGTGAAAAAGCATTTTCCTTTTCTGACAAGCGGGTAGAGATCAGGCTGATATCTTTTATGGATTGCAGTTTTGTTGCTGCGCTCAATTGCCGCCTTCTCTCAGACTTTGTATACTGCGGCCAAAAGAATCCAGCCAGTTGATCATAGGTTCAGTGGCGGCCCATAGTGTGTCTTTTGCTTCATGAAATTAACAATAACTTATTATTCACCCGGTACATTACCAGCCGTAGTTTATTTCCGTTTTACCAGCCACCTCAAAAATATAAACAAAAGGTACTATGCCTGCTGGTGTTAACCAGCCGCTGCCTGTTTTTAGCCGTATTATTACAGGTGAATAATTAAATCACTACAACAGTATTGTTGCTATTTGGAGGAAGGTAACCGGCTCATTAAAAAGCACCTTGAAACAATACCGGTGCAGCTGGCTTTTGTTACCGGGCCAAGGCTAAAACAACAATACCGTCCTGTAAAAAATCAGAACGGTATTGCTGACTGATATATGTTTTTATTTACCAAATTCAATGGCAGCTTGTGCGGCAGCGAGCAATGCAATTGGCACCCGGAAGGGAGAACAACTAACATAATTCATACCAACGCGGTGAAAGAATTTTACGCTTTCAGGATCGCCACCATGTTCGCCACAGATACCCACTTTTAAATTAGGTTTGGTAACCCGGCCGCGGTCAACACCAATGCGTACCAGCTCTCCTACACCTGCCTGGTCGATGGTTTGAAAAGGATCATCATTCAATACTTTTAAATCCATGTATTGCGGTAAAAACCCGCCGATATCATCCCGGCTAAAGCCAAAACTCATCTGGGTTAAATCGTTGGTACCAAAGCTGAAGAAATCTGCTACTTCGGCCATATGATCGGCCCTGAGTGCGGCTCTTGGTATTTCTATCATTGTGCCGTAGAGGTAAGGGATTTTTTTCACTTTCATCTTTTCACAAACTTCTTTGTATACCCGGTCAACAATTAATTTTTGGTGCGTTAATTCATTCACTGTACAGGTTACCGGCACCATAATTTCAGGAAAGGCTTTTTTGCCGGCCTTTGTTAACTCCGCAGTTGCTTCCAGTATGGCCCTTACCTGCATCTCGGTAATTTCAGGATAGCTTACGCCCAGCCTTACTCCACGGTGCCCCAGCATAGGATTGTTTTCGTGCAATGCCAACACCCTTCTGCGCAGCATGTTCATGCTAATGTGCAGCTCTTTGCTTAGCTCATGCAGCTTGGCCACATCGTGCGGTACAAATTCATGCAACGGCGGGTCCAGCAAACGAATGGTTACAGGATAACCACTCATTACTTCCATGGTGGCTTTGATATCCTTCTTTACAAATACGTACAATTCTTTCAATGCCTGGCGACGCTCCGATTCTGTTTTACTTAAAATCATTTTGCGCAGCAGGCTCAATGGCTCCTCGCTGCCTTCGCCATAAAACATATGTTCGGTGCGGAAAAGGCCAATGCCTTCTGCACCAAATTTCAGCGCCTGACTTGCATCTTCGGGGGTTTCCGCATTGGTTCTTACCTTAAGGGTACGCTCTTTATTTACCAGTTTCATCAGGTTTTTATAAGCGGCATTTTCATCCAGGTCAATATCCACCAGCGCCATACTGCCGGTATAAACCAGGCCTTTTGTACCATCCAGGCTTAGCCAATCACCTTCTTTGATGTATGTGCCATCATTGGCTTTAAAAGATTTTGTTTCACTATGAATTTCAATATCGGCACAACCAACAATACAGCATTTGCCCCAGCCCCTGGCCACCAGGGCAGCATGCGACGTCATCCCACCTTTGGTGGTGAGTATGGCCTGTGCTTTATGCATACCGTCCACATCTTCGGGAGATGTTTCTTCTCTTACAAGAATCACTTTCTCGCCCTTACTTGCCCATTCAACGGCATCTGCAGATGAAAAAACAACGCGGCCTTTTGCGCCGCCTGGTCCTGCCGGTAAACCTTTGGCAATTGGTTTGGTTACCTTTTGCACTTCAGGATCAAGCATGGGCAATAACAATTCTACCAACTGGTTGGGTGCTACCCGCATGATAGCTGTTTTAGCATCAATCAGTTTTTCGTTGTACATATCACTGGCAACCTTTACTGCCGCAATACCATTGCGTTTACCAACGCGGCACTGCAACATAAACAGTTTGCCTTTTTCAATGGTAAACTCAATATCCTGCATGTCTTTATAATGTCGTTCCAACCGGTTTTGTATTTCGAATAACTGCTTGTAAATTTCAGGCATGGTTTCTTCCAGCGATGGTAAATGTTTGCTCTGATCGTTTTTAGAATAATCATTTACAGGCGCCGGAGTTCTGATACCTGCTACCACGTCTTCGCCTTGTGCATTCAGTAAGTATTCACCATAAAATTTATTTTCGCCTGTGCCGGGATTTCTTGTAAATGCAACGCCGGTGGCACTGGTATCGCCCATATTACCAAACACCATAGATTGTACACTTACCGCGGTACCCCACTCATCCGGTATCTTTTCAATGCGGCGGTATTCAATGGCCCTTTTGCCACTCCAGCTGCTGAATACAGCGCCGACGCTTCCCCACAATTGTTCATACGGATCATCGGGAAATGGTTTGCCGAGTACTTTTAAAATAGTTGCTTTAAAATCTTTTACCAGCGCTTTTAACTCCGGCACTTTGATGTCGGTATCAAATTTATATCCCTGCTTTGATTTTACTTTTTCCAGCTTTTCATCCAGCACCTTGCGGATACCCTTACCCTGCCCGAATGAACCGTTCAGGCGGGCATTTTTTGCTTCAATGCCGCCGGCTTTTTCCATCACCACGTCGGCATACATCATGATTAACCGACGGTATGCATCATAGGCAAAACGTTCGTCGCCCGATTGTTTTATAACGCCCAGTATTGTCTTTTCATTCAAACCAATATCTAGTACTGTTTCCATCATACCCGGCATAGACCTTCTGGCGCCCGAACGCACCGATACCAGTAGCGGGTTATTGGCATCGCCAAATTTTTTACCCATTTCTTTTTCTACCGCGGCCAGCGCTCTTTGTACCTGGCCCTGTAATTCAGCAGGATATTTCTTTTTGTTTTTGTAGTAAGCCGTACACACTTCCGTGGTAATGGTAAAGCCCGGGGGAACCGGCAAACGAAGTTGGGGATGTCCGGCCATTTCTGCAAGATTAGCACCCTTGCCACCGAGTAAGTTTTTCATGGATTCATTTCCATCTGCTTTTCCGCCACCAAAATAATACACATATTTGATAGCTTTTTTAACTTGTGCCATATGTAAATTTTTAGATTTTATAACAATGCATATTACAGCGAAGCAGCATTTTTTTGTATTACATTTATCATAACGGCAGGTGATAGTGATCACTTTTTGCAGAAGGAGCAAGGATATTTTAGAAAGTTGATTAACATTCGTTTTGTAAAGATTATACAATTAAACCTACCTTTAAAATCCACTTCTCTGCTCTTGAAAAGAGTCCATTCCAAAAAAATAAAATGAAATGGTAAAAGCTGGCTATTGTTTGAAACCCGTAAGGTTTACTTTGACAATTACTATACCATCGCAGCTGAAAAGATTTTTTCTGCATCTACAAAAAAAACAACCAATCAAATGAACTTACAATGCATCAAAGTGAAACTCTCTATCTTCAAATTCAAATTTCACAATATCTCCATAAGCAATGTTTGGAGCAAAAGCTGAAACATGTAGTAATTTTTAATGGTCTCCAATCTTTTCAGCATCTAATTTTTCTATGAAAATTTCAGGGCTGTCAGGGCGGAGCTTGTATCTTAAAGCAATTATATTTTGTCAGGATAAATCATTGACACGGATTTGATTTAATTATGTTAAGGCCGCACGTACTTTTCATCGCCCTACCAATTTAGCAATATAAACCTATAAGGTTTTAAAAACCTTATAGGTTTGAAGACGCTAGGCTTGTTACTCGCCTCATCATACATCTACCATGTCATTTTTCAAATCAACAGGCTGCTGGTGGAAGTAGATATATTGTTCTTTGTTCCCAAAAAAATCAATCACTTCCTTCCTGAGCAAATTAGTTGAACGTTCGCTTAATAAAGATCGATAGCCATCAAATTGCCAGTCACCTATGGATTTAGTATATCCATGATGAACTGCATTTTTATGAATGTACCAAATAAATGTTGCAAAATCGGTGTCATCTTTGGCTAAGCTTCGTTTGATATAATCTATGAACAATGCCCCCTTTCTGTTATTCCTTTTATTGAATGCCTTCGTGTAGCTATTTAGTAAATTGCTAAACCGCTCCATAATAAAATCAGATAGTACATGTAATTTCTCATCAAACTGCTTTTTCTTTACCTGTTGAAATGCTAACACTATTTCTTCTGCAGTTTTTATTCGTGCCAATAAATGAAAGTGATTGGGTAACAGGCTATACGTATAAAATTGACAGACGCAGCCAGTGTGTTGCTTAAGTTTTCTTAAAAAGAAAAAGTAATTCTCTTCATCTTTAAAAAGCTTTTCAGAACAAACTGCCCGGGAAAACAAATGGTAGGTATTGTTTGGTAACAACGGCTGATGATAGTCTTCTGTTTTCATATTTTAAAAATACTTTTTATTTTGAATTTTTTTTACAAAACGTATAAGGTTTTAAAAACCTTATACGTTTGCGGCAGCGCAGGTTTGGCTTGTAGCAAGAAGCATCGTTGCGTACTCTCTTCTTTAATCAAAAGTCATCGCAGTCACGGTTACAAAGTACTTACTAAACCAGTACCAATGCCAACAATAAAAAAATTTGCCCGGCTGCGTTGTAATGCAACCGGGCAACAAATTGAAACTTATTTTGTGTACGCTATTTTAGCGCTGTGTAATTTTTTTGTACCACTAACGGTTGTATGATTACTTCACCCCTTCCAGTATTTTAATATAATTAGCCCGCTCATAAGAAGTAGGATCTGCCATGTGTTTCTGGCTCATACTGCCCTTGAATGCAGCCACATCATCATATCCCATTCGTTCCATCCACTGCTGCAATTGTTTGTTCATTGTACGCAGGTAAGGGATGCCGTTTTTATATAAGGAAGAAGCCGTCATCGCCACATCGGCACCGGCCAGCAAATATTTAATTACTTCCACACCAGTTTGTACGCCAGTAGTAGCGGCCAGCGAACAATATACTTTGCCATATAGTAATCCAATCCATAACAAGGGCAATCTTATTTCGCTGGATTCGCTGAATTTAAGATCGGTAGTGATTGTTAGTTCATCAATATTAAAATCGGGTTGATAAAAACGGTTGAACAATACCAGCGCATCCGCCCCTGCATGTTGCATACGGATACTCATATTACCCATGGCGCTGAAATAGGGATTTAATTTAACAGCCACCGGAATATTGACTGATTGCCGGATGGCGTCAATGATATTCAGGTAACGGTGTTCTACTTCAGCAGAAGACATCGTGATATCTCCGGGAATAAAAAAGATATTGACTTCAATGCCATCTGCCCCGGCCCATTCCATTTGTTTTGAATAGTCCACCCAACCCTGGTTGGTAATGCCGTTTAAACTGGCTATGATGGGTATTTTCACCCGCTCCTTCGCTTTGCGAATCTGGTCAAGATAATTATCGGTGCCGGAATTCAAATCTTCCAGGTCGGGAAAATAATCCAGCGCTTCTGCAAATGCATTGGAGGTTTTGGATATCACTGCATTTAACCGCTTCTCTTCTTTTCGAATCTGCTCTTCAAAAAGCGAATGCAGCACCACAGCCCCGGCACCATTGTCTTCCATCATTACAATATTATCTGTTTGTTCAGATAAAGTACAGGCTGATACTACAATCGGGGAACTTAGTTTAAGCCCCATGTAAGTTGTTTGCGTGTTCATTATGCTAATTATTAAATTGTACCAATTGTGTTTTCGGCGAGGTTGATCCTCCCCGGTCAATGTTGCTTTTTGATGTTAGTTGGCCGTCATAGCCACCCATCCATTTCGCACAGGTTGTACGCTCGCCGTCCGGCCCTGCTACAAGCTGCTATCATCAGGCTATCGGAACAAAATCGCTTGCTTTTTTGGTTGCCAGTTCTTCGTAATTTTTCCATTTCAAATTCACCAAATCCTGCGCATGTTTCATCAGTTCTTCTGCCACAGTCGGGTTGGTCATGGTAAGCACTTTGTATCTTAATTCATTGTAGGCATAATCTTTCAGTGAAATTTTAGGCCGGGTAGAATCCAGTATAAACGGATTTTTATTTTTTACCCGCAACGTGGGATTGTACCGTATTAAAGGCCAGTGGCCACTTTCAACGGCTTTGTTCTGCTGCGTTAAACCATCCTTCAAATCGTATCCATGCGCAATACAATGGCTGTACGCCAATATCAGTGAGGGGCCGTCGTAGGCTTCTGCTTCTCTCATGGCCAGCAATGTTTGCTGCGGGTTGGCACCAAATGCAACTCGTGCAACATACACATTACCGTAAGAAATGGCCTGCATCGCCAGGTCTTTTTTACCGCCACTTTTACCACCCGCCGCAAATTTTGCAGTGGCAGCTGTAGGGGTAGATTTAGATGATTGACCTCCTGTGTTGGAATATACTTCCGTATCCAGCACCAGGATATTGATATTTCTTCCGCTTGACAATGCATGATCCAATCCTCCGTAACCAATATCATAAGCCCATCCATCACCACCCACTAACCATATACTGCGGCGAACTAACTGGTCAACTACAGATAGCAGGTGAAGTGCCGGGGAAGAGGTCATTTTCTTTAACTGCTCTTTTAATAACTGCACCCTTAAATGCTGTACTGCCAATTCTGATTCCAATATTTGTTTGGCGTTGAGAATCTCATCCACTACGGTTGCGCCCAGTTGATCCTTTAGTTCCAGCAAATATTGTTTGGCAACACCCAATTGTTTATCCGCGGTGATGCGCATACCTAATCCAAACTCTGCATTGTCTTCAAACAACGAGTTACTCCAGGCCGGTCCCCGTCCGTCTTTATTGACTGTCCATGGTGTGGTTGGTAAATTGCCGCCGTAGATAGAAGAACAACCTGTTGCGTTTGCTACCAATAAACGTTCGCCAAATAATTGTGATAATAGTTTTAAATAAGGCGTTTCACCACAACCAGCACAGGCACCGGAAAATTCAAACAATGGCTCCAGGAATTGTGCGCCGTGCACGGTGGAGAAATCAATTTTAGAACGATCGTTCCAGGGAATATTTTCAAAGTATTCAATGTTCTTTTTTTCCTGTTCCAGTATAGGTTCTTTCTCGGCCATGTTGATGGCTTTTTTTGTACGGTCTGTGATGTTTACCGCAGGGCAAACTTCCACGCATAAGTTACAACCGGTACAGTCTTCCAGGTAAACCTGTAATGAATATTTTGTTTCAGGAAAGCCTCTTGAATTGATAGGCGCCGACGGAAATCCTTCGGGTGATTTTTCGAGATAATTTTCATGAAAAAACTTAGCCCTGATTACACCATGCGGACAAACATACGCACAGTTACCGCACTGAATGCAGGTTTCAGGATCCCAAACCGGGACAAGGTCTGACACATTTCTTTTTTCCCATTGGGTAGTACCGCTTGGATAAGTACCGTCAATTGGCATTTGGCTAACAGATAATTCATCACCATGACCAGCCATCATTACGGCAGTTACTTCCTGCACAAACTGCGGTGCTTTTTTAGGAACAATCAGCAATTCATGAATGGCTGCAGAGACAGTTGCAGGATGTACCAGCTCATATAAATTAGCCAGCGTTGCGTCTACTGCTTTAAAGTTCAGGTCAATTACTTTCTGGCCTTTTTTAGCGTACGATTTTTCAATGGCTTTTTTAATTTGCTTAATGGCATCTTCTCTCGGCAACACACCACTCAAAGCAAAATAACAGGTTTGCATAATGGTATTAATGCGACCTGCCATACCGGTTTCCCTGGCAACGTTGGTGGCATCAATAATATACACCTTTATGTTTTTGTCGATGATCATTTTTTGCACCTGCCCGGTCATCTTGCTCCATACTTCATCCTTATCATAAGGGCTGTTGATTAAGAAGGTGGCATTCTGTTTTGCAAACTCCAGCATCTCTACTTTTTCAATAAAATTGAATTGGTGACAGGCAATGAAATCTGCCTTGCTGATCAGGTAAGGTGCCCGGATTGGTTTTGGTCCGAAACGTAAATGTGATACTGTTCTTGCGCCTGATTTTTTTGAATCGTACACAAAGTATCCCTGTGCAAACAAGTCGGTATTTTCACCAATAATTTTGATGGTATTTTTATTGGCACCTACCGTTCCATCTGCACCCAATCCAAAGAATAAACCCTGTCTCCATGCTGATTCATCGAGGGTAAAGTTTGGATCATAAGTAAGGCTGGTAAAGGTTACATCATCATTGATACCAATTGTAAAGCCATTTTTTGGTTTTTCTTTTTTCAATTCATCAAATACCGCTTTCACCATGGCCGGTGTAAATTCTTTAGATGATAAACCATACCGACCGCCAACCAGTCTGGGTAATTTTTCTATTTTGCCTTGCTGCATTGCCTCTACCAAAGTAGCCAATACATCCTGGTACATGGGTTCACCGGCTGCACCGGATTCTTTGGTACGATCTAAAATGGCGATTGCTTTTACAGAAGCAGGAATTGATTTTATAAAATGTTCCAATGAGAATGGCCTGTATAAACGAACCTGGATAACACCCGTTTTTTCGCCGGCTTTATTCAGCGCCTGTACGGTTTCGTCTACTGTTTCGCCACCAGAGCCCATGATGATGATGACTCTTTCCGCGTCTGGCGCACCTGAGTATTGAAACAGTTCATATTTTCTGCCGGTCATCTTTTCAAAGTCGTTCATCACCTCTTCAACAATGCCGGGCATTTTATTGTAAAAATCGTTGACGGTTTCTCTACCCTGGAAATAAATATCCGGGTTTTGAGCCGTTCCCCTGATGAAAGGATTTTCAGGATTTAAACCGCGGTTACGGTGTGCAATCACCAGTTCATCCGGTATCATCGATCTGATCTGGTCATCTGTTAACAACTCCAATTTATTTACTTCATGAGAAGTTCTGAAACCATCAAAAAAGTGCATCACCGGAATTCTTGCTCTTAATGTTGCTACCTGCGAAATCAATGCAAAGTCATGTGCTTCCTGCACACTTACTGAACTCAGCATAGCAAAGCCGGTAGTTCTTGCAGCCATTACATCCTGGTGATCTCCAAAAATGGATAAGCCTTGCGCCGCCAACGAACGGGCGGCTACATGGATTACGCAGGCGGTTAATTCACCCGCTATTTTATACATGTTCGGCAGCATCAGCATTAAGCCCTGTGATGCGGTAAAAGTGGTAGTAAGTGAACCGGTTTGCAACGCACCATGTACGGTACCCGCCGCACCGGCTTCACTTTGCATTTCCATGATATCGGGTACAGAACCCCAGATATTCTTAATTCCTTTGGAAGCCCACTCATCGGCCAGTTCGGCCATGGTAGAAGAAGGCGTAATGGGATAGATGGCACACACTTCATTTACGCGATAGGCCACATACGCGGCGGCTTCATTTCCATCTATCGTTGCGATTGTATTTTTATTTGACATCGGTTGTAACATTAACGGGTTCTGAAATCATTTCTATTGCGTGGCATGGGCATTGTTCAAAACAAACAGCGCAGCCGGTGCAGGCATCGTAATTAAACTTATAACGGTTACCCTTGCCTAACTTGATGATGGCATCTTCGGGGCAAGCGCCAAAACAGCCATCACACTCAAAACAGTTGCCGCAGCTTAGGCAGCGCTGTGCTTCAAACCTGGCTTCTGCTTCATTTAAGCCACCGATAATTTCGTCAAAGGTTTTGATGGCTTCCGCAGGGGCCAGTTTATCCTGTTCCTTTTGCGGCGCATCAGTCTTGTACCACATGTGTAATTTGCGGTAACCGGCAGTAGGATGTTTTTCTCCTTTTTGATAAGCTTGTTGTACCAGGTAAGCATGGATGTATTTGGCCGCTTTTTTTCCATGACCAATGGCAATGGTAGAACTCCTGTTTTCACCGGGCAACATATCACCGCCGGCAAAAACACCCTCCTGCCCCGTCATGCGCTCCGCATCAATATTTACTGTACCATCGGCGTTAATGCTCATGCCTTCCAGGGTCCTTAAAAAGTCAGATCCAGTTTCCTGTTTATTGGCATTGATCAGCACATCTGCCGTAATCGTTTCAAATTCTCCGGTGCCGGTTGCCTTTCCCTTTTCCACTTTCATTTTCTCCAGCGTAATCGTTTTATTTTTTATGCTGCGGATACTTTTCAGCAATTGTACATCCACGCCTTCTGCCAGCGCATCTTCAGTTTCGTAATCATAGGCCGGCATCAGTTTTTTATCGCCGTAAAAATAAACGGCCACTTCAGAGTGCAGCCGTTTAATCATGCGGGCAAGGTACAAGGCCAGTTTGCCACCGCCATACACCACTACTTTCTTTTGGGTGTAAGGAGCAGCGTTTATTTTAAATTGATTAAAGAAGTCGAATGCATCGGTAACTAGTATAGATTCATCCTCTTCAAAATTTTCTTTTCGTATCAACTGGGAACCAATGCCAAGAAAAACGGCATCAAATTTACCCACCGCTTTTTCTGTTGCAATGTCGGTTACCCTGTAATTGGAGCGGATGGTTACACCCATTTGTATAATGCGGTCAATTTCTGCTTTCAGTATATTATCCGGCAAACGGTAGTCCGGTATGCCCGTCCATAGTAAACCTCCGGGCTGGTCACCTGCATCAAAAATTTCTACCGTATGACCCAGCCGGGCAAGATGATATGCGGCGGATAAACCCGCCGGACCTGCACCCACTATCAATACTCTTTTGCCCGTTGGTACGACTGTACAACGGATGGGCCATTGCTGACGAATGGCTTCATCACCAATAAATCTTTCGACTGCATGTATATTAATGGTCGTATCAATGTGGTTCCTGTTACAGCCGGTCTCACAAGGCTTTACGCATACGCGGCCCATCAGGCCGGGAAAGGGATTGTCTTCTACCAGTGTTTGAAAAGCTTCAAAATAATTGCCGTCCTGGGCGTGGGATAACCAGCCCTGGATATTTTCACCTGCGGGGCAGGCGCTGTTGCAGGGCGGCATAAAATCAACATATACCGGCCGCATGGAACGGAGCGGTCCGGTGCCTTCTGCATGCTGCAGCAGGTCGACCGGTTTGGTGCTATCTGTATTAGACATAGTTAATTATTTCGTCTGTAAAAAATGAATTGATACTGTCAAAAAATCAAGGAAAAGGTAACAAGCTGCTATGCAATGGCAGGTGACTTATTTCAGTACCGAAAGTGATTGATATCATATTGGGCACACGAACAGAACAGTGCCATGCGGCTGGCAATAAAAAAGTAATTGAGCCTGATGGTAACGGATGATTAGCGTGAAAATATGTGAACAATAAGAGATGCTACTTGTGATTTAATGTGGCAGGCAACAGCATGATATCAAACCGATTTTTCAACTACGTGTAATAGGCCGCCCGTGTAACCAGCTGATAAACCATCCTGGTTTTTTATTCTGCTGATTTTGTCCTAAACCAGTACTTTATGTAATTAAACGTACCATCTGCATTTTCCCTGCAAATACAATTATTGAACGGGTGAAATGACTATGATAAGGTCCCTGGTAAATTATTTTTCTATTTAACCTGGTTAGTTAAACGTTTAGCTATTTTTTACAGTTAGATGCACTGATATAATTGACCGGAATACTATAAACGACCTGCCAACCGCCCTTTTCTGTAAGTGCCCGATTTAAATTGACAATAGTTATTTATCTTCCGTGTATAGTTCTCTGTTTCAACCAGCAGCTTTGCTTTTTCCCGTAAGGCGAAATAATTAACCCGGCAACTTTGAACATTCAAAATACGGATGTACAATATTTAAAACACATCGATTATGAGGCACCTTTTTATCCTGTTATTAACCGCCGTTTGTTGCTGTACCGCAAATGCGCAATCTTACAAAAAGATACACTTTGATGCAGTGCTGGTTGACTCCCATAATGACATCCCAAGTTCTACTATTGAAAAGAAAGTGCAGTTTGATACCGACCTGAAAGGCAAAACGCATTCTGATTTAAACCGGATGAAAGAAGGCGGAATTGATGTTCAGGTATTTTCTATTTTTTGCGGACCCGAACAGGAACACCCCTATGCATATGCCAACAGGGAAATAGATTCGGTTTATGCCTGGTGCAACCGCAACCCGGGTAAAATGATGCTGGTTAAAACGCCGGCGCAGTTACAGCAGGCCATAAAAGCCCATAAGCTGGCGGCCATGCTGGGTGTAGAGGGTGGCCACATGATAGAAAATGATTTAAACAAACTGGATACCCTTTTTAACAGGGGCGCAAGATATATGACGTTGACCTGGAACAATTCGACTGACTGGGCAACCTCCGCAGCCGACGAAACTTTAAAAGGTGATTCACTGAAACATAAAGGCCTGACGGATTTTGGAAAACAGCTAGTAAAAAGAATGAACGACCTCGGCATGATGGTAGACATCAGTCATAATGGTGAACAAACATTCTGGGATGTGATTAACACCACTACCAAACCAATCATAGCCTCTCATAGCAGCGTGTGGAATTTATGCAAACACCGCAGAAATTTAAAAGATGACCAGATAAAAGCCATTGGGAAAAACGGTGGTGTTATTGACCTGAATTTTTATGCTGGTTTTATTGACAGTACCTATGAAGCAAAGGCCATGGCTTTTGTTGCTAAACATAAATCAGCCGTAGACTCTTTGATAGCTTTAAAAATACAACCCGATTATGCGGCCATTATGGTAGGAGAAATTTACAAGGATGAAGTCAGGGCTTTTCGCCCTCATCTTTCTGTATTGATGGATCACCTGGATTATATTGTGAAACTGATTGGTGTTGACCACGTAGGTTTGGGCAGCGACTTTGATGGTATTGAAGCTCCGCCGCTGGAACTGGATGGCGTGGAAAATTACCCGTTGGTAACCAAAGCCCTGGTGGAAAGAGGTTACAGTGAAAGAGACATCCGAAAAATATTAGGCGGAAATTTTATCCGTGTATTTAAAGCCAATGCTGTAAAATAAGTTCGCAAGCTTAGCAGCAACATACAAAAGCCTGCTTAATATCCCTAACCCATTCGAACATTTTAGCGCTACTCTGACCTACTACAAAAATAACACCTGTACCTGGTGAAGGTTGCTTTTTTGCCTGGCCAACAATTGGGTTGGCAGGCCGAGAATTGTATTGTATAAGGCACCGGCTTTGCAGCAGCGTTGCTACATTTACTGGTGCAATTAGATGTAAATTAAGCGCTGCCGCATAACATCAGCATAAGCATACTTTTTTAATAATATCAAACCAGCAATGGCGACACCCGTTAAAATATTGGTTGTAGAAGATGAGATGATCATCGGCGCAAAAATTTCCATGCAGCTTACCAGCCTGGGTTACGAGGTGACAGGAATACTACCCCGGGGTGAAGAGGCTATTCTGCATGCCAAAGAAAATAAACCTGATATTATATTGCTGGACATTAACCTGAAAGGAAAACTGGACGGCATTGAAACGGCGACAGAGTTGCAACAACAAGCCGCCATCCCCATCATTTACATCACCGCCAATTCGGATGAAGCTACTTTTAACCGGGCGAAATCAACCAAACCATATGCCTTTATTACAAAGCCCTTTAAGCAACTGGATTTGCAACGGGCAATAGAACTCACGATTAGCCGCATGGCCGACAATACTGGCGGGTTGCACACCACAAATAAACCCGAAGACGAACAATCTTTTATCTTAAGTGATCGTATTTTCATACGCTACAAAGAGAAGATGATAAAAATTATGCTGGCAGAAATTTTATACATGGAAGCCGACCGCAATTACAGCCGCATTTTTACCAGCACACGTGAATATCTTTTAACCACAACGCTTAAAACGATAGAAGAAAAAATGAGCATGCAACTGTTTATGCGCATACACCGCTCTTATCTTATCAATATAACGCATGTAGATGAAGTAGCCGAAAGCCATGTAATGATTGCAAAAAAACCGGTGCCGCTTGGTAGTGGCATGCGGGAACAACTGATGCACCGGATGCAGACGTTATAACTGCTCCAGTCCGGTTCGGGTGGCATAAAAAATTGACTAGGTATAGCAGAAGAAGAAGTACTGAGGATAACAACGTTTGTACAAAATAGCCCGGGGTTAAAACAACCGGAAGCATAAAGCCAGCCATATAGCATGAAAAAATTCTTTTTGATTGTCGCCGTACTGTTGCTGTTTTCCCCGGCGGGATTCGCCCAGAAAATTGATCCCAAAACTATAGATTCCCTGCTTTCGTTATTAAAGAAAGCGAAGGACGACAGTACGAAATTGAACTTATATGTAGCGATCATACATGGGCATGTCAATTATAAGCCACAGGAAGGTTTAAGTTATGAGCAAGCCGCATTGGCACTTGCACAAAAGCTGAATTCAAAAACCGGTACGGCCAGGATAAAACATAAAATAGGCCGCATTTACTGGCGGATGGGCAATTTTGAAGAAGCATTGAAAAACCATTTTGAAGCGCTGGATATTTATACCCAGTCCGGCAATAAACAAAACGAAGGGAATGTTATGGTTGCAATTGGGCAGGACTACCTGGATAACGGCAAGTATGATGAGGCCATGACTTATTTATCCAAAGCCTTGCAAATGAGCAGGGAGGTGAGCGACACGATCACTATGGCCGCGGCCTGCGACGTATTGAGTTACCTGCATGAATTAAGGGGTAACATAATAGAAGCTGCCAAAGTACGGTACGATTACCTGAAAATTATTGAACCATCCGGCGATAAAGATGCATTGGTACATGCCATAGCGCAGCTGGCATTCAATTACCAGGCCCTCGGCAACAACGCGGACGCATTAAAATATTTTAAACAAGGTTTAAAGCCGGCGAAAGAAGCCGGAGATAAAATTGAAGAAGCATTGCTTAACGCCAGCATCGGCGGGCTGTATACCAATAGTGGTGACTATACGGAAGCCCTTAATTATTATTCAACCGCACTGCGCTTAGCCCATGAATTTAATGATATACCAGTGCTGGCAGATATTCACAATGGTATGGGTAACCTGTACCAGGCAATGGGCAAGTACGCTGATGCGCTGGAATATTATCTCATCACTGCCGGTGAGTTTAAATCCGTTACCAACAAACAAAACCTGGCAAGCTTATATTGTGAAATGGGCATAGTGTATACCCGCCTTAAAAAATACGACCTGGCAAAGCAATCATTCAGAGATGCGAAGAATTTATATGAAGAACTGAACAGCAAGCTTCCCATGGATATTTATTACAGTGGAATGGCCTTGCTGGACAGTGCCAACGCTAACTGGAAAGGTGCTTACCAGCAATACTTGCAATACATCGTCGCCAGGGATAGTACCTTTAATAAAGAGACATTGAAAAAGCTGGTAGTGTCGCAAATGCAATACGAGAGCGATAAAAAAGAAGCCGTAATAAAAGCGGAACAGGAAAAAAAAGATATTGTAGCAGAAGGAGAAATAAGGCGGCAACGGAACATCCGGAATTTGTCTTTTACCGTACTCGCCCTGGTACTACTTTTCTCTGTTGTAGTGTATCGCCAGCGCAACAAGATAGCCGGCGAGAAAAAACGCAGCGATCTTTTATTGAGAGATAAGGAATTACTACTCAAAGAAATTCATCACCGCGTAAAAAATAACCTGGAAGTAGTTACAAGTCTGCTGGCGTTGCAGGGTGCGCAAATAGACGATCCCAATACAAAAGAAGCCATGCAGGAAGGACAAAACCGGGTGCATTCAATTGGTATTGTTCACCAGAAATTGTACCAGGGCACCAACCTGGGCGCCATAGAAATGAAAGATTATTTTATCAACCTCAGCGAGAGTATACTGGATTCTTTTGGTGCCGAAAAAAGAGTGACCATTGAATGTGTGATGGAACAACTGGACGTAGACATCGATACCGCCGTACCACTTGGCCTGATTGTAAACGAACTTTTAACCAATACACTCAAATACGCTTTCCCCGGCGGGCAGCAGGGAAAAGTACAGATAAAACTACAAAAACAAAACAACGGGCTGCTACAACTGGAAGTATCAGACAATGGCGTTGGTAAATCCGGCATTACGCATGGCACCGGCTTTGGCGGGCAACTCGTGTCTTTGCTCACTCAACAACTTGGCGGCTCTATGCGGGAAGAAGTGAAAGATGGCACCCATATTTATTTTGAATTTAAACCTGTAAAGGCTGCCTGATTTAACCTGAACACTGATATAAAAATCTTCGCCTGCCCTTTTCTTTACCCTGTTAATCTACAGGCACCTACTGCTGGCTTAGTAAAATATGCCATACACCTCGGCAATAAAATTACATCGCAGGGGCCGGTAAACCAGAGGCCTCCTCCGGACAGTTTTGCCCCCCTTTCGTCCTTAACTGCTCTTAGTTCTCCTATCCAACCATTAGGTTTACGCAAGAAATATTTACACAATGGCAGGTTTACTTCCGGTTTAAAAAAGCCATTGGTAAAAGAAACAGGTAATAAAGATAGCAATACCGGTTGATCGTAAGGTAGCAATTAGGAATTGATACTTTTTTTAACGGGCGGGTTTGCTGAAAGATAGTATTGATAAGGCGGGAATCTAATCAATGCATAAGGAGGGATGAATAATATCATTCCTCCTTTTTAAAACATCTTCGTTGATGCTGCGTCATTTTATTTAAAACTGCACCTCCATTTGTTCATTACTCCACCCCCTGAAAAATAAGCAAATCCAACAAACCCTCTCATAAAATGATTGATTAAAAATAATGTGACCGAAACGGAATTCAATTCAATTTAATGAAGCAATGTCCTGAAAGATAACAGCATCAATATTCATTAGCAGGATAGCCACATCATTTATTATTTCAATACACTTAAACCAATGAGAAAGTCTTTTTTATTAGCCTGCATCCTTTTCACCTGCCCGCTATTATTTATCCGGTGCAACCATGTTCCACCTCAACAACAAGCCGCAACTGATTCTGTAGCACTAGAAGCAACCGGCGAAGTTCCGGAGTATTTTAACCTGAGGCCAAAGCTGGAGAAAGAATACGGATATACACATGCAGTTAAAATTGGCAATGACCTTAAAATTTCAGGAGCTGTCAGCATGAATGATTCGGGGATCATTATTGGCCCGGGAAACATGGAGCTACAAATGAAAAATTGCTACAGCGACCTGGAAAAAATTTTGCAGCATTATGGATACACAATAGATGAAGTTGTTGCAGAAAACATCTATACCACCAATATGGCAGCGTTCATAAAAGTATCCGGTTTTCGCAATTCAGTTTATAAAAAACAATTTCCCACCGGAACCTGGCTGGAAGTTAAAGGGCTGGCATTGGTTGGCCAAATGATTGAGATAGATATGGAAGCGCATAAAGTAAAATAACAGGTACCCCTGTTAGTAACACCTAAACACAAGGAGCAATAAAAAGCACCATCACTCATTTTTAAAAAACAACAACATGAAATCGTTTCGAAAAAAAATTTTTCATCTTTTAATGACATCATTGGCTGTTATCCTTTTCGCATGCAACGGCACTACCGAAAAAACCGAAGAAGCAGCAAAAATGCCTGACACCAGTTTAATTAGAATAGCTGCACCTCCTGCAGCGCCTGCACTCGCTGCACCTTTTGATATAATGGAAATAAACCATGCCGTAAAAGAATATGGCAGTTGGAAAAAGGCATTTGACCTGGACTCAACTGCCCGTGCTTCCAGCGGGTTGAGTACTTTAGTATTAGCCAGGAGCCTGGATAATCCCAATGATGTATCTGTTACGTTATTAGTTTCAGCTGTACCAAAAGCCAAGGCATTTGCCGCAGATCCCAGGCTGAAGGATGTAATGGAAAAAAACGGCGTGGTATCAAAACCCGATATCGGTTACTATCATGTAACCCGCTTTAATCCGGATTCAAAAGAAAAACAATGGGTACTTATTACCCATAAAGTAAAAGATTATGCGGCCTGGTTAAAGGTATATGATGCAGAAGGCCCCGCAACAAGAGCTTCCCATGGAATGATTGATGTAGTACTATCCCGTGCCATTGATGACTCCAATACGGTGCAAATAATATTTGATATTAAAGACATGGCAAAAGCAAAAGCGAGAATCAGTTCACCCGAACTTAAAAAATTGATGACGGATGCTGGTGTGACCGGCGCACCAAAAATTGAGTTTTATCAACAGGCTGAATAGCTATGTGGATTTCACCACCTGCGAGCGGGTAGTGCATTGTAAACCTGTTTACACATTTTAACATCACAAAACAAACCATCATGCAACGAAGAGCTTTCATTAAAAATTCAGCACTTGGTGCTGTTGCCATAAGTGCCTACGGGTTTATACAATTTGACGGTAGAAATTACATTGGCGACTGCGAAACAACCACAGATATACTTGGTCCGTTTTATCGCCCCGGGGGTCCTGTTAAAAATAACCTGGCATTGAAAGATGAGCCCGGCAACCCGATTGAACTAAGTGGTACTATCAGGCATAAGGATTGTAAGACACCTTATCAAAAAGCAACAATTGAGTTATGGCATTGCGATGCCAAAGGCGTATATGATAACAACTCAGCAGAATTCAGGTATCGTGGTACCACCTATTCTGACGACAATGGCAATTACACTTTTAATACCATCTTACCTGTAGCCTATGATGCTGGCGGCGGCCACGTACGTCCGGCACATTTTCATTTAATGATCACCGCAGAAGGATATCAACCCCTGGTAACGCAACTTTATTTTTCCGGTGATACGCATATCCAAAAAGACCACTATGCCTCTTCGCAAAAAGCAAAGGCCCGCATTTTAAATGTGCAAAAGTTAAGCAACGGTACACAGAAAGTGGTGTACAATGTAAGTATGGCCGAGGTATTGCGTTTGGAAGCTGCAGCGGTAGAAAAATTAACCGGCGTTTACACTAATATCTCCAAAAAAAATAAGCCGGTTGAGCTTTTCGGCAAAAACAATGTATTATGGATGAAAAATGAAGCGTTTGGCAACAAGTTTGAATATACAGGCAACAACACTTTTGAAGAAGCAAACAATCCACCGGGTATATACTGGAAACTTCATTTTGAACTGATGGAATCTGGTGCTGTAAAGCTTACTGAAAACTACATTGATGACGATTTGGTTAAACATGCCGCTACTTATTTGAAAGAAAAATAGTTATAATTACTTCGATTTTTTTTACAAACCAGGAAATACATTCTATAAAAAAATCACCATTTAAAAAGTAAATCCGGAACCTAACCGGGCGGCGCCCAACAGAATTATTGACTACTCAATTTTACAACAGCCAAAACTGTTTTTTTTATTCATTCATAAAACAATTAACAATGAAACGCTTGAACCATCTCCAACTGGCAACAGTTATTGTTGCATTATTCTCTTTAGTTATTGGGTGCAATCAGCCTGCTGAAAAAGCCCCTGAAATGATCGCGGATGCTACCCCGCCCGTGGCTGCAAAAGCAGATCCGGCAAAAATGAAAGCCGACATTCAAGCCCAGGAAACGGCGTGGGCAACGGCTGACAATGCCCGTGATGTCAATACGGTGGCAAATTTTTATGCTGACGATGCGGTGAGCCTAAGCAACAATCAGCCAATGTTAGTTGGTAAAGCTGCCATTCAAAAAGATATGGAAGCGGTGATCGCCAAACGGCCTAAAGGTTCTACTATTTCCTATGAGGTACAGGATGCATTTGGTGACGGAAATTTTGTTACAGAAGTTGGTAAAACCACCTCTAAGGATTCCACAGGAAAAGTGTACTACGCAGGAAAATATATGGCCATATGGGAGAAACGCAACGGTAAATATGTGTGCATCCGTGATATTAACAACGATGATGTAAAAGCGAAGTGAAATTATTTATATCGTTACTGGTAACAGTTGGATATTGAGGCGCATACCCTTTCTTAATATCCAACTGTTCATTTATAAAAATATTTGCCAAGCCTTATAAAGAGCAAGTTCAGATAAAAATAAAGCTGGCAAAAATTCGCTTCTATCCATAAACCAGTAAGCATTACTAAACTTTAAAAAAATGAAATCAATAATTATTACAGGCACCAGTAAAGGCATCGGCCTTGAGACTGCACTTGTATTTGCGAGGGCCGGCTATCAAGTTTTTGCCACAATGCGCAACCCCGAAAATGCACACGCTTTTAAGCAACAAATTAAAGATGAGGTTTTACCAATAACCATTATGGCAATGGACGTGGATGCTGATGAATCAGTTAAACAATGCATAGACGGCATACTCCGTGGTAATGGATCGATTGATGTTCTTGTAAACAATGCGGGTATTGAGCGACATGGCTCCATAGAAGAATTGACAATGGCCGATTTTAAAGATGTGATGGAAACAAATTACTTTGGAGTACTCAGGTGCACGAAGGCTTTGTTGCCGCTGATGCGCAAGCAAAGGAATGGTTGCATCATCAATGTAGCGAGCATTGCGGGTAAAATTGCCAACACGCCATTGGGTGCATATGCGGCAAGCAAATTTGCACTGGAAGCCGTAAGTGAATCACTGGCCCAGGAAGTAAAACCACATAACATCCGGGTGGCCATTGTAGAGCCCGGCATTATTAATACAGAAATGGCCAATAACATCAGTATAAACGAAGCTTCCATATATCCGCAATCGAAACGCTTCGCCGGTTTGTTTGCCGCGTCACTTAAAACCCCTACTCAACCCGCTGTGGTTGCAGAAAAGATATTGGAAATTGCGGAAAGCAACAGTTGGCTATTGCGCCACCCGGTTGGGCCGGATGCGTTACCGTTTTTGCAATGGAGGGCTTCCATGACAGACGAACAATATGTGGATTGGAATGCAGCCACGGATGAGGATTATTATAATGCTGTACAAAATACTTTTGGTTTAAATGCAAGGCCAGCGCAATAGCCGAAAAAATTACTCAAAACATTTTAAATTAAAATTATTTCGATTGGGCAAGGGTTTATTTAACCAGAACCAAAACTCTTATAACGTGAGGAAAATAAATACCAAAATCAGCAATAATATGAAAATACAGCTCTTATTATTTGTGGCCATTTATATAACAGCATGCTCCACTGTAGCAAAAAAAGATGCCAACAAAATGCTGGCGGGTATGTACAAGCTGTATAAAATTGAAAGCCAGGATGCAGGAGGAATATGGAAAGAATCAGGATGGGCAAACGGAGGAGAAAGCTATATTATTTATGATGGATTGGGACATATGGCGGTTCAGATAACTCCCAAAGGGTACAAAAATTTCAACTGGCTGGATGAAGAACAGGCCATCAATGAAAAAATAGTGAAAGAAAAAACAGATTCGATGTCCTTACCAGAACTAAAGGCTGCGGTTGCTGAATTTGCTTTAAATTATGTTTATGTAGCAAACTATGCCGTTGACGATGCAGACAATGTTGTTACCCACAAACGCATAACAGCTACCATTCCTAAAGTGTGGGGTACCGAAGTAAAAAGGAAATTTTCTTTTAGCGGTGACACGATCACCTTACAACCATTAACCGTAAACCGCAGGTTAATATGGATACGCCAAAAATAAAAGTTACTGCGCTGGCGAAGCTTTAATTTTAACCATCAACAAAACTTAAAACTAACTACTGTAACAGGCGCTTCTGTTATTTGTAAACACACCCAATTTTTTACACAACAAAAAATAGTATGACGAAATTCAACATTGTAACAGTTATTATTTTAACTGGCTTAAGTTTATTTACCGGCACCCATTTAATGGCACAACATGCAAAAACCAACAATGCAAAAAAGGAACAACTAAAGTCATCACAGGCATCGTATGAAAAATACGTGGATGACAATATGGATGCACACCTGAAAGAATTTGTTGAGCTGGTATCGATTCCAAGTATATCATCTATTCCATCTAACAAGCCCGATGTTGAAAAAGCGGCGGTATGGATCCGGAACAAGCTCCAAGCTATTGGTATTACCACCGCACAACTAATACCTACAGAAGGAAACCCTGTGGTGTATGCCAGTTGGGATAAAGCACCGGGAAAACCCACGGTGTTAATTTATGCGCATTACGACGTGCAGCCTGTAAAGGAATCGGAATGGGACACCCCTCCTTTTGCCCCGGTAATAAAAGATGGAAAAATTTTTGGACGTGGTGCCAGTGATGATAAAAGTGGCGTGATGACAACCATCTGGGCCGTAGAGGCTATGTTAAGTAAAGACGGAAAACTACCTGTAAATGTAAAATTTATGTTTGAAGGCAATGAAGAAGTTGGTAGCCCCTATTTCAAAGATTTTCTTATAAAAAATAAAGAACTGTTGCAGGCAAATTTTGCATTGAATGCAGATGATGGCCAGTATGATGAAAATATTCCCGGAATGACGGTGAGTTTACGTGGCGCTGCACAATTAGAATTTAGCATAAAGACGGCCAATACAGATGCCCACTCAGGAGAGTTTGGAGGTAAGACGCCCAATTCTGTTTTGATCATGGCTCAAATCATCAGTTCCTTTTTTGATAAGAAGGGCAATGTGGCTGTGGAAGGATTTTATGATAAGGTAACGCCTGTTTCTGCACAGCAAAAAGAAATGATCAAAAAGATTCCTTATGACCCGGCTACGGATATGAAAATATTAGGCACTACAGCCGAAGCAGGAGATACTAATTTCTCGCCGCTTGAAAGAATCTGGTATCGCCCCACGCTTGAAGTAGTCGGCATGCAAGGCGGTTATACGGCAGCAGAAGGGCACTCCAATATTATTCCCGGCAATGCCATGGCAAGAATTACCTGCCGCCTGGTAAGTAACCAAAACGGTAAAGAAATTATTGATTTGATTGTAAAACACATCAACAAAAATTGCCCGCCCGGCGCTACGGTTACCTATAAATTTGGCAGAGGGTATGCAAGCCCAATGCAATTGCCTGCAGATACAAAAGAGTACCGTTATATTTCCGATGTGTTATCAAAAATTTATGGCAAACAACCGTTGCAATTGGCTACTGGCGGCAGTGTTGGCTCTTTGTTATCCATCAAAGAAATTTTAGGCCTGTACGCCTACCCGTTGGGCTTTGAGTTAAGCGATGAAAAATGGCATGCAGCCAATGAGTTTTTTCGTGTATCAAGTATGCGCAGAGGGCAATTGATTTACTGCAATTATTTGCAACATCTTGCTGATGAAGAAAGCAAGTTAAAAAAGTAAAAAGCTGCACTCACACATACAATAGACATACAACATTTAGCGAATAAAACAGGCAAAGCAATTTTAACAAACCAACCAAAACCAATCACCATGCAACGCAGAACATTTATTAAGCATTCATCTTTGACGGTACTCAGCATCAGTGCATTTGGCAGCCTGTACTGGAATGGAAAAAGCTATGAAGGCGATACGCCAACAACAACTGATATTCTTGGCCCGTTTTACAGACCTGGCGCTCCATTAAAAACCAACCTTATCCTGCCCAATTCAAAAGGAACACCTGTTGTTTTAAAAGGAAGTATTTTTAAAGAAGATGGCAAAACGCCGGTTAGCAATGCGTTGGTTGAAGTTTGGCATTGCGATGAAAACGAAGTGTATGACAATACTTCTGAAGTATACAATTACCGTGGCGGACAAAAAACAAAGACCGATGGGAAATATGCATTTACAACTATTTTACCCGTGCCCTATAAAGCCGACCCGAAAGATGAATCATCCTGGAGGCCTGCTCACATTCACATGCGGGTTTCAGTGCCCAATCAGCAAGACCTGATAACTCAAATTTATTTTAAAGGAGGCAAATATGTTAAAACCGACAAATGGGCGTCGGCTCCACAGGCAGTAAACAGGATACTGGATATTGCTACAAACAAAGCAGGCCAAAGTGAAGTTGTTTTTAATGTTATCATGAGTAAGGAAATTCCGCTTGATAAAAAAGTGTATGACAAGGTTACCGGTCTCTTTGATATTGGCGATAATAATATAGTAGAGTTCATTAAAAATGATGACTTACTTTTTATGAAAAGTAACGGGCAACTAAGGGCTGCTTTGAAATACACCGGCAATAACACCTTTGAAGCTGGAATAGGTTATCCCAAAGCGACTTTTGAATTGCAGAAGGACGGAACTGTAAAAGTAGTTATACAGAGAACAATTGATAAGACTTCGTACGGTACAAAAGTTTTAAAATACAATCAATAAAATATTTCAAACCATTTAGCAGCAGCCAGTCAGCATATGAAAGCTATTACAAAAGCAAGAATAGAATCCATAGACATTTTACGAGGTGTGGTAATGGTTATTATGGCACTAGACCATGTAAGAGATTATTTTCACTATGGTTCCATTTTTGGTGACCCAACAGATTTAAAAACAACAACACCCTTACTTTTTTTTACCCGTTTTATTACCAATTTTTGTGCTCCTGTTTTTGTTTTCCTGTCTGGTACTTCTGCGTTCCTTTATGGAAACAATAAATCAAAAACGCAGCTTTTCAGATTTCTTTTTACCAGGGGTATCTGGCTTATTTTTCTTGAAACAGTGGTCAATAATTTTATATGGACTTTTGATGTTACCTATAGCATACAAATATTCCAGGTTATTTGGGCAATCGGATGCAGCATGGTATGTTTATCCATTCTCATCTTCCTTCCCCGAAAAATTATTTTAGCCATTGGAATTCTACTGGTTGCAGGGCACAATGCCCTGGATGGCATTGGGATGCAGGGAAACAGTTTCCAATCAATAGTTTGGGATGTACTACACCATGAGAATGTGCTGGTATCAGGTTCAGGCCATATAGTCTTTCTACACTATCCACTTATTCCCTGGATTGGCCTGATGGCATTGGGATACTTATTTGGAACATTTTATCAGAAAGACTTTGATGCAACAAGTCGCAAAAAATGGCTACTGAGACTGGGCCTGGGATCGATTGTTTTATTTCTGGTTTTAAGAGGCTTAAATGTGTATGGCGATTTAGTGCCATGGTCAGTTCAGGATACCAGTATTAAAACAATGCTATCATTTATTAAGGTAACAAAATACCCACCTTCGCTACTATTTCTCTGCATTACGATTGGGCCTGCCCTGTTGTTTTTATATGCTTTTGAAAGCACCAAAAACAGGGTCACTGATTTCTTTTTGGTATTTGGAAGAGTACCGTTGTTCTATTACTTCCTGCACATGTTGGTTATTCATGTTTTTGCCATCATAGGCCTTGTGATTTCAGGTGGCCACTGGCAGGACATGATTTTAACAGCCAAAGGATTTCAGAGCCAACAACTCTTAACATATGGATACTCTCTTTTGGTTGTCTACCTTGTATGGATCGGCGTTGTTTTACTGCTGTATCCATTTTGTAGAAAATACATGCTGTACAAACAAGCGCATAAAGAAAAATGGTGGTTGAGTTATTTGTAAAAAGGTAATTACACCTGCATTCTGCTGGGAGCGTTTGTAACAGAGCACTGGAAACAACAAAGCCTGGAAAGCATTTATTCATTTTATCCGCGGGGACTATTAAAAGCAATATGAAAAAATAAAGAACCGATTTTTAGAAGTAGTAAAAATAAAAAATGGAAATTTCAAAAACAGGCGAAGGGTTAAAACGTGCAGTAGGTGTTTCCGGGCTGGCGTATTTATTTTATCACAAAGAAATTTCAAAAGAAAAAAATAGTGCTGGTGCCTGCAGAAGCTGGATTGTAAAAAGAAGCAATCAAGTAAAAAGTAGCATTACTCATTAAACAAGCAAGATGAAAAAAAAATTAATTGTATTAATGGTGGTAATAATTGGATGTACAAATTTTACAATTAGCCAGCCGGTGAAAATCAAGCAGCATGATAAAAATGCAGATTCAACAGAAGTGGTAACAATTGTAAAAGACTTTTTTAAGTCGTTTGACGAGCGAGACTTAAAAAAGATGAATGACCTGTTGGATCCATCAATGAAAATAATTCATCACAATGGCGCCACCACTAACAGGGAAGAAATGATTCAAATAATAAAAGAAACAAAAAACTGGTGGCCCAGAACAAGAAAGCTATCGGATATGGAATTCATCGGCACTCCGGATATGGCAGTAGTAGGTATTTTGAATGAAGTGATCTTTTCGTTACCAAATAATAAAATAGTGGAAGAGCGGTATAGAGAGACCTGGATTTTTAAGAAAACAGGAAATCAATGGAAACCGGTTCGTTGCCAATATTCAAAAATAATTGTTGATAAACATTCGGAGGAGGTTAATTAAAAATCAGTCATACAGATTTACCAATGAAAAAAACACAGCTATTCTTAATTGCAATTTCATTTACAGCTTTACTCCATGCACAGGTACAATTAGCGGACAACCAGCAGGCGGTGCAACAAACGGTTATCAAATTATTTGATGCTTTATCAAACCGGGACTCTGTCAGTCTAAAACAATATTGTACTGATGATATCACATTGTATGAATATGGAATGGCGTGGACAATCGATACACTTATCAACCGGGCAATTAAATTAAATACTTCAACAGATTTTAAGCGCATTAATACCCTTGACTTTATCAACACAACCATTGATAAAAGCGTAGCATGGACAACTTACAATCTTAGTTCTGAAATTACAAAAGATGGTAAACAGGCTTCAGTAAAATGGCTGGAAACAGTGATTGTAATAAATGAGAAAAACAAGTGGAAAGTCAAAGTATTACATTCATCATTGATCAAACGTAATTAACAAAATTTATGAAAAGAATATCACTCGCTTTTATCCTGCTCTCGTTTTTCATTGCGCCTGCATTTTCCCAAACAGCATTCAGCGATGAAACAAAAAAGTATATAGAGTATAACGATTCTGTTATTGTTTTTAAAAATGCGCTGTTGATTGATGGCAAAGGCAATCCTTCAAAACCCAATCAAACTATCATTATCAGCAATGGTAAAATTAAATGGATTGGTGATGATGCAAAACTGGAACTTCCAAAGGGAGCAAAGGTGATTGACATGAATGGAAAAGCATTGATGCCCGGCCTGGTAATGCTGCATGAGCACATGTACATATCAGCACATGATATCGGCACCCGCTATCTCCACTTAAAGCAATTGCCTTTTACCTTCCCCCGATTGTACCTGGCAGCAGGTGCTACTACCATCAGAACCTGCGGCAGCATTGAACCTTATTCAGATCTGCGCATAAAAAAAGACATCGACCTGGGTTTATTGCCGGGCCCGTCAATGGAACTGACAGCACCTTATATCCAGGGAAAGTCATCCAATTTTCCGCAAATGAAAGAAAATAATACACCGGAAGAGGCAGCGGCATTTGTAAACTATTGGGCCGACCAGGGCTTCACTTCTTTTAAAGCATACATGGGTGTTGACAAACCTACATTGAAAGCAGCAGTTGATGCTGCACATAAAAAACACTTAAAAATTACCGGTCACCTCGATATCGTTACTTATCATGAAGCTGCCCTGTTAGGCATGGATAATTTAGAACATGGATTTCTTGCCAGTACAGATTTTGCCCTGGGTAAAAAAGAAAATGAAAAGCCTGCAGCCGGAACTGCCATCAGGGGCCTGGGTAACCTGGATGTTCAAAGCGATAGTGTGAAACAATTCATTCAATTTTTAATAGATAAAAAAGTAGGTATCACTTCTTCATTGGCTGTGTTTGAAGGTGCAACCACTACGCAACCGCTGCCTGTTGAAGATGCAGTCAATGCCATGTCACCAGATACAAGGGACTTCTATTTAAAAAGATTGATCACTACTAAATCTGCTAAAGGCCTAACTGATTATGACAAAGCATTTGCAAAAGCTGCCAAAATGGAAAAGCTGTTTTATGATATGGGCGGCTTACTCACCGTCGGCACCGACCCTACCGGCAATGGTGGTACGTTGGCCGGCTATGGCAACTGGCGGGCAATAGAATTACTGGTAGAAGCGGACGGTTTTACGCCTTTGCAGGCAATTAAAATTGCAACACAAAATGGTGCTGTTGCGTTAGGTTTTGATAAAACAATTGGCACGATTGAAATTGGAAAATCCGCTGACATGCTAATTATAGATGGCGACCCGTCAAAGAATATCAGTGATATCCGCAAGGTGCAGTCTGTGTTCAAAAACGGTGTTGGCTATAACTCAAAGAAATTATTTGAATCAGTGAAAGGAAAAGTTGGATTTAATTAATCCACGGGAGCAGATTATCTGACCTTGTGATTTGCTATAACCGTTTAATCTCATTAACTACATAAAGTGAAAAAAGAAACAATAACTGTCCTCCTCGCAATCGTGTCCTTTGCGATGTCATGCACCCATGGGCCGGCAGAAAAACATGCACCTGTTAGCAGTAATTTAGTAGGCACCTGGCGGTTAATTGAATATACAGATTTTGATACCACTTCGGGAAAAGTAATCCATCCGTATGGCGAGCATCCGAAGGGATATTTTACTTATACAAAAAGCGGCATCGTCAACCTGAATATTTCGGCAGAAAAGCCAATCATTGTTAGCGCCGATTCAGAATACATCAAACAATTTTCTGTAGGCGTTCTGCTGGACAATGCCTGTGGTTATTTTGGGACTTATACAATAGACGATAAAAAATCAGTAGTTACGCATCATGTAAAAGGTGGCTCAGTACTAAGTTACATTGGCACAGACCAACGCCGTCGTTTCATTCTCAAAGGAGATACTTTGCTGATTGGTGATCCTGAATTTAAATAGGAAAAAGAGTGTTGATAAGGGAAGAATAAAATTGATGCCACATAAATAATATAAATCAGCTTTCAAATAATCTGTGATGAAGAAAATAATATTACTATACGGAGATATTGTTGGTATTGAATGGAAGGTCGTAACTGTCGTCTGAATTGTATGTTCATGCCACAGGCTTTTTATTGAATTTAGTTGACAAGGTATTCATAACAACCAGCAGCTGGTTTATAATAATGGTAACAAAATTGAAATATAACAGCAATGAGTGAGGAAAATACAATTGATGAACAAAATCAGGAACAGGTGTCTGCAAGCGGGCAGGATAAAATACTGTCGGCAGAAGACACACAAATACTTGAAATAAAAAATACTGAACCAAAAGAAGAAATGGAAGTACACCACCACACACATGCAGCCCATGGAAAGAAGAACTGGAAAACATATTCATGGGAATTCCTCATGTTATTCCTGGCAGTGTTCTGTGGATTTTTGGCAGAGTATCAACTGGAACATGTAATAGAACACCAACGGGAAAAAGAATACGCCAATGCCTTGTACACGGAACTATCAGATGATTCTACAGTGGCTGCAAATAAATTGAGCAACCGGCTGGATAAAGAAAAGGATATGGATTACCTGAGCAGTTACTTCAGGGATAGTTCCCTAACTGATCTTCCAAAAAAATTCTACCCTGCATACACTACCAGCCTGTACCTCATCAATACCTATACCTTTGAACCCAAGGACGGCATTCTGAACCAGCTTAAAAATTCGGGGTCGATGCGGTATTTCAAAAGCATCGCTTTGCAAAAGTTATTGGGTGATATCAGTGTCAACATCAATAATATACGGCAACGCAATGAACAGGAGTACCAGTATTTCGCCAGTCCCATTAAACCATTCATGCTGAAATACTACGACTGGAGTTGGTTAGACGAGCTGCGTAAAGCGGATACTGCTGCCAATGTACTGGATGTGATCAATAACTACCTCCAAAATAACCAGGACATCAAAAGAACCATTTTAAATATTGCTTCCCTCGACCGGGGCGAAGCAGCTAACCTGGTATTGTTTTATAAACAAATGATGGTATCAAGCCGGAGCCTTCAATTAAATAATTATATTGTAACCAATCATAAAATACTGCAGGTACTTAGAGAAAATTATTCTCTGGAAAATGAGTGATCTATAAAAACTAAAACCCAACACGATACATGAAAAAACTTTTCCTGCTGCTGTTATTACCGATGCAACTGCTTGCACAGAACCGTCCTTTTGCTGCTTTTAAAGCCTACAATTTCCCAACCGAATTGTGTGCTGCTTCCAGCGGATCAAAAATAGCCTGGGCATTGGATGAGCAGGGAAAGCGCAATGTGTATGTGGCAGAAGGCCCGGCATTTAAACCCAGGAAACTGACCAGTTTTTCAAAAGATGATGGACAGGAAATTACCAGTGTATCTATTTCAAGCGATGGTAAATGGGCGGTGTTTGTGCGTGGCGGTGATCATGGTGCCAATTGGGATCATGGCCTGCCGTTAAACCCGTCATTTGAAACAACGCCGTTTCACGTGCAGGTGGCAAGCGTTCCATTCAATGGCGGAGAAACCAACTATTTATCTGAAGGTGATGCGCCGGTTATTTCACCCGATAGCAAAACGGTGACCTTTATTAAAGGCGGACAAGCCTGGGCTGCCCCCATTGACGGCAGTGCTGCTGCCAGGAATTTATTTACAACAAGGGGCACCGTTGGATCGCTGGAATATAGTGCAGGCGATAGTTTACTATTATTTGTTGCCCGCCGCACAGATCACTCAATCATTGGCATTTACACCAATGCCACCACCCCAATAAATTGGGTGGCGCCATCTTTTAACTTTGATGATGCGCCACACTGGTCGCCTGATGGAAAAAAAATTGTATTTGTCAGAACGCCCGGAGCAGGCGGTGCCCCGGATTCTTTATTGGTTAAAAAACATATTCCCTGGAGTATTTATACTGCTGATATTGCCACCAACAAAACCACGTTGTTGTGGAAAGCACCTGCAACATTGCAAGGTTCTGTGCCCACAACGGATGGCGATTACAATTTGCATTGGGCAGCCAATAACAGGATTGTATTTTTATCTTACCATGATGGATGGCCGCACCTGTACTCCATTGCAGCCGATGGCGGTAAGGAAACATTATTAACGCCAGGCAATTTTATGTGCGAACACATCACGCTAAGTGCAGATAAAAAATACCTGGTTTTTAGTGCCAACACCGGAAAAGATCAACTGGATATAGAAAGAAGACACGCCGCAAAAGTAAGCGTTGATAAGGCAGACATGCAGGTGCTAACAAATGGAAATGGGCTTGAATGGATGCCTGTTTTAATCAACGATAATAATACACTTGCCTTCATAAGTGCCACTGCAACCCGACCGCCGTTACCTGCAGTTATGCAATTAAATAACAGCACCAGCACAATTCAATTATTGGGAGAAGAATCAGTGCCATCCAATTTTCCAACGAGTCAATTGGTAACACCTACGCAGGTTATTTTTACATCGGCAGATGGAGTTAAGGTGCATGCGGATTTATTTCTGCCGCCGGGTGGCGCAGGCAAAAAACCAGCTATCGTGTATGTGCATGGCGGTCCGCCAAGGCAAATGTTATTGGGCTGGCATTATTCTGATTATTACAGCAATGCCTATGCCTGCAACCAATACCTGGCAAGCCTGGGCTTTGTAGTATTATCAGTAAATTATCGGCTGGGCATTGGTTATGGTTATGCGTTTCATCAACCTAAAAATGTAGGCGCAGCGGGGGCTTCAGAGTACCTTGATATTAAAGCCGCAGGTGAATGGCTGCAAAAACAAGTATTTGTGGATGGTAAAAAAATTGGTATTTATGGGGGCTCCTATGGTGGTTATTTAACGGCCATGGCACTGGCTAAAGATTCAAAACTTTTTGCCGCCGGTGTAGATATACATGGCGTACACGATTGGGCATCACGAAGCGGTTTGCTTACAGCGTATGCTGATAAATATGAGAAAGCACCAGACCTCGATAAAGCACTTAAAACGGCCTGGCTCTCCTCCCCTGTTCCTTACATGCGTAACTGGAAATCGCCTGTATTAATCATTCATGCAGATGACGACAGAAACGTGCGATTTAATGAAAGTGTTGACTTAATCAACCGGTTGCAAAAGCAGCAGGTGCCTTACGAAACCATCATGGTTGCAGATGATACCCATCATTGGATGAAATGGGAAAACGCCGTAACCGTGTATGGCGCCGTTGCCGATTTTTTTGTAAGAAAACTGCAATAGCAAAAAGCGTTATACCGTAAACCAGTTGACAAATGGCGTAAAAAACAGGCCCTATTATTTATTTTTTGAAAGCAGGTAGTTGCACACAATTTTTAAACGGTACACAAAAAAACAGCAGTCTGTTTACAAATTGCTGAATAAAATAAGTAACTTAAAACCGATTAAAAATCAATACCAAAACCAACCAACATGCAACAAACACTTGCTGCAACCCAAAAAAGAATTGAATCGATCGACGTGCTGCGGGGCATCGTAATGGTCATCATGGCGCTGGATCATACAAGGGATTTCTTTCATGTTGCAGCCAATACGGGTGACCCTTTAGCCGTTCCGTCTGCATCCCCCATCTTATTTTTCACCAGGTGGATCACTCATTTTTGTGCGCCGACATTTGTATTTCTATCCGGTCTTTCCTGCTACCTGCAGTCCTTTAAAAAAAGTAAAAAAGAATTGAGTTCTTTCTTAATCAAGAGAGGCCTCTGGCTGATTATTGCAGAAGTAATTATCCTCTCTTTTGTTTTTACATTAAATCCATTGTACAACATCATTTTCCTGGAAGTAATCTGGGCTATTGGTATAAGCATGGTGATATTAGGTCTGCTGATCTACCTGCCATTCCCTGTTATACTTACGATAGGGTTGGTAATTGTGCTGGGGCATAACCTGCTCGATATACGGGAAGCCTCCCCCGGTTTTAAACCTGCTTTTTTATACAGCGTAATACACCGGGCAGGTGGAGCATTACCATTTGCCCCGGGACATATGCTGATTGTGTTGTATCCTTTTTTACCATGGACCGGGTTAATGATATTGGGATATTGCACAGGTACTTTCTTCTCTTCAAAATACAGTGTAGCTGAACGTAAAAAAATACTTCTCAGGATAGGGGCAGCGGTTATTTTATTTTTTGTTTTAGTCAGATTTGCCAACGTATATGGAAACCCGTTTCCGTGGAGTAAGCAAAATAATTGGTTGGATACTTTTTGCTCGTTCATCAATCTTCAGAAGTACCCGCCATCCTTATTATTCATGTGTGTCACTATTGGCCCGGCGCTGATTTTACTGGCTTACCTGGAAGGTATCCAAAACCGCTTTACCAATATGGTGAGGATTTACGGCAGGGTTCCATTTTTCTATTATGTAGTTCATTTCTTTTTGGTGCATGTACTGGCAATGATCGTGTTTTTTGCAAGGGGGCACAATATGCAGGACGTTGCGAAAGCAGCACAACAGGTGCCCTTGCTATTTATCGTTCCCGGTGAAGGATTTAGCTTACCGGTCGTGTACCTGATATGGCTGTTCATCGTCGCAGCAATGTATCCCCTATGTAAAAAATATGACCGGTACAAAACCAATCACAAAGAAAAATGGTGGCTGAGTTATTTATAAATGACTTCCGTAAATTTTTATTCATCTAATCAACCATACCAATGCAACCATCTTTGTCCACCAATCAAAAACGAATCAATTCAATTGATCTGCTGCGTGGATTGATTATGATCATAATGGCAATTGACCATGTGAGGGATTACTTTCATGCAGGTGCATTTTTATTCAATCCGCTCGATCTTTCCAAAACAAGCGTGGCCATATTTTTTACCCGCTGGATCACGCATTTTTGTGCCCCCATTTTTATGTTGCTCGCTGGTACATCCGCTTATCTCATTGGCCAGAAGAAAACAAAAAAAGCATTGTCTGTATTTCTTCTAAAACGCGGACTGTGGCTTATCTTCCTGGAAATGACCGTGGTAAATTTAGGATGGAGTTTTAATATTTTATTTCCAGATTTTTTATTTGTCACTATATGGGCATTGGGTGTCAGTATGATTGTACTGGCTGCATTGATTTATTTACCTGTAAAAATTATTTTGCCGATATGTATTGTAATAGTAGCTGGACATAATTTGCTGGACAATACGCATGTAACCGGCAACACATTGCCGGCATTTGGTTGGGCGCTGTTGCATGAACAAAATTTTTTCTCCTGGAACAAGGAAGTCTTTTTAGTAGGCTACCCGCTTATACCTTGGATTGGCGTAATGCCTTTGGGTTATTGCCTTGGCGTGTGGTATGCAAGCGGCTATGATGCCGCCAAAAGAAAGAAGCAATTATTAATCACAGGCAGCGCCGCACTTCTCCTGTTTATCATTCTCCGCTATAGCAATCTATATGGCGATCCCGTTCAATGGAGCACGCAAAAAAATCCTGTGTTTACCTTCTTGTCTTTTATCAATGTCAATAAATATCCGCCATCGCTTTTGTATATTTTAATCACCCTCGGCACCGCATTGATATTGCTGGCATGGATGGAAAATTTACAAGGGGCTCTTGTGAACATCATCTCCATATATGGACGGGTACCGATGTTTTTTTACCTCATTCATATTTACCTGATCCATTTGCTGGCGATGATCGCTTCCGGATTATTTACCACTGTGGCCTGGCAAAACTGGATGCTAAAACAACCCATCTGGTTCAACACCGACCTAAAGGGATACGGCTTTCCGTTGGTAGTAGTGTACCTTGTTTGGGCGTTTGTAGTGGTGGCGTTGTTTCCGCTGTGCAAACGGTACGATCGCTACAAGCAGTCGCATAAAGAAAAATGGTGGCTGAGTTATTTATAGTGAAACGCAACCAACCCCGTCAGCGGTTAAAAACCCTGGCGGCGGTTATTAAAAAACGAAGCGATTTTTTAAATAACGTTCTATCAAACCACCGACGGGGCGTGAAGCCGCCGTCGGGTTCGAACAATTCAAACGATCCATTGCCATTCAATTTTTAAACAACCCTTTCAATCATACAAACAACCAGATGAACAAAAAAGCTTGCACATTTTTAACCCTTCTGCTCTTTACTTCAGCAGCGATAAAAGCACAAATCAGCAAACAGGTAAAGCAAATGGCATACGCCGATTCAGCAAGGCTGACAGACATATTTATAGATCTGCACCAAAACCCGGAGCTCGGCTTTATGGAGGTACGCACGGCTGCTATCATTGCCAAAGAATTAAAAGCATTGGGGTATGAAGTGATCACCGGTATTGGCAAAACCGGGCTGGTAGGAATTTTAAAAAATGGCGCCGGCCCTGTGGTGATGTACCGGGCAGATATGGATTGTAATTCAGTAAAAGAAATTACAGGCCTACCCTATTCCAGTACCAAAACCATGAAGAAGGATGATGGCACAGAAGTGCCCGTAATGCATGCCTGCGGCCACGATGCTCATGTAACCTGGTTGATGGGTGTTGCAAAAATAATGGCTGCTTTAAAAAATGAATGGAAGGGTACGCTGGTAATGTTGACTCAACCTGCCGAAGAACCCTTGACCGGCGCAAAGGCAATGGTAAACGATAAGATGTATGATAAAGGCGTACCAGTGCCTGATTATTTATTTGGCTTACACACAACGCCGATTGCAACTGGCAGTATAAAAAATGGCGGTGGTGAAAGAGCGGCAGGTAGCGACCAACTGGATGTAACTTTTTATGGCATCGGTGGCCATGGCTCCACACCTGAACTCACGAAAGACCCGGTAGTAATGGCTTGCAATGCAGTAATGCAATATCAAACTATTATCAGCAGAAGTATTGCGGCGCAGGATGTGGCTGTGCTTACTGTGGGCGCTATCCACTCAGGTGGCGATAACAATGTCATCCCGGCCTCAGCAGTTGTAAAATTAAACCTGCGTTGGTTCAATGAAAGAATACGAACTATTTTACTGGATGGCATTAAAAGAATCAACGAGGGCATTGCTGTTGCCAATGGCGTATCCAAAGAAAACTATCCAGCCATTTTAATGAAAGGCAGTGTTTATCCGCAGGTAAATGATCCCGCATTGGCTGCCAAACTAAACAAAGCTTTTGCTACCTTACTGGCGCCTGAAAAAATTATTACCAACACGCCTCCTATTATGGGTTCAGAAGACTTTAACCACCTGGTGTTGGGTAATAATAAAACGGTGTGCGACTATGTTTGGGTAGGCACTGCGCAACCTGACTTATATGCAAAGGCAGTGAGTGAAGGAAAAAGTGCACCATTTTATAACCACAACGGAAACTATAAGGTTGACCTTGCAGCCATTCCACTGGGCGCTGAGATTGGTGTTACTGCCCTGCTTGAATTGTTCAAAAAATAATAATGTTCGTCCAGCATAAAAAAAATCCTGATGCAACCAGCTTTAACCAGCAACAAAAAAAGAATTGAATCGATTGACCTGCTACGGGGTATCGTGATCGTTATTATGGCGCTGGATCATGTACGGGATTATTTTCACGCAGGTAATTTTTTGTACGATCCGACAGATCTTGCGCAAACAACTGCGCCTGTATTTTTTACCAGGTGGATCACGCATTTCTGTGCACCGGTATTTGTGTTTCTCGCTGGCACTTCCGCTTTTTTGATGGGTGAAAGAAAAACAAAAAATGAACTGTCTGCTTTTTTATTAAAGCGGGGATTATGGCTGATGTTACTGGAAGTAGTGGTGATCAGCTTTGCATGGAATTTCAATCCGCACTACACCACTTTCAGGTTGCAGGTTATTTGGATACTGGGCCTTTCAATGGTTTGCATGAGTGCACTTATTTATCTGCCCCACAAAATAATATTAGTTGCAGGACTGCTCATCTTATTTACACATAATTTATTTGACAACATACATGTAACGGGTAACAATTTTTCTTCCTTTTTATTGGCAGAACTGCATGAGCGCAAACGGTTCCATTTTGGCAGCCACTTTGTAACCACTGGCTATTCCCTGCTTGCCTGGCTTAGCACCATGATGCTGGGGTATTGCTTTGGTGCGTTGTATAAAAAAGACATGGACGCAGCGGAGCGAAAAAAATATTTATGGATCATTGGGGGTACAGCCATTGCGATTTTTATTTTAATAAGAAGCATCAACAGGTATGGTGATATGCAACCCTGGCAAGTGCAGCCTGCATTGATCATGACGGTTTGTTCTTTTTTAAATGTTACCAAATATCCTCCATCATTGGTTTACACGTTGATGACCCTCGGTCCTGCCTTAATTGCATTGGCACTGCTGGAAAAACCGCTAAATCGCTTGGGAGAAATCATCATCGTCTTTGGCCGGGTGCCCCTGTTCTTTTATATCCTCCATCTTTTCCTGATTCACCTGCTGGCGATCATTGCAGTTGTTGCAAGTGGCAGGCCATGGACGGATATGATTTTTACTACCATGCAAAATGCAAAAGACAGTCCCTGGTTAACCGGCTACGGATTTTCATTGGCAGGAACTTATTTGGTTTGGATAACGGTAGTGTTACTGCTTTATCCTTTGTGCAAATGGTACGACCGTTATAAAACCAATCACAAAGAAAAATGGTGGCTTAGTTATTTGTAAAAGATAAGAATGAAAAATAAACCACTAGCAATTTTATTATTGTTGACTTTATATAGTGCCCCGGCAACAGCGCAGGTTCCGGTAAGAGAAGAGCCAAGACACCATCCTGTTTTACAAAATAAATATATCCGCTTGCTGGATGTTTGGTTACCGCCGGGCGATACGACCCTGTTTCATATCCATGCAACACCATCGCTTTTTGTGATACTTAGCAATACCATTATCGGATCACAAATTAAAGACTCAGCATGGAGTACCGGACAGTCTACAGCTGGAACAACCTGGTATCGTTCTTTCTCTCCGGATATAGTAACACACCGGGTTTGCAATCCGGATACCGTTGTGTTTCATGTGAATGATATCGAGCTGTTATCGCATTACAATCTAACCCCTTCCGCTAAAAAATTGTTACCATTTCCATTGGAATTTAACAATGAAAAAGCAACTACCTACCGCTTAACAGGCGCTGATGTCAATAACCAAATCATTAACAACCGCGGGCCTATGATTGTTGAACTGGTAAGTGGAAACGGCGTTATTTTCCATAACAGTACAACCAATAAAATAGATAAAATAACAGCTGGAAAATATTTGTATATCAAACCTGGTACTGCTTTTTCCTTTTCAGTGACAGAAAAAAGCAATGTTGAAATGATACTTTTCGAAATTAAATAACAGGTTTTTTAAGGACATGCGTAACCGTATCGCAAATAAAAAATGATTTTATCAAAAATAAATAGTTCAATCAAATGATAATCATGATCAATCTAAATACCTTGCAAAGCCAGGGTGTTTTTTATCTCAATTTTAGCGCTCCTATTAATAATAAAATCATCTAAATGAAATATTTATTTACAGTAGTATTGTTTTCAATTGCAAGCAATACCTTTTGCCAATTAAAACCTGCAGTAAATGCACAGCGCATGGAAAGCCGCCTTGCAGACTTATCAAAATTTGGCAAAGACAGTACCGGCAAAGGTTACCGGGTAGCGTATACAAAAGGCGATCAGCAGGGAAGGGCATGGTTTATAACACTGATGAAGCAGGCTGGCCTTGAAGTAACTATTGACTACGCAGGCAATATCATTGGTAAAAGAAAAGGAAGAAACGCGGCGCTACAGCCCATCGCTTTCGGATCGCACATTGACATGGTTCCGGATGGCGGCAACTACGATGGTTGTGTTGGTTCTATCGGCGCACTGGAAATGATTGAAGTGTTGAATGAAAATAATATAGTAACGGATCATCCGCTGGAACTGATTATTTTTTCCAATGAAGAAGGCGGCACCATCGGCAGCATGGCCATGGCCGGGCATGTAACTGCTGAGGGTTTAAAGCAGGTAAGTCAGAGCGGACTAACCATGGCCGACGGCATAAAAGCCATAGGCGGCAATCCTGACAGTATTCAATTGTCCACATTAAAAAAAGGAGCCATCAAAGCCTTTTTGGAATTACATATTGAACAGGGAGGTATTTTGGATAAAGAGAAACTGCAGATTGGTGTGGTAGAAGGGATTGTAGGTATCATTCATTGGGAAGTAACGGTCAGCGGCTTTGCGAACCATGCCGGTACTACACCGATGAATATGCGGCAGGATGCACTACTTGCTTCCGCCAAATTAATTGTGGCCGTAAATGAAGTGATCAATAGTTACAAGGGCAGGCAGGTGGGCACCATTGGTAAAATAGCGGCTATGCCGGGTGCATACAATGTAATACCAGGTAAGGTGGTCATGGGCCTGGAAATAAGGGATCTTTCCTATGATAAAATATGGATGCTCTTTCATGACGTTGAAAAGCAGGCAGCCGCTATTGCCGCCGCTTCCGGCACCACCATTGCGTTTCAGCACCAGGCCAATGAATCAAAACCCGCCTTGACAGATAAAATTATACAGCAACATATTGCCGCTTCAGCAAAAGCGCTGGGCTTCACTACCAAAACAATGCAAAGTGGCGCCGGGCACGATTCGCAGGAAATTGCGTTGATTGCACCCGTGGGTATGATCTTTATCCCGAGTATTAGTGGCATCAGCCATTCGCCCAAAGAGTTTTCAAAAACGACTGATATAGCAAATGGCGCCAACGTTTTATTACAAACAATTTTGCAACTGGATAAAGAATAATTATGAAAAAAACAATCGTGTCTTTCTTACTTGTTTTACTATACTGCTCCGTGATGGCGCAAAAAACGGCGCTGCTTGCTAAAACATTAATAGATGGCACCGGCAAACTGATCAGCAACCCGGTGATCGTTATTGAGGGCAATAAAATCATTGCCATCACCAGTAAAGAAAATATTCCCAAAGACGCTACCATCATCAATTTGGGCGACTATACTTTATTGCCCGGCCTGATTGATCTGCATGTACATCCCAACAATACGGATGACGATTACCAGGTGCAGCACATGCGCAATTCTTCCGCAGCCAAAGCCTTGCTTGGCTTAAAGAATGTACAGGACCTGCTTTCAGCCGGCTGGACGACGTTGCGTGTTGCGGGTGATGCAGATGTAGGCTATGCGAATATGGAAGTACGCAATGCCATTAACAAGGGTCTTTTTATTGGCCCACATATTTACGGCGCAGCGCATTATATTTCTGTAACAGGTGGCGGTGGCGATATCAATTTTATTTCGCCCGAACAAAAAATAACTGCAGACGGATTAATTGCAGATGGGCCGGAAGAAATCAGAAAAGCCGTACGCAACGAAATTAAATATGGCAGCGACTGGATAAAGTTGCTGGTGACAGGTGCTTTTATGACGGTTGGTGACAATCCAAAAAATGTACACTTTAGTCCGGAAGAATTAAAGGCCGCAGTGGAAGAAGCGGCAAGGCGGGACGTTTCGGTGATGGCACATGCCCACGCCACCGAGGGAATAAAGATGGCTGTAAAAGCAGGTGTAAGAAGTATAGAACATGGTTCTTTTATTGATGAAGAGGCAATGGACCTGATGATACAACATGGCACTTACCTGATCCCCACATTTACCGTTGGCTTATATTTCCAGGAGAAATTGGCCGATAGTAAGGCCTTGGCAAAAGCCGTGGAGCTTAATAAAAAAACAAAAGATGGAGTATACAACAGTATGCGGCTGGCTTTTAAAAAAGGCGTCAAATTTGGTCTGGGTACCGATTATGTTGGTTGGCCTGCAACCTATTCTGCCAGGGAGTTTGGTGAATATGTACAACTCGGCATGACACCCATGCAGGCGATTCTTTGCGCTACCAAAACCAATGCTGAAATTCTTAAAAAAGAAACTGAAATTGGATCCGTTGAAGTTGGTAAAATGGCAGACATCATCGCCGTAAAAGGCGACCCATTAAAAGACATCTCCGAATTGCAAAAAGTAAAATTTGTAATGATTGGCGGAAAGGTTGTAAAGAATGAAAAGTAACTTTTAAATAAATAAAGATGAAAAGTCTGTTATCATTTGTATTGCTGTGGCTGCTGCAAATTACCAGCCAGGCGCAAAAGCCAAGAGCAAGAGATATAGGGATTCCCTTTGATGGCATCACCGGAAAGTACAATGCCATTACAGATGTGAAGGGAGTTGAAGTGGGATACAGCACGATCATATCCGGCAACGGAAAAAATGTATTGGGCAAGGGGCCGGTACGAACAGGTGTTACCGCCATACTACCAAGAGGTAAAAACAATAACCCCGTGTATGCAAATTGGTACACACTAAATGGCAATGGAGAAATGACCGGTACTACCTGGGTGACGGAATCCGGCTTTTTAGAAACACCTGTTATGATCACCAATACCAACAGCGTGGGTGTGGTAAGAGATGCTGTTTTAAAATGGTTTGTGAACAGGCATTGGTATAAAGAAGATTTTTGGTACACCTACCCTGTTGTTGCAGAAACCTATGATGGATTCCTGAATGACATTTATGGCTTTCATGTAAAAGAAAATAATGCCTGGGAAGCGCTGGACAGTGCGAAATCGGGCTATCTTAAAGAAGGCAATGTAGGTGGTGGCACAGGCATGATGTGCCTCGGATTTAAAGGTGGTACGGGCACTGCTTCAAGGATCGTGAAAATAAAAGATTCCAGCTATACAGTGGGTGTATTGGTACAATCCAATTTTGGCAGAAAAAAATCGCTGACCATTGCCGGTGTGCCGGTGGGAAAAGAGCTGATGGATACGCTGAACAACGAATTGAAATTGCCGCCCCAACATTACAGGAAAGAAGGTGATGGCTCTATCATTGTAGTGGTTGCTACTGATGCCCCTTTATTACCGCACCAATTAAAACGAATAGCACAAAGAGTTCCGTTGGGGATTGGGCTAGTTGGTGGTCGCGGTACCAACGGCTCGGGAGATATTTTCATTGCCTTCTCCACGGCCAATGCCAATGCATTTCAAAGAAATGATTTTACCAAGGTAGATGAACTGCCCAATGATTTAATTGACCCGCTTTTTGAAGCAACGGTGCAGGCTGTTGAAGAAGCCATCATCAACGCCATGGTAGCGGCTGAAACAATGGAAGGTATCAATGGTAACAAGTCCTATGCCCTGCCCCATCAACTGGTAATTAATTTGTTGAAAAAATATAACCGAATAAAATAGATAACCTGGCCTCAGGATTTAGCATTCTGTAATTGCCGCACGATTTACAAACACTAAGAAGCCATCCGGCCAAGGATGGCTTCTTTATTACAAGAAATAGGATTATCAAAAAGTAGTTCTGAGCGTTACTCCATACGTTCCGGGATCTCCCAAATGCACGGCGCCAAAATCATACGCGTACTCAATGTATTTTGCCTTGGTAATATTTCTTGCCCATAAATATATCTCAAGATGTTTGCTGCTTACACCCACCCGGGCGTTTAAACGCTGGTAAGATGATTGCCTGATGTTATTGGCCAGGTCAAAAAATTCTTTACCCAGGTAATACCATTCTGCACCGGCAACTAATTTAACCTGGTGTTCTGCATTTATCAGGTAACCATACTGCAATGTGAAAACTGAAGTTACATCTGGTGTAAATATCTGGCGCTTGCCATCCAGGTTAACTACGTCACCATTAGACGACACTTTAAGCGACTTATATTTTGCATTGGTGTACCCAACATTGTAGCCAAGTTGTAACCCTTTTACAGGTGCAAACAGCAACTCTAGTTCTGCTCCTTTACTTGTTAACTCACCGGTATTTTTTGTAACAGTAATGGCATCCGGCAGTACCAATGTGGGTACCTGTGCATTGTTAATATGGCTAAGAAATAGCGTAAAATTTAACCTGAGCCGTTGATCCAGCAATTCATTTTTGATACCTAGTTCTATATTATTACTGTACTCCGGCTGATAGGGATATAAAGGCGGCTGATGGGTGGGGTCTGAAGATAATTGGCTAAGTCCGCCAGTTCTGAAACCGCGGCTGTAATTGGCAAACAGGTTGCTGTTAGGTGCCACCTGGTATTGCAAACCGACTTTTGGCGAAATGGCATTGAAATTCCTGGCTGCGGCAGTATCTGGCGTTGTGACAAACGCATCACTCCCATCGGGTTGCCCCTCTCCATTTACCTCCAGGTACTTGTGCTCATAATCGTACCGTAAACCCGCTACCAGTATCAATTTGCTGGTGACATTGTAATTGGCCTGGCCAAACAACGCAAAGCCAGTGTTTTTTGCCGTTGATGTATTGATGGATGCAAAATCCGGAGGTATATTGGGATCTAACAATGCTGCATCTTTCCCAAAATGTGTCGCCTGTTTATTGGGGTTATTTTGATGAAAGAAATACGTGCCTGCCGTCCAACTAAATTTAGAAGATTTATTGGTAGCAGAACTGAATTTCATTTCATGCGTAATCACTTTTACATTGTTCCATTTATTGCCATAATCATTGATCACAGTTACCGCATCCAACGGAGAAAAATCGCCATCAAGTGGTGACTTGTAATAACGGTGATTGTTTTGCCATGCCAGCTGTGAACTGAAATTAATGGCATCACCTGAATGGCTCACCGCCAGTGATGCGTTCAATGTATTATCAATCATTTTGCCCACGGCGTTTTGATTGAGCTGGTAAGGATTGCTGAAAGCATCTTCCACCCCATTGACCATTGGAAAGGCGCCATCATTTTTATTATTCTGGTGTTTTACATTTAATGTAACTGCCCATTTTGAACCCGGCAAATACTTTAAATAATAATTGCCACTGGCAGATTGCTGTTTATCGAAAGAACTGTTGTTGAACAGATTGGTGTAATACCCGTTGCGGCTACTGAAAACGCCCGACGCACCAAAAAACAATTTGTCTTTCACCAACGGTGTACGAATACCGGCACTGTAGCGTTGCTGGTTGTAATTGCCGATATTGATTTCTGCAAACCCACTGGTGGTATTGGATGGCTGCTTGGTAATGATGTTGATAACCCCGCCCATGGCGTTTCTTCCGTACAATGCTCCCTGTGGGCCACGCAATACTTCTATCCTTTCTATATCTGCCAATTGCGGAATATAAGTATCCAGGCTAAACTGGTTAACACCATCAATATAAGTTGTTACAGCAGGATCATAAGAGGTAGTGGTAATACCGCGGATAGAAGTAACATTTCTTCCATCCCCCGAATTACCCGAAGCCAGGTTGGGCACAATCGCCGTTAAATCCTTGCTGTTCCATAACCTTAGCTCTTCTGTTCTGTGGGCAGAAATAGCCGAAATGCTGACTGGTATTCTTTGCAATAATTCTTCTTTTTTTTCCGCAGTTACGGTCACCGTTTCCAATTGAAGCAATGCATTCTGAAGTTGAAACGTCACAACAGTTTCGGTCTTTTCTTTTACCTCAATTTCAGTGGCGGTGGTGGCATACCCAATGGATGACAACTCAACAGTATACCTTCCTGCAGGTAAATGCTGTACGTTAAAATTGCCTTCTGCGTTGGTGAGTGTTGTAACCGCTGTATTGAGTAAATGCACGGTAACATTTGAAATGGGTAACGAATGGCTATCCGTAATTTTTCCCTTCAACGTTTGTGCGTGCCCACTAGCAAACCATCCTGTTAATACAATGGCACAAAAAACTCTAATCAATTCTGCTTTTTTCATCAATTTTTATTTTTAAAATACGCTCTTCACATTATTCTTTAATGATAAGATCAGCATCAACAAACAAAATGTGTGCTAATGCTGATCTCTTAATAGTTATTTTTATTTAGTTCGAAAATTGTACTGACATCATACCCGCCTGCAATTTTTCCTGTGGTTTATATATAACGTACACGGTATGCTGTTTTCCATCGCTTACTGTCTCGATCGGTAATTTAACAGTCGTCATCTGCATACCTGCACCCTTAACCGGTGGTATGGTGGTAGCACCTTTGCTGATTACTTTTCCATCAGGTGCATCCAGTCTTATTTCAAAATCCAGATTCTTTTTGGGTGCTGCCTGCGCACCACAGCCTATTTGAATAGTATGCACTCCTGTCAAATCAATATTATCCAGTGCTACCCAACCTTCGGCAACCGGTAAAATCATCAGGTTATTACCGCCATACTTCATGGAAGTAAAACTTTTTGTTTTTTCAGTGCCTTTAAACGTAACGGTGTTGCTATGTAACGCTACGGAATTGCTGCCGGTCAACGCTTTAATGTTGTTGCCGCCTTTATCGGTATAGCTGGCAGATAAAACCATTACACTGTTAGGTTTGGCATTGGCCGGAGGAATAATTGTACCCGTTTGAGGAAGCGATTTTTTCACCGCGGCCTTGTTGGAAAGCGACAGTACCCAGCTCACAATCTGGTGTATATCTTCCTGTGCCAATGTTGGATGTGCAGCCATGGCCACCTGGCCCCAAACACCGCTGCCACCTTTAATTATTTTTTGCGTGAGGTAAGTCATTGCATTCTGATCTTTTGCATATTTCTGCGATACCTCTACAAACGCCGGTCCAACAGATTTATCGGCTTCCTTATGACAACTCTTGCAATCAAGAGATAGCATAAGTGTTTTACCGCTGATGGCAGCCTGTCCCTGCTGGTGTCCCATTGGTGAGGAGGCTTTATCAAAGCCTTCTACATAATCAACAGAAACATACAAGTTAGCCGCATCAAATTTTGCGGTATCGGTTTTGTCTGCCACATTAACTGCATACTGCACTGGTAAACCCGGTAAATAAAAGGACTTATTGCCACCGGTGATATCAATTGTTACAGTTGGTGTTTCATTGCCTGCATATACCCTTGCTTCATTGCTTTTTGAAGCAGCTCCTTTATCATCTTTCGCTTCTACTGTTATGATATAATCACCGGCAGTAGTATAGGTATAATCGAGTGTTGGCTCAGTGGTTTCTTTGGTGGTACCGTTGCCCAGGTTCCATTTATAGGTGATTTTATCTTTTTCCAGGTCCTTGGCATCAACTGTTATTTTAACAGCAAAAGGCAACACGCCTGTGCTCTTATCTGTTTTGATGGAAGTAATTACAGGAGGTCTGTTACCAGCATTAAAATCTATTCTTGCCAAACCGGCATCCACATTTTTAGTAAACCAGCCATTGCCATATTCCAGTAAATACAGTTTACCATCGGGTCCAACTTCCATGTCAATTAAAGAGTTCACTTTTAACGAAGGAAAGAAAGGCTCCATCTTGTCAAAGTCGCCATTGGGTTGCATGGTGACTGCTTTTATCCAGCCACGTATCCAATCGTAAATAAATAATTTGCCATTGTAGTAATCAGGCAAACGGGTTTCTTTTGGAAACATATCGGTATAATAAACCGGTCCTGCCATAGCATTTCTGCCGCCAGTACCAACTTGTGGAAAATCAGGAGACGCCGCATATGGATACCAGATAAAGGCTGGTTGCGCCGGAGGCAATTCTGTTAACCCGGTATTGTGTTTTGAATTGTTGATGGGATGTGCCGGATCATAAGCATCACCACTTTTGCCGGTGCCATAATCAAATTGCCGGTAAGCATAGTTGTTACCTACAAATAAAGGCCAGCCGAAGAAACCTGCTTTGCGTGCCTGGTTCACTTCATCGTAACCACGCGGGCCACGGGTTGCCAAACTATCATTGTTGGCATCCGGACCAACTTCGCCCCAATATAAATTACTGTTCTTTTGATCTACTGTTATCCGGTATGGATTACGGTCGCCCATAACATAAATTTCAGGCCTTGTTTTAGCTGTGCCTTTTGGAAAAAGATTGCCATCTGGTATTTCGTAACTGCCATCATCCTTCACCCGGATACGCATAATTTTTCCGCGAAGATCATTGGAGTTACCGCTGGATCTTCTTGCATCGTATTGCTGGTTGGGAGAAAAATCGTTTAAAGGAGCGAACCCGCTGTTTACATATTTAGCTTTCGGCTCGTCGAATGGTGTTGAGTTATCACCGGCAGAAAAGTACAACAATTTATCAGGACCAAACGCAATAGAGCCGCCGGTATGACAGCAAATTTCCCGTTGCGATTTTACTTCCAGGATTGTTTTTTCAGATTTATTATCAATCGTATCAGTCTTAAAAGTGAACCTCGATAAACGGTTAACCGAACTATCAATAGGACTGTAATAAATATACACAAAGTTATTTTTTGCAAAGTCAGGATCTTTTGCCAGGCCCAGTACACCTTCTTCTGCGTTTACGCCAGGCGTAGAGGTTTTAAAATAGGCATTTAAAAAACCAACCTGCTTTACTTTTTTAGTATCGCTTTTGTACAACATGATTTCACCACGGCGCTGCGTAACCAGTATATCCAGGTTTGGCAGAATGGTCATTTCTGTTGGTTCGTAAAATTCACCCTGTGAAAGCTGCGTTTTTGTAAAACGATTGTCTTCCGGCGGTATTTGTGTTTTTACTTTTGAATAATCCAACTCTTTATTTTCGCCGATGGCATATTCAATACCGCCCAAAATATGGTTCAGGTAATTTTCTTCTGTAAATGATTCTTTGGTATGACCTAACTCTGTATAAAAAGCCCGTCCACCATCATAATCATGGTACCAGGCCATAGGATGGTTATCACCATTTTCGCCGCCATGATACGATTTTTCATCAATGGTTAACAGTATTTTGGTATCCTTGCTGAGCTTTTTATAACTGTAAAATTCATCGGTTCTTTTCCACTGTGCAGGTAAATGTTTGGTAGCAATATTTTCTTTATCTACCACATTTAAAATGCCCGGCTGTACATTGGGAAAAGTATCATGAATACCGGGATGACTTAAAAAGTAGCCCCCTACCAGGCGACCATACCAGCCCCAGTCGTATTCACAATCTGCCGCAGCATGGATACCTACATAGCCACCGCCTGCCTGTATATACCTTTCAAAAGCGGCTTCCTGTAAATAATCCAGCACATCGCCGGTGGTACTTAAAAAAACTACGGCTGAATATTTTTTTAAACTGTCTTCATTAAACATAGCGGCATCTGTTGTAGTATCTACATCAAAATTGTGCAGACCGCCCAGTTTCTGTATCGCCGTATTGCCATCTGCAATCGACTCATGATGATAGCCCGCAGTTTTGCTGAAGACCAGGATTTTTGCTTTGCCTTTTTCTTTTTTGGAACAGGAGAAAGCGAGTAGTACAATCGAAAGCAATAAACAATTTTTCACAATGGCAAGTGAACGGTTCATGTTGATTTTAGTTTTAAGTATTAAAAGATTTTCAAATCGCTGAATTTATTTACATCGTTGATGTCTAAGCTGGCAAATGTATTAATGATTCTATCTGGCTATCTTCTCTGTTTAAGGGCGCTGTCATGCTTTCCCCCGCTTATGAAACAATAGTTTTGCAATTTAATGCAGTATTGCATCACTTTAAAATAACCTTAATAATCTTTTTAAGGTAGAAAAGGATTTTTAAAAGATTACCTGTCCATTTTTTTGCAAAAGCCAGTGCGAACAAGGCTTTGCGAAGATACCAATACTGCAACTGTTTACCTTTCTAAAACAACAGTAAATCTAATTTTTAAGAATTTCATTGTGTTGAAATGACGCATTAAAAATAAAATGTATTTTTTTGGACAAACTTTGCCTAAGAAGATGATGGTGAGATTGTAACAATAATGGTTAATTAATGGTTGTTTGCCGGTAGCGAGAAGCTAAATTGACGGGCCGCTATTCTAGCCAAGAGATAAAAATTGGACATTGTCCAACCAGAAAGAATTCGCACTTTTAGCAAACCCGAAAGTGATATATTTTTGAATGCTGATTCTTCATTAATAAATACCCGCGGCTATAGTAGCCTTTGACTGCCCGCCTTCATATTTTCATTTAACCAGATAGCAATCCACCGGCCATCTGTGTAGGATTCATCTGGTGCTGATGCTTTACATATACACAATAGGAAAGACCTGTGGAAACAATTAAGCCCACAGTTTCAAATTTAGAAATTACTCAAGTACCGCTAATTTTTTTTAATAAAATAGCCCTTTCAATAAGGGGTAAAAATTCCCCACATTATAGATTTTATAATATTTTATTTTTATATCCAATTTGCTTCTTTGAAGCGTAATCTTTTAAAATGCCCAGCAGACAAAGGTTTGTAGCGCTGGAGAATTTCTAATGGGTAGCCTAAATCAAATTTGGCACAAACTTGTTGTAATAATATGTCGCATTATACGTTACACTTACCAACCACCATTACATGTTAAATTAACCTCTCATAAATCACTACATCAACTCAAACACATGAAGAAAATTGACTTCGGCAGCCTCATCGGTCTCCTATTTTGCGTAATACTGCTGGTAAATTGTAAAAAGGAAAAAAGTAATCCCGCTAGCGGTCTTCCGGTGCTTACAACAGATTCAGTCACCAATGTTGGCTTTAACGTAGCCAAAGTACATATTAACATTACCTCAGATGGCGGAAGTGCAATCACTGCAAGAGGTGTTTGCTGGAGCACCAGTTCTGCCCCTACAATTAATAATAGTATGACAAATGATGGTGCAGGAACGGGCAGTTTTGTCAGCGAACTTTCCAGCCTCACTAACAATACAAAGTACTATTTAAGGAGTTATTCAACAAACACCACCGGCACTTCTTACGGAAATGAACTTAGTTTTACAACTGCCATTCCTGGTGATAAAATTGATACCACTGCGTGGATGTTACACAATTTGGATGTAATTACCTACGCTAATGGCGATACAATACCGGAGGTTACAGACCAAACAGTATGGAATAAGCTTACAACAGGCGCATGGTGTTATTATAATAACGATTCTACTAACAACTCATCGTATGGAAAACTCTATAACTGGTATGCTGTAAATGATCAGCGGGGACTGGCTCCGGCAGGATGGCATATTGCCTCCAAGGATGATTGGTCGGCAATGGTAAATTCATTGGGTGGAGATCCTGAAGCCGGCGGTAAATTAAAATCAACCAACTTGTGGCTGAGCCCAAACACCGGTGCAACAAACGTTACCGGTTTTAACGGAACACCAGCGGGCTACCGTTCGGAATTCGGATATTTCGCTTTTATGGGCGCCAATACTATATGGTGGACTTCTAAAGAACACGATGCTACCACAGCTGTTGAAAGAAGCCTGGGATATGATTACACGGACTGCTATATGTTCTACTACGATAAACGTTGTGGCATGTCGGTAAGATGTATTAGAAATTAAACACCAGATATTGTATATCAACAGAGCGGGGACCCGATCTGTTGATGTATTTTTCGCTACACTAAATAGCGGTTGCTTCTAATAGAAAGCAACCGCTATTTTTATTTAAAAGCTGATCCCTTATACCCCCTACCCAATCTTTCTAAACTTTGTCTATTTTTGTCGGGTATGTATGATGTATTTTTCAAAAAAATCAACGAAGTAATTCATCTTACTTCCGAAGAAGAGGCAATTTTCAAGAATTACCTGATGCCAAAAAAACTGCGCAAGAAGCAGTTTATTTTGCAGGAGGGCGATATTTGCAAATACAGCATTTTTGTAGAAAAAGGATTATTGAGATCGTATTCTGTAAACGAGAAAGGTAACGACCAGGTAGTACAATTTGCATTGGAAGGCTGGTGGATTGCAGACCTGTACAGTTTTATTACAGGAGAGCCATCAAGGTACAATATCGACGCCCTTGAAGACTGTGAACTGCTGCTGATAAATAATGACGGGCTAAAAGAAGTAAGAAGGCAAATTCCTAAATTTCTTGAATTCTCTTTTTTGCAGATGCAAAACGCCTATATAGCACTAGAAAGAAGATGGTCGCACATGGTCACGCTTTCTACTGAAGAACGATACAATAAACTGTTGGACAAATATCCTGATATTGTTCAAAGAGTGCCCCAACATATGATTGCTTCATACCTTGGCCTTACACCTGAAACATTAAGCCGGGCAAAAAAGCAAATCACGCTTCCTAAATAATTTCCTCTTTTATTAGTAGCACCATTGATATTTATCAATGGTATTTCTTGTCTATTCTCAACAACAGCTGGTATGGCCCGGTTTAATTTTGTACTGTCAATAATGGCGTGTTAACAAAGGTTGCAACAGCCAACATAGTAACAGCTAATAAACAGGCTATGCATATAAAAGAAACAATTGTACTCATTGGTAGTGGTAACAATGGCAGGCTTGCAGCCGGCGCCCTGTTGGCAGGTAGCTATAAGCTGTTGCTTTGTGATAAAAAATTTGAACTGGCCAGGGAGTTGGCCCGGGAGCTCGATAGTGATAATAGCTGCGCTGTGGAAGCGATGGAATGTTCTTTTGATTGCGCCTGGGAAGCCGATATGATATTATTGGCATCTGACTTTGAAGAACAATTGGAAGCTGTTAGGATCATTAAAGATGTTATAAATCAAAAGATATTAATCAGCCTTGGAGATAACGTTCACTGCAATTCCGACGATGAAGTCGTTTCTCCAAACCGGCAAATTACGTTGCTCCAGCAAATACTTCCAAATACAAAAATAGCAGTAGTAAGACTTGCAGCGGCCACCTGCGACAATGGCCTGCAAACAAATATCATTGAACACATTGCTGTATTTGGCAGAGAACAAAATACCGTTGATACAGCAGCAGAAATATTTAAGCATTCCGGTCTTGTAAGTTTAAAAAAGGAATTGATGCCACACACCGGTAATACATCTCAAACAGTAAGTATCGGCCAAAAAATGTTAAAGTAGTTTAACTAAATATGTTGATTTTTATCAACACTATTTCTTGCTTAACCTCAATAAAAAAGAGCAATGGGCAGAATAGCTTTGCATGATCAAATTAATCATCAATAACAAAACACTAATTAAAAACAAAGCACAACATGAAAAAATTAAGCATTCTTTTGGTAGCGGCAGTAGTAGCCTTCTCGTCATTCAAGGCCATTGAAACATGGAAACAGGATAAAGCGCATTCACGCCTTGCGTTTTCTGTTACCCATTTGGGCATCTCAGAACAAACAGGCTTTATTAAAGATTTTGATGTAACCATCAAGGCAGAAAAAGCGGATTTTAGCGATGCAGTAGTAGAACTGAAAGGAGATATAGCTACCATTAATACTGGCGTGGACATGAGAGACAACCATTTGAAAAGTCCTGATTTTTTCGACGCTGCTAAATTTCCAACAGTTACTTTTATCAGCACCGGCATAACCAGCGCAGGTGCCAATAAATATAAATTAACAGGTAACTTAACCCTTCATGGCGTTACAAAACCAGTAACTATGGATCTTTTGTACAAGGGCACAACTACCAACCCAATGTCCAAAGCGGCTACCAGCGGTTTCCAGGTAACCGGCGTTATTAAGCGTACTGATTTCGGTGTTGGAACCAATTTTCCTACGGCAGTTGTAAGTGATGAAGTTGCAATCAAAGCAGACGGCGAGTTCAGCAAATAATAAATTATCAGTAAACAAGGGCTGATACAATTATCCGCCCTTGTTTTAAATAACAAGGAACTGTGAATTGATTGACAGTTCGGAAATAAAAAATTAAGTATGAAAAAAATATTCATTGGCTTTTGCGCAACAATGATACTGGCGACAGTATTTTCTTTCACCGTAGTAACAAACTGGAAAATAGCAGATGGTTATAACATTGTATTTTCTACCAGTGGTGTAAGCGGTGTATTTAAAAATTTAACCGGCAATATTCTATTTGATGAGCAAAGCCTCCCCACTTCAAAATTTGACATTGCAATTGATATTAACACAATTAACACGGGTAATGGCATGCAAAACAAGCACGCTAAAAGCGCAGAGTGGTTTGATGCTGCAAAATATCCCGCAATAAAATTTACCTCCGCTAAAATTGTAAAAGCCGCATCCGGATATACCGCTACCGGTTCGTTGCAGGTACATGGTATCAGCAAAGAAGTGAGCTTACCTTTTACATTTAAAAAAACAGCAGCAGGTGCATTGTTTGAAGGAAATTTTGATATTAACAGAAACGATTTTAAAATAGGTACAGCAGGCGGAGAAGTGGGTGATGTGATCAAAGTATCAGTAGCAATTCCGGTTGTAAAATAAACTATAATAAAATGTATAAAAAATTACTACTCTTAGGTGCTGTGTCTGGCTTATTGTCCGCTGTTGCATCAATCATATATCAAAAAGTATACGCCGCTTCACTTGGTGAGAATTTTGCCCTCATTGTAAAACCGTCAAACATTATGGTAATAAATGTTGTAAGTGGGCTTATAGCTGGCTCAGGCTTTTGGCTGCTTAATAAATGGCTGAAGAATAATACTGAAATTGTTTTTAACCTGCTATTTGTAACATTATCCTTTGCAAGCATTGTTCCGGCATTCGGCTTTCGCCTTCCGGTAACCATCGAAACGCTTGAGCTTTTTCCTGGCATGGTAGTGCCTATGCATTTTTTCCCGGCCCTGGCATGGTTAACATTGAAGCCTCTTTTTATTAAGAGCTACCAACCCTACCAGAAGGTATTCGCTTAATAGCCGTTCATCATCCTGCATTAATTATTTTATTGGCACTGGAATTGGCAATGGTTTACCATCATTCAAAACAGGCCGTCCTTTCAGGCAACTTTACATGCCCTTATTTGTTGTACAAACAACCGTAATGTATCCGACTAAAGGAGTGTCTTTATTCATTCTAAATTAAATGTATGAAACATATTAAAACAGCTGTCACCAGTTACCCGGTTGCAGATAATATCAAAAACAGGTGGAGCCCGAGAAGTTTTTCAGGCGAACCTATTTCAACAGATAAACTTAACACTATCCTGGAAGCTGCTACCTGGTCTTTCAGTGCTATCAATGAACAGCCATGGCGATATGTGGCGGCACAGAAAGGCACTCCATTATTTGATCAGCTTTTTGATGCACTTGCAGCAGGTAACAAACCCTGGAACAAACAAGCGTCTGCATTTGTGGTAAGCCTGGCTAAAACAACTTTTGCGGATGGTATTACACCCAACGCAAGCGCTCAACATGATGTGGGCGCCGCCAATATGTTGTTAACCTTGCAGGCCAACAGTATGAATATATATACCCATCTTATGGGTGGTTTCGACAGAGAGAAGGTGTCAGCTTTATTGAAACTGGAAGCCGATATTGTACCAGTTGTAATTATTGCATTGGGCTATGCGGATGAAGCAGAAAAGCTGGAAGAACCTTTTAAAACAAGAGAGCTGACGCCGAGGATCCGGAAGCCTTTGAGTGAAATTATCCGGCAAATACCACATGGTAAAAATTAAATCTTGTTGCCTACCATTAACAAAAAATAAAAGTAAAACAGGCTGTCAATAATAGCCATGAAAAAAGAATTTGTATACAAACCATCCTAACAGGAGGGTTTAGTATGGAAGGGTTATTTGCCTTTGACAAGTTTACAATTGATTGAAAAGAGCCAGACAATATTGGACGGATACTTTTTTTGGGTCATGGTTCACCCCAAGGATGGTATTGAAAAGCAGTAGCAGGTTCAGTAACTATGACCCCTATAAAAATGGGTTAAGTGTAAAAACATTCTACTCGCACAACCTGGTTGCTGAAAAATTAAATACACGCACTGCCGCCACTCGTAATCTCAATTGATTTTAGTTTCCCAAATATCATTGTTGTATAAAAATTTTCTTTAGGAATATTTCCCGAGGTATCTCTCCTGATATTTTGCACCCTTTATTTTCCGCCCGAAAAACACGCCTTAGCAGCTGAAAAAAAACAGTGCTCCTTTCATTGAATTATATACGCTTCTTTTTACCAGCTTTAAGCTTGCCATATTTTTTTGGATGGCACTATATATATGATAAACGGCGTATGCCGACATGCGGAACGCTGTAAATTGCAATACAGTTAAACTATGGTTTTAAACGACTGCAATATGAAGACAGTAACCGCCAAACAACACGACATTGATGATTATATAACGGGCTTTCCGGAAACAATACAAAGATTGCTAACGCTGGTACGTTTCGCAATTATAAGTGCAGCACCCGAAGCCGAGGAAGTGATCAGTTACCAGATGCCGGCCTTCAAATACCATGGCATGCTTGTTTATTTTTCAGCGCATCGAGGTCATATTGGTTTGTATCCTTCCGAGTCGGGTATTGAACATTTTAAGCAAGAACTCTCCATATATACAACTTCAAGAGGTGCTATCCTGTTTCCGATGGATCAGCCGCTTCCGCTGGAGCTGATTAAAAAGATTGTAAGCTTTCGGGTTCAGGAAAATGCACATAAGGCCGCGGAAAAGTTCAAAGTCAGGAAATACAAACTGCAGTAACAATTGATTGCACAACTTACTGGCAACCTTCATGAATTTCCAGGTGAAAAAAGATGCTATTGTTAAATGCCTGACACATCAACCAGTTTGAACTTTTCAATATTTTTAAGAGCGTTGCGAACCAACATGCAGGAGTTAATTGCCGGAACATGCTATAGCCCGGCCACCAGGAATATTTCGCTTAACCATGCCACTATTTCAGTTCATCGCAACTAGTAATTAAGTAAGCTATTTTTGAGTTGACTGTATCAACAATCAGTCAATCTTTACCTGTCTCTGCAAATTCATTTATGGCTAATATACAAACCTTCCATTTTACCGTAGATATTTGCAAATAATTGGTTAGCTGAAGCACAGCACTGGTTTTAAAACATAACAAAAAACATGAGGGTAAAACTGATTCCATTCGCCTGTTGCATTTATTTACTTGTTGCATGTACAGGCAGCAATAGCGATGTGGTTAAAGACGAAGAGGTAACAAAGGCCATAACGCCACAGATCAACTATACTTTGGTGAGTATACATCCGCACGATACAACTGCCTATACAGAAGGTCTTTTAATACACGAGGGTAAATTGTATGAAAGCACGGGTTATACCGATGAACTGCCAAAAACCAATTCTTTATTTGGAGAAGTTAATTTAAAAACGGGCAGAATTGATACTAAAGTGAAACTGGATACCAGTAAATATTTTGGAGAGGGAATTGTCTTTTTACATGACCAATGGTTTCAGCTCACTTACAAGACTAAAATTGGATTTGTTTATGCTGCCAAAACTTTTAAGCTACTTAAAACATTTGCTTTACCCGTTAAGGAAGGCTGGGGAATGACTACTGACAGTACCCAATTAATCATGAGCGAAGGAACCAATATTATAACCTATGTAGACCCTGCCAATCTTATCGCCGCTAAAAAAATAAGCGTTGAAGATGAAACAGGACCAGTTCAAAAGATCAATGAATTGGAATATATCCGGGGCTTTATTTACGCCAATATTTATGGCACCAACTTTATTATAAAAATTAATCCTGCCAACGGCAAAGTGATGGGAAAAATTGATTTTTCGTTATTAAAGAGCCAACAACGAAACGAATTTGCAGGGGCTAAAGAAATGAATGGCATTGCATATAACCCTGCTACAGGAAAAATTTTTGTTACCGGAAAAATGTGGCCAAACTTGTTTGAAATAGAATTGAATCAATAAAATTACGCCTTATGCAAGTTGGTTAATTTTATCTATCCAATGTTTTACTTCACTGGCAACCGCATTTAAAAATTCAGAAAGATCAGAAGGCTTTGTGATGAATCCACTGACATTATTGGCAAAGGCCATATCAATATCATTTTGTGAAGAAGATGTAGTAAGCATCACTACTGGTATGTGTTTCAGGCTTTCACTTGTTTTCATGAAAGCCAGTACCTCATGCCCGTTTTTTTTGGGAAGATTAATATCAAGCAACGTAAGATCAGGTGTTTCTATATCGGCAAATCCATTGGTTTTGCTTAAAAAATCGATCGCCTCCTTTCCGTCTGCCACTACACTCAATTTAAAATCAATGGCCGCATTTTCAAGGGCCACCCTGGTCAGCAAGATGTCGCCTTCATTATCGTCAACAAGTAAAATGTGTATAGTTTTTAGCATGCTGTTTATTTATAAGGAGGATAACGGTTTATATACAATATACGCACCCTCTACAAACTTTAATAATTTATTTTTTAATGGTAAAATAAAAGGTTGTCTTTTTTCCGGTTCAGATTCCAGCCCGATTCTGCCAACAAGATTTTCAATATTTTTTTTGGAGATAGCAAGGCCAATACCAGTACCAGAAAATTCATGCTGGTTGTGCAAACGTTGAAAAATAATAAATATTTTACGAATTATTCTCTTTCAATATAGTTTTTACCCCTATCATCAATATGAGTGCTATAATTAAGTTCCAGTAAAGTAAGAAAACTTGTCACCATTCGTACGATGATTTACAAAGTGCTGTTAATGATAAAAGAAATGATATAGCGCAATGATCGCAAAAAATCCAACCCAAAAATGAAGTTGCCCTTTTACAAAAGCTATTTAACGGCTTTAAACATTCAAAAAAAATCTTGTGATTTTCACCTGTCCACTTATCTTTATAACATAAACGGTTCACTAAAAAAAACATTTATGAAAAAATTAATGCTGCGGGCAAACCGAAAGCTGCTGGTTATAATGGCAATAATTGTCGCTGTTATTTTTGTCACGGCCGGCACTACTGCACCTGTACATTCTACCGTGTACAAAAACCTTAAAATTCTGCCGCAGGATATCAGCAGGGAAGCTATGCATGATATCATGGATGTGCAGTTAGGCGATGCGCTTGGAGTGCATTGTGACTATTGCCACGCCAAAGAACCAGGTGCCGACCACCCCGACTTTGCTAGTGACGCCAATCCAAAAAAAGAAACTGCACGGGACATGATGCGAATGGTACTGCAGATGAATAAGGATAATTTTCAAGTAGCAAAACCGATGATCGGCGATTCTTTAATGGTGGTTACCTGTTATACCTGTCATCATGGATCTGCTTTTCCAGATACTAAGAGCAAAATACCTGTAGTACATGATTTCGGTCCTCCGGGCGGCCGTGCAGGTCAGCCTGGTCCTCCGCCGCCACCTCCGGCAGCGCCTCAAAAAAATTAATAGTAAAATAATAATAGCAGGCAAGCAGTCTTCCTGCACAAATAAAATCCCTTTGTTAAAAGCAGCGGGATTTTTTTTGTGGGTAGTAGCATCAGTTTTTATTTGATGTTTATTTAGTGATGCTTTTGTAATTTTATAAAAATTTTTCATGGATGTAAAGATCGAACCTTCATGGCACGAAGTACTCAAGAGTGAATTTACAAAGCCTTATTTTTTAGAGATCGTAACTTTTTTAAAGATTGAAAAAAATGCAGGCAAAACAATCTACCCACCAGGCCCTCTTATCTTTAATGCCTTTAACCATACACCCATCGATAAAGTGAAAGTGGTAATACTTGGGCAGGATCCTTACCACAATCCAGGGCAGGCGCATGGCCTTAGTTTTAGTGTACCTGCGGGAGTAAAGCCACCACCTTCTCTTGTAAATATTTTTAAAGAAATTCAAAAAGATTTATCCATCACCATGCCGGAAGGTTATGGCAACCTTACAAACTGGGCCGACCAGGGCGTGCTTTTACTAAACGCTATTTTAACGGTAAGGGCAAATGAACCAGCCAGTCATGCAAAAATTGGCTGGATGAATTTTACAGATGCGGTCATAACAAAAATATCTGATGAAAAAAAAGGGGTCATATTTCTTTTATGGGGTAAATTTGCGCAGGAAAAGCAATTGCTGATAGACGAAACCAAACATTTTGTATTGAAAGCGGCTCATCCTTCTCCGTTTAGTGCGGACAAAGGTTTTTTTGGTTGTAAACATTTTTCAAAAGCAAATGAATTATTAAACAACCAGGGCCTTGCTCCCATCAACTGGAAATTGTCATCACCCTGATCCTGTTTCAAAAAAACAGCTCAGTAAATATACCAACCATTTTGACCAATACTGACAACTATTCTTCACCGCAAACAACTGCTTCGTTCAAAGATGTGTGCAAGAATATTTTTGGCAGAATATGGGCTATGTGGGGATTGATCAGTTTTGCCACCACCTTCCTTATCATCTTTATCCCGTCCATGCTGTCTTATCTAATTCCGGGACCCAAGGGACAGGATTATTTTATTGCCGTATCAAGGGTTTGGATGTGGACCTGGTTACGAATGGTAGGATGCCCGGCCACCATAAAAGGAAAAGAAAACTTTAAGCCAGGCGATACTTACGTAGTAGTGTACAATCACAACGCTTTGCTGGATGTGCCGCTTTCTGCGCCATTTATACCAGGCGGCAATAAAACCATCGCCAAAGCCTCTTTTGCCAAAGTGCCAATTTTCGGTTGGTTTTATAAACGCGGCTCTGTGCTTGTGGACAGAGGTGATAATAAAAGCCGCCTGAAAAGTTTTGAAGATATGCGGGAAGTGTTGCGCAACAATATGCACATGTGTATTTATCCTGAAGGCACCCGTAACCGAACCAATGAGCCTTTGAAGCCTTTTTTTGACGGTGCTTTTAAACTGGCAATTGATACAAAAAAAGAGGTTATTCCCTGCGTAATTTTCGGGACAAAAAAAGCAATGCCCGCAAGTAAAGGATTTTATTTATGGCCTACCAGGCTACAAATGCATTTTTTACCCGCCGTTTCATCAGAAGGCATGAAAGCCCCTGCTTTAAAGGAAAAAATATTTACAATTATGAAAGATCATTATGTAAATGGCGTGCAATAAATACGCAATATCTGGCAAGGAGTTTCCAGATTAGTTTTAAATGCTTATTTTTGAAACTTGTGCAATTTTATATTAGTATTATCAAAATAAGAGAAGAGTTGAAAGTTTTTTAATTAAAAAGTGTTTTTTTTAGATATGAAAAAAAAGGTTACAAAGATTGGCGTACTTACCTCCGGAGGCGATGCACCAGGAATGAATGCCTGCATACGTGCCGTGGTACGGACAGGAATTTACAACGGATTGGAAGTATTTGGGATTGTACGTGGTTACACAGGAATGGTGGAGAATGATATTTTTAGAATGGAAAGCAGAAGTGTGGCCAATATTATTCAGCGCGGTGGAACCATTTTAAAAACCTCCCGGTGCAAAGAATTTTTTACACCCGAAGGCAGAAAGAAAGCATATGATAACTTAACCAAACTAGGCATTAACGGGTTGGTAATTATTGGCGGTGATGGTAGTTTCAGGGGCGCACAAACATTCAGCAATGAATATGATATTCCTTGCGTAGGATTGCCGGGCACTATTGACAAAGATATTGCGGGTACAGATTTTACAATTGGTTTTGATACCGCTGTAAATACCGCGGTTGAAGCCATTGATAAAATAAGGGATACAGCAGATGCACATGACCGTTTATTTATTATAGAAGTGATGGGCAGAGATGCCGGTTATATCGCATTGCACAGTGGTATTGCTACTGGTGCTGAAAATGTATTGATACCGGAACGTAAAACAGACATAGAAGAAGTTATTAAACAATTAGCGGAAAAAGAAAGAAGGCACAAACTGGTGAACCTGATTGTGGTTGCCGAAGGCGACGAATTTGGTGGTGCCGATGAAATTGCAAAAATTGTAAAAGCCCGTTTGCCAATACAGGATGTACGGGTTTGCATCCTGGGTCACATTCAACGCGGCGGTTCACCCACTTGTTTCGACAGGTTGATTGCAAGCCGCATGGGCTACTCTGCTGTTGAGTGTTTGATGGAAGGAAAATTCAATGTTTTTGTGGGAATGGTTAATAACCGTATGCATTATACTCCATTAAACGAAGCTGTAAAAAAGAAACAGCGTATCAGTGAAGAATGGATGAAAATAGTAAAAATTTTGGCCAGCTGATATAACGGTAATGAAATCCGTAAAGCCTGTTACCAATGAAAACGGTAAAAAATTCACTTGACATTTGAAAATAAACTAAACAACTAATGAGCAAAAATTTAGGTAAATACCTGCATGCTGAAATGGATAAGGAAGCGGGTTTTCAACATACGATTAAACGAACAAAGATTGTTGCAACAGTAGGCCCCGCCTGCTCTACTTACGAAAAGCTACTAGACCTGGTAAAGGCGGGCGTAAATGTTTTCCGGTTAAACTTTTCTCATGGCGCATACGAAGATAAAAAACAGATCATTGATTTTATAAGAGAAATCAACCGCAAAGAGCCTTACAATATTGCGATATTGGGCGATCTGCAAGGCCCCAAATTAAGAGTGGGTGAACTGCAGGATGGCCAGATAGAATTAAAAGACGGCAGCCAGTTTATTTTTACCACCCAAAAAATGGTGGGCACAAAAGATAAGATTTATGTTAGCTATGCCAACCTTGCAAAAGATGTAAAAGTAGGCGAACGCATATTTTTAGATGACGGAAAGATGGAGGTGAAAGTAGAAGAAATATTAAATGATACAGAGGTTAGAATTTCGGTAACACTGGGCGGCATATTGTTTCCAAAAAAAGGAGTCAATTTACCCGATTCTGCCCTCACCATGCCTTCGCTTACAGAAAAAGACATTGCGGATCTTGATTTTATTATCAGCCAGGATTTAGACTGGATAGCACTGTCTTTTGTTCGCCATGCTGATGACATTATTGATCTTAAAAAGCGCATTAGAGCACAAAAAAGTAAGGCCAAGGTTATTTCTAAAATAGAAATGCCGGAGGCACTGAAGAATATCCGTAACATCATTGTTGAAAGTGATGGCATCATGGTTGCCCGTGGCGACCTTGGTGTGGAAGTGCCGGTTGAGCAGGTTCCCATTATTCAAAAAGAAATCATCCGTAAATGTATGCACCGGGCAAAGCCGGTAATAGTTGCTACGCAAATGATGGAAAGTATGATGGAGCGTACCAAACCAAACCGTAGTGAAGTTACTGACGTAGCCAATGCAGTGTTGGAAGGCGCTGATGCGGTGATGTTGAGCGGAGAAACCGCGATGGGACAGTATCCTACGCTGGTAGTGGAAATGATGAGCAAGATTATTTTGCAGGTTGAAGGCACTTTATATGATTATGACAGGGATGATATTTTAACTCCACAGCAACACTCCCCTTCTTTGCTAAGCGATGCCCTATGTGCAAGCGCCTGCAAAATGGCAAAAGATGTAAATGCAAAAGCATTGATAGGAATGACACAAAGTGGTTATACCGGTTTTATGCTGAGCAGTTACCGCCCTAAAGCACCACTGTATATTTTCAGTAAAGAAAAAACACTCATCAACCAGCTTAGTCTTAGCTGGGGAGTTAGGCCTATTTATTATGCAGAAGAAGAAAGCCTGGATGATATCTTCATGGATCAGATAAACATTTTAAAAGAAAGGGGCTTTCTTAAAGAAGGCGATGTGGTTGTAAATACAGGTAGTACGCCGATTGATAAACATTTACCCACCAATATTTTAAAAGTCTCTATCGTAGAGTAAGAAAATATAGTTGTACAATAAAAAATGCCCTGCTTTAAATACAGGGCATTTTTTATTTGATAGGTCTTACTGCCAAACACAAATAATTACTGCAGCAATAATATTGCCCACCAGTGTATAACCACCGTTTATAAAATGCAGAACGGTGGCTCTTTTTTCATACAGGTAAGAATTGCTGATAGCCGTAGCACCGAAGCATACGCCGGTAAGTGCTCCCAACTTAAGGCCCTGGCTAAACATGCCCAGGTGAAGATAGGCAACCAGTATTGCAAGCCCGATACATGCTACAAGAATGGTTACAAAAGAGCTACCCATGATGGCTCCCATTCCTTTAGTGGCATTGGGATCCGTGGCGTCAATTTTGGTGAGTGCCAGCCAGGTTTTTGCAAACAATACTTTAGAATACCAAATGGCTCCCAAAGCAAAATAAGCTACAGCAGCAACGAGTACCGCCAGCCAGTGAATGTGGTGAAGAATTTCTGGATTCATAAAAATAAAATTGGTTTTATCCGCCGCAGGCGGAATGGTTAAGTGGAGAAGATACCGACATACAAAGTACAATAAATATTTACTTTTTACTAACCACTACGCGGAAGGAACATACCAACTGATGCCGAAGGCATTGTGTTCAATTAAACTATACACCCCTGAACCAAATAATCAGGTGATTAATCAATCATTTAGCACCACAATTTGATGTTTTTGCTGCGTAGCAATTTTACTGGTTTGAATGTGTAAAACAGGTTTGCCACTATTGGTATCGATATAATAACCTTCATTACCTCCAGTTATTGTTTCACTGGTTAATTTGGTTAGCATTGTTCCGTCCAGGGAAACAACTTTCGGCGAGTTAGCTGTATGCAATATCAAATGATAGCTACGCCTGTCAAAGCTTCCATCATACTTTCCTTTTACGGCATTGATAGTAATGGTGATATTTTTACCGGCATTCATTTCGAATAAGGTGGTGGCATAAGCACCTTTTTTGTACTGCCTTGTAAGGCCATCATCTTCATATAAATTAAAAGATGTTTTGCCTTCGGGGTACATATCGAGCGTCAATGTATCCGTCTTCTTTTCTGCCTCAAAATTCATCGCCGGGTACATTGGGATGATGGCTCCCGCTTTTACAAACACCGGCAATTTTTCCAAAGGAGCATCATAATGTCTCAACCATTGTCCTCCGTTGAACTGTTGACCATTCCAGTAATCTATCCATTTTCCTTTAGGTAAATAAATGCTGTCGCGTTCGTTGCCGGGCTTATAAACCGGCGCAACCAATAACCATTTGCCATTCATAAACTGGTATTGTGTTTGCTTTCCCCAAGCGGTGCGATCCGCCGGAAACTCAAGCACCATGGCCCTTGTAGCAGGTACGCCCGTGATATTGGCTTCCCTGCACAGGGTATACATGTAAGGAGTTAAGCGCATTTTTAACTGCAGGTATTTTCTGTTGATACTGGTATAAGGCTCGCCCGATACCCAGGGTTGTTTATCCTTTTTTGCCCAGCCGCTCATGGTCATCAATACAGGAATGAAAGATTTCCATTGCAGGTCCCGTGTATAGGTGCTGTCGCTTCCGCCAAAAATGCCATCGATATCTGACGACGCGGCATTCTGCGCACTTAACCCGGCGCCTGTTATCGTAGGGATATGAAAACGGATGTACTCCCATCCGCCATACTGATCCCCGCTCCACACTGTGCTGTAGCGCTGTGTGCCCGCCCAGCCCATTACGCTCCAGATAAAGCCGCGGGCATTGCTGTTGTTTTCTATGCCTTGGTATGCAGCCTTACAACCATCCAGCGCATACTTATAACCCGGGCCTACCCAAGCCACGTCCAGCTTACACAAACGGGTACCGTAAGTACCTACTTCGGTGGCAATTTTATCTATACCATTCTCAGTCCACAAGCCTGTGTAAAACCCCCGTTGATGCAAAGCTTTGACTACACTGTCTAATTTTACATAACCGCAGCCATAGCCATCATTGGGTAATATCCATCCGCGTGGCATGTCATGGGCTATATACTGATCGGCTATTTTCCAAATTACATCCGGTGTGGTTTGCGGCTTTTTATCACGTCCCGGCTTGTTGTAACAATTGGCATCACCCATACTCAGCGCCCATCTTGGCATCAGAAAAGGTTTTCCGGTAATATCTGTATACCTGTTTAAAATATCTTTCAATGATGGCCCGTAAAAATAAAAGGCATCAAAGCGATTTTCATTATGCGATAAGCGCAATGTATCATGGAAGGAATATTCACCGGCGTCAAATGTATTTCTAAAAACTCCGTAACCTGCAGTGCTCATATAAAACGGCACCGGATTAGCACGGCCGCCATCATCCCAACCGCCGCCTTTTTCGATGAGGATGGTTTTGTTACGATGAGAAAAATAACCGTTCTGCATACCACATCCGTAAAAATATTCATTGGGCCGGGCAGACAAGGTTTGTATTGTTTTTTGTCCAAATACAAGCGGTTGCAATTCTTCCCAAATCATTGCTGTATTGGCCGCATTATACATGGCAAAACGAATTGGATTTTTATATACCCTTACCGCACAAAGCTTACTCTGCAACAAAACATACGCTCCCCTGTCGGTAAAAAGGATATTGCTTTTTAATTCCGGCTTGGCAACTACAATATCACCTGCTGCCGGATCTGTAAAATTGCCATCTGCAGCCAAACATATCCTAAAAATATCATCCCGGTAAAACTGCAATTTTACTTTGGTGACGCCGGATGAAAATACAAAAGCGTTTGATTCCTTTTTAATGGCGGTGATAGCACCAACAGAAGTTGCAGCCGCATTGAGTTGTACAGCAAGTGAATCATTCGCGGCATGTTCATCACCCCTATAATTTACTTTAAAATTGACATAATGCACAGGACGTAGCGTAAGGTCTGCCGGCGGAAAAACTATCTCTCTTTCCTCGCCGGGTTTAAGGCCATTGGCCGTGGCCGGCACTTTTACGGTGAGTCTATTTTGATTGTCAATATTTGCAGTAACTGTAAAGTCGGTGGTGATTTTTTGTTCCCCGGAATTTTTTATTTGCAGCACCAGTTCGTCATTCTTTTTAAACTGGTTGCTTTATTCATTGTGCGATAAAAGCCTTACCACACTTAGATCCTGGCTATAAGCTTCACTTAAGGCAATGTCATCTATCATCCAGTAAAATCCCATCAGGCCTTTCCAATAAAACCGCAAAAAAACGACCGGTTGGTTGGCAGCAACTGCAGACAAATCAATAGTTTCCGTGAGCGGAGCAAACATATCCGTTTCACTTTTAATGGCGTGGCGCACGTCCCATTGCTGCCAATGAATACTGTCCGTACTTACACCAACAAACAATCCTGCGGTATCATTTTGTTGATAATTCCACCAGCGAAATTTTTGCTGAAATTGCAGGATCACCGATTTTTTGCCAACACAATTAATGGGCGCAGAAACAATATATCCATCCGGGTATTGTTTGCGTTTAACCCAGTTGTCTACATCTTCATCCGTAAAATAACCTGCCTGGAACTGCAGATGATACCCCCTGCTTACAGAAGCAAGCGGAGGAGCCTGTTGCTGGTATTTATAAGAACCCGGATATGGCTGATTGGTAATAATCCATTGTGGATCCCAGTTACCTGCAGGCGGAATGTACCAACCTGCTGGTAGTTTGCCAGACGCAAAATCCTGGTGCCAGAAAATTTTTTCTTTATTGCTTTGTGCTGTTAATGCCGTCGCATAAAAAAGAAGTAGTCCTGCAACTATTTTATTTAAGTTCATAATGACATGTTGATTTTAATTTGTCTTAGGCTCGCCGCCTGGCTCAATGCAAGATAAAGATAAACCATACTCCCCCTACCAGGCTTTGTCTTGCAACTGCTCATTTATTTCCTCCTATATAAACTATTTGTACTGGCAAAACATAACGGCATCATTTGCTATATTTAGAAAAAATTTAAGCATGGTGTTTAAGCAGTTGTTTATAACAGTAGTTGTATGTATAATGTGCAATGCCTTAATGGCTCAGCAAATAAAATATGTAAACAGTAACAATGGCTGGAATCCGGATTCACTGGGCAATCACCGGGCTGTGCTGCGGTTTAATGGAACCGGCACGGTGGCGAAAGTAAGTATCCCATGGCGACGGAATGACGACCCTGCGCACAAACGAATTATTATTCAGGATGGAGCAACAGGAAAAAAAATCAGCAATGTAAGCACTGCGTATGCAGACAGGGAAAGAGCTGAGATCTACTTTGAACCCGTATCCGGCAAGGGAATTTATTACGTTTATTATATGCCCTACCGCAATGAAGGCAGAAGCAATTATCCCAAAGGCGTTTACCTGCAACCTGAAAATACGGCCGATAGTAAATGGTTGTCTGTAGCAAAATTGGCTACAATTAATACAAGCGTACAACAAATAGAATCCATTGATTCTTTTAATAGTTTTTACCCGATGGAAGTAATTGCTACCGCAAAGGAAACAGCTGCTATCATTGCATCGGCCACCAACAAAAGCTACCTGGTGTTTCCGGAAAGCAGGCTGTACCCCATTAAAATGAAAAACCGTCTTCCCTACCGTTGGATACAAAAAGGGCTGCAACATACCTTTATTGACAAAGCAGCCAGGGGCGAACAATACAGCTACCAGTTAGGCGTATACGCTTTGGATGGGTTGCAGGATGTGCAGGTAAAATTCAGTGACCTGATCAACAACAAACAGGGTAAAATATCCGCTGGTGAAAGTAGTTGTATCAACACGAATGGAATTGATTATGCCACCCATCCTTTTACAAAAACGGTCAGCATCCCAAAAAATACCGTTCAGCCATTGTGGTGTACGGTTGAGATTCCGTCAACGGTGGCAGCCGGTATTTATAAAGGGAAAGTTACCGTCACTTCAACAAATGCCGCCGCAACAACCATTGATATTGTGCTGACAATTACCAGTGAAGTATTGACTGATGGCGGCATCAGCGAGCCTTGGAAACAAACCAGGTTACATTGGCTAAACTCTACACTGGCACAGGATAATACGGTGATTGCACCTTACATTCCATTGACTGTTGAACACAATACGGTTAGTTTGCTCGGAAGAAAAATAACTTTGGGAGAAAACGGATTTCCAACACAGATCAGTACTTTTTTTACGCCGGAAATGACAGGCTACAGTACAGAGCCCAACAACCTGCTTTCGGCACCGGTTGACTTTAAAATTATGCAGGAGGCTGATGACCAGTTGGTATTAAAAAGCAGTGGCATCCGGTTTACAAAAAAAGATGCCGGCACAGTTGAATGGACTTCCTCCAGCAGTAACCCTTCTTTACAAATGGATGTAAACGCATCTATGGAATTTGATGGATTTATTGCCTATAAAGTAAAAATAACTGCTTTAAAAGATATTGCTTTAAAAGACATTGCCATGCAAATACCTCTTACAAAAACAGCTGGTAAATACATGATGGGGCTTGGACAAAAAGGAGGAAACAGGCCGCCGTCGTTTAGCTGGAAGTGGGATGTGGCGAACAAAAACCAGGATGGCGCCTGGATTGGAAACGTAAATGCGGGCCTGCAATATTCTTTACGGGACGACAAATATGTCCGGCCGTTGAATACCAATTTTTATTTACAAAAACCTTTACTGCTGCCGGATAGCTGGGGCAATGATAACAAAGGCGGAGTAAATATTGATCAACAAGATAGCACCGTACTGGTAAATAATTACAGCGGGCAACGCCGCATGCAAAAAGGCGATACCCTGTTTTATAATTTTACCTTGTTAATTACTCCTTTCCATCCTATCAATACCAACTTTCAATGGGCTACCCGTTTTTACCATAGTTATAAACCGATAGATACTATTAAAGCCGCCGGGGCAACAGTCATTAATATTCATCATGGCAACGCCATCAATCCTTATATCAACTACCCTTTTATTGAGTATAAAAAAATGAAGGCTTACATTGATGAGGCGCACAGCAAAGGGTTGAAGGTTAAAATTTACAACACAGTAAGGGAATTGAGTAACAGGGCTTATGAAACTTTTCCTATGCGCAGTCTTGGCCACGAAATTTATTCGCCGGGCAAAGGTGGTGGCTTTAGCTGGTTACAGGAGCATGTTGACAGCGATTATATTGCCGCATGGTTTGTGCCTGAATTAAAAGATGCGGCCATTGTAAATAGCGGCATGAGCCGCTGGCACAATTACTACGTGGAAGGAATGAACTGGCTGGTACAACACGTGGGCATTGATGGCATTTACCTGGATGATGTTGCCTTTGACCGCATTACGATGAAAAGAATAAAACGGGTATTGACTAAAGACGGTCATCCGGGTATTATTGATTTACATTCTGCCAACCAGTATAATAAAAATGATGGTTTTAATAACAGCGGCAATTTGTACATGGAGCATTTTCCTTACCTGAACCGTTTGTGGTTTGGCGAATATTTTGACTATGAAAAAAATGATCCAGATTTCTTTTTAACTGAAGTGAGTGGTATACCCTTTGGACTGATGGGAGAAATGTTACAGGATGGCGGCAATCCCTGGCGTGGAATGATTTATGGTATGACCAACCGTATGCCATGGAGCGATAATGCAGACACAAGGCCCATCTGGAAAGCCTGGGATAATTTTGGTATGGAAGGCAGTGCTATGATAGGTTACTGGAGCGACAACTGCCCTGTAAAAACAAGCAATGATAAAGTACTGGCAACTGTATACAGTAAAAAAGGCAGTGCGCTTATTTCAATCGCCAGCTGGGCTGCTACAGATACGGCTGTTCATTTACTGATTGACTGGAAAAAACTGGGAATGGATTCTTCAAAGACAACTATTACTGCACCCGAAATAAAAAACTTTCAACCGGCAAAAAAATTTGATGCCAATGAGCTGATACCGGTAGTAAAAAATAAAGGCTGGTTGCTGGTGTTAAAAGAGAATTAGTTACAACTGTAATGAATGATGCAGGCAACGGTATTTATTTCGTAATGAGACCCGCTACAATCGCCAGTGCAATACTCATTAGTGTTCCTATCACCAGGTATTCTGTTTTAATTTCCGGCCGGTCTTTTTCATTAAACCGAATAATGCCTTTTGCTGCCACCAGCAGGCCAATGGCGGAATACTGGCTTTGCAAAACAAAAATCAATATGATGATTCGCTCTACCATACCAATCCATTTTCCAGCATTGGCAAGGCTTTCCGAGTCTGGTAATTTTTCCCGCCACTGACGGGTAAGCTGCCCAATTAAAATACCGGCAGGCGTTGTTAAAAAGATTACCGCGGTTAGTCTTTTCCAAAAAGCAGCATCTGCATTTAATTGTTGAAGCGTTTGTTTTACATCGTTCCATTGCAGAAAGGTAAAATACCAGCAGCCGGCAATTATCACAAGGTGAAAAAACTGGTCTGCCATAAAGTAGGCAACCGTATTTTTCTGGTACGATTTCCAGCCATCAATAATTGTGTGGCTGATTAAGATAATGAGTGCTACCAGCCAGTATTGCCAGCCAATCATTAGCAAGGCCACCAACCCTGTTATAAGGCCATGCAGGTATAGTTTACCGGAACGAAAATGCTTTTCCGTTCTGTCGTTTACCCAGCTTGCAGGCTGTAGTATAAAATCGGTAATAAGGTGTGCCAGCACCAATTTGGTGAGCCATACTGCCGCTGTAATCATGTTAATTGATTGACGATATTTTCATATTGGTGTAACAGTTTTTCTATTTCGGCCCACCGGCCGGCCGTTACATGCTGGTGCACAGTGCTCTTGGATTTTTTCAGTAATCCGGCTACTTCCTGTTGCGCTTTGCCTTGTAGCAGTTCAAAAATTACTTCCGCCTGCTTGCCGGTCATTGCTTTAAATATTGCATTCAGGTAATCTGATATGATCTCTAACCCAACATTGGCTAAACCATTGCCGGAAACCATAGCCAGCCTTGTTCCTGCAACCGCCATTTCATCAAAAGCACGGCCAGACAAAACAAATGCTTCACCTTTGGCCATACCCAACTTTTTTACGGGTGTTGTTATAGCACCTACCCCGATGCTTATCCTTATGTCGGATTCACTGATTGTTTCGCTTTTTGATAAACTGATGGCTGCCGTGCGGCAAATCAAGGCTATTTTCAGGGCCTCTGCCGGATTTCTAACATACACCTGGAAACTATCACCCCGGTAAAACTCAAACTGGTGGGCTGCCAGCGCCGCCGTTAATATTTTAAGTAGTTTTTTTTCTGCTATTTTTTTTAACCGGGTTGAGTTTACAATATCGCCGGTTAATACTGCCCGTAATGCCATTACTAAAATTGTTTACTGGTATAAATATATAACAAATAATTCAGTTCGTTTAAATGAACGAACTTTTAATTAATTCGTGTAATTAAACGAACTTTTAAATAATTCGTTCATTTAAACGAACTTTGTATTAATTCGTGTAAATAAACGAACTTAAAAAACAGGCTTCAATTGAGCGATCTTGTTACAACAACCTATTGAAACCAGCCAGCACCTAAATCTGTTGAACAATTAAAAACTAAAACCTGGCCTGTCACTACGATTATTTATTTGAGATATACCAATCAGCTGGTCGGCCTGGTCGGTAAAAGATTTATAGTACACAAGTATTGTATAACTGTTTTCAGTTTCCCAATAATTACCATCCAGGTCAGTTCGTTTGGAAGGATCATTTTTATCAACCAGCGCATAGCCATAACTGTAATAGCCTTGTTTTAAAAACTGTGTATTTTCATAAATACCCTTTTCTGTGTTGAAATGCATTTTACTGCTTTCATTTAACTGGTACCCGGTTAACTGGCCAATTAAATAAAGATCCTTATCAGCAAAAGCATTATTGCCCGGTGGCACATACCTAAAATGAATATTGGCGTAATCACCCTGCCAGTAAGGATTAATCGATTCATACGTAGTAACAAGGTATTTACCATCCAGGTCTGCATAATACACGTACCGCTGCCCGCTTCTGTCGCCATCCAGCTTCACATAGAGGTCGGTTCTTTTGCTATTGGCACTGTCAACCCGTTCGCTTAACAAACGAAAGCTTCTAAGGTCCAGCCACCGCCATTCTTTTCCGGCGGCAAATACAAAATTATTTTCATTGCTGTACTCCAGCGAATTATTCCTTATAAAAGTAGGCAGCACATTTCCCTGCGCAATATCCCAGCGGTTATTTTGTAAAACCACCACTTTTACCTGCTGACTGGCGTTACTGGTATTTAAACCTGCAACATTAACCGTAAACCTTAAATGCTGATGGGTATTGTACCTGTCGGGGGTAAAAGGCTGCAACACCTGCGCAGACACGCTTGCCTTAGAATCCAGCACCAGTAAGGCCCTGGTAAAAACAAGTTTACTGGTATCGCCATCTAAAAATACTTTTACAATATAGTTTCCGCTCCGTGTGGGCATGCTGTTTGTTTCCGGTAATATCGCCTGGTAATGAACATACCTTGTATAGGCGATAGATGAAAACCGGTAGGTGGAAATCCGTTGCTGTGTAAAGCCTTTAATAAAATCGAACGGACTAAGATTAACCGGTTGCCAGTTGTAATCACATAACTGGTAAGTGTAATAATAGCTTTTTACCCGGTTATCCATATCATCAAAATGCAGTTCAGTTCTATCGCCGCTGTTGAGTTTATAGATCGCCATAGATTCCTGGTCTCCATAAGCATGAAATCTTACTGTATGAATACTGGTATCATAAATGGCATCGGGTGTTGTTTGCGCCAGCAGCGTTTGCTGCATCAGTAAAAACAGGATGGCAGCGGGGATCAATTTAAAAATGTGCATGTAGTTATTAAAATATTTACTTTTGAAAGATAGCAAAAAATACGCCGATTGAATATATCCGCTTTTATAGCCCGCAGAATTGCCTTTAACCGGCAAAATACTTTTTCACGTTTTATTATACGGCTCGCCATCGGCGCCACTTCCATCAGCGTAGCGGTAATGATAGTGGCACTAAGTTTTGTAAACGGTTTTCAAAATGTAATCAGCGATAAAATTTTCAGTTTCTGGGGCCACATCCATGTACAGCAGGATATTGAAAACAGGGTTAGCATTGCAGAACAGTTCCCTATTATTGCCAACGATACGGTTGAAAACATCGTTAAAAAACTGCCACAGGTAAAAACCATTGAACGCTATGCCACCAAATCGGTGATATTAACTTATGGTACTGATATTGAAAGCATCCTGCTAAAAGGCATTGATTCTTCTTTTAATTACACCCGCCTGAATCCATTTTTACAAAAAGGAAAATGGCTGTCATTTTCCGACAGCGGCTATAGCAGCGAAATAAATATTTCTGCCTACATAGCAGGCCAGCTAAATGTTCAGGTAAATGATACTTTGCTTTCTTTTTTTATCCAGGAGGATGGTACCAAACGACCACGTAAGTTAAAGATAGCCGGTATTTTTAAAACTTCCATAGACGAATATGACAAACAATTTGGTTTGTGCGATATTAACCTGATTCGCCGGATGAATGACTGGAACCCACGGCAGATAGGGGGTTATGAAGTTTATTTGAACGACTACCGGCAAACCGATACCGTTGCTACCCTTATAAAAGAGTTAACGCCCCAGGGCTGGAGCGCCAAGACCATCACAGAAATGTACAGCAATATTTTTGACTGGCTGGCATTGCAAAATAAAATAAAACTAATACTGATGGGCATTATGATGATTGTTGCCATTGTAAACCTCATCACCTGCCTGCTGATTATTGTGCTTGAAAGAACAAGGATGATCGGCATATTAAAAGCAACCGGCGCCAGCGACTGGGTTGTACAAAAAATATTCTTATACAACACCAGTTTAATAGCCGTAACGGGCATTGTAGCGGGCACTGCACTCGGGTTATTAATTTGCTGGCTGCAACAAAAAACCGGTTTTATCAAATTAGATGAAGAGGCGTATTATATGGCAGCAGCCCACGCAGATGTAGTGTGGTGGCAGGTTGTAGTAGTGGATATTGTTACGCTGGTTATTTGCTTTGCCACGTTAATAGTACCCACGCTACTGGTAAAAAAAATAAAACCGGTCAAAGCGATTCAGTTCCGGTAAACAGGTTCAAATACAATTTTTGTCCGGGCTAAGCAGCAACCCTGTGGTACATCGTTGCATCGCCCACTTTTGCTTTTTCAGCATTTTGGTACTCCCCTTCTAACTGTAAATACTTTCACTATATTAACGGCTTTGCTAAATGATAACTGTCCAGGAAAAAGTTTCTTCGAATAGTGCAATCGCTGCAATGCGAAGGCCAGAGCTCATAGCAGGTGTTGTGTACAAGAGGGCGACGCAACGATGATCCACACAGCTTCTTAGCCCGGACCAATCATTTTTTATTGCACCATATGCGATAAAATAATGCCTGTTGCCACGGCCGCATTCAACGACTCTGCATGGCCCGCTTTTGGTATCGTAATTTTTTCAGCGCAAAGTTGCATCACTTCATCACTAATACCTTTTGATTCGTTGCCTATCACAACAATGCCTTCTGTAATGCCTTTTAACTGGCTTATTTTTTTGCCATTCAACGCGGCCGCATATATTCTAATATGCTCGTATTTTTTTAGCCAGTCTGCAATGTTGGTGTAAACTACATTTACGCGGCCAAGGCTACCCATTGTACTTTGCACCACTTTAGGGTTATACATATCGGTGCAATTATCGGAGCAAATAATGGCTTCAACCCCAAACCAGTCTGCAATGCGGATGATGGTGCCCAGGTTACCCGGATCCTGGATGGTATCCAGCACAAGGCTTATTTTACCTTTTGGGTCAACCGGTATAGGCTTCAATTTTTTAAACACCGCCAGCACCTGGTTGGGCGTAGTTAAAGCCGTTATTTTTTCCAGCTCAAAATTTTCAATTACCTGCAAGGGACCGCTGTAGGTGGTACGAATTAACATTTCATTTTCCTGCATCCATTGCTGTAAACCCAATACCTGCTGACATGAAAATACAGGCGATTGCAATAATTCCATTACTACTTTACTACCTTCGGCAATAAATGCATTATCAGCATCCCTGAATTTTTTGTGGTGCAAACTTTGAATATATTTGGCATATGTTTTACTTAACATCGTTCTCTTAAAAATTTATATAGTTAGTGTGGTTGTAAAAACAAAATTTTTGAATGTTCTGAAAAATATTTTTTGCGCAGCATTGATATTGTCTTCCTGCACTACGGTACGAAATTATCAAAAAGGTAAACCCTTTTTGTTTAAAAATAGTATTGAACTTAAAGGCGGTAACTTTAATACAGACGAAAGAAACCTTGCCAAGCAGCGATTGTACGATCAGCTGGATGACAGTGCAAAGGTGGTTGTAATAGATAAATTGTTTTTATTTCATAAAACAACGCCAGCTGCGGCTTATGACACTGCATACTCTTACCGGAGTGCCAGGAATATGATTGGCTCCATGCTTCACCTTGGTTATTACCAAGCGAAATCTACCGTAAAGATTGATACTGTAAGCGGAAATTTTTTCAGTACCTGGTCGCTTAAATTTGAGCAGCAGCAGCGGGTATATGTAAAGTACGTGATTGATGCCGGCAACCCTACGCTGGTGGATACTTTTAGCTATCATCTAAATAAACCTGAACTGCAGCGCCTGGCAATTGAAGCGATGCCTAAGTCGCTCATTAAAGAAGGCAACCCGGTTTCCAAGGGGGAAGTATTGGGCGAAATAGCCAGGATGGTGGACGTATACAGGAATAATGGGTACTATAAATTTATTACAGATGATTTAAGAATGCGGGGCGATACTACTATTTTATCTTTAACTACCATATCCGACGACCCGTTTGAAAACATCCGTTTGCTTGCTGAAGCCAATCAAAAACGCAACAAACCGACCATTAAACTGGAAATGATTTTAAACCCATTGGCAGACAGTATGAGGCTGCAAAAATTTTATATTGGCAACGTGTACATCTACCCGGATTACAATGGTGTCGACAGTTTAAACACCATTCCTTTTTTAGCAGATACCACCCGCCGGGATAGCTTTGTTATCCGCTACCACAAAAAATTATTCCGAAATAGTTTTTTGTTGCGCAATATGGATTTAAAAAAGGGAGATTTGTACCGGCAGGAAAACTATGCTAAAACACTCAGCAATTTTTCTAAAACCGGCGTTTGGCAAAACATCAATATACAAACTATAGAAAGAAAAGACAGCGTTGCAAAGCTGGATATGATTTTGCAGATGATACCCGCCCGTAAATATGGCTTTGAGGCGAATGTGGAGGCCAGCTATTCCGTAAACAGCAATACCAACACCGCTACTATCACCAATGGTGGAAACCTGCTGGGGTTATCTACCAACCTGTCTTTGCAAAACCGCAACATCCATAAAGAAGGTATTAAGATGACGCATGCCATCCGTTATGGTGTAGAGTTAAATTTAAATACACAAAGATCCAACAGGGTAATCAATTCAAACGAGCTGAGTTATACCAATACCATCAGCTTTCCCCGTTTGCTCGGGCCCATTAAACTGTTACCTAAATCGTGGTTTAACAATGGCAAGCCGCTGTCGCAGCAAACTTTTATTAATACTAACCCATCGTATACAAAACGTATCGACCTGTTCAATCTTTTTTCAACCGGGCTGGCTTTTGGTAATCAATGGAGCAATAGATCAAACAGAAAAAATACCATTAAGTTTCCTAACATTGAGTATTCTTACCTCTTCAATCAGTCAGACAGTTTTCGCAATATATTGAATCAAAATCCCTACCTGCGTTACTCTTATAATACTGCATTGATCATAGGCAGTTCCTATAACTATTCTTCCAGCTATGTTAATCCAAAACATACCAACAGGCTCAGGTCTTTCAATGGTAATATAGAAGAGTCCGGATTAATTTGGGGACGGCTGGGCATTTTTAAAAAGGAGTTGCGCCAGTTTGTTAAAGTGGATGGAGAGTATACATTTTCTATCAACAATCCCAAATCAGCCCGCGTTTTCAGGGCTTTTCTCGGTGTAGGTATTCCGTTGGAAAATAATGACACCGCCTCGCTGCCCTTTTTTAAGCAGTATTTTTCCGGCGGTGCCAACAGTATGCGAGGCTGGCCCATTCGCGGCATTGGGCCTGGCGCAAAGCCTTTAGTCAACAACTCACTTACTAATGATCGCACCGGTGATATTCGTTTTGAAGTAAATGCGGAATACCGGCATGATCTTTTTCAGATAATACCCAACCAGCTGGTTTTAAAATGGGCGGTGTTTACAGATATCGGCAATGTATGGAACTTTAGAAATACGAGGCCCGGCGGCGGCATAGATAGTTTGCAGTTTCAATTTCAAAATTTTTACAAACAATTGGGGGCAGATGTAGGTACGGGTTTCAGGTTTGACTTTACTTATGTTGTACTCCGGTTCGATCTTGGCTTTAGGGTAAAAAAACCTGAGATTGCAAAAAACGATGGGTGGGAAATTCCAGATATTAGTTACAACCATTTATTAAAAGGCGGTGATGAAAACAGCAAATGGCGCCGGGATAACTTTAATTTTACAATTGGTTTAAGTTATCCTTTCTAATTTATTCAGCCGACAAGCCGGATCCGTTGGTATTCGCTGTATGTTGATTGCTTACCTGTTGCAGGATTGTTTCCATATCAATAGCATGGGTTACATCCAGTTGCCCGATTCTTGTTCTGCGTAAACTGCCAAGATAGCCACCACAGCCCAATGCGGCGCCAAAATCATTCGCCAAACTGCGAATATAAGTACCGGTAGAACAAACAACCTTAAAGCATACTGAGGGCAATTCAACTCCCGTAATTTCAAACGAATGAATGGTAACACTTCTTGGTTCTAATTGTACAGCGGTTCCTCGTCTTGCCAGTTCATATAAGGCAACACCATCTTTTTTTATGGCAGAATAAACAGGTGGCAATTGCTGGATAGCACCGGTAAATTGTTTTGTTGCATTCAATATTTCTTCATTCGTAAGATGGTCAAATGTTGTTTGCTGTTCCGGTTCACTTTCCAGGTCGAAGGTAGGCGTTACAGCACCCAGGATGATATGGCCGGTATACTCTTTTTCCTGGGCCATAAACTCATTTATTTTTTTGGTGAACTTGCCGGTGCAAACTATTAAAAGCCCTGTCGCCAAAGGATCTAAGGTACCTGCATGGCCAATTTTTTTTATCTGTAATATATTGCGCAACTTTCGCACAACATCAAATGACGTCCAGTGTAGCGGCTTATCTATCAGTAATACCTTGCCTTCTGCATAAGGCAGTTGAAGAGCCGGATCAATCGGAATTCTTGGTGCACGTTCCTGCTTTTCAGGATAAGCACCTTCACCTGTTTGACTATTGTATTTGGAACGGTATGTTTGTTTGCGGGCCAATGGGTTGTTTTTTTGCGAAGGTAAGCGAAGCGGAACAATGCAGTCCTTTTATCAAATTGAAGCCATCGATAATCAACATTTGTTAAATGTCAGGTTGCTTGTCTTGCTTTTAATTCAAGGTATTTATTGATAGCATTTACGGTTAAATTTTCCGGCGAAGTAAGGATCGATAAAATGCCGTTATTGGAAAGTTCTTTCACAATCAACCGTTTTTCAAACGCAAATTTTTCGGCAATGGTTTTAATGTACACGTCTTCAATATTGGCTGCGCTTTGAGACGACAATTGTTTTAATTCTGTATTTTCAAAAAATACCACCATCAGCAAATGGTGTTTTGCAATGGATTTTAAGTAATTCAACTGTCTTTTTAATCCTGACAGCGATTCAAAATTAGCAAACAAAATCAGCAAGCTTCGTTGTTTAATCCTGCTGCGAATCTGCAGGTAAAGCATTTCATAATCACTTTCTAAAAAATCCGTTTCCTGGTTATACAGCAATTGCAAAATATTGGCTTTTTGCAATGGCTTTCTGTCGGCTGCCAGTATGGTGCCCATTTTATTGGCAAACGTTATTAATCCAACTTTATCCTGCTTTTGCAAACACACATTGCTTAATACCAGTGTGCTGTTGATGGCATAGTCTAGTAGACTTAAATTATTAAAAGGCATTTTCATTAATCGGCCTTTGTCGATAAGGCAATATACCTGCTGGCTTTTTTCGTCTGTAAAATTATTTACCATAATGGCGGAACGGCGGGCAGTCGCTTTCCAGTTGATGGTTCGGATATCATCGCCACGTACATATTCTTTTATTTGCTCAAATTCCATACTGTGGCCAATTTTACGCATGCGTTTATTGCCATGCTCCAGTTGTATGGTAGTTTGGGAAAGCAGTTCATACTTGCGGAGTTGCATAAAGGAGGGATACACCGGCACGGTCGTTTCGGCTTCAATATTAAAACGGCGCATCAACAATCCAAGTATTGATTTTACGTAAATAATAATTTGTCCAAAGTGATATTCGCCCCGTTCTGTGGGTCTTACAGCATAAACTATGTCTTTTTGTTGCAAGGCTTTAAAATGCTGCTGTAAAATCCAGTCGCGTTTTTGAAATTGCACCGGCAGCTCGTCAATGATTTCCAGGTACAGTTCAAAGGGCATGCGGTTGGTCACCTGCAGGGTAATCCTGTTTTCATCACCATTGCTTAACCTATCCGCCATTATTCTTTTTGCCCCGGGCTGCCTGCCCAGAATAAAAAGAAAAATGTAGTCTGTCAAAACCAGCACACCTATTACGAAACAGCCAATCTGTGGTACTAAAAATAAAGGTGCATAAAAAAAAGCGGCAATAAACAAAACGGAGCAAACGCCCAGCACCATATAAAAACGGTTGGTTAAAAAAAGTGCCCCGATGTATTTTTTTACAAGTGTCATTGTTATATATGCAAGCGTACGGTTAACCTGTTTCTTATCTCGGTACCTCAATTGATTTTAATATACTTTCAATCAGATCATCTGCTGTAACACCTTCCATTTCCTTTTCAGGTGTAAGAATGATGCGGTGTCTTAACACCGGGGAGGCCATTTCCACGATATCTTCCGGAGTTACAAAATCTCTTCCTTTAATGGCAGCGCTTGCTTTGGAAGCCCTTAAAATTGCCAGGGAGGCCCGGGGCGATGCGCCAAGATACAACGCAGGATTGTTGCGGGTTTCAATTACAATCTTGGCAATAAATTCTATTAACCTGGGTTCAACAATAACCGACTGAATCAGGGCCCTGTATTCATGAATTTCTTTAACAGAAACAATTTTATTTACCTGGCTAAGCAACTCCAGTTGCGTATTGCCATGCTGGTTGTTGAGTATGCCAATCTCTTCGTGGAGGTTAGGGTATTGTACATCAATTTTAAAAATAAAACGATCCAGCTGTGCTTCTGGTAAACGGTAAGTGCCCTCCTGCTCCACCGGATTTTGAGTTGCCAGGATAATAAATGGAAAACGCATTTCATGTGTAACGCCATCGATGGTTACCTGCCGTTCTTCCATTACCTCAAACAAGGCCGCCTGTGTTTTTGCGGGTGCCCTGTTAATTTCATCAATTAAAATAATATTACTAAAAACAGGGCCCGGTTTAAAATAAAAATCGCCTTCCTTTGGATTGAAAACAGAAGTACCTACCACATCGCTTGGCATCAGATCCGGCGTAAACTGTATACGGCTAAAATCTACATCGATGATTTTTGCCATTAGTTTTGCGGTAAGTGTTTTCGCCACGCCGGGCACGCCTTCAATTAAAATATGCCCATCGCACAACAAACCAATCATCAGCAGATCAAGCATTTTATATTGACCTATAATCACTTTTCCTATCTCGTTGCGGATGTTCTGCATTTGCTGGTTAAGTGCAGAAAGATCTATTCGTTGCTGAAAAACTTCTTCTTCCATTATTGATTTTTTTTATAAAAAATATCTATTTGCCTGTTTAAAAATAATAATTGTTCATCGCTTATTTCGGGCGCTTCCTGCAATTCACTGATCAATTTAAAAAGCCCTGCAGTTATTTCTTTGGGTACATCACTCTTCCTGCTAAGGGTGGTGATAAAATCATCATTTACATGACTGGTATTTAAAAAATATTGCTTGCGGATATGTTCCTGGAAATACATGATCATCTTGGCTGCAATATTTCTGTTATCTTTCTTTTGCAGGTACAAACGACCGATTGTTTCTGTAAAAGCCACCGTTGTATTAACGTTGGGTTGAATAGCTTCAACTATACGCTGGCGGCGCTTTCCACCAAATAAAATATAGAGAAGCAGTAAACACAGTACTATCCAGAAAGCACCCGCCGTTGCCGGATATTGCAACAATAATTGAAATGCATTTTTGCTATCTTTTGCCGAAGGCCGGTTTCTTTTATTATAGTAGTCGTCCCAGTAAATATGTTCGGGCGTTCTGTTAATAAAGGTGAACAGATTTTGGAGATACAGGTAATTTTGTTTCTGTAATAAAAAATAGTTGCTAAGTGCCCTGGGTTCGCAATGCAGGTAAACACGACCCCGTCCATAAAATATCTCCACAAAATTTGCTTTACCAATTTCATTGGTGCCTAATACATTGGTAACGGTTGAATCGTACTGAATGAAATGATTGAAGAAAGGATAATAATAATAGGTATAAGGAACGATATTATAGTACGCAGCAGAATCCAGCCTTACAGCGGTATAGCGCATATTTTCCAAATAATCACTTTTACGAAACGACTGTACTTCTTTACAACCCAGGCTATCCAATAATGTACTGTCGATATTTTCGCTGCTTATAAACAACGTATTGCCATTGCTTACATAATTTAGCATGGCCTTTTGCGCCGCTTCCGACAAATACAAATTCTTACTTACTGAAATATAAAGTGACGCTGTATCGGTTATATTCTGCCAGGAGGTTTCAAAATTTTGTTTTTCTACATAAAAATTATTGTGATAAAATACCTGTTGCAGCTGGTTAAAAAGAATAAACCCGCCAAAAGGATTTTTGTCTTTTCGCGAGAACGTTTCTTTCAGGTTAGGCAACATTTTTCTGTCGGGCGTACAGGAACTTACAGACCAGGTAAGTGCTGCAAAAAGGGTACAATATAAAACTGTTAGTCTCAATATCTAAAGCTGGCTGTTAAACTGTTTAAAATTATTTTGAATTTTACCAAACAATATTTCGTCCAGCTCAAAGCCGCCATACCAGGCATATTCATATTGCAGGGTAAGGGCAGCAAATTCATTTTTATAAGGCCTGTTAAAAACTTCACGGATATATTGTGTATTTGTTTTTGCCGGGGCAAATGAAATAACGTTTTTGGTTACCAGTTTTTGCAACGTTTGAAGGTAATTATAGCGAACCGCCATCCGGTAATTTTTATCAGCAATCGATTCATTGATTAGCCGGGCATAATCTGCCGTAGCAAAATTTTCTTCCGGCTTTTCTATTACGGCTGTTACTTTACTGGTATAGGTATTGCGCTGAAAAAAACCTTGCGTAAAAAAGAGTTTATATAGAATGAACCCGACAAAAAGTATTGCCAGCGTCCAGAAGAATACTTTTACAATTGGGGAAAAGAAAAATTTTTCCAGCCACGATGTAGTATGGGTTGCCCTGGGTTGCAATGTTTGCTGCTCCTTCTGTTGGGCAATCAATAAACTATCTAAATTTTTTGCATACCTGAAGGCTGGGATATTTTTCAAAGCTTCTGCAGAATCAGCGGCGGCAGCAAGCTGGTGATCGTCTAAAAGTGAATCTGATTCGGTTGCTGTTACTTTGTTTTTTTTCACATCAATCACCAGCGACCTGGTCGATATAGAATCTGCAGGCAACGATGCCGGATCTCTGTAAACGTATTCACTATCCTGCCCTGCCGCCTGGAGGCCGCAAAAAATTACCAGTATAAGGAATGTTAAAAATTTACTGCACTTCATCTTTTCCTAAAGTCATTTTATTAAAATCATTTTGTTGAAGTGCATGGTGCTTTTTATGCAGGCGAATAGGGTATATTACAAAGTACCATACAATAAATGACAACGACAAGAATAATATAATACCGCTCGCCCACACAGGCAGCCCCGTATTGTTTTCCTTGTCAAAGGTGTTGCTCATTAAATGTGTTACATAACTTTCAAAAAAAGCAGCAACAATAAACACAGGCACCAGGATAATCATTATTTTCAAAGCATCTTTCACCGCAGTTTTAAAGGAACTTTTTCTTGAATAGGTGCCGGGAAAAAGAATGCCCTGCGCTATAACAAAGCCTGCTGTTGAAGCAATTACAAAAGCCAATATTTCCAGCGTGCCATGTACCCAAATTACCATCACCGATTTTAAGCCAAGCCCTTTTGCAAAAAACATGTATTGAAAACATCCCAGCATCAGGCCGTTCTGCCACATCATATACAATGTTACCACACCCGCACACAGGCCGCCTGCCACCATCATTAAAGCAACAAAACTGTTGTTCATGGCAATGTATACAAACATGGTAAATGGATTGTCACTTTTATACACTCCAAAAGGATCTCCCTTGGCGATATTGTCTTCGGTAGCATCTACATAACCATCTGACAAAACACCACGGATAAAGGATTCATCTTTTATTGAACCAAACACACCAATTAAAACAAACAGTAAAAAAATCACAAACGTAAACAGCAGCGTACGGTGATATTTCTTAAACAGCAAAGGCAATTCAAATTTCCAAAAAGTAAAAATGCGGTTATACTTTTCCTTCTTGTTCTGGTAAATGCTTTGATATATACCTGCCGCAATACCATTGATCCAGCGGGTAAGTTTACTGTTGGGGTAAAATGTTTTTGCGTAAGAGAGATCATCTACGAGAGTAATAAAACGCTCGGCGGTTTCATCGGGATCATTGGTTTTTAAACGCTGGTAGGTATTCCATTTATCCACGTTCTTCTTTATAAACATTCCTTCACGCATTTGTTAAAAATAAGAAATTATGTTATAAAAATAATTATTGTTAAAGCTGGCTGTTTAGCATTTGAAAAATGTACAAAAAAGTGCATACCTCTTAATCCGGCTTAAATAGCGAACTTTATTTTAGTGATATTTTTTTGTATGTAAACTTTAATAGGTAATTTGTAACATGTCCGTAATACAAATAGCTACACCATTTAATATTGATATTGAATTTGAAATTGCTGAATTTCACAAGCGCATATTGGCATACATGATTGACTTTTTCCTGCTGATATTGTATATGTTCAGTATGCTTTATTTGCTATTTGGTGGTTTTAGAATTGGGGAGGGCGGCATTGGGCTTGCAATGATTGTTTTGGTAATTCCTACTATTTTTTACAGCCCGGTGAGTGAGATTTTATTGAACGGACAAAGCGCCGGTAAAAAACTGATGAAGATAAAAGTGGTGAGCCTGGATGGCGGAGAACCGGAACTGAGTCAATACCTTTTAAGATGGTTTTTGCGTTTTTACGAATGGGGATTTATCATTTTTACACTCTTTTGGTTAAACCCTTTTACAGGCTTGGTATGGCTTTTTATAGGTGGATTAACCTCCGTTATTATTATAGGTATTTCACCAAAAAGTCAGCGGCTGGGCGATATTGTAGCCGGTACAGTAGTGGTAAATACCCATACAAGTTTAACCGTTGATGACACTATTTTTATGGAAGTCAATCACGCCAATTATAAGGTTAAATTTCCTGAAGTAATGCGGCTCAGCGATCGTGATATCAACACAATAAAAAATGTGCTAAGACAAACCGAAAAAACAAATCAGTATGATATGTGTAACCGCGTAGCCATGAAGGTACAGACAGTACTTAAAGTGTCCAGCGATATGTACGCCAATGATTTTTTAGAAAAAATACTGGAAGATTATAATTACCTGTCTACAAAAGAATAGAAATAATAGAAGGATATTGCTACGTATTTTTTTGCAATAGCACTAACTTACTTTCAATTTACTATTACCTGACAACTGAAAATTTATGAGCCATTTTTACAGATTGACTGTGGTATTTTTTTTACTTATTTGGTGTAAAAAAATTGCAGCACAGACACTCCAATTACCAGGTACCGAAAAGAAAATAGTTCGCTGCTACACAACAGAAATCATCAGTGAGTTCAGAAAAAAACATCCACAGGCCGAAACTGATGCACAGTTTGAAGCATGGCTTAGCAAAAAAAATCAGGATAGAAAAGCACAGCGGGCACAGGTTATCAATTATACCATTCCCATCATCTTTCATGTTATAAGCAAAGGCGATCCTGCTGATGATATTAGTGCGACCGCTATCAATGAACAGTTGTTACAGTTGAATAAGGATTTTACTAACCTTGCCAATAGTCAATACGCGGCAGCCGCTCCCACTGGGATTCAGTTTGTGCTGGCAAAGAACGACACATTGGGCAGTCCCCTGGCAGAGCCAGGCATACAACGTATCAACAGCTCTTTGAAGGGATGGGCGGATTACGCTACTGCCGGCTGGACGTCCGGCTATATTGATACTATTGTAAAGCCAGCCACTGTATGGCCAGCAGATAAATATTTTAATGTTTGGATAATACCCAGCATAGTTAACGGATCATCTACTTTGCTTGGTTACGCTACCTTTCCCGCAAGTTCCGGCTTGTCGGGCTTGTCCAACGGGGAGAGCAATATTACTGCAGGTGTAGTAGTACAAACAGGCACCATTGGCAGCACGTTTTTTCCGAAAGGATGTGGCGGCTATGGTTTAGGCAAAACCCTGACTCATGAGAGCGGACACTTTTTTGGTTTACGGCATATTTGGGGCGATGCCAACTGCGGCAATGATTTTTGTGGAGATACGCCCGTACATTTTACCAGCAATAGTGGCGTGCCAACTCACCCAAAAAGTAATAGTTGTGGCACGCCGGATGAGATGTTTGAAAATTATATGGATTACAGTGATGATATTGTTTTGAATACATTCACCAGTAACCAGGCAGACAGAATGCAAACGGTGATGCTGAATAGTCCGAGACGGGTAACGCTGGCTAGTTCACCCGTTGGTGCAGTAACAGTCGCAGCAAGTAATAAAATTTCATTTATCAATTGTACCGGCGCTTTAAAAATTACAGAAACCGGTATCACCACAAGTTATCCAAGATACAAGGATGTAGACCTGACGCTAAATGTAGAAGACAAAGCTACCGGGTTAGCAACAGTAACTGTTACAACATTGGGTACCGCCGTGAATAATTTTCACTACCAGGTGATGACACCAACGTTAACTTTTGCCACGGGCGATAATTTTAAAGATGTAAAAATCAGGATTTTTGACAATGCAGAAATAGACGGTGACAAAACAATTGTTGTTGGATATAGCATCAGCAGTGGAACTGGTGTTTCCATAGGCAGTAGTGCGCAATCTGTTACCATTACCATTAAAGATGATGATAACCAACAATATGGAAGCAATGCTGTCGCACTACTGAATGAAGATTTTGGTAGTTCCGGGGGAACGGCTCCTGCAGGTTGGCTGGCTGGTTCCTTTAGAACGCCTGCAGGATTTAATACATGGAAAGTAGGATCTAATGGGGGCGCAGGTATTACCGGCCAGGCGCTCTACGTTACCAATGATAAAGTGCTAAAACCCCTGGCCTATTCACCGGACTCCACTTCGGATGCAGTGGCAATTTCACCTTTCATTCATGCCACCGGGTACAGCAACCCCACTTTGTCATTTACCTACAAATGCAATGGCGAAGCTGATTCCAATGGCACTTACGATTATGGCTTGCTGATGTATTCATATAACAATGCCTCCTTCTTTCCTCTGAGTGATGCGGTTGGCAACGCCTATACATTTCAGGGAATTACGGGTGCTACAGGCTCAGGCAACATTGTTTTACCAACCGCTTTGGTAGACACCTCATTTACAATTGGCTTTAGATGGATTAATGATGATAATACAGGCACCAATCCTCCTTTTTTAGTGGATGACGTAAAAGTAACAGCTACGCCATACCCTATTGAAACTACTGTTAGCAGCAGTTATGGTTTTAACATAAGAAGTGGCGCTGCAGCCAATAATTTTAAAAGTACCAATGGCAATGCTATTGTGTTTATAAAAAACGCCAGTACCAACCTTACGGATGTTACGGCACAAATAACGCAGGCTGGGAGCGGAACAACCGGTTTGGTAACTACAGGTGGTGCTTTTGTACGCACGCAAAAAGTTTTCCAGGTAAGTCCGGCAGCCGCCAATACCACCACAACTTACCAGGCTACCTTTTATTTTACAGAAGCAGAACTGGCCGCATGGGGATCGGGTAAACTAACACTTAAAATTCTAAAAGTTAAGGATGGCATAGATCTCTCATCTACCTTAAACGCCGGCAATGCTGAATTGATCAACCCTGTTGTTTTTGAAGACGCTGCGGCAGGTTACATTACCTACACCGCCAACTTTACCGGCTTTTCGCAGTTTATGCTGGTATCACCTGCAACTGCATTGCCGGTCACTTTAAACAATTTCGCAACCACCCCAAAACAAAAAGACATAGCGTTATCCTGGACTACTGACCTGGAAATTAACAACCTTGGTTATATGGTTGAAAGAAGTTTGGATGGAAGCAATTTTAAGGAGATAGGATGGGTAAAAGGCAATGGTACCACTTCACTTCTCTCGAAGTATTTATATACCGATCATTTTGTTCAGCCCGGCATTTTATACTATTACAGAATACGGCAACTGGATATTGACAACCAACAGCAATACTCCATCATTCGCAATGCACGGATAAACCAATCCGCAGTGGTCGCTTTAACGATCAGCCCTAACCCGGCGAAAGATTTTCTCAATCTTTTTATATCGGGAACAAGCAACCTGGCCAGCGTTGAATTGATCAATGCATTGGGTCAAAAAATAATACAAAAAAATCAAGTCAATGCTTTTGGCGGTATTTATCAATTGGCATTAAAAGGAGTTACCCGGGGAATCTATACGATAGTGGTTCAACTTCCGGAAGGGGTGTATACCGCAAAGGCAATCATAGAATAACACTCCATTTACAACAGGTAACAGGCAAAAAAAATCCGGCATGTTGAGTGCCGGAATTTTTGTATTCTATCGCATTAAGATAAATCGAGTTAACGTCCAAGCATTGCCGCAATGATGCCACCTATTAAAGCCAATAATAAAATAACGAGGTATAAGATGGTAACGATTCCTGCAAAACGGTAATAGTTTTTCAGATTCAGAAAGGACACATTCAATGTTTCCTGGTCGTTCGCCTTAAGAGCCATTTGCATTTTTACGCTAAATTTGAAAAGAAAAAAAGACATAAAAAAAGCAATGGCTGCTACAAAAAGATAAATTACTGTAATCATCCCCCCTGCCATCTCTCCCATTGGCTTGCCTCCTGGAAGTGTCGACAATTTGTTAAACATATTTCCGATAACAATTGCGCCTATTGCAATCAGTACACTTAAAAAAAAACCGGTAATTGCTAAAAACTTGGTCCACATCGCAGTTTCTTTCAGATGGCTTTGGGATATATTATCAATCAGCAATTCGTTCTCCAGGAGGTTGTGTTCCGTGTCCATAATCAGGGGTTTAAATGGCTACTAATATAAACCTTCAAAGGCAGTAAAACAACAGGCACTGAAAATTTCAGCGCCAGTAAAAATGATTAGACAAAGGTTGTTCAATGCATCAATACGCCCTCGCAAATAAAACACGCTGGCTGCTTTTATTACCCGTTAAAATACATTTACCATCTTCCAATTTGTTATCCAACCGTATACACCGTATGGTAGCTTTTGTTAGTTCTTTTATTTTATCTTCTGTTTCAGGTGTTCCATCCCAATGCGCCGCTATAAAACCTGTATTTGAATCCAACAGCTGAATAAACTCGTCCCAGCTATCAGCGTTGGTAATGTGTTCATCCCTGAAAACCTTGGCTTTATTAAAAATAGCAAATTGAATGTCAGCTAATAATTTAATGATATTTTCAGCCAGCCCGTCAATGCTCATACTTACCTTTTCTTTGGTGTCCCTTCTTGCTACTTCAACAACATTGCTGGCAATATCCCTGGCCCCGATTGCAATACGAACAGGTACGCCCTTCATTTCATATTCGGCAAACTTCCACCCCGGCCGGTTGTTGTCGTTATCATCATATTTTACTTTTATTCCGGCGGCTTTCAATTGCTGCTGCAATACTTTCACCTTTTCGTCAATTAAATTTTTTTGCTCTTCTCCTTTAAAAATCGGTACAATCACCACTTGTATGGGGGCCAGTTTAGGTGGTAGTACCAGGCCCTGGTCATCGCTGTGAGCCATTACGAGTGCACCAATCAGGCGGGTGCTTACACCCCAGCTGGTAGCCCAAACATAATCCAGTTTATTTTCTTTATCAGCAAATTTTACATCAAATGCTTTCGCAAAATTTTGCCCTAAAAAGTGAGAGGTTCCTGCCTGTAAGGCTTTACCGTCCTGCATCAACGCCTCAATGCAATAAGTATCCTCCGCACCTGCAAACCGTTCGTTGGCAGTCTTAACGCCTTTAATTACGGGCATGGCCATAAACTCTTCGGCAAAAGTGGCATATACATTCAGCATCTGCACTGTTTCATCCACCGCTTCCATCCTGGTAGCGTGGGCCGTATGCCCCTCCTGCCATAAAAACTCGGCTGTGCGTAAAAATAAACGTGTCCGCATCTCCCACCTTACTACGTTGGCCCATTGATTTATGAGCAGGGGTAAATCGCGGTAAGATTGAATCCATCCTTTGTAAGTATTCCATATAATGGCTTCGCTGGTGGGCCTTACCACCAACTCCTCATCCAGTTTCGCTTCCGGATCAACTATTAGCTTCCCTTTATTATCCGGATCAGTTTTTAGCCGGTAGTGTGTTACAACAGCGCATTCCTTGGCAAACCCTTCCGCGTTTTTTTCTTCTGCTTCAAATAAACTTTTAGGAACAAACAGGGGGAAGTAAGCATTTTCATGCCCCGTTTCCTTAAACATCTTATCCAGTTGATCCCGCATATTTTCCCAAATAGCGTAACCATACGGCTTTATTACCATACAACCGCGTACAGCACTGTAATCGGCCAGTCCGCCTTTTATTATTAAGTCATTGTACCATTGAGAATAATCATCTGCCCTGCTTGTAATTTCTTTGCTCATTTATTGTATAGTATTATTTTACTTCGTAAAAATTGGTGAAAATTTAGTCTTATCCCTTGAAACAACATCAATTATATATAAGCTACAATCATTTTCTTTTAGCACATATTTAACAGCGCAATGCCACAATGTTGCATTATATTTATATCGGTAATTGAAGCTGCTATATTCCTTCTTGCTAATAAACCGCACAAAAATAGTAACTTCACTTTATAATAATTTTAAACAAATTATCATGAAAACGAAACTTTTACTTTTAGCTTTTTCTGCCGCTGCTTTTAGCAGTTGCACAACTATGTATAAATCCGGCCAAACACCAGATGATGTTTATTTTTCACCAGCACGTGATTACGGCGAAGCTGTTGCCACAACTAAAAGACAGCCCGCTGATGAGCCCGTTTATTACAGCGGTGAAGACAGGATGATCATGATGGGTATTAATGATTACCGGTGGAGGTATTTGAACAATGATTATGCGTATAGTCCTTATTCTTATTATAATAATTATAGCGCTTACAACAGGCATGGCTACTACAACAACTATGGCAATTATTACAACCCATACTACAATGATTTTTACAGTAACTATTATTATAACCCTTACTACAGCCCTTACCCGGTTTACATTACACCCGCAAGCCCCATAAAAAACAGTACCCCAAGGGTGACTAACCTCAATGGATATACGCATCAGTATAATAACAGCAATGCTTCCTTTGCAGTTCCTAACAGACCACCTGTAAGAAGTTATAATAATACCAATGCCAGAACAAGTGCTTTAGGAAACGTTTTGAATAAAGTGCTTGCACCTGCTAATAGCAATAACGTTAATAACAATAGCTACAATAATACAACTAACAGAACTACAACAACAGAAAGAACCTATACACCTCCGCCTGCCAGCAGTAGCAGCAGTTCTTCGTCAGGCAGCAGTTCATCGGGTGGTGGAAGAATTACAAGACCTAACTAGAATCGCATATCACTTGTAGAAAAAAATATATTTGCGGGCCTTACGACCGGCAGACTAAAATAATTATGCCATGAAAAAATATATACTCTTATCATTTTTGTTAACAGGCTATGGGTTGTATGCCCAAATTCCCGAAGACGTATTAAGGTATTCCTATTACCCTCAGAATGGCACTGCCCGCACTTTGGCAATTGGTGGAGCTATGGGCTCATTGGGTGGAGATATCACTGCTAATTATGTAAATCCCGCAGGACTGGGAAATTATAAAACGGGAGAGTTTGTTTTTACACCTGGGTTTTTCTTTAACAACAACAATGCAAACTTTAGGGATACCAAATTAAAAAGCACCAAAAACAACTTCAATTTGTTTGGTGGCCCCATAGGTTTTGTATTTGGAACCGGCAACAGGTATAAACCAAACACCAGCCAGGCTTTTAGCCTGGCGGTTACGCAAACAGCCAATTACAACAATACGGTACAATATTCCGGCTACAATAACTATAGCTCATTCAGTGAGCAGTTTGCAGAGCAGGCGGTGAAAGGTTTAAGTAATGGCTCCCTTGATGATGTACTCAATGATCCCCAATATGCTTATGGTGCTGCACCTGCATTGTATACCTACCTTGTAGATACTTTTAGCGGCAACAGGGTAAAAGCGCTACCGGAATTTTTATTAGCGGATGGTAAAGCTTTATTTCAGCAAAATACTTTACAAACAAGTGGTGGTATGTATGAAGTGGCTCTGGGTTATGCTGTAAATAAAAATGATAAGTTATTGATTGGAGGTAGTGTTGGCATCCCTATTATAAATTATAACAGCACATCAACATTCAGGGAAAGTGATACTTCGTCTGATGCAAATAACAGTTTTGGATATTTTAATTATACCGATCACTTTTCTACCAAAGGCGTTGGATTGAATTTAAAACTAGGCATCATTTTTAAACCATCCGAATTTTTACGTTTGGGATTTGCCGTACACACGCCCAGCTATATGTTTAATTTAAAAGATAAGCGCAATGTAGATCTGGAAGTAAATTCCGAAAACTATAAAGGGGTTAGATCAGTTTCATCTGAGATTTTTACAAACAATGTTCCGGGCGAAAGCAATTATACTTTACTTACGCCCTGGAAGGCCATGATAAGTGGTAGTTATGTGCTGAGAGAAGTAGAAAATGTTAAACAGCAAAAAGGATTTATTACTGCTGATATTGAATACGTGCGGCACAGCGCTTCTTCTTTTTACAGTGCGAATCAAACACCTGCGGCCGGAGAAGCGGATTATTATACCGCTTTAAATAAAGTAATAAGAGATGAATATAAAGGTGCTTTTAATTTTCGTGCAGGTGGCGAATTGAAATTTAATGTCATAATGGCCCGGCTCGGATTTGCATATTATACCAACCCTTATAAGGATGCTGCATTAAAAGCAAACAGGATGTTGATAAGTGGTGGAGTGGGCTATAGAAATAAGGGATTTTTTATTGATCTTACCTACATCTACGCACTTAATAAAGATGTAAATTTTCCTTACAGGTTACAGGATAAAAGCAACACTTTTGCCAGCGTAAAAAATAATCGGGGCAATATTGTGGCCAGCGTTGGAATTAAATTTTAATATTTATAGAACAGTTCTCAATTGCGTTTAGTTCCGTTTAATGGCTGACACCCGGAGGATGTGAGTTGAATGCGGGGTGCTGGAAGGACTAGACTATTTTCCTGCCATGCCCCAATCAGACCGCATTAAAATATTTTTTGATTATCCTTTCAATCATTTCTTTTGTGAGCGGCTTATTTTCAAAATCCGTTATCTCAGGAATATTTTCTGCCCTTTGTTTATCATCCGGATTAAGAGAAGTTGTGAGCATAATAATGACTGGCTTGGGAGCGTGTCCATTGCTAATTTTTCTAAACTCAGTTAAAAACTCCCAGCCATTCATACGGGGCATATTGATATCGAGAAAAACAAGATCGGGCGCTATAAAATCCCCTGGAGAGGCAATTTCATTTGTCGCTTTTTTGAGGTAGTTTAATGCCTTCATTCCGCTGTCTGCTATCTCCAAATGATGCGTGCATTCAGCCTCTTCAATCAACATTGTATTTATAAAATTAGTGGGCTCATCGTCATCAATTACCAGGATGCAGCTCAGTTTATTTTCCATTATTCACTGTTTTTTCGGGTATTGTAAACAAAAATATACTCCCACCTCCAGGTGCTGGTTCCATCCAGATTTTTCCGCCGTGCAATTCAACTATTTTTTTACAGTGTGCTAATCCAATGCCTGAACCCTGGTATTCAGCACGTATGTTCAATCGCTGAAAAATATCAAATATTCTTTGGCTATATTCTTTTTCAATGCCATTGTCAATTATAGCAAATTTCCAGAAATCTTTTTCTTTTTCAACATTAATTTGTATAAACGGTGCAATATTCTTTTTTCGAAATTTTACAGCATTCACCAACAGGTTCTGAAAAAGCAATTTCATTTCTGTTGTATATCCTTCAATAACGGGCAAAGTTCCATAACTGATAGTTGCGTTTGCCTCAGTAAATGTCACCATAATGTCCGCCAATAGATTATCCAATATAAATTACAGTCGACACTTTCTACATTTTCTTTGGTACCGATTCTTGAAAAATCTAATAAATCTGTTATCAGAATTCTCATTCTTTTCGCGGCATCAGCGATAAAATTAAGATATTTATCCGCCTTCTCATCTAATTTACCCTTGTATTGCATTTGAAGCAATTCTACAAAGCGCAGTGTAGTCAAATTTATACTCTGCTAATTCAGCTCTTTGTTGAGCTTGGTAATAACATCATTGAAAGCAGGCGGGCACCATTCAACAGCTGCATCTTTTTTAAACCAGGTCATCTGGCGTTTAGCATATTGGCGGGTATTTATTTTGATGGCTTCTACCGCATCTTCCAAAGAAAGATCGCCAATTAAATGACCAATTAATTCTCTGTAACCCACAGTTTGTAAAGCGTTTAAATCTTTAAAGGGCATCAATTTTTTTACTTCATCAAGCAGGCCCTGTTTCATCATTTCATCTACCCTGCTGTTGATTCTTTTGATTAAGTCTTCCCGGGGTATTTCCAGCCCCATTGTAATGATCTCAAAATCTCTTTTTCTTGACTGCTGTGTTTGAAATTCAATGATCGATTTGCCTGTTGACAACTTCACTTCCAAGGCTCTCATTAAGCGTTGGGGATTTTTAGTTTCGCCTTTTTCAAAATAAAGAGGATCTTTTTTTTCAACTTCCTTTTGCAGCCATTGAAGACCTTCCCATTCATAATCTGCAATAATTTTCTCCCTTATGGATGGCTTAATTACAGGAACTTCATCTATACCATGGGCAAATGTTTTTACGTACAGGCCGGTACCACCTACCATTACGGCAATATCATTTTTTTCTAAAATTTGTTTGGCTTTTGCCAGCGCATATTGTTCAAATACGGCTGTGTTAACGGTATTATGAATAGAATGAGAACTAATGAAGTAATGCTTTACCAACGCCAGTTCCTGCTCCGATGGCTTGGCGACACCAATATTTAATTCTTTAAAACACTGACGGCTGTCTGCAGAAATAATTTGAGTTGAAAAATGCTGTGCCAATTGAACAGCCAACGCTGTTTTACCCACAGCGGTAGGGCCGACAACAATGATACAGGTCTTTTTCATTCTGTGATGTGATGGGGAGAATTGACAATTGTTTAATTGATAATAGATAATTTTTCAAAGCCTGCATCAATGTATTATTGGTTATGTGTGGGCCAATACAGAAAAGCTGTCGATTAAAAATGGTACCCAGTCCGAACTCTGGCCTAAAAATAAAATGGTATCGTGAAAAGGAAATTATCCATTTTCCATTATCCAGTTATCCATTTATGTATTAACTAAAAATCTTCCTGGCTCTCTTCGCCGCCAGTGGTGTCTTCTTCCGTGCTTTCGGCAGCATTGCCATCTTCATCTTCCTGGCTAAAACCTTCCAGCATTGCGGCAGCATTGAGATCATATTTTTCTTCTACTTCGGCAAGGCGCTTATCTATCAATCCTTTGGTGCCGTATTGAGAGGGAGCTATACCTTCCGTACGAATGCATACGGGGTAAGTAAGCTTTTTATTTTCTTCCTTATCCACATTAATCAGTTCCACCATAAAAGTCCAGAACTTATTAAAATCGTACACGTAAATAAACTTTTGATTGGGATCTTTAATCTCTGACCCCATAGTAACTTCCGTCATAATCAGCGGATCTACCTTGTACACTTTATCCGAATATTTTTCGAGCGAAATCTCCCTTCCCCTGAGCCAATTATCATTGCTGCGGTAAAAAGTGGCTTTGTGCTTACTATCAAACTCAAAACTCTTCAAAATAGCCAGGTGCAGATCTGCAAAATTTTGCGTGTGCTTTATCACCACGTCCCTGTAAATACTGTCATCATCTTCCCAATAGATTCTGAATTTTAATATTGCCATGTTGTAAAATTACAAATTGAAAATGGAATAATAATAATTAATCATGCTTTATAAAAAAGGCCCATGCCCGTTGCTTTTTTAACCATAAAATTAAAAGCCGCATCGTACTCATTAGGAATCTCGCCTTCCAAAATGGCCTCCCTGATAGCATTTTTCAGGTCGCCTACCATTCGTCCGGGAGGCAGGTTAAAGGTTTGCATAATCAGCTCGCCTGTTATAGGCGGTTGCCAGTTACGCAACTGGTCGCTGGCCTCCACCTCAGCACAACGCTCACCTACCATTTCAAAATTTTCCAGGTAGCGTTTTACTTTTTGTTTGTTTTTACTGGTAATATCTGCCCTGCATAAAGTCATCAAGGCATCAAAATCTTCACCGGCGTCAAAAAGCAACCTTCGTATGGCGGAATCTGTTATGTTTTCTTTGGTTAAGCTGATGGGCCTTAAATGGAGCTCGACCAGCTTTCGTACAAAACGCATCTTTTCATTTTGCGGTAGTTTTAGTTGTGCAAAAATTTTAGGCACCATTCTGCCTCCAATCACTTCATGACCGTGAAAAGTCCAGCCATGGCCGGCTTCAAATTTCTTAGTGGCCGGTTTGGCAATATCGTGCAGAACGGCAGCCCATCTTAGCCACAAATCATCTGTGTGTTCCGCGATATTATCCACTACCTGCAGGGTATGATAAAAATTATCCTTGTGACCTTTTCCATCAATATACTCAGCTCCTGCAAGCAATACCATTTGCGGAAAAATTATTTTAAGCAATCCGCTTTTATATAACAGGTCAAAACCAACGGAAGGTTTTTTGCATAACAATATTTTATTCAGTTCATCTGCAATGCGTTCGCCGCTTACAATTTTAATACGTTCTTTATTTTCACCGATGGAAGCAAAAGTTTGTTCTTCAATGGTAAAACCCAACTGGGCCGCAAAGCGAATAGCACGCATCATACGCAACGGATCATCTATAAAGGTTTGCGCCGGTGGCAGCGGAGTTCTGATTATCTTTTGCGCTATGTCTTCAATGCCATTAAAAGGGTCCAGCAGTTCGCCAAAATTTGTACTGTTTAAACTAATGGCAAGTGCATTAATGGTAAAATCTCTTCTATCCTGGTCATCTTTTAGTGACCCTGCTGCCACCTGTGGTTTACGGCTTTCATAAGAGTAACTTTCTTTCCGGGCCCCTACAAATTCAATTTCAATATCCTTCACTTTTAACTGTGCCGTACCAAAATTTTTAAAGTAATTTACAAGTGGTTTGGGGCTATATAAGGCAGCTACAGCATGTGCCAATTCAATGCCGTCGCCGGTGCAAACAATATCAATATCCTTGGTTTTTCTACCGATAACAGAATCTCTTACAAATCCTCCGATCAGGTAACAATCAACGTGCAAAGTGGCTGCTGCCTGAGCAATTTTTTTAAAGATTAACAGTTCTGTATGAGAGCAATTAATATACATAATGCTGCGAAGATCGTTCAATTAGAAATTAAAATAGAGTAATTGGTGAACCAGCAATCATTTGTGTTTCGATTTTAATTTTCAATCGGCGTCCTGTTCCGGCATCAATGTTGACTATATACTGCGCCATCAAAAATGCATTGCAATCACCACACATTTTGACAATTTGGCTTTATATTAATAAATTATGGATAACAAATTTTTTATACCCGGTATGGAAGAGGAAATGGAGTTTATGCCACTCATTCCACTAAATGAGGATGCCAGCGAAGACAACGATACACAGGCCATTCCGGAAGAATTACCCCTTTTACCCTTGAGAAATACGGTGCTGTTTCCCGGCATTGTTTTACCTATTACTGTTGGCAGAGATAAGAGTATTAAAGCTGTAACCGACGCATACAAGGCTGACAAATTGATAGGCGTGATAGCGCAAAAAGACAGTACTGTGGAAGAGCCGGTAGTGAGTGATCTGGAAGAAATTGGCACTGTCGCCAAAATAGCTAAAATGATAAAGATGCCAGATGGCGGCACCACTATAATTATCCAGGGTAAAAAAAGATTTAAAGTAGAAGAGATTACTTCGGATGATCCTTACTTTAAGGCAAAAATAAAAACGCTGGATGAAGAGGTATTAAAAGATGATAGTGATTTTGAGGCCATGGTAGGTAGCATTAAGGATTTGGCGTCCCAAATTGTTAATATCTCCCCTAACCTGCCCAGCGAAGCGGCTATAATTTTAAAAAATATTGAGAATCCTTCCTTCCTGATTCATTTTGTAAGCAGCAACTTAAACAGCGATATCAAAGATAAACAGCGGCTGTTGGTAATTAACAATATTAAGGCGAGGGCCGAATTGCTGATGAACCTGATGCAGACCGAACTGCAGTACACGGAGTTGAAAAATAAAGTAACCAATAAGACCAGGGCGGAGCTGGACAAGCAACAGAAAGAATACTTTTTACAGCAACAGATGAAAGCCATCAAAGAAGAGCTGGGTGGCGACAATGTAGCTGAGGTAAAGGAAATGCTTAAAAAAGCAGAAACTAAAAAATGGCCTGCTGCTGCAAAGGAAATGTTTATTAAAGGTGCGGAAAAATTGGAAAGGATGCATCCCAGCACACCGGATTACTCAGTCGTGTACAATCACCTGGACCTTATGCTGGACCTGCCCTGGGAAGATTATACGGCAGACAGTTATGATCTTAAAAAAGCAAGAAAAGTTTTGGACCATGATCATTACGGCATGCATAAAATAAAGGAACGCATACTGGAATACCTGGCAGTTTTAAAGTTAAAGGGAGATATGAAGAGCCCTATTCTTTGCTTTGTAGGCCCTCCCGGAATTGGTAAAACAAGCCTTGGTAAAAGCATTGCACATGCCATTTCCAGAAAATATGTTAGGGTAAGCCTGGGGGGTTTACATGATGAAAGTGAAATTCGTGGTCACCGCAAAACGTATATCGGCGCCATGCCGGGCAGAATCATTCAGTCTATCCGCAAAATAAAAAGCAGTAACCCGGTAATGATATTGGATGAAATTGATAAGGTAGGCAACGATCAGCGTGGCGATCCCTCATCAGCGCTGCTGGAAGTATTGGATCCGGAACAAAACAATACCTTTTATGACAATTACCTGGAGCTGGAATATGACCTGAGTAAGGTTTTATTTATAGCCACCGCCAATAATATCAGCAATATTCAACCGGCATTAAGAGACCGCCTGGAAATTATAGACCTGAGCGGTTACGCCGTGGAAGAAAAAATTGAAATTGCCAAACAGCATTTAATTCCAAAGCAAAAAGAAGCCCATGGGTTAAAAAATGTAACGGTAAAAGCCAGTGACAAGGTAATTGAAAAAGTCATTGAAGATTATACCCGTGAAAGTGGCGTGCGGGACCTCGACAGGCAACTGGCTGCAGTAATGCGCAACCTGGCGATGCAGTATGCAACCAAAAATAAATTGAAACCTACACTTACATCAGCCGATGTGGAACGCATTTTGGGTAAGCCGCGTTTTAGCAACGAAATGTACAAAACGGCTAACATGGCAGGCGTGGCGGTTGGCCTGGCCTGGACCTATGTTGGCGGAGACATCCTTTTTATCGAAATCAGTTTAAGCGATGGCAAGGGAGAATTAAAAATGACGGGCAACCTGGGCAATGTAATGAAGGAAAGTGCGTCAACCGCTTACACATGGCTTCAGGTGAATGCAAAGAAGTTAAATATAGACCCGGAAATGTTTAACAAAAAGAACGTGCATATTCATGTTCCGGAAGGAGCTGTGCCGAAAGACGGGCCCAGCGCAGGTATTACAATGATGACAGCACTGGCAAGTGCCTTTACCGGCCGCAGGATAAAGTCTTACCTCGCCATGACTGGTGAGATTACCCTCCGCGGGCAGGTGTTACCAGTTGGTGGCATCAAGGAGAAAGTGCTGGCTGCAAAACGCTCCGGCATTAAAGAAATCATCATGTGCTGGCAAAATGAAAAAGATGTGCTGGAAATAAATCCTGCTTTCATTAAGGGTACTAAGTTTCACTATGTAAAAACAATGCAGCAGGTGCTGGATATCGCTTTATCCTAGCGCAAGACTAATATTTAAAAAGAAAAACTGGTTTAACACAATATTTTTAGAACCTAAGCAAACCATTTACAACCAACTTGCGTATCTGTTGTTGTATAAGTATCAACATAATAATGTTGGTTGTTTTAAGGGTTAAGAAAATTCCCGCCGGCTCTCCGGTGGGAATTTTTTTTGCGGCTATTTAGTCGTCCCTCAAAAAGTCGTTTTTAATTTGGGGGCAAAAAAATTCCAGTAAGCTGCTACAATGTATTTGCAGATGAGTAACCAACATCTTATTGCCTCTGTGCGCCAGAGGATCATCGCTCGTTTAAAATTCATGCCT